>JAVKCN010000147.1:0-74344 GCA_040222715.1 Cyclobacteriaceae bacterium | reverse complement strand
CGGCCTATAATTATGCCTCGGAGCACTATGTCATGCTGGATGATTTGCAGGATAAAGTGGGGGAGCGCATCGCCCAACTGGCCCGCTGTGAAGCAGCCACCGTTACTTCGGGTGCCTTCTCAGCCATGACTTTTGGGATGGCGGGTGTACTCAGTGGCCTGGATGCGGAGAAAGTTGCCAAAATCCCTCATCTGGCCGGCAGCGATATGAAATCCGAGGTCATCATCCAGAAATCCCATAACATCGGCTATGCCCATGCGGTGCGCAACTGCGGGGTGACGGTCATCGAGGTAGAAACGATGGATGAGTTACAACAGGCCCTCAGTGAGCAAACCGCCCTGATGCTGTTCATCAACGCTTTTGAATTGGATGGTCAGATTAATGCGGCCGACTGGCTGAAAGTGGCCAAGGAGCATGACGTTCCGGCCATGAACGACTGTGCCGCCGATGTGCCACCCATTGAAAACCTGTGGAAGTTCACCCAGATGGGCTACGACCTGGTCTGTTTTTCGGGGGGCAAAGGGCTGCGGGGTCCTCAGAGTGCGGGCTTGCTATTGGGCAAAAAAGACCTGATTGCTGC
Source organism: Cyclobacteriaceae bacterium (assembly GCA_040222715.1). Lineage (GTDB taxonomy): Bacteria > Bacteroidota > Bacteroidia > Cytophagales > Cyclobacteriaceae > Tunicatimonas. The sequence continues at coordinate 73,764 of JAVKCN010000147.1, read as the reverse complement.
TGCTCGGCTCAGTGCCCCTCCCCGCGGCAATACCGTCGGACGAGGTATGAAAGTGAACAAAGAGGAAGTGCTGGGCATGTGGGCAGCCCTGGATGCCTACGTGAACGGGGACCGGGAAGCGGACTGGAAGCTCTGGGAGGATCAGGTGAGTCTGATTGCTGAGGCGATTAAGGACATCAACAGTGTGGAAACGGATATTCATGTGCCACCCATTGCCAACCATGTACCTACATTGGGGGTATCGTGGAACCCAAAGAAGGTACGCATCTCAGGTGATGAGTTGAAAGAAGTGCTGCGCAGTGGTCATCCCTCTATTGAAGTAGCTGGAGGGGGAAAAGACTCCATCAGCATCACTACCTGGATGCTACGACCCGGACAGGAGCAGATTGTCGCTACCCGACTCAAAGAAGCCCTTTCGGAAGCCGCTACTTAGCGGGGGTAAACGGTGAACAGTATGTCAATGTAGAATATTGACCGTGAACCCTTCACCGTTTACCATCTACCCTGTACCCTTCACATTAAATGAACCAACCTGTCGCTATGAAATTTTTGTTATCCTGCTTTCTATTTCTACTTAGCCTGTCGGCACTACAAGCCCAAACCTACACTTTGCTGCTGAAGGGTGGCCATGTGATCGATGCCAAAAACAATATTGATGGAGTGATGGACATCGCTTTGCAAGGTGACAGCATTGCCCGGGTGGCGGAAAATATTCCTGAAGATCAAGCCGAGCAGGTGGTGGATGTTTCAGGCTTATATGTTACCCCCGGGTTAATTGATATTCATTCGCATAACTTTTTTGGCACGGAACCGGACTCCTATCTGAGTAACAGCTTTACTGCCCTGCCCCCGGATGGTTTCACCTTCCGTGTAGGAGTGACTACCGTAGTGGATGTGGGCGGGGCCGGATGGAAGAACTTTCTTACTTTCAAAGCCCAGACCATTGAACATTCCAAAACCCGGGTGCTGAGCTTTCTCAATATTGTGGGTTCGGGCATGAAGGGAGGCCCCTATGAGCAGGATCTGAGTGATATGGATGGCAAGATGACCGGGATGATGGCTCAACAGCACCCCGAGATTGTGGGAGTAAAGGTCGCCCACTATGCGGGTCCCGAATGGAAGCCGGTGGAGGAAGCCGTGAAAGCCGGAGAACTGGCTAACGTCCCAGTGATGGTAGATTTTGGCGGTAACCTGCCCCCTTTGCCGCTGGATACTTTGTTGCTGGTGAAACTACGACCGGGAGATATTTTTACCCATACCTTCGGCCACGTGCCGGGCAGAATTCCGGTAGTGAATGAGCGAGGCAAAGTACGACCCTATGTGTATGAAGCCCAGCAGCGGGGAATCATCTTTGATGTAGGCCATGGAGGAGGCAGCTTTTTATTTCGCCAGGCAGTACCCGCCATGAAGGAAGGGTTTCGCCCCAACACCATCAGCACCGATCTGCACACGGGTAGCATGAATGCCGGGATGAAAAGTCAGCTCAATGTGATGAGCAAACTGCTGAACATGGATATGGCACTCGCTGAGGTGATTCAGGCCAGCACCTGGAAACCAGCTCAGGTGATCCATCGGGAAGAACTAGGACACCTGAGTGAAGGGGCAGTGGCCGACATTGCGGTGTTTGATCTATTAGAAGGAGAGTATGGCTTCATAGATTCGGGCGGGTATAGAATGGAGGGCTCTCAGAAGTTAGAATGTGAATTAACGATTCGGGCGGGAAAAATTGTCTATGACCTGAATGGTATCTCCCGTCCACCCTGGCTGGTAGAATAGAAGAAACACAAAGCCTATACGATCTCAACAACCTTTATTCTTTCTTTTTCATGCACAACCTGATCTCTTTTATTGCTCTATTGTTTTTTGCTCTTGCCACGAGCTGCACTCATTCCGACCCAAATACGCAGGCACAGGCAGGTACTTCTGATGATCGCGCGCCTCGGGTCTTAACCGATGACATCACGATTGAACCTTTCATGGAAATAGAAAGAGGAGGTATCCGCCTTCGTATGGACCCGGTTTCGGGCGACTTTTTCTATAACACCATGAAAGGAGATATTTACCGAATATACCAGGGAGAGGATACCCCTTACGATGAAAAGGTATATACTGTAGAAGATCATGGCATAGAATCCTTGCAGGGCATGTATTTTTCAGACAGCAGCATTTTCCTGGTAGGCAATAAGTATTATAAAGACAATCGAGCCACCAAGGGGGTCGTTATGCGGGGAGACTTAACTTCCGCAGGAACCTATGCCTGGGATACATTGGCTATTACCGAACTGTACGGAAAGCCCCGAACGGTGTACAGCCATGAATTTAACGGCATTGCCGTCAGCCCTGATAAACAGTATATCTACGTAAACAGCGGGGCCCGCACTGATCATGGCGAAGTGCAGGACAACGATGGGTTGTATCCTGGCCTCAGAGAATCTTTTCTGACCGCCTGTATTTTTCAACTGCCAATCGACGGAAACAACATTGTACTAAAAGACGACTCAACATTCCTGGCTGAAAATGGCTATTTATTTGCTGATGGGGTGCGGAATGCCTACGACATGGAGTTTTCACCATCCGGGCATCTGTTTGCGGTATCTAACTCCTCGGATTATGATCATCCGGAAGACATGTTCTGGCTGAGAGCCGGGCATCATTACGGATATCCCTGGATCATGGGAAACACCGAAAACCCCCAGCAGTACCCTGACTGGGAGCCTGATCCTGAAAAAGATCCGTTTGTCAACCCGGCAGCTTATGCCTATACGCAGAAACACTTTGAAAACGACCCAAATTACCCGCAGAAGCCAGCCGACCTTACAATCACTCCGCCGGTGATGAACTACGGCCCCGATGCCAATTTTTACCGGGATGTAGTCACTGGGGAAGTAATGGATGGAGACGACACCGGAGAACCGGTAGGTACCTTTACCGGCCACCGCTCACCGCTGGGATTGTTTTTTGATCAGGATAGCGTGTTGGCTGCCCCTTACCAGGGCGACGGGTTTGTGCTAAGCTATTCCTTCGGAGAAAATTCTTCACTGATGCGACGACTTTCGTTATTGGGAGGAGATTTACTACATATGAAGCTCACCTACCAACCGGAAACCGATAACTATACCGTACACTGTTACCGGGTTGTGGATGGCTTCCAGGGCCCCACAGATGCGCTGATGCTGGGCCACGAAGTATACGTGATTGAAAACAGCGGCATGATCTGGAAGGTCAGTTTCCCGACGGATATTGATGTTTGAGATTATATAAGATAAATTAGAAGGTAAGATATTCGCTCATAATCTTTTTTTTATTACCTTACTCGTTCCTACAAATGACAAACATATTGCTTAGTTAAAGTAATTCGGAAAAGCGTCAGTAAAGGAAGTCTAAGCAGTACTAGTAACAAGGGCTCAATTCCACCAAAGGCCAGTTTGATCAAGATCATCGTTAAGCCCTCATGAGCCGGTTTATAAATATGTTACGCAATATATCAGGAAGCCATTTTCTAGATAACGCTAACGTAACCGATACTATAGTTCTCTCAATAAAAGCCTGATAGTAATGGCTAATAATGTGTTTTTGTACGTTTTGTCCAGCATTTTCGCTAAGCGTTACAAAAATTTATTGCCCATCTTTACATAAATACAATTTTTCATACCTTAGCCTCCTTTTATGCAAAATAAAACCTATATAAAATCCCTTTAAGCTAAAATTAAATTTCCATCTGCTTGCAGATAATTTGTTTCCAAACTTTCATTAAATTCTACTACACTATGAGAAAATGCTTACTATCTTTTCTTTGTCTTTTACTGCTGCTGCCGGCGTTTGAAGCCGTATCGCAATCCCTTACGGTAAGTGGTAATATTCTTTCAGGGGATGATGACACTCCTATACCGGGAGTCAATGTGGTTGTGCAGGGTACAACCATAGGAACAGTGACGGATGTTGAGGGTAATTACACCATCTCCGTGGAAGGAGAAAACCCTGTATTGGTATTTTCATCCGTGGGCTATGAGACCTTTTCTGAAAATGTAGCCGGGCGATCTACTGTTGATATTGTACTGATGCCCGACCTGCAACAACTTACGGAAGTTGTCGTCACAGCGTTGGGTATTACCAAAGAAAAACGCACGCTAACCTACAGTACCCAGGAAGTATCAAGCCAGGGGCTGGAAGAAGCCCGAGCGCTTAACGTAACTGAAGGGCTCAGCGGTAAAGTGGCTGGTATTGCCATTACCACCACCGGTGCTGGGGTAGGTGCCCCTACCAAAGTGGTACTGCGGGGTAACCGCTCTCTGCAAAGCAACGGAAGCCAGCCATTGTACGTCATCGATGGTATTCCGGTGGGTGGAGATATTTCTAATATTGCTCCTAGCGATATTGATAATATTTCGGTACTGAAAGGCGGTAATGCTGCGGCACTGTACGGAAGCCGGGCCAACAACGGGGCCATCATCGTCACCACAAAGTCCGGAGCAAACGCCCCGGAGGGCGTGAGTGCCAATGTTGGGTTTAACTACCAGGTGAATAGCCCGATACTGCTCACAAAATACCAGAATGAATATGCGCAGGGATCAGCAGGTACGTATGCCCCGGCAGCCGTTACCTCCTGGGGACCACGAATGACCGGGCAAATTGTAGACCATTGGTCAAATGATCCCGACTACCTGTCTTCTATCGGAGGTACTTATGCATTAACGCCCCAACCCGATAACATCAAGGATTTCTTTCAGACCGGGCACACCATTGCCGCCAGTTTGGGCGTGAACTTTAATAATGAGAATTCCAGCACATCCTTTAATTATACGCATACCGATGGTAAGGGAATTATTCCAGGCAATGACCTGACCAGTCATTACCTGAACCTGAGGACCACCAATGAATTGGTTACGGATAAACTTACGCTGGATGCAAAAGTGACCTATATCCGGGATAACTTCTCTAACGTGCTGTTTGGCGGGGAGAATTATGATAACCCTCTCCGATACGCATACATATTGCCCCGGAATGCTCGTACTGAAGATCTGGAGCATTATCAGTTTTTGACCGAGTCCGGCCAACTTCGACAGCACTTCTGGGCTCCCAAGTTTAACGGAGCTGGGAATCCTTACTGGACCATCAACAATGTATCGCAACCCCGTGTCCGGGAGAGAGTACTTGGGCTCGTTTCTTTAAAATACCAGATTACCGATGATCTATCAGTTTTGGCAAGAACCGGAATTGACAAAACCAACACCTTTCAGGAATTTCTGCGGTATGTAGATACATATACCACCGCTAATGGAGGTTCTTATGAAAAAACTTTCGGCTCTTATTTAGAATGGAACTCTGATGTCCTGGTAAGTTATCAAAAGGATCTTACCGAAAACATTTCGCTCAGCCTTAACGCCGGTGCTAACCTTCGCCAGGCCAAAAACGAAGGCGTAGGGGGCAATGGAGCAAACTTTAGTGTGGAGAACTTATTTGCGTTGGGAAATACCACCCAGCCACGACCAAGCGAGTTTTATGGTGAAAAGGAACAACAATCGGTATATGCTTTCGGAGAAATAGGATTTTTAAATGCCATTTTCCTAAGCGGATCTTTCCGAAACGATTGGAGTTCTACCTTGCCCGAAGCCAACCGCTCCTATAGTTATCCTTCCGTGGGCCTAACCGCAGTGGTTAGCGACTTAGTGCAACTTCCTTCCGCTTTCAGCTTTCTGAAGCTACGTGGGTCTTATGCAGGGGTGGGTAACGATACTGATCCTTATCGTCTGTCACGGCAGGCTTCGGTAACTGCTGGCGCTATTTCTTTAAGCTCTACCCTGCCATTAGCCGACCTGAAACCAGAAAGAACTACTACCTGGGAAGCAGGTATGGACGCTCGGTTCCTGGATGACAATCTGCGAGTGGATTTCACTTACTACAAGTCCAATACGTTTGATCAGCTGTTTGCTACCAACGTGCCTATCGCATCTGGTGTATCCAGCGTCTTCCTGAATGGTGCCGATATTCAAAACCAGGGAGTAGAAATCATCTTAGGAGTGACTCCTATCACAACTCCCAACTTTTCCTGGGATCTGAATGTCAACTTTGCTAAAAATATCAGCAAGGTATTAGAGATCTCTGATGATATTGATGTCTTGATTCAGGGAAGTGGCTTCTTGCGAGAATATAGAATTGAAGCCGGTGAAGCATTCGGAAACCAGTATTCTCGTGGTTTTGCCAGAGACGATAGCGGGAATGTGCTTATTGACTCACTAGGCTTGCCGATTGTTACTTCAGGAAAAACGGTGAAAATAGCCAATTACAACCCTGACTTCATGATGGGTATCAATAACACCTTCAAGTATAAAGGGTTTTCACTGAGAACACTGATTGATGTACGACAGGGTGGGCAGGTAGCCGTATTTACCGAAGCCATCATGGCCGGAAATGGACTGATTGACTACACAGCGCAAGGTAGAGATGGTACGTTGGTCTTCGGAGAAAATATCTTCGGCGGCGAATCAGCAGTACTGGCAGATGCGGAAGGAAATTCTACTGGTACTCCCAATAATATACAAATCAGTTCCGAAGCTTTGTGGAACAGAGTAGGTGGTAGAAATACTCCGGTAGGTGAGGCATTTGTCCGAGATGCTTCTAACATTCGTTTGCGAGAACTGGCGTTTGGTTATGAGCTTCCGGAGAACATTCTTTCCAAGCTTCCTTTCCGAACTGCAAGCCTCTCAATTGTAGGAAGGAACCTGTTTTTCTTCAGTAACAAAACAAAGTATTTCGATCCGGAAGCTGTTCAATCGGTGGATAATAATGCGGAAGGGCTAAACTCTTTTGCACCTCCTACTACCCGTAGTTTTGGAGTATCCCTTAGATTTGGTTTATAAGAACTAAAAAACTTTATAGAAATGAATAAAAGCATTTTATATATAGCAGCTTTTGCCACCATTTTGCTGGTCAATAGCTGTACCGATGATTTTACCGAGCTGAATACCGACCCTAAGAATCTGACGGTAGACCAGCTCTCCCAAAGTGAATTTGGCGGGGTAGTGAAAGCCGCCCTGTATAGCCCGATATTTTTACCGGCCAGTGGCAATGGTGCTTTTCAGCTTACCCAGTCCCTGTTCTCAGATATCTACGCGGGTTATTTTGCCACTACCGCTCCGAACTTTGATTCAGACCGGTTTACACTGGTAGGAAGCTGGCTGAACGGTGCGTTTAACTATTTTTACGGAACCGCCGCACCTCAGATTCAATATGCCGAGGAGTTTGCAGCAGAAAACGGATATGAGCTGGAAAACGCCATGATGAAAGTCTGGCGGGTATGGTCTTACCATCAGGTAACCGACTTTTGGGGACCTATTCCGTATTCTGAATTTGGAAACCGAGAGCGATCAGTACCTTATGACGCTCAGGAAGATATATACCATGATTTCTTTACCACCCTGGATGAAGCAGTAGCGGTATTGAAAAGTAATGCTGGGGGCACTTCTTTCTTAGGTGCCAATGATGTGGTGTATGGCGGAAATGTAGATCAGTGGCTGATATTTGCCAATACCCTGCGTCTTCGTTTAGCAGTCCGGGTAAAATACGTAGACCCGGCGTTAGGCCAGAGTGAAGCTGAAAAAGCAATCGCTGACGGTGTGCTGGAGGTTAACGATGATAACCCCATTATTGAAACCACGGCTGACTTTACCAATAAATACAATACCATCACCCAATGGGGAGAATTTCGGTTAAGTGCTGATATGGAAAGTATTCTAAAGGGATACCAGGACCCTCGCGTTGCCTATTATGCTGCTCCGGCAGCAGAACCTGATCCATCAGACGATCCTGCCGGAATTTCTTTTCCCTACGAAGGAATGAGAAACGGGCAATCTAAAGTAGACAAGCAGGGCATTGATTTTAATAGCATTGCTTCTGACATGGCCGCCGCGTATACCGAAAACGGTGCTGCTGGCCCGAACGTGATTATCATGAAAGCCGCTGAAGCTTATTTCCTAAAAGCCGAAGGTACCCTGTCCGGTTGGAATATGGGAGGAGGAACGGCTCAGGAATTCTACGAAATGGGTATTGCTGCTTCTCACGACGAATATGGGTTAGATGGTAATGATTTAGCGGGTGCCAGCTATGTGGCAAGCACCAACACTCCCGCTTCATTTGACGGGTCAGCTCCAGCAGCCTCTACCGTGCCGGTGGCATATAATTCTGCCGGGAGTATGGAACAGCAACTTGAGCAGATCATCACCCAAAAGTGGATTGCGTTGTATCCTGATTCTCGGGAAGCCTGGGCCGAAAAACGGAGAACTGGCTATCCAACTACCTACGCTCGGTTATTCAGTGACAGCAATATTCCCGTTACCACGGTGCCTCGTCGGGTGACGTATGTAGATGGGGAGTTCACGACCAACGCCGAAGCAGTGAACGCCGCAATTGATAACCTTTTGGGTGGTCCTGATAATGGATCTACCAAGCTCTGGTGGGATGCCAAGTAACATGTTATTTTAACGATTATTGAAAAAGTGCCAGCACCCCTGGCACTTTTTTTTATCTTTATCCTTAGTTATGCCTACCCTACGATTACCCATACTCCTACTGATACTAAGCCTGGGTTGGCTTATCGCTTGCGATAACCAGACCGACTCAACGACCTTGTTTACCCAGCTCTCTTCCGGAGATACCGGCATTAAGTTCAAAAACATTTTGCGCGAAACCGAAGAGTTTAACGTGATGAAATACGGATACTTCTACAACGGTGGGGGCGTAGCTGTAGGTGATATAAACAATGACAGTCTGCCGGATATTTATTTCAGCGGCAATCTCGTAGCCAGTAAACTTTACCTGAATCGGGGCAACTGGGAGTTTGAAGACGTCACCGAGTCAGCCGGAGTGGCTGCTGCCGGGCTTTGGAATACCGGGGTTAGCATGGCTGATGTGAATGGGGATGGTTGGCTGGATATTTACGTCTGCCGTTCCGCTGCTGCTGACCCGAACAAACGGAGAAATCAGCTATTTATTAATACAACCGCCTCTTCGGGCGAAGTCACCTTTATCGAACAAGCCGAAGCCTACGGACTGGCCGACCCCGGCTACTCTACTCAGGCTACTTTTTTCGACTACGACCGGGACGGTGATCTGGACGTGTACGTACTCAACCACTCCACACAGGAATACGCCGGGTTCAGCAACCTGACCGGGCAACATAAAAAGAGAACCAATCGAATGTTGGGCGACAAACTCTTCCGTAATCCTGGAACCAGTACAGAACAGGCGATACTGAAATTTGAGGATGTGAGCGAAGAGGCTGGCATCATTCAGAATGTGCTGGGGTTCGGTTTGGGAGTAGCGGTTACTGATGTGAATGGCGATGACTGGTTCGACATTTACGTGACCAACGACTATAACGAAGAAGACTATTTATACATCAATCAGCAGGATGGCACTTTTACCGAGTCCTTAACTAGCTACATCGGGCATGTATCTCTGTTCTCCATGGGTTGTGATGCCGGTGATCTGAACAATGATGCCAGCCCCGATATCATTACCCTGGACATGTTGCCGGAAGACAATTACCGTCTCAAAATGTCTTTAGGATCAGAACACTATGATAAGTATCGCGAACTTATCCGCAGTGGTTTCCACTACCAGACCATGCGAAACATGTTGCAATTGAATACTCCCGCACCCCTTAGCTTTGGCGGGGAGAACCGTCCGGTTCGACAGGCTATTCCTGGTCAATCTGCCCAGGGTTTTCAGGAAATCGGACAACTGGCCGGTATTTCCAGCACTGACTGGAGCTGGGCTCCGCTCATTGCCGACTATGATCTGGATGGCTGGAAGGATGTATTCATCACCAACGGCTATGCCCGCAATTATCTGGACATGGATTTTATGAACTATGTGGTGAGTGAGCAGGTAAAAAACCAGCGAAAAAACCTGGATGTAGAGATGATGGGACTGGTAGAAAATATGCCTTCCATCAACGTACCAAACTACCTTTACCAAAACCAGGGCAACCTGACTTTTACCAACCAGGCGACCAATTGGGGCCTTGGGCAACCTACCCAATCCAACGGGGCGGCCTATGCCGATCTGGATAATGATGGTGATTTGGATCTGGTTGTCAACAATGTGAATGAAGAGGCTTTTGTGTACCGCAATAATCAGGAAGCCCAACCGAATGCTGCTCACTACCTGAAAATACGGTTGCAAGGCACGGGAAAAAACCCTTTTGGGGTAGGAGCTAAGGTTTTTGTACATAATCAGGGACAGATGCAGTATCAGGAGATGATTCCGGTACGAGGGTTTCAATCCTCCGTGCCCTACGAGCTTATTTTCGGGCTGGGAGATGTGGCCAATGTAGAAAGCCTGACCATCGTTTGGCCAGACGAAACCAGCCAGTCACTGGAAAACATTTCCGGAGATCAGACACTGGTGCTGAAACAAGCTGATGCCACACTGGGAAGGGCAGAAATTCCGCGCCCTGCTCCATTATTTACGCTATCCTCGGCGCAGAAGCTGGGCATTGACTTTCAGCATGAGGAAAATGATTTTCTGGATTTTAAACGCGATAAAATGCTTCCGCAGGGCATCTCCAATATAGGACCCAAAATTGCCCGGGGCGACGTGGATCAGGATGGGCTGGTGGATTTTTACATTGGCGGGGCCAAAGAGCAGACCGGAGCACTGTACCGGCAGTTACCGGACGGTAATTTTTCCGCTATCTCAGCTTCCACTTTTAAAGGAGACACTATTTACGAAGACACCGATGCTATCTTCTTCGATGCTGACCAGGATGGTGACCTGGATTTATACGTGGTAAGTGGTGGTAACGATTTTTTTGAAGAGGATCAGGGACTACAGGATCGCCTCTACCGGAACAATGGTCGTGGTAACTTTACACTGGCCGAACAAGCCTTGCCTGCCATGATCACCAGTGGAGCAGCAGTCAGTGCGGGAGATGTGGACCAGGATGGCGATTTGGATCTGTTTGTGGGAGGACGACTGATTCCGGGCAAGTATCCGCTTTCTCCCCGCAGCTACCTGCTGGAGAATGATGGTGTGGGCCACTTTCAGGATGTGACCGAAGCGATGGCACCCGCCCTGCTTCAACCCGGTATGGTAACCGATGCCGTATTTACCCAACTGAATGAAGATGATTATCCCGATCTGATTCTGGCCGGAGAATGGATGCCCATTCGAGTGCTTTACAATCAATCAGGTGAAGGGTTTGAAGAGACTGCCACAGAGTCGCTGCACACCACTCGCGGGTGGTGGAACAGCTTGCATGTCAATGATTTTGACCAGGATGGTGATATGGACATCATTGCCGGGAACTTCGGTGAGAATAACCTGTACCATCCCCGCACAGAAGAGCCCATTCGCCTGGTGTACAGCGATTTTGACCAAAATGGCTCTATTGACCCCATCTTTACGCACTACTTACAGGGTAAGGAAGTATTTGCCTATAGTAAAGATGAATTGCTGGGTCAGATCATTGCCCTGAAAAAAATGTTCCCGGATTATGAGACTTTTGCCCAAACCTCACCCCAAGCCTACTTTAGCGAGGCGCAGTTAGCCGAGGCGGATACCTTATTGGTCACTACTTTTGAGTCAGTATATCTTCAAAATGAAGGAGGTTCTTTCACCCGGCATCCGCTGCCCATAGCAGCACAGTTTGCGCCGGTGTACGCCATTACCTCAGCGGATGTAGACCAGGACGGGCAACTGGATTTGATTTTGGGCGGCAACCAGTCGGTAACCCGCGTGAGCACCGGGCGGTATGATGCCAGTTATGGACTGGTATTGCAAGGAGATGGAACTGGTGAGTTTGCTGTCATGAGTGCCAATCAGAGTGGTATTTCAGTTCAGGGAGATGTGCGCGATATTGTTTATGAGCAAATAAAGGACACTCCCTATCTGCTGTTCGCCCGAAATAATGACAGCCTACAGGTATACCGTCAGCAGCGGTTCGTAACAGCGGATACGGCGGTGATGGTTCCGTGAGATACTGGGTGGGTTGTTTTACTTATAAACTTTTTCCTCTAACTTATGGGCACAACCTAACCTGTTTGACATGCGACAAGCTACTCCTTTATTTTTTTTGATTCTGCTACTTTTTTCCTGCACCAGTGCCCCAACCACTTCCGAAGTTGGCGAAGAAGAAGTTAGTTTTGCATCTCCCAACATCATCTTCATCATGGCCGACGATCTGGGCTATGGTGATTTGGGCTGCTACGGGCAAACGCAAATTCAAACGCCCAATATTGACCAGTTGGCTGAGCAGGGTATCAAATTCACCCAGTTCTACGCCGGGTCTACCGTGTGTGCGCCTTCCCGAGCGGTGCTGATCACCGGACAGCATACCGGACAAACGCGGGTGCGGGGCAACGCTGGTGGCGATGACCGATCAAAACAATCGTTAATGGAAGAGGACGTGACTGTAGCAGAAGTGTTGAAAAAGGCCAGCTACCAAACGGCCCTGGTAGGCAAATGGGGGCTGGGCGAAGTCGAACAGGAAGGCCATCCCCTCAAGCAGGGCTTTGACTCATTTTATGGCTACCTGAACCAGCGACACGCCCATAACTATTACCCGGAGTTCTTATGGGACGGTCTTGATTCAGTACCTTTAAACAACGTGGTAGAGCGAGTAGATCGAGGCAGGGGCGGTTTTCCCGGCGGCTATGCCACTGAAAAGGTTGATTATTCGCACGATTTGTTCATGGGAAAGGCCCTGGAATTTATTCAGCAGGAACGCGAACAACCTTTCTTTCTGTACCTGTCGCTCACCATTCCGCATGCCAACAATGAAGCTGGAGACCAGGGCATGGAGGTGCCTGACTACGGTATCTATGCCGACCGGGACTGGCCCGATACCCAGAAAGGAACAGCTGCGATGATCAGCCGAATGGATACTGACATTGGCCGTATCATGGAGAGCCTACACCAGCAAGGCATTGACGAAAACACGCTGGTGATCTTTACCTCCGATAATGGTCCGCATCGCGAAGGAGGCAACGATCCGGACTTTTTTGATTCCAATGGCCCGCTGCAAGGAATCAAGCGGGCGATGTATGAAGGAGGGATTCGCGTGCCCTTTATTGCCCGCTGGCCGGCTCAGACACCGGCAGGCGTTACCTCAGATTATATCGGTTACTTCGGTGATATGATGGCGACCTTCGCTGAACTGGCGAAAGTTAGTCCTCCGGAAGAAATTCAAAGCATCAGCATTGTGCCTACCTTGCTGGGAAATGCCGCCGATCAGCGGCCTCATAATTACCTGTACTGGGAATTTTATGAGCAAGGCTCTCGCCAGGCAGTTCGGATGGGTAACTGGAAGGGCATTCGTGAACCCATGTTTACGGGCGAGCTTCAGCTATACAATCTGGAAAACGATCTGGCAGAACAAACCAATGTAGCCGACCAGCACCCCGATGTGGTGGAGGATATTAAACAAGTGATGGACAAAGCTCATGAACCTTCTCCATTGTGGGTAGTGGATCAGCAAAACTAATTGTTGTTGGCAAAAAACATTTCTAATAATGATCATCTGAGATCATATACCTTATTAAACTTTCCATGAGTACAATTAGCTGGGATGATTTTGCCAAAGTTGATATGAGAGTGGGCACCATCCTCCGGGTTGAAGCCTTTCCCGAGGCCCATCGACCGGCTTATAAATTATTCATTGATTTTGGCCCAGAAATCGGGCAGCGTAAAACCAGTGCCCAGATCACCAAAATATATCAGGCTGATGCTTTGGTAGGGCGACAAGTGATTGCCGTAGTAAATTTTCCGCCTAAGCAAATTGCCAATTTTATGTCTGAGTGCCTCGTAATAGGCGTTTTGAGCGACCAGGGAGTTGTTTTATTGCAGCCAGATCAGGCAGTTGGTAATGGGAAAAAGATCGGGTAATGCTACCGACAATCCTTTCAGCATTTTTTGCTATTGATTATGGGCGAAAAGTGCTTTTTATAGCGCTTAATCAGTCCTATTTACAAAATAGGATAGAAAAACCCCTATTCATAAGCCTGCCGTGATCAAGCCAGTCACAGTTGGGTTTCTTCCTGGTAGAAAAACTTCTCATTCAGGGGTTTCTGTAGCAGGTACTATTTGATCAGCTTTGGTCAATTATCCTCAATTTGTCCTATCTATATTTGTTAAAATATACTATTTCAAACATTTAATTGTGTTTTTAACATATAAAGTGGTAGGCAATGATCTGGATGATTATAATATTTCTGGTGGGCTATCTGGTTATAACACTGGAGCACTCGTTTCATATTAACAAGGCAGCTACGGCTCTGTTGGCAGGTGTACTTTGCTGGACGGTCTATGTAACGCAAGTGCCCGATAGCGAACTTATAGCCGAGCAACTTACCCATCATATCAGCGAAATCGCTGGGATTTTATTCTTTCTGCTGGGTGCCATGACCATTGTGGAAATTATTGATGCGCATGATGGTTTCGAACTCATTGTAGATCGAATTAAAACAGATAGCTCTCGCAAACTGCTCTGGATCATGAGCGGACTGGCTTTTTGTCTATCCGGTATTTTAGATAACCTAACGACGACCATTGTGCTGGTATCTTTGCTAAGAAAATTAGTAGATGATAAACAGGAACGCTGGCTATACGCCTGTATTGTGGTAATTGCCGCCAATGCAGGAGGAGCTTTCACGCCCATTGGTGATGTTACAACCACGATGTTATGGATTGGCGGACAAGTGACCCCTACCAACATCATTGCGAAATTATTCTTACCCAGCCTGGTGTGTATGTTATTTCCGCTTTTATATCTTTCACGCACATCTGGAAAGAAAATTCAGCAAGCCCCACGCCATAAAGAAGCAACAACCCTGAATTCGACCGCTTTTGAGCGAAAGTTGGTGCTGGGGTTAGGGGTCTTAACACTGGTGTTTGTTCCCGTATTCAAACTCCTGACGCACCTGCCTCCTTATATGGGCATTCTGTTGGGACTGGGGTTTTTGTGGACGGTCGTTGAGATTATTCATCATCGTAAAGACGAAGAGAAGAAGAGTCAGTTTTCAGTACTGAATGCTTTGCGCAAAGTAGATACCTCAACGGTATTGTTCTTCCTGGGGATTTTGCTTTGTATAGGAGCCTTGCAATCAGCTGGTCAATTGACAATAATGGCGGATTATCTGGACGAAAACGTGGGTAATTTTTATGCAATCAACCTACTGGTAGGAGTGTTCTCTTCAATTGTAGACAATGTGCCACTGGTAGCAGCCATGATGCGAATGTATGCCGTAGAATACCCGGTAGACCATACATTTTGGGAGTTTCTGGCCTATTGTGCCGGTACCGGGGGGAGTATCCTCATTATCGGTTCAGCAGCGGGAGTGGCTGCCATGGGGATTGAAAAGATCAATTTTATGTGGTATGTGCGTAAAGTAAGCCTACTGGCCTTCATGGGCTACGTAGCTGGGGCATTGACATTTGTGATCCAGCAGGAAATTATTACCAATGGAGTGAATGTGGCCAATCTTACAGCGAAGCTATCTTACGGATTACAATATATCTCTGGTATCTTTTAGGCTGCATTTCCTGCATCAGGCTGTTTTTTTTCGTTGGATGGATTACCTTTAACGGTAGCACCGTCCTCGGGAAATCAGCGATGAATGCAGCCGACATCTTAACCAAATACCGCACCTACTTATTTTCAGTGGCCTACCACATTTTGGGAGAGGTACAGGAAGCTGAGGATATTGTACAGGATAGTTTTGAACATTTTCTTTCGTTGCCTCCAGAGCATGTCCAGAATGTCAAAAGTTACCTGACCCGAGTAGTGGCCAATAAGTCTATTGATCGCTTAAAAGAACGTAAGAAATCCCAGGAGCACTATCCCGGGACCTGGCTGCCCGAGCCCTATATCACAGTAGCGCATGCGGAAGATCAGCCGAAAGACTTGTTATCTTACGGGATGATGTACCTGTTGGAACAATTAAACCCACTGGAACGAGCCGTATTTATTTTGCGGGTGGCTTTTAGTTATTCATACGAAGCCTTAGCCGAGCTTTGTGAGATTCAGCAGGACCACTGTCGCCAACTCCTCTCCCGTGCCCGGAAAAAGATGAACCTGACCGAAGAAACAATCACTTCTAAACCATCGGCTACCCAGCCCCTGTTGGAGGCCTTCCTAAAAGCTCGGGAAGAAGGAAAAATCCAGGCTTTAACTCAATTGTTAAAGGAAGATATTATTCTGTATTCAGATGGTGGTGGCAAAAAAGCAGCCGCGCGCGTACCGCTCTACGGATGGGAGACCGTTACGAAATTTCTGGTGGGAGTTGCCCAAAAGCCAGATGCGCTTCAGATGAAAGCTCAGTGGGTGCAGATCAATGGTCTCCCTGGTATTTTGTTTTCACTCAACGGCCAACCGGATAGCCTTCTCACCCTGGACGGGGATGGTCAGAAAATTACGCATCTTTATTTCGTACGTAACCCGGATAAAATTTTTTTACATTAAACTGTCACAAAGAAAGGGTAAGCCAGACATAAGGGTAAAACATCATACTTATGTTACGTTTAACCCCTATTGAAAACCCAAAAAGCCCTTTACTCAAGCTTGCTTACTGGTTCTCTCGCCGAAAGCTGGGTAAAGTGATTACTCCGATGAAAACCTTATATACCCGGCTACCTTTTGCATTTATTCGGTGGTATGCCAGCATACAAAGTCTGGAAAAAAAGCTTAGGCTTCCTGAGGAGCTTAAAACCCTTGTCCGCATTTATGTAGCCCAGATCAATACCTGCCACTTCTGTATTGACATTGGTCAGGCTGTAGCAATTCAGCAATTTGATAATACTGATCGTTTTTTTGAGGTCCAGGAATTTGAAGATTCCCCTAAATTTAGCGAAGCAGAACGGGCTGCGCTTCGTTTTGCCCACGAGCTGACTGTAAACAAAGATGTGTCCGACATGACCTATCAGGGTGCCCTTAAGCATTTTTCAGAATCTCAACTGGTAGGTATTACCTGGTTAGTAGCCAGTGAACATCTGTATAATCTTATGAACGTGGCATTTCATATTGAATCGGATGGTTTATGCTCCATTCAGCGAAAAACCAGCACTGAAGTATTAGAGCATTCCTAAGTTATAGACCTGCAATGAGATTGATCAGATTGCACTTATGGTGATGGTTTTGCCCAGTGTTCCAATAAGGTTTCTCCAAACCTTCTTCCGAGCTCTAACTGTCCCTGGGTATTATAGTGCACCTGATCATCCCATTTTCCCAGATCAGAGGTATCAATCATCCAGACATTATTTATAGTACGGGCGATGTCCCGTTGGGCTGTCTGAACAGTAGTAACTGCGGTATAACGTTCAGGATCAGGGTTAACCAGCCCAAAGATGATGGGAAGGTTGAGTAGCGCTGCATCTTGCCGTATCGCCTCGATAAACGTTTTAAAATGAGAATAATAGTCAATTCCGGCTTCAGGAATACGGGCATCGCGTTCACCCTGCATCCACAAAAAGGCAATCGTTTCCGTGACATATCCAGTCGTAATGTTGTCAACTTTGGCCCATAATGAATCATACATATTGCCAAACTCAGGATGTCCGGTGATCACTGCTTCGGTCGAGTCATAATCGGGTGCCCAGTCTAGCAGCGATGCGCCTCCGATGGCATATTTGATCAACAGAAAATTAGCATCAGGAAATTGCTGGTGTAATACCCGACTAAGCCCAACCTCAGGGCCAAAACTCATCGTGTCTTGACTAAAATCAGGGCTCATACCAAAATTTGCATAGTGAATATTGTCGGGCAGAGTTGCTACTCGTAATTCTCTTACGTTCCCCACACCTTCCATATTCGATTGTCCCCCCATCAAAATAACATAATACTTTTCCTCTTTCTTCAGTGATGAACCAATTTGGCTCGTTGCGCATCCGGTAAGTATCAGTAGCAAGCTAACAAAGGAGAGGTAGGCATGCATCTTATAAATCATTCGTAAATTTTCAAGTGGTAATAATACCAACTAATGCACTTTTGATCAAGAAACAGGATAATGAAAGACGGTTAACTTCTGTGTTTGGTAGAGTTAGGGTTTGGATGAAGCTTGAAGAGAATACTATACATGGCATAGATATTTCTACTTTGTACTTATCAATGAATAAACAACCGGAATTATTGCCGTAGGCACTACCCATAAAGTGCCTTATTGCTTCTTCAGAAGAAACTATTCTGTTTATAGCGAAGAATACAAGGTCATCAATAAGAAGTTGTTCTCGCTGCGGAAAACAAAAAAAGGCCTCCTGTTTCACAAACAGAAAGCCTTTCTTGAATAGAGAAGAGTAATTTAGAAATTATAACTGGCTCCGAATAAAATTGAACGGCCGGTACGGTCGGTACCGTAGAATTCTCGGGTTTCGCTACCAAGCAAGTTTCTTGCGTTTATATAAAGTCTTAATTTATTAATTACGTTGTAGGAAACTTTGCTATGCAAAAGCATCTTACCATCAATCTGACCTACGCCGATAGTGGATTCCTGTTCTAAATCCCGCTCATTATATAGTGTAT
Organism: Cyclobacteriaceae bacterium; assembly: GCA_040222715.1. Taxonomy (GTDB): domain Bacteria; phylum Bacteroidota; class Bacteroidia; order Cytophagales; family Cyclobacteriaceae; genus Tunicatimonas. The sequence continues at coordinate 55,253 of JAVKCN010000147.1, read as the reverse complement.
GTCCACTGAAGAAGTAGGAGTTAAGGTTAATCGTCCACTTCTTAGTAGCTTTGAAGTTGGCGTAAAATCCTCCGTATACCGATGGTGTACTTTCCTGATCTTCATCTACCGTAGTATATATATTAGTAGGATTTTGGACAGGATCAAGAGGCATGGCGTTAAAACCAAGGGGGCGGCCCTGCACTTTCGTCTGCTGAAAAGTGACAAACGGCTTCAACTGAAGTTTTGCATTGGCTATATAATTTGCAGACAGCGTAAGTCCATATTGCGTAGCCGTAAGGGGCAGGTTCTTGTAGCCTAATGTTACCGTTGGCGGAGTATTAGGATCGGTGCCAAACTCAATGCCGGTGACTAAGAAAAGGCTTAGATGCTCCAAATGTTGGCGAAAAACATCCGCATCTACCGACAGATTATTAGAAAGCTGAGCTCGAAAACCAAGCTCGCTCATCGTTACCGCAGCTAGTTTTAGCTCTTCATCATCTGACGAGAAAAAAGTGGGTGCCCAGAACACACTGTTGGTAGATCGCGACTGAGCAGCCCGTAATACATACTTATCCTGGATGATATAGGTAGTAGCCAACTGATATGAAAGGTAAGCTTCGTCTAAGGTGTTGAATTTGTCTACCCGACCCGCCGCAATAATACGCCAGTTTTCCAGAGGGTGATAATCTCCCTGTAATGATCCGGCTACTGAATTAAAGGGGGTGGCAGATATATTACCGAAAACATTAGCAGTATATTCTATATCCTGATAATTAAAACCAGGTCGGAAGCTGATTTTATCGCTCACCTGCCACTGATAGTCAACAGTGGCATCAGTGATGGTAAAATCTACGGGAGTTGCACTGGGCCCGGTTTCTTCCAGTAGATAATAATTGCCCTCGCTATGAGAAAACCGAGCACTTAGTCCATACACCTTCCCTGCAAGGTTTACATATTGAGAAGAGCCGCCGTTGGTGGTTAAATGGATGGGCGCTCTATTGCTAAGATAAGCCTTTTGCACATCAGCATCCTGCATACCCGCTGAGAGGTCAAAGCTTATATTCTCATTGGCCTTATAATTGATAAAAGCATTGATTCCGTATTTTTCTTGGGCTAGTGAAGGGTCCGGGTAAAGCAGTTCTGCGTCTGCTACTTCGCTCAAATCGGCTGAGAATTCATCATCGGCTAAGAAGTAGTACTGGTCATCAAACCGTTCTCGATGCTGATAGTTACCTGATACCGTCACATTTAGCTTATCACCGAAGCCATAGCCTAAGGCCAGATTACCTGCGGTAGTTTGCCCGGGAGCAATCTGGGCATTGCCTGAAGTGTACAGCCCTTTTTCTCGAGAAGTGCGGCTAATAATATTGATGACTCCTGTGGCAGCATTAGGGCCAAACAGTGGAGCCGCCGGACCACGCACAATCTCGATTCTTTCTATATCGGCCAGGTCAATTGGCAAAAATTCCCAGAAAGTACCACCCTGCTCATAACTAAATACCGGTCGGTTATCAATCATCACCAAGGTGTACTTATTCTGCTGATCAACAGTATTTGTATAACGTGCCGTATTCTCCAAGCCTCGGAGATGTACATCGTAGTTACCATTAGACATTTCGCGCACGATTACGCCTGGGCACAACCTGAGCGCTTCCGGGATAGAGGTAACCCCTGCGCTGGCAATTTCTTCCCGGCTAATAGCATAACTAGATACGGGAGCCTCGAATATAGATTCTGACTTTTTAGTAGCCGAGACGATCTCTACATTCATGAGGTCTTCCAACGACATTTCAAATAAATCTAATTTCTCCTCCTGCTGTGCAAAACTTTGCAAACTGCACATCATTAAGGTTCCTACGCCGAAAGCCTTAAACAGAGAATAAAAATGCTTCATTGTGGTTTTATTTTGCGGTATTGAATTAATTTAAGGAGTGCTCAGATTACCTTGCCCATTTTATACAGGGCAGCCATCACTTTCAGTTGATTAGTTTCCAGTACTTTTTTGTTTAGGATAAAGCCCAGCTTGGATGAGTGTTTAGTGAAGCTGATACCGGCTCCCTGCCTGACTAAGTTCTCCTCAGTAACCACAAGTATGCCCCGCTTTTCGCTGGCTGTTATTACTTCGGATAGTTTGGAGGAATTAGATTTTGGTAGGTATATAACCTGGCAGCCTTGCGCTTCAGGTGAGGTTTTAATGCTTTTTGTGACTACATTTTTACCCTGTATTTTCTTCCCCTTGAGATCAGTTTGAAGAATATCTAAAACAGCGTTATTCCCGTATACTCCAATGATAATTTCGCCATCTGACTGGCTCCAATCCACATACTTGGTGAAACTGTAAAGAAACACCGCTTTCATTTTTTCTTCAGTAGTCTGAGCATGTAGAAGTTGAGTTCCTCCTACTCCGATCGACAACAAAATAAATAACAAAACTAATCTCCGTTCACGCATCACAACACAATTATTTAGCAGTTTTGGCAAACGTACTGATTTCACCTGCTGCAAATAAATCGTATATCCAGAGCATCTTACTCGCGTGCCTTTTTATGGCTAATAATGCGTAGGTAAAAATACCTACTATTTGTATGAAAAATGAGCAAGAGCATGCCCTGTAAGCATACTCCAATAAGAAATAATGAGCATTTGGTATGTTTACTATAAAGTTAATGCAAAGGAGTACTTTAGCATCATAGATGCTTTTTTATAGGGCAAATAGTATACTAAAGAATTTGCCTATTTTAGCTGAAATTGACTAATACAATATGCCCATAGCCATTGCTTTGCACGGAGGTGCCGGAACGATTCTCCGCACAGAGATGAGTGATGAAAAAGAATCTCGTTATACCACGTCTTTGCAGGAAGCCCTGCACGCTGCTTATCACCATCTGGCTGGCCAGGGAACTGCCCTGGACGCTGTTGAGATGGCAGTAAGAATCTTAGAAGATTGCCCTTTATTTAATGCCGGGAAAGGGTCGGTATTTACGGCCGAAGGAACGCACGAAATGGATGCTTCAATTATGGATGGCCGTAACCGTGCCGCGGGGGCAGTTTCTTTAGTGACGGGGATAAAAAACCCTATCCAACTGGCGCGGTTGGTAATGGAAAAGTCGGAGCATGTGTTTATGGCTGGCTTAGGCGCCATGGAGTTTGCCCGGCAAATGCAATGTGATTTTGCGGATGAAAATTACTTTTTTGATGCGTATCGCTACGATCAGTGGCAAAAAATTAAAGATACCGATAGTTTTCAGCTCGATCATGCTGCTAAGGTTGACGAAAAGGCACCGAAAAAAATGGGAACGGTGGGTGCGGTAGCCTGCGATAGCCAGGGAAATATTGCCGCCGCCACCTCTACCGGGGGCATGACAAACAAGCGCTGGGGGCGGATTGGAGACAGTCCGGTCATTGGTTCGGGTACTTATGCCAACAATCAGACCTGCGCCGTATCCTGTACCGGCAGTGGTGAGTATTTTTTACGTGGAGTGGTGGCCTACGATGTTTCCTGCCTGATAGAATATAAACACTACTCTTTAGTCCAGGCTTGCGACGAAGTAATTCGGCATCGCTTACTGAAGCTCGGAGGAGATGGCGGCTTGGTGGCAGTAAACGCGCAAGGCGAAGTAAGCATGCCCTTTAATACGGAAGGTATGTACCGGGCGGCTAAAACCCCGGCGAATGAAATTATCGCGATTTACGACGAGTAATTTTATAAGGCTGCTCTAATAGCAGGCGGGCGTCCAGGTTCATCGGTAGGATTTCCAGTTCGCGGTTATCCAGCCGAAAATGATCACCTACTGAAAGTACGTGCACGATGAGGTTGGATAGTGACATGGGTGTGCCTGTTTCCAATACCTCTTCATTATTATGGGTAAGTTGGCTGGGGTCTACTAAAATGACCATTCCCGAACCAATTACTTCGCATTCGTTGCAGTTTTTTATCACTAAACCCGTATCTTCTGCAAGTCCTACCCCTATGAGTTTAGGAAACCGGGCTACTGCTTCCATTACTCGTCCGAAGCGGCCTCGTTGAATGAAATGAGAATCAATAATCAAATTGGGCACGTAGCCCATGCCCCGGCCGGTTTTCACGGCTCCCTTGAAAAGCGCTTCGGTGGATTTTCCCCCTGTAATCATCTCTTTCGACATAGACATGGCCCCGGCACTGGTGCCGGCAATTACGAATTCTTCCTCCTGGTAACGCTGCATCAGCAACTGATGCATCGGAGTATCACGAATAATGCGGGTAATTTTCGACTGGTTGCCTCCGGAAAACATGACACAGTCGGCTTGGGCAATCCAGCGGAGAGTTTCCGGGTCTTCCGTTTGCCACTTTTCACGAATATCTAAGATATGCATTCGGGCAAAATCAAACTGGCCAAAGGCAGCTCGGTATTTTTCCCCGACTTCCTCCGGAATATTGGAAGCTGTAGGAACGACGACAATCAAAGGCTCCCGGTTCTTACATTCTCGAATGACACGAGCCAGGATGCTTTTCTGTACAAAATTCAATTGGCTGGACTCATCCCGGCGGGTGCCTTTGTCTTCGTTTCCTCCAATGGGAATAATAGTTCCCTTAACTTTGGTGTCGATCATTCTTACAGTAGAAAATTTTGTAACTAGCGAATGTAACAATTATCCTAGAAACTAACTTTTATATAATTAGCAAGCTATACAAGTCTAACCAATATATTACATGCAAATAAAGAAAATAAATGTGATGCGGGGGCCTAACTACTGGTCAATCCGCCGACACAAGCTGATCGTCATGACCCTGGATTTGGAAACGTTAGAGGAACGGCCAACCCATACCATTGAGGGCTTTTACGAGCGGCTGAAAGCACTGCTTCCTTCTTTATACGAGCATCGTTGTTCCGAAGGCACTCCCGGAGGGTTTTTTCATCGGGTAAAAGAAGGCACCTGGATGGGGCATGTGATTGAACATATTGCGTTGGAGATTCAAACCTTAGCCGGTATGGAAGTCGGTTTTGGGCGCACCCGGGGCTACGGGGAAAAAGGAGTTTATCAGGTGGTATTTGCTTATATGGAAGAAAGCGTTGGCTTGTATGCTGCTGAAGCGGCAGTGCGCATTGCCGAAGCGCTCATTGCCGGCCAGCCTTATCCACTGGCAGAAGATTTGCAAAAGATGCGGGAACTGCGGGAACAGGAGCGGCTAGGCCCCAGCACTACCTCAATCATTGAAGAAGCTGTTTCCCGGGGTATTCCCTGGATTCGGCTTAATGAACGATCCTTATGTCAACTGGGCTTTGGAGCAAACCAAAAGCGTATTCAGGCCACCATTACCAGTCAGACCAGCAGCATCAGTGTGGAACTGGCATGTGATAAGACCGATACTAAATACTTGTTGGGACAAGCCCAGGTACCTGTGCCCAAAGGTGAAATTGTTTTTACCCTAGAAGGTTTGAAAGAGGCGGTAGAAAGTCTCGGATACCCCCTGGCCATCAAGCCCATAGACGGAAATCACGGGCGGGGTATTACCGCAGATATTACCACCTGGCAAACCGCGGAAAAAGCATTTAAGGAAGCCCGGCAGATTTCCAGTTCGGTAATTGTAGAAAGGCACATTGAAGGAGATGATTATCGTTTGTTGGTGATCAATCATAAACTGGTAGCCGCAGCCAAACGTTCACCAGCGCACGTGGTGGGTAATGGGAAGGACACCATCCAAAAGTTGATCGACGAGGTGAACCGGGACCCCCGCCGAGGGTATGGCCACGAAAAAGTGCTTACCGCAATTGTTGTGGATGACATGACGCGTGGGATTCTGGATGCCGAAGGATATACCGTAGACACTATATTGCCGGAGGGGAAGTTTCTGAAATTAAAAGACACGGCAAACCTGAGTACCGGAGGAACCGCCACTGACGTAACCCATAAAGTACATCCTGATAATGAATTTATGGCCCAGCGCATTTCCAAGATTATTGGTCTGGATATTTGCGGTATCGATGTAATGACGACCGACATCAGCGTGCCACTGACAGAAACTGGCGGCGCGGTGCTGGAAGTGAATGCCGCCCCCGGCTTCCGCATGCATTTATCCCCTACCGAAGGCTTACCCCGTAATGTGGCAGCACCGGTGATCGACATGCTGTATCCTCCCGGTTGCTCTTACCGCATTCCTATTGTGGCTGTCACCGGTACCAATGGCAAAACGACTACCACCCGGCTGATTGCCCATATGATGAAGATGCACGGCTATAAAGTGGGATTTACCACTACTGACGGTATTTATGTGCACAATCAGCTATTGATGAAGGGAGACTGCACCGGACCAGTGAGCGCCCAGTTTGTGCTTAAAGATCCAATCGTGAATTACGCAGTACTTGAAGTGGCGCGAGGAGGTTTGTTACGCTCCGGGTTGGGGTTTGATCAATGTGATATCGGGATTGTTACCAATGTGAGTGCTGACCATTTGGGACTTAAAGGTATTCACACGGTGAAACAATTGGCCCGAGTGAAATCGGTGATACCTGAATCGGTGCATAAAGACGGATACGCCATTCTGAATGCGGATGATGATCTCGTATATTCGATGAAAAAACGGATAGATTGCCGGGTAGCGTTGTTTTCTATGAACGAGCAAAATCCTCGCCTTCAGGAACATGCGAAGAAAGGAGGACTTTCGGCCATTTGGGAGAATGGGTATATTACCATTTGCAAAGGTGAATGGAAACTGCGGGTCACCAAAGCGGTAAATGTACCATTAACCTTCGGGGGAAAAGCCACATTTATGATTCAGAATGTGCTACCTGCGGTGCTGACCGGGGTCATCAATAAGTTTACCATTGAAGATATCAGATCAGCTCTGGAGTCCTTCATCCCGTCGCCTTCGCAGACTCCCGGTCGGTTGAATCTATTTAACTTCCGGCATTTCAAATTTTTACTGGACTACGCCCACAATCCTGCCGGACTTCGGGCCTTACAAAAATTAATTATTAACCTCGACAGCAGCCCGATAGTAGGTATCATTACCGGAGTTGGGGACCGGCGGAAAGAAGATACCGAAGAAGTAGGCCGTATTGCCTGCGAAATGTTTGATGAAATTATTATTCGAGTGGATAGAGACTTAAGAGGCAGGAATCAGGAGGAGATTGTCGCTATGCTGACAGCGGGGATTCATAAGGTAGACACGAATAAAAAGATTACCGTGATACCCAATGAAAAAGATGCCATCGATCACGCGATTCAGCAGGCCAAAACCGGTTCGTTGATTGTGCTGTTCAGCGATGCGGTATCGGAAGCCTTAGAGCACGTGATGAAGCACAAAGAGGAAGAAGCGCACAAATTGTATAAGTTTTCAGGGCAAGAGTTCCAAGATGCTATGGGACTGAATGGGCAAGAGCCTGAAGCGGTGGAAACATCGAGTTAGCAATTGATCCTCAGCAGTTCATGCATTAAGTTGTTCGGTTCTGTTAATTGTTGCTGCTGAGTTATTGGGCAAAGGTAATCCCTTGGAAATCAGATAACCGAGCGCATATGCCCCAGCCACCAAAGTTTTCGGTCACGGCAAACCAGACTTCATTCTTTCCCTTTTTCAGCGGGAGAAATAGGGTGTCGAAATAACCAATGGTACCCAGATACCGATAATCGCGAGAATTGAAGATTCTTTGTCCTTCATATACAGCAGTACCATTCACATACACAGTAGCTATATCAGAATAACCGAAGTGTAAGGGTTTTATCTGAGCGCGGTCGGCCTCTATTGTAAACTTTGCGATAACGGTATTGGTGGTGTCCGACACTTCGCTAATCTGAGCCAGGTTTACTGTGCCAGTAGATTCACTTTCTAGTGGTTGCCAGGCAAGATTCTTGGCCAGTGCTTCAGGAAAAGTTGTTTGCCCATCCAGTAGCTTTTGGCTGAATGCACTGGAAACCTGCCATTGGGTGATTGTTTCGGCCGAGCCAGATGGTCTTTGCTGGTCAGCACTCTTGATAGGCGGGTTATCCATAGTCTGATAGCTAAAATTTGCAAATCGGGCTTTTTTTACAAAAGTATACAGTCCCAGAAAACCAGCAGCGGGTTTTCGCTTCAATTCAAAGGCATGCAGCACCGGAACGCTCATGTTATCAATATACACCTCCATCTGGCTTCCGGATACCACCAGTTTCACGTGCATCCATTCCTGAAAGCGATAATGATGCGGAACACCGTACCCTTCACCGTAATAAAGCTGCCACCCGGCCACGCCATTGTATACCGGAGTGTACTGCATAGCATCCGGATTACCCGATTGGTGTGCCCGCATGTAGTATTCTTCATAATTCTTTTTGTCCTGCATTCGGAACATAACTCCCGTAAACCCACGATCCTCAGTGAAAGCGACGTCATACTCAATAATACCATTCTCAAAGTCAATATCAGTCAGATAAGCCTGGCTATTATTCAGCAATACACATGATTGCCCTTTATAGTCTTCTAATGTATGCTCTCCGGAAAACTCCCATCGGTTAGCCGTAAAGGGAATTGATTGCGAGGTTTGTGCTTGAAGAAGGAGGGGGCTTAAGATAATCCCGAAAAGTAAACTCCATGAAAGTTGTGTCATGATTATTATCTGTTTTTATTTTTGGACTGTTACATTTTCAATCTGGTCTAGGCGAGCCATAATCCCCCAACCATAAAAATCGTTGGCGATCCCAATCAGCAATTCATTATCACCTGCTTGCAGCGGGATCATCAGCGAAGTGTTTTCTATAGAACAGCGGCCATCCGGTTCTTTCATAATCGGTGAGCCATACAGGTTTTTATCTACATACAGGAGTCTGTCATTGATAAAGATCCATACTTCATCACTAAAGCCTAAGTCAAGACGTCTTTGCTGATCTGTTTCCGAAGAAATTTTGGTTTTTAGCCATACCAAGCGGCGGTTTTCGTTTTTGCCAAACCGTCGCGTCAGGTTCATTAACCCTCGTCGCTCAGCCGCTATAGCATCCCAGCGGGTCTGATCCGTGGGGAAATCTTTTTCACCTACCTCCCGGCCTCGGGGAAAGTCTGTAGGCTCACTGACTGACCATTTCCGCAAGTAGCGAGGATCGTTATACGTGGGGTCATAGCCAGCTTGTGGGGTTAGCCCTTCTACTTCATGGGGGTTAATCACCAGATTAGTAAAGATCGCTCGCCCCTCAAAAGCCAGGCTTCCCTGCGTGGTATTACCTTCTAACTTGGGAATATTCAGTGTGGGTTGTTCCAAGTTATTGACGAACACTAACATCCGCTCCCCCGACACAACCAGTTTAATATGATTCCACCCCTCAGCCTTTAGCACAGCGGGACCTTGGTAATGCCCCAGCATGTCCCACAAATTCACTCCTTCTACCATTGGGGCGTACTGCGCTGCATCTGCGCCGTCCGGATTTCCCGCCCGGTAGGTGCGCAGATAGAAACATTCTGCATTATCCGGATTTTGTTGCCTGAAATAGATACTTACGAAAGGAGCACCGCTGGTGAGTGCTACATCAAACTCGATAGTGCCATCTGTAAACAAAAAATCATTCAGCACCACTTGTCCCTGATCTTTGAGAATTTTCATAGCCTCCTCAGATTGGTAGTTAATAAATTCAACCTGATTTTCAGCGTAGTCCCAGCGTTCTGCCTCCATCGGAATCTTTATTTCTTTATCAGGCTTGAATGAATATCCGTAGCGTAAGTCTGCTTCTCTTCCTAGAGTAAGGGCAATAAGTATGGATAGGGTTGGAAGTGTTTTCATAGCAATCGTGTAAATTTCGGTGCAGTTCAAAAGACAGCAGTTTTCAGTAGATATGCTTATTCAAGTCGATACAAAACGGTGCAAGTTGCGTCAAAAAGGAGTATATTCGTATTATCACTATGAATACCAGCGTAGATCAACAGACCCATATCGAGAAACTTATTCAATCTATTGAGCAGAAGGTTCGGTGGGGGAGTAGTGACCAATGGAGTCATCAGGATTTTAATGAATTGAGTGAGCGAATCTGGCAGGAAACTCAGGTGAAACTCAGTGCTACCACCCTGAAGCGCTTGTGGGGAAAAGTGAACTACCAGAGTCAGCCCACAACCAATACGCTGAACACCCTCGCTCAATTTGCCGGTTATCAGCATTGGCGTGATTTTGTTGGAAAGCATGCTTCCTCAGCAGTGAATGAAGAAAAACAGCGCGCTAAGCGACCATCCTGGCTTTCGGGTAAAGGCAAAAGGCTGGCGATTGCTCTATTGCTGCCATTACTGATATTAGTAGTGTTTGGATTTAATCGTTGGGCTAACTCTCCTGTAATACTGGATAGCTCTCAAATCACCTTTTCCAGCGAGCCGGTTACCCAAGGCCTACCTAACACCGTGATCTTCAACTACGATGTCTCTCAAGTGCCCTCAAACCAGATTGAAATTCAGCAATCCTGGGACCCGCGCCTTCGGGAAAGCGTTAGTAAAGACCATCAGACATACACAACTACTTATTATTACCCAGGCTATTACCGGGCAAAGTTGCTAGTAGATGGAGAGGTGATGAAAGAACATGATGTATACGTGACCTCAGATGGCTGGCTGGGTCTGGTGATGGATGAGCCCATTCCGCATTACCTAGAAGGTCAACTTCAGCATGAGGGGCTTCTTTCCGTTTCACCGGAGCACTTGCAGGAGCAGCAATTGTTGGATAAAGAATCAGTGCCCTGGTTGGCTTACTACAACGTACAGGATTTTGGCGAACTGTCTTCAAGTAATTTTACATTAGAAACCTCCATCCGAAGTGACTACCGGGGAGGAGATGCAGTATGTCAGGAAAGTCAGATTATGGTGATGTGTTCTCAGGGAATGTTCTCTATTCCTCTGGTTATCCCGGGTTGTGTGGGTACTATATTTTTCGCCGCCAGCGAGCAGTTTCTGGATGGCAAAACTCAGGATCTGTCTGCTTTTGGCTGCAATCTGTCAGAATGGCAACACCTCCGGCTGACTGTCGAGCAACAGCAACTATCTGTCTATCGGAACGAAACCTTAGTTTACCAAACCACTTTTCAGCAAGATGCCGGAAAAGTGGTGGGCCTTCGGTATCAGTTTCGCGGTGCAGGTTCCGTAGATTATGTTCGGCTGTTGGACCAGAACCAAGCCATAGTATTTCTGGATGAATTTGAAGATTAGCTCTGTCTCGTTGGCTGTATCTGCCAGGTCCTGTGTCATTCCTTTCAAATCTTAGAGCTCTTATAATTTACAGTTTAGCGAAGTAATCATATTTATTTGCTTGTAATTCCTGTAGGAGTTATGATTCCTGTGCTATCGTAAATGGCGAGAAATGAATTTTTATATAAAATTTAAAATGATATATTTATGATATCATTTTAATATCAAACTCTAGAATCATGACACATGAAAAAGAAATTAGTCCCATTTCCGGTTATATTATGGCTGGCGTTGCTTTGTTTGTAATAGTAATTGGTTTCATTGGACTTACAACCGATAGTCCGGTTTTGCTCATTATTGCAATCCCCCTTTTCATGCTCCTGTTGAGAGGGTTCTTCCTGATTAATCCTAATGGTTCGTGTGTGATGACTTTGTTTGGTGATTACCAGGGTACGGTAAAGAGGAATGGCTTTTTCTGGACTAACCCATTTTATACCCGTCAGAAAATATCGCTACGCGCGCGTAATTTCGATAGCGAGCGAGTGAAGGTAAACGACAAATTGGGAAACCCGATTATGATTAGCGTCATCCTGGTATGGAAGGTTGAGAATACCTACAAAGCGGCTTTTGATGTGGATAACTTTGAGAACTTTGTAAAAGTGCAGTCTGATGCCGCCGTGCGAAAGTTGGCAAACTCCTACCCTTATGATAATTTTGATGACAAAAATGAAATCACCTTAGTATCAGGAGTAGATGAGGTAAACGATGCACTGGAAAACCGGTTGAGCGATCGCTTACTGATGGCCGGGATTAAAGTAATTGAAGCTCGCATTGGTTACCTGGCTTACTCTTCGGAGATTGCCAGTGCCATGTTGCGTCGTCAGCAGGCTACGGCCATTGTGGCGGCCCGCGAAAAGATTGTAGAAGGAGCGGTGAGCATGGTTGAAATGGCGTTGGAAGAACTTTCTAAAAAAGAAATTATTGAGATGGATGAGGAAAAGAAAGCTTCCATGGTAAGTAATTTAATGGTGGTTTTATGTTCGGACAAAGACGCCACTCCGGTGGTGAACACAGGAACATTACACCAGTAGAATAGTAGTGTACTGGATACTACAGGCTGAATACCAGCCACCAGTATTCGGAAATCAGAAGTATGGCGAAGAAGAAACCTTTTGTACTACGGGTAAGTCCGGAGATGATGGCAGCGGTGGAGAAGTGGGCTGCCGACGAGTTTCGGAGTACCAATGGCCAGCTGGAATGGATTATTAACCAGGCGCTGAAGAAAGCTGGTCGGAGCAAGAAAGAAAATTCAACTGATGATGATCATCAGGATGAACCTTCATAGTGTATAGCGGGAGACTGAAGTAAGTAAATACTCCCAAACCAGAGCATCCACGATCGGATGCTCTGTACTGTAAGAACGCTCAAGGATAATAACTTTCGTTCAGGAGGTAAAGCACTTGGGGAGGTTGTTCGGAAATCAGGATGGTTTCACTAATTGAAAATCCTGTGCATCGGTAAAGGTGCCTTCCGGAATAGACTCCATCACTTCAATTTCAGTAATATCCCGTTCGCCCCGGTCACCGGAAAGTAATAATGATCCATGCTCTTCGTATTCCGTCCAGGGAGTTACAAAACGAGGAGTATCCATGGTTGCTTCAGGGTAGTAGGCCCATTGCTTTACCAGATGGTCCTGCGGATCAACGTAAACCCGGTATTTGTTTTGCGGAGTGTCACCAACGCTGTCAAAACGTAACTCCAGCACATTGGCCTTTTCGCCTCCCTGAATAGTGTCTTGTCCCACATAAGTAAGGGTTACCCCGGAATCTTTCAGTTTGAATGGCATAAACAGCCAGTAACTGTCATTGATCCACATACTCTTCCCTTTCTTTACATATTTGGCCAAAGAATCAGGATCAGTTAGCTTTTCTCCCCCCATCATTACCTGCCCCTGGTCAGAGTTGACATTGACGATATATACGGAAGAGTCGCGAGGTACCTCAATGCGTACATCGCCTGACTGCTTGTCCCATAAGAGGGTGCGGGCGCCAAAGAAGTTCCAGCTAACGTAACGGGTTGTATCCCAGGCTTTCCGTCCACCCATTGCCTGCATCACACTGTCAGCAATCATGATGGCCTGTTCATCGGAGTTGGCTTCGTTGAAGCCTTCGGCGGGCGGATTGGCGTACGCCAGACCTGAGCTACTAGTTTCTGATGCTTGATTGTCAGTGGTGTTTTCTGACTGGCAGGCGGAGAAAAACAGAGCGCTGCCCAGCAAATAAATAAGAAGTCGGTTCATGCGTGTAGGATTTTTGCTAATCTACAAAAAAACCTACTAAAGCAGGAGCAGACTTTCATTTTTACAAGCTAAGAAGCGGTCAGTTTATCTTTATGTTTTTGGATACTGGTGAAAAGGTTATCAATGTATTCAATAGACTTATTAGATGATTCCCGGATTGCATCTATATACTGATTTACTTCTGATTCATCCGCGGATTCATTGTCCAGTATCTTTTTCAAACCGGCAAGCTGCTCTTGTAATGCATGGTTTTCTACCATTTTAATGGAGGGCAGCAACTTATGCGTGAGCCTGCGCAACTCATATATATTTTTCTGATCGGCTGAATTTGACACCTGATCGGTAAGCAATTGAAAGCTTTTTCTCAATGAATCAAGCAGATTGGTCACAAACTGCACGTCGTCATTATACTTATCAATCAGTTCATACAGGGTAACAATATCATCATTGATCTCCACCACGTCCGGAGCTTCATCCGGACGGATTAAATTCAGGTTCAGTGCTATTTTGAAGTGCAGTTCATCGGGGTTGAAAGGTTTGGACAGATAGTCGTTCATCCCACATTCAAACACTCTATCTTTTACGCCCTGTACTACATCAGCTGTTAGGGCAATTATGGGCAACTGTTCAAAAGAGCCACCCAATGCACGGATGGCCGTAGTAGCCTCACACCCATCCATCACTGGCATTTGCAGGTCCATTAAAACGATATCATACTTTTTGCGCTGCACGGCCTCTACCGCCAGCCCTCCGTGTTCGGCCGTATCTACCTGAATACCAACTTTATCCAGAAAGCTGGTGGCTACCATTCGGTTAGAAGGGTTATCCTCTACCAGTAGCAAGTTGAGGTCTTTTAGTTTATCGGTGTTAAAGCCCTGCTTTGGTTTAAGCTGCTTTTCAGGGGCTTTGGTATCCAGGTCATACGTAAGGGTAAAACTAAAATTGCTGCCTAACCCCTCTTTGCTGCGTACTTGCAGTAGTCCGCCTTGTAATTCAATAAGCCGCTTGCAAATTGTTAGTCCTAAGCCAGTACCACCAAATTTTCGGGTAGTATTTGCTTCGGCTTGGGTATAGCGTTGGAAGATCGTCTGCAACCGGTTTTTGGGAATACCAATACCGGTATCCCGTATTTCAAACTGTATTTCGTATTTCTCTCCTCGTTTATTCAGCAACTTGGTATTGATGGATACAAAACCTCGGTCGGTAAATTTGATAGCGTTACCCACCAGGTTATTGAGAATTTGTGTAAGGCGTACTTCATCACCAATCATGCGCTCCGGAATGGCTTCATCCCATTCTACCCGAAGGCGAATATTTTTTTCTTCAGCCCGGAACATAAAAGCTTTGCCGATGCCTTCGGCAACTTCACGCGGATTGAAACCAATTTTCTCCAGCTTAATTCTGCCCGCCTCAATTTTGGCAAAATCCAGAATATCATTAATAATAACCAAAAGGTGGTTGGCCGAAAACTGAAGGCTTTTCAGATACTCTTGTTGTTCTTTCTTAGGGCTGCCATCCATGAGTAATCGGGTCATACCCACTACTACATTGAGGGGCGTCCTGATTTCGTGGCTCATGGTAGACAGGAAGTCCTGCTTGGCAACAGCGGCTCGCTCGGCAGTTTCCTTATCCCGGCGCAGTTTGGTCTCTAATTTTACCTGATCGGTTATATCAAAGCAAACCAGCGCGTGCCCAATATTTTTCCCTTGTTCGTCTATCAGGTGGGTGGCATTGGTATGAATCGGAATAGACCGTTCGCCACGGTGCAACATATTGATTTCACCTTCCCAGCGCGTATTAGAAAAGAGTTCCTGGCAACGTTGCTTATTCTTTGCTTTATCTTTCTTCGGAAACAGTAAATCGGCTGATCGCTTGCCTAATGCTTCTTCTTTTTGCCAGCCGAATAAGCGCACCGCGTGCTTGTTCCAGTAAACAATACGTTGATTGTTGTCTGTCGCAATAATAGCGCTATCCAGTTGGTCTAACAGGGATGACTGAAATTCGGCCTGATCCTGTGCTCTTTGCCGATCGCGCTCTTCATGCTTAAGTTGTAATAAAGTATTTTCCAAGTCCTGGGTGCGGCTTTGTACCAAATCTTCCAGGTTATCTTTATGAAGCTGTAATTCATGTTCAACCCGGTCTCGTTCCTCAACTCGCTTTTGAAGTTCAATATTGGCTTTTTGTAATTCTGCTGCTGAAGAAAGTTTGAAGAGCTTTGGTAAATAAGGCAATATGGTAATAGCCGTTGCCAGAGAAATAACAGCGTTAATGGCTTTTACCCACCCTGCCAGGTGATATGTAGGAT
Organism: Cyclobacteriaceae bacterium; assembly: GCA_040222715.1. Classification (GTDB taxonomy): domain Bacteria; phylum Bacteroidota; class Bacteroidia; order Cytophagales; family Cyclobacteriaceae; genus Tunicatimonas. The sequence goes on along the minus strand of JAVKCN010000147.1, from coordinate 39,563 downwards.
ACCATATAGCATAAATATTCATGAAGTAATTAATGCCACATGAAAGAATAAAGATCACCAGTAGCCAGAAGATAGCGCGCGTATTACGAATATCCGCCTGTTGCCGTACAAAAAAGTAGTATATGGCAATCGGAATCAGAAAATAGGATAAACCAGTAATGGCATTCGATAAGGTGTGCAGCCAGAGTATATCAGAATCCCATAAAGAGCCGTATCCGCGCGGTAGAAAACCACCGCCGGAAAATAAGCTTTGTATGGAGTTTAAAATCATTTGCATAGGACAATCAATCACATTGCTATTAACAATTCCTATAACGTTCAAATAGTTTGATTCGTCAGTGAACTCGTGTTGTTATCATGTTAGAAAAAAGAAAAAGATGTAGATTAATCTGTAATTATCGCGAAGTATTTTATGATAAAAATTACTTCATCTCTGCACACACTTTTCTCACATTTCTGTTTTTGCTAATAATTGCATTATTGCAATTTATTATTGATTTATTAAGCTTGATGTGTAATATTTTTTTAGATTATTACACCATTTATTTGAGTTGACTTAGGATAAGACCAGTAATAGAGCTAGTAATAGCCTATATCCTAACGAAACTGTAGCATAAATCTATCAATTGTCTGTAAATTAATTATGTACAAATTGCCGCATTCATTACATAGTCGGAAAAAAAGGAAAAATATAGAATTATATTTCCACCTTTTATCATGAAAAAATATAAATAAGTCAAAAATAGACAAGAAATATTATATTTTATACCTTTTGACAGGTTCCAATATGTACTTTCTCTAACAGAGTGGAGGAAGTAAGATATTGGGGTAAAGTAAAGCAAGTTGAGCTAAAAGCCATGTATTACAGGGAAGGGGTTTTTTTTCGAATAATGCTACTTCAGGGCTTTCCTCACCCGCAGTAAAGTCAGGACTTTTCAGTTGAGCCAGGAAATAAAGATATGGCCTGGTTCATGTGAAGCAGCTTATAGACGGTATGTAAGCGAGTAATTTCTACTCTGATCTAGGCTTCTTACCCAAGTTTCGCAAAGCAAGCCTTCTTCCACAGTTTCACTGTTCTCCAAATATCCGGCTGGTAAGTTCCATAAGCCATACTCAGGTTGAGTGACCCGGCGGCAAAGCAGTATTTGATCTTCAAAAAGAAGTAATCATTCCACTACTATTCTTGGGTTCTGATAATGGATGGTCTGGCAATTAGAACAGACGCACCTGGATCGTGTGTTTCCATCAGGGATTACGAATGAAAGCTGGTTGCTATCACAATGGCTACAGTAATTCACCCACTAAAGTTACGGATACCCACCAACAAAAAAAGCCCCATGTGGGGCTTTTTTAAAGATGAGGGAGGGATGATCATTGTTTGTCTTTATCATCTACCTCTTCATATTCTACATCAGAGACGTCGCCGTCACCAGTGTTATCAGCATTGGTTTGTTCACCACTTGCGGCAGCGTCAGGTCCGGCACCAGGTTCTGCCCCGGCACCAGCGGCCTGATACATCTCTTGCGATGCATTCTGCCAGGCAGCGTTTAGTTTCTCCATGGCGGCATCAATACCACTTACATCCTGAGCCTGATGGGCAGTCTTCAACTCAGCAAGTGCATCCTCAATAGGCTTTTTATTACCTTCGGATAACTTATCACCGTATTCTTTGAGTTGCTTATCGGTTTGGAAAATCAAAGAATCAGCAGCATTGATTTTTTCAATCTTTTCGCGCTCCTGCTTATCCGTTTCCGCATTCGCTTCAGCTTCCTGACGCATTTTCTCAATTTCCTCATCGGTTAGCCCGGAAGAAGACTCAATGCGGATCTTCTGCTCTTTCCCGGTACCTTTATCTTTTGCCGACACATTCATAATACCATTGGCATCAATGTCAAAGGCAACTTCAATCTGAGGTACTCCCCGGGGTGCCGGTGGAATGCCGTCTAAGTGAAAGCGACCAATGGTGCGGTTGTCTTTGGCCATAGGGCGCTCACCTTGTAATACGTGGATTTCTACCGAAGGCTGATTGTCCGATGCGGTAGAGAATACTTCTGATTTTTTAGAAGGAATGGTCGTATTAGATTCAATCAATCGGGTAAATACGCCACCCATGGTTTCTATACCTAATGACAGAGGAGTAACATCCAGTAGCAGTACATCTTTCACATCACCACTAAACACGCCACCCTGAATTGCAGCACCGACGGCAACTACCTCATCCGGGTTTACCCCTTTGGAAGGCTTTTTACCGAAAAACTTCTCTACCTCTTCCTGAATTTTAGGCATACGGGTAGACCCACCTACCAGAATGACTTCGCTAATATCTGAAGCGGAAAGTCCAGCATCTTTCAAGGCTTTTTTACTGGGTTCCAGCGTGCGCTGTACCAGGTCATCTACCAGTTGCTCAAATTTTGAGCGGGTTAAGCTACGCACCAGGTGTTTGGGAATACCATCTACCGGCATGATGTAGGGCAGGTTGATCTCCGTACTGGTAGAGCTTGACAATTCAATTTTGGCCTTTTCAGCGGCTTCTTTCAAACGCTGCAATGCCATAGGATCTTTACGTAGATCGATATTATTTTCTTTCTCAAACTCTTCGGCCAGCCAATTGATAATGCGGCCATCAAAATCATCACCACCCAGGTGTACATCACCATTGGTAGATTTTACTTCAAACACACCATCACCCAACTCGAGGATGGAAATATCAAACGTACCTCCTCCTAAATCATATACGGCAATGGTAAGGTCTTGATTTTTCTTATCTAAACCATACGCCAGGGCCGCGGCGGTAGGCTCGTTGATAATACGCTTTACTTCCAGGCCAGCAATCTGTCCTGCCTCTTTGGTGGCCTGTCGTTCGGCATCATTAAAATAAGCAGGCACAGTTACTACTGCTTCGTTAATCGTAGTGCCCAGGTAATCTTCAGCCGTTGATTTCATTTTTTGCAAAATCATGGCAGAAAGCTCCTGAGGAGTATAGAGACGCTCCCCGACGCGTACGCGCACAGTATCGTTGTTCCCTTGTTCTATCTGATAAGAAACATTTTTTCTTTCTTCTGAAACTTCAGAGTGTTTCTTACCCATAAACCGCTTCACCGAACTAATGGTGTTTTGCGGATTCGTAATTGCTTGTCGTTTTGCCGGACTACCCACTTTACGCTCACCGTTGCCGTTATCCAGAAACGCGACGATCGACGGAGTAGTCCGCCCTCCTTCGCTATTGGGAATGACGACTGGTTCGTTACCTTCCATCACCGCCACGCAGGAGTTGGTTGTTCCTAAGTCTATACCTATTACTTTTCCCATAATGTTGTAAATCTATCTATGTGTTACTGTTGATATTTCTTTATGCTAACTTGGTAGTATCAATGGGTATGCCAATGGACTAAATTATGACAGATTGTCAGTATTCGATGGGGAGATATGCGGTTGTGTCTCGCTATCTACTTCAATATTGACTTGTGCGAAGAGATAGCATATTTTGCACGGCAGGCGCTACTTTTAGCAAGAGCGATATTTGATTTTAGGCTCTGAATAAACTGCCCCAAATATAACGCGCAGAACCTGCCATACTAAGTTCTGCAAGGGGCGTCATTCTAAAAGCATTGTCTGGCAGAAAGTTTACGCTACTTTGTCATTTTTAAAGAGTGAGCTTGGCCTTGAAAAAAATCAATAATGGCCCGAAGGTTATACAAGTTTAGTTCACAAAAGGCGGAGCAATTGCTTTGGACACGAGAATATGACCGAGGCAATCAATAAAGAACGGGTGCCTGCGTTGGATGTAATATTAAATGGAAGTAATTTAGAGGTTTTAAATGCTCTCCCATGCGGACTTATGTTTTTCTCTTTGGGCTATGCCTTTTTTCCGGCACTATACTGGCCCAGCATACTCCGGTTGACAGTACAATTCAACTTTCGGGGAATATCGTTGATGATCAGGACAAGCCTTTATCATTTGCCACGGTAACCAACCTGACCACGCAGGCCGGAGTAATTAGTGATGGGGATGGGTTTTTTTACCTGACCTTCCGGCAGGATGATACCATTCGCATTTCTTCGGTAGGATACGAACCGGCTATACTCCATTTTGGCGATACGGCCCGGGCCGACAACTATGATTTGCGCATTCGCATGAGCGAGAAAACTTACCAGTTAGAGAATGTTACTGTTTTTGCTTTTAAAGACGAAGAGTCTTTCAAGCGGGCCGTGCTGGCACTCAAAGATATTCCGGATGAGTCTCCTCAGATTGTCATCCCTGGTTCGTATAACGGCCCGCGACGGGAGCCTAAAACTACTCCATTGAACCCTATATCCTATGTGTTTGACCGATTTAGCCGCCGGGCTAAATACGAGCGTCAGGCGCGGGAAGCACAACAGGGGTATGAAACTCGCAAGCAGCTGGCCCATAAATATAACCGGGAAATGGTGGGTGAGATTACCGGACTGACTGATGAAGTGTTGGATGAATTTATGATCTTCTGCCGATTTGAAGAAGATTTTATTGAGCGGTCTACCCAATATGACCTGATTCTTGCCATCAATCAGTGCTATACTGATTTTTCGAAGTAACGTTAGTGCCTTAAAGGGAGGATTATCACCTGTATTGCTCTGTCTGCTGACAGGCGAATGCCTGTAGGTATGAGATGCTATTTATGATGATGTTCTTTATGTAAGGTGACAGCATAGCCTCATTTGCGACAGCTTTTTTAAGTGATGAACTGATCTGTCTCTATTCTGTGCTAATTTCATCACTTACCTACCTTTGTGATGAATACCCTAAGTAATACCAAACGGTGTGTGTTTATTCATATATTTTTGTATTATCATAAACATATTCACTATAGCTGACAAGACGTATGAGCGGTGTGAAGAATTTTGTATTACGTATTGGTGAAGTTGGAATAAAGTCTCATTACAACCGGATTATGGCCGGAAAAATACGGATTGTCAATTGGTTTTGCCTTTTTGGTTTCCTGCTTGTCTTTTCCTACGCTTTTCTGATTTATTCGCTTACCGGCGATGTATTCTTTTTGATATCAACGGTCATCATTGCCATCCTTTTTTTACTTCCGGTCTATGTAAATTACCTGCAAAAGCATAGCCTTGCCAAACTACTTTTCCTATTGCTGTTCAACTTGGAAGTAATATTTTATGCTTGCGTATTAGGCAAAGATATTACCGTACAAATGATGGGGATTGTACTACTGGGTTTTCCCTGGCTATTATTTGCCCGTTCTGAAAGTTTATTGAAAAAAGTCACACTTACCTTTCCGGTTATTGCGATTATCATACTGGAAGCTTACGATTACGCCCTCCTTCCTACTTTAGAGTACATGGGTAATGCTCATGCTTACGTGCGCTGGCTGATGATGGGGATTATCAGCTTCTTCAATTTGCTGATTATTTATCTATTTGCAAATGATAACTACCAACTGACAGATACTACCCGGAAGCAGAACCGGAAATTGCGGGAACGAGAGCAGGAATTAACCCAAAATAAAGAAGATCTCAAGAAAATGAATCAGCAGTTGGAGGAGCATCAACTTCAACTACAGGATATTTTAAAGCAGCGCACGATTGCTTTACGGAAAAAAGAGATTCACTTTCAGAAATTGCTACAGGAAGTGCAGGAAGCCAAATTACATGCGGAATCGGCTAACCGATCCAAATCTCAGTTTCTGGCCAACATGAGCCATGAGATTAGAACGCCCCTGAACGCAATTATCGGTTTTACAGAAATTATGTTGATTGAGGGGCTGGAAAACCCATTGCCTGCTGATTTTGCTACTTATCTGGGGCATATCAAAGTAAGTGGTAAGCATTTATCAGAATTGATCAACAACGTTTTGGATCTTTCTAAAATAGAAGCCGGTAAGCTGGCCCTTTCTTTAGAACTGGTGGATCTGAAACAGCTACTCACCACAATCCATAGCATCAATCGGGCAAAAGCCATTGAAAAGGGAGTGGTTTTTACCTTTCGTTATGAAGATGATCTACCTCAGTTTATTGAGACTGACCGTACAAAGCTGAATCAGATTCTGATGAACCTGGTTTCCAATGCTATCAAGTTTACTCCGAAAAATAAAAAAGTAGAACTTTGGGTACGCCGCACGGAGGAAGAAATTCTTTTCTCAGTAACTGATGAAGGAACGGGCATTCCCAAAGAACGACAACCGCACATTTTTGAACCCTTTGAGCAGGCCGATAATACGATTACCCGACAGTACGGAGGGACCGGACTGGGGTTGTCCATTGCAAAAAAGATGGGTGAGATGCTACAAGGAGAAATTATCCTGACGAGCGCTGAGGGCAGGGGGTCTGTCTTTATGTTCAATCTTCCGCTGGTTATTGCTGAGGGAGTTGCCGAAGTGGAGAAAGACACCATAGATACCCCTTTTAAGTTTTCTAAGGAGAATACAGTGCTGGTGGTAGAAGACAACAAGCTTAACCAAAAGATGATTAAATTCCTCCTTAATAAGTTCGGGCTGGACATCCATATTGCCAATAATGGAGAAGAAGGGTTATTAATGATCCAGAAGCTTAAGCCTGACCTGGTTTTTATGGACATCCACATGCCCGTAATGGATGGTCTCGAAGCCATATTGCATATTCGGCAGATGCCGGAGTTTTCTACCTTACCAATTGTAATCCTGTCAGCAGATGCTTTCAAAGAGCAAAAAATGCATGCTGCCGAGTTGGGTGCTACAGGTTATCTGACCAAACCAGTAGAAATGGAAATTCTGCTTCCCGTATTGCAACAACACCTCAAACGAGAGCAATTTACCAACAATTAGGCTTTACATAAGAACGGTATCTGGCTTTCATATAGCTGGTCTTGGTTTCATTCAACCTCCAATATACATATCGTCAGGCTCGTAGATATTGATGCGCGGGGTTATCGTTATTCATATCACCCCAAATGGAGGTAGAATTTAAAGTGAAATATCAGCGAGGGCCCTTCTTTTTATCGATGCAGATTGTAATTTAGCATGCGCATAAAGCGACCCTCATTTCCAGGGCTGCTGTTACGCCAGCATACAATAAAAGTGTGCTGAAAAATGCCTGTTTCTGACAAAAAACAATCCCTTACCTATTACAATGAAGAAGCTGATTTTGCTGAGCATCCTATATGTTGCTTTGAGCGCTCATGATCTATTTATTAAACTGGATACTTACTTTCTGAAGCCTCATCAGGAAGCTCAACTATATTTGTTTAACGGCACCTTTGAAACAACCGAAAATGAGATTGCCCGCGAACGGATGCAGCAGGTTCAACTGGTTGGGCCAGCAGGTAAACAAACTCCCAAAGATGCGCAGTGGACGGACCGTAATAATGCTACCTATTTGTCTTTTAAAGCCGGCGAGGCAGGGACCTATGTGGCGGGAGTTTCGGTAAAACCGGGTACCATTGCTTTGTCAGCAGATGAATTTAACGAGTACCTCGAACACGACGGAGTACTGGACGTGCTTGCTTCCCGGGAAAAGCAGAACCAGTTAAACCAGCCTTCTAGGGAATTGTATGCCAAACATGTGAAGGCCATTTTTCAGGTGGGAGATGAGTTGTCAGAGCAGTATAAAAAAACATTAGGTTATCCGGTAGAGTTTGTGCCCCAGCAAAACCCTTACACTTTGCAGGAAGGGGATGAACTGGAAGTACAATTGCTGGAAAATGGTAAGCCCTTAGCTAATCATTATGTGTATGCTGGTTTTTCTGAGGCAGAGGAGCATAGCCACGCCCATCAGGAAACAGAACATCACCACGACGAAGTACAACAGAAAACGAATAAAAAGGGGATGGTATCCATCAAACTGGAGCACGAAGGGCAGTGGTATTTACGTTGCATCCGCATGATAGAAAGCAAATCCGACACCCTGGATTACGAATCAAACTGGGCAACCCTTACTTTTGAGGTACGCTGATATCGTCATCACCTCCTTCAATCCAGTGGAGCGATGCGGGTTTCGGGCAATTGTTCGGTGAAAATGACCGTTCGGCCGGATAGTTCTTCCAGCATGGGGCGTAAAATGCGGTGGGCATTTACCTCCGTTTCATCTAAAATGCCAGAGTCAGAAGCCGCATTACGGATTTGCCGTTCGGCCTGTTGGTAGGCCCGGGAAATAAACGCATTGCGGTCGGTAAAAAAGCCGGTTTCTACAGAATAGAGACGGGTGTTTTCCAGATCGAGTTTATAGTAACAGATTTCAGGATCAGGCAAGCGCATCCACACCGTATCCTGGGTAATGCGTACATCCTGGGCACTTACTTTAAGCAAATCAAGGCAACCAACCGCTTCGCCCTGGGTGATCAACACTGCTTTGGCATCTATATCCAGTTTGAGAATATTCAAAAACTCTTTGCTAAGTTCTTTTATTTCGGTCACTTCCTGGAAACGGTACTTTACGAGTTCCATTTTTCCAAGCGCCTCAATTTCTGTAACCAGTGTGGTTGTAATTTCGGTATTGGTCGGTTCCGGGGTAGCTGGTTGTGTCCAGCCCTTCCATTGGTATCCGATAAAAAAGGGAATTCCCAGCAACAGCAGTAAAGAAATCAGTCGTCGTACGCGCATCAGGTTGAGGTTTTTAGTTTGCCTACGGGAGTAAAACGAGTAAACACCCGATCGGTATGCGGAGCATCCGGTAATTCGTGCGTAAGATCCTGTCCGGCCCAGTGCTCATAATGTTTTCCCCGATGCCATAGCCGGGAATCGCTCAGGTCGTAAATAATGCCCTGATAGGCGCACCATACCTCGTCCCGGTCTTGTCCATTGCGTAATGCTAACTGTTGGGCGGTATATTCGGGAAGGGTGTTCACGATACGAATGTAGGATGAAAAACGGTGATGTCAGGAAAGCAGCCCATCAAAAGTGTGCTGATAAAACCCAACGCAATGAAATATTATTGGATAATGCGCCAAGAAAGCAATAATTTATCCGATCTAAAAATAGAAGACTTTTTGTACCCAACCTGCTTATGGCTACCACCCAATCTCGTCGTCATTTCCTGAAAACTGCTTCTATGGCTGGCACGGCCAGTTTTCTAAGCTTGCCGGGCTCTCAATTGCCCCCAGTAACAGCCATACAAACCGTTCAGGGTAGCATAACTCCTGATCAGATGGGAGTAACGCTGGCGCACGAGCATGTGCTGGTAGACTTTATTGGTGCCCATAAGGTTGGTCCTGACCGTTACGATGTTGATGCCGTATTTGAAAAAGTACGTCCTTATCTGGAAGCAGTAAAGCGCCTGGGTTGTCAAACTTTTGTGGAGTGTACACCCAACTATCTGGGCCGTGATGTATCTCTCCTTCAGCGTTTATCAGAAGCCACGGGCCTGCATATACTCACCAACACCGGATTATATGGAGCCCGCAATGGCATATTTCTTCCGGATTATGTAAGCCGGGAAACCCCAGAACAACTCGCCCAACGCTGGACGGAAGAATACCAAAACGGTATTGAGGGAACGGGTATTCGTCCGGGATTTATAAAAATCGGGGTTAATAATGGCCCGTTGGTAGACTATGATCAGAAGCTGGTACGTGCTGCGGCACTTACTCATCAGGAAACTGGGCTCACCATTGCCGTCCATACGGGCGATGCCGCCGCCGCGATGGAAGAGATACAGATCATACAGGAAGCCGGAGTAGATCCTTCAGCATTCATATGGGTACATGCGCAGGGCAAAGGGCAGGAAAACCATGTGAAAGCCGCAAAATTGGGAGCCTGGGTAGAGCTTGATGGTATTAGTGAAGAGAGCTACGCTGATCATGCCCAACAGGTGCGGGCATTGCGAGATGCTGATTTATTGCATCGAGTGCTGGTATCCTGCGATGCCGGTTGGTATCATGTAGGGGAACCCGAGGGAGGCGAGTACCGAAGTCAATCGGTGTTGTTTGAGCAGTTTGTACCCGAGTTGAAGAACCTTGGTTTGAGCGAGACAGAAGTGGAGCAACTATTGGTGAAGAATCCGGCTCAGGCCTTTGCTATTCAGAAGAAGGGTTGATGGAATGAATGATTGATTGAGTGAATGGAAAACGGAAACGGGACATTGATAGGGCTGGGAGTCTGGAGTGAGGACGAAGCCGAAATACCGAAGCCAGAAGTATAAAGGCAGAAGATATTCATTTAAGTACACAAACACAGCAATTTAACAATAGAACAATCAGCCATTGAACAACATGAATTTTACGATTGAATACGGCGATCATTTTCTGCCAATAGATTGTGACCAGGCAATTGAAGTGAAAGGCATGACGGGCAATCCTGAGGCCATTCCACTGCCTTCCGGCATTACCGATGCGTTGCAAAACCCCATCCAGGCTTTGCCTCTGCTAGAATTGGCAAAGCAAAAGCTGGCCGTTAACCCCCGCGCTCAGTCGGTAATCGTAGTATCGGATAATACCCGGCCGGTGCCGTACCGAGGAGCGCATGGAATCATGACCCATATCCTCCGGGCATTGATCGAAGCGGGTTTTACGCAGGAGCAGATTACCATCGTGATTGGTGCCGGGTCGCATCGGAACATGAATGCGGAAGAAATTGAAGCCATGATGGGGCTGAATGAAGCCGGATTTCCCGAGGTAACGGTGACCAATCACGAATACGATAACGAAGACCATCTGATTGGATTGGGAGTTACTTCCCGTGGGTCGGTAGTCAGCGTCAATAAACGGTATTATCAGGCCGATCTGAAAATCGTGACCGGGCTGGTAGAGAGTCATTTTATGGCGGGTGCCTCCGGCGGAAGAAAGGGCATCTGCCCAGGTATCGTAGGGAAAGAAACCCTAACCATATTCCACGGAGCGCGTTTCTTAAGCTCTACCCAGGCAGCGGACCTGGTGCTGGAAGGTAACCCACTGAATGATGAATCACTGGAAGTAGCACACATGGCCGGTTGTGATTTTCTGGTGAATGTAACTTTGGATGCCGAGAAACAGATTACCGGAGTGTACGCCGGAGATTTGGTCATGGCGCATCAGAAAGCCGTGGAAAAAATTCGAGAGTACGTGGTCGTTACATTGCCCCAACGTTACGATATAGTCATAATTCCAGCCGGGTTTGTCGGCATCAACCACTATCAGGCCGGAAAGGCGGCCATTGAAGCCTCGCGGGCAGTAAAACCTGGTGGAAAAATCATCATTGTCGCCAAAAACACCGATACCGATCCCGTGGGTGGTGCGGGTTACAAAGAATCATTGAAGTTGCTGCACCGGCACGGAAAAGAAAAGTTTATTGAGATGATCAGCGATGAGGGATGGACCATGATTCAGGAGCAGTGGCAGGTGCAGATGTGGTGCAAGGTATTAGACATGATTGAGCAACCGGAAAACCTGCACTATTGTGCATTGGAAATCCCCGAATCAGCGTATGATTATCTGCCGGGTATTCCGGGGCATCGTCTCATAGATAAAACAGTGCTGGCATCTGATATTTCTGACAATGAAAAGATGAAAAAGATTGTGGAAACAGCTTTACAGGCAGCCATTGCATCGCATGGACCAGGAGAACCTCAGATCCTTTTACTGAAAGATGGCCCATACGGCATTCCGGAAGTTCAGGAATAGTGCTTCATTAAAACTAACTGGTAATGATGAATGCTTTTTGAGGATTCTTTACCAGTAGTTGCTCTATCTCGGTCTGTGTAAAACCCTGTGCCTTCAGTAGGGGAAGAAAATGCGTAAAAATGGCTTCATAAGGGCGAATAGCACCACCTCGGGGGAATGAGTTGCCATCGTGGGAGATGAGTACCTGGGTGAGCAAATTTGCTTCCTTTAGCTTCGTCAGATGCTGAAGGTGATTATTCAGTACTGTCTGATCTGCTATGGTATCCTCCTCGCTTATTCGTAAACCGTCCAGTGAAATCCACATGCCTTGTCGGGCCAGCGCGATAAGCTCCTCAGAGGTTTCCATTTGATGCGCATGCGTCCAAATCCAGGTTTGCGGCTTGACTTTTTCTTCCTCCATGAGTTGCAATGCTAATTTCGGGACTGCCGGGTTATTCCCCGTATGGCAGGCAATGGTGAGACCGGTAGAGCGCTGGGTTTTTAACGCGGCGCGCATCAGTTTGGCATCAATGTCGGAAACTTCTCCGGCATCGGCAGCAATCTTGATAAAGCCGGGGCGAATGGAGGTGCCGTCAATTCCCTGCTCAAATTCCCGTATCCAGCGTTCGGCAATCTGCTCGGCGGATTCCTGATAGGCATGTGCAGGCACGTAGCGGTCATCAGCAGCTCCGTAGTATCCGGTATTGGTGATCAGGTAGATTTCGCTTTCCTCAGAAAGTGCTTTTAGCAAGGCTACGTCTCGCCCGAAATAGGCCGTAGTACAATCCAGAATGCTATTTACTCCCAGCGACTTAAGATATTTCAGATAAGGCAGCACCTGCGATTTGAGTGCTGGTGCATCATAATGTGGATTATAGCCTGGTTCACCTCCGAAATTAGACATGATATGTTCGTGAGAAAGGCATACGCCCAGTTCGCTGGGAGCAATTTCTCCGGTTACGGTGTATATCCTGGAAGCGTAAAACCGGGCGTATGTTGATTTCGGGATGAGTGATGCGCCCACCGTGGTTAGGGTAAGTTGTTGTAAAAACCGGCGACGAGTATTCATAAGCATTCTTTGAGGGGAAGATACAGTTTCCGAACAGAACATACTACTGGGATAAGTCGCTGAGGAAGCGGAACTCTTCACCTAATCGGCAAAACCTTTACCTGATCATGGTGAGGAACTAACATTCGGGCGTAAACCTTATCTCTATAACAATTTTCAGTAGGCTCAATCGTCTACCTCTGGGAGGAGAAATCTATGGCAAAACAAACCCGGGGTGAATTTTCATCGTCATCCGAAAAACTATCATTACAGGAGCGGTTCAGTGCATTGCGAACGCTACCGCCTTTCTTCCGGCTTATCTGGCAGACCAGTCCGAAGCTCTTTGCGGCGAATGTCATTCTACGGGTTATTCGAGCCGCTATTCCAGTCACCACGCTGTACATCGGCAAACTGATTATTGACGAAGTGGTACGGCTCACGCAAACCTCCGGCGATACCGACCTGAAATACCTTTTTACGTTGATTGCAGTGGAGTTTGTGATTGCGATCATATCTGATGCGATTAACCGCGCTACGGTACTGCTTGATAGCTTACTGGGAGATAAATTTGCCAATGAAACCTCGGTGCGGCTCATGCAGCACGCCGGTTCGCTAGATTTACAGCAGTTTGAGGATGCTGATTTTTACGATAAGATGGAGCGGGCCCGGCGGCAGACCACTCGTCGCACCTCGTTAATGTCGCAGGTACTGGGACAGTTTCAAAGTCTGATCACCATTGCTTTCCTGGCCGTCGGCCTGATTGCCCTGAGCCCCTGGCTGATTGCCCTCATTGCCGTCGCGGTGATACCCGCTTTCCTGGGCGAAAGTCACTTTAACGAACGCAGCTACTCGCTCAACCACCAGTGGACTCCCGAACGACGCGAACTGGATTACTACCGCTATATTGGAGCCAGTGATGAAACGGCCAAAGAAGTAAAGATTTTTGGGTTATCAGATTATCTGGTCAACCAGTTTGCCGCTTTGGCAGATAAGTATTACCAGGCCAATCGGAAGATTGCGGTGTCTCGGGCTCAGTGGGGTAGTGTTTTAGCCGCGGTAGGCAGTGCCGGATACTACGGAGCCTATATTATGATCATTCTACAAACGGTGAACGGGCAACTGAGTATTGGTGATCTGACCTTTTTGGCGGGGTCCTTCGCCCGTTTGCGGAGTCAGCTGGAGTCGGTACTCAATCAGTTCTCCAGCATGGCTGAAGGAGCGCTGTATCTTCAGGACTTCTTTGATTTCTTTAACATGAAACCTTTGATTGAGCGCAGCGCTTCGGTCATTTCATTTCCCAAACCTATTCAGCAGGGATTTACTTTTGAGAACGTAGGCTTTAAATACCCCAACACCAATATATGGGCCGTTAAAGACCTGAATTTTACCATACAAGCGGGTGAGAAACTCGCCCTGGTGGGAGAAAACGGAGCAGGAAAAACAACCTTGATCAAGTTGATTTCCCGGCTTTATGATCCTTCCGAAGGTCGGATATTACTGGATGGACAAGACTTGCGAGCGTACGATCCCAACCAGCTACGTGCCGAGATTGGCGTGATCTTCCAGGACTTTGTGCAGTACCAGATGACGGCCGCCACCAACATTGCCGTAGGAAACATTGATGAGCGAAAAGATGTAGCTAAGATTGATGATGCCGCTTACCGGGGTATGGCCGATCAGGTCATTCAAAAACTCCCCCATGGCTACGATCAGATGATCGGCCGTCGGTTTGCCGAAGGAGTAAATCTATCGGGGGGAGAATGGCAGAAGATTGCCATCAGTCGGGCCTATATGCGGCAGGCACAGGTCCTTATCCTGGACGAACCTACGGCAGCATTAGATGCTCGAGCCGAATATGAAGTGTTCAAACGATTTTCCGATTTGACGGCGGGTAAAACTGCCGTACTCATTTCCCATCGTTTTTCTACTGTTCGCATGGCCAACCGGATTCTGGTCTTGGAAAAAGGGGAATTACGAGAGATTGGTACCCATGAAGAACTACTCGCCATGGAAGGAAAATATGCTGAATTATTTGGCTTACAAGCCCAGGGTTATCTGTAAACATGCCTAGTTGGTGACGATATACTTTGATTGTACTGGTTTTTTAGGGCAGGAATCTCTAAATTTGCGCTTCAATTACCGGTCCATTAGCTCAACTGGATAGAGCAACTGCCTTCTAAGCAGTAGGTTTCAGGTTCGAGTCCTGAATGGATCACCTGATAATCAGGCACTTACGAGAGGACTTCTCTAAGTGCTTTTTTTATTAGTCACAAATAGAGTTAAAACTATGCACTTTCAGCGACCCACGCCGAGTGCATTTCGCTTTAGCTTCTAAAAATTTACCTTTGCCAGATGTCTTATCAGCGCTCTAATGGACATACAGTATCAAGATTAACTGCCCATATTTATAGTCTACCAAGTATCGTTACTCAGTTTTGCAAGGAGATATCAAAGTACGTAGGCCTATCCTCATTCAGATATGTGAAGCAGAGGATGTCAGGATACTGAAAGGTGCGACCGTCGCTTGCATGAACCTATGTTCATATGCATCGTGCGGCGAACCGTATAGAATACCGCCCCTCCCAGTCCATTAGTGAGTTGGTGCGGAGACTTAAAAGCAGAAGTTTTAGAAAAATACAGCAAGAGTTTCCTGAGCGGCCGCCGCCTTTAGGTTTGTAGTATAGTAGAATTTTAAGAATGTATTCGTTGCTACTAGACTGTGTAAAGGTTTGTAACTCGATAGAGTTATGCATATTTACATAGTTAGAAAACACCAGCTTTGGAGAACTAGGGTCGCCGCTAGTAAAGAATTATACCGCGGTTCAGACCTAAGCTGGTTATCAAGACAAGCTTCAGGTAGAAATTTGGGCCAGAGACCCGTTATCAAGCGGGGCGCCCCGTGGCGTTTTGAAAGCGTCTTGATTTGTATAACTCTTAAAAATAAAGCTATGCATTTTTCCTTTTACATCGGTATTGACATTAGCGCCCGGCGCCCGGCAAAAAGACGTTAGATTTTGCTGTCAGGAATCAAGAGAAATATCTCTTTCATCTTAAAGCCAGTAACTCTCCAGAAAGCTTAAAAGAATTTAAACAAGCATGCCTGACTAAAAATATCAACCTAACCCAAAGTTTGATCTGTTGTGAGCATATCGGCATCTACAGTCAAAATATTATGGCATTAGCTCTACAAACTAACCTTTCCCTTTGGTTAGAATCCTCATTACGAATTAAGCGCTCGTTAGGATTACAGCGGGGCAAAAACGATAAAATAGATGCCATAAGGATCAGTGAGTGTGCATTCCGATATGTTGATCAAGCTTCTATCTGGCAACCTGAGAGAAAAGTTATCACTAAACTCCGACAACTAGTTTCTTTGCGTAGAAGGCTGCTGAATGCTAAGAATGCATTAAGAATACCCATAAATGAGATTACTGGCTTTCAGGATAAACAGCTACAGCGGGAGATGGAGAAACTTAACAGCAAGCCCATTGAAGCCTTGGAAAAACAAATCACCCAGGTAGAGTAGAAAAGAAGATTAAAGTGCTCATCAAAGAAGATGAATCATTCAGGCATCAGTTTGATTTAGTCACTTCGGTAGACGGTGTGGGTGAGGTGGTTTTCTGCGAGATGGTGATCACCACCAATGAGTTTAAACTCTTCAGTTGCCCCAGGAAGTTTGCCTGTTACTCGGGGGTAGCTCCCTTTGAACACACTTCGGGTACTAGTATCCGGGATGGTACAAGAGTAAGCCATTTGGCCAATAAACAAATGAAAAAACTGCTACCATCGAAAGGTAGAGAAGGGTAAGAATAAAA
Organism: Cyclobacteriaceae bacterium; assembly: GCA_040222715.1. Classification (GTDB taxonomy): domain Bacteria; phylum Bacteroidota; class Bacteroidia; order Cytophagales; family Cyclobacteriaceae; genus Tunicatimonas. The sequence continues at coordinate 23,158 of JAVKCN010000147.1, read as the reverse complement.
GTATCCGTCCGGTGAAGTAGCCTTTCCGCATGTCCACTGACTGATTAAAAAGAAAGAAACGCTGATGATGACTCAGACCGAACATACCTTGAGCAACTGCTGTAGATAACCTGCCGGTACCTGATCAGCAAAGCGGATCACCACTCCAGTAGGCAAAACAATTTCCATGGATGTAGATAATACTGCTGCCGGTGTGTGTACTGGTATGAAGGATGGAGCAGCACCTTCTGACTGCTCAGAAGGTTGAGCTTTCCTATACTTGCACACCCAATAGGATAAAACATGCTTGGACATGCTATGGATACTACTAAATTCTTCTTGTGTCTGCCCGCTTTGCAGTCAAGTTTCTACCAAAGGGAACATCTGGGATGCATTTCTCAATTCTGCCATATCTTTTTGCCCCTAAGCTATGGCTTACTCATGATTACAAAAAGGCTACTTCACCGGACGGATACTACCATATGGTTATAAAGCCAACAGTTTTATGCGAAAAGGTATTAATCTAATTCAATACTGGTTCAAAGGTAAAAATCACATACCCAAAAAAGTTTATAACCGATGGCTCTGTTTCATCCGATACCTTCAAATAAACATGGCCCAATATCAACAACTAAAAATAGTTGAGTAAAGTATGAAAAATGAGAGCTGCTATAGCAATGAATTATAGCAGCTCAGAAATTCTTATCTGAGTGACGTACGGATTGAATCTATCACTCGTCTTCCTTCCGGATAAAGATGTCTGGTTATGGGTGGAAAGCCAGTACCGGACGGTCAGACTCAAAAACAATCTCTTTGGCAACACTGCTATGAGTCAGTCGCTCCCACAAGTCATGGTCTCGAGGCATGACGGCTACCAGGCCAATATTGTCATGTTGGCTCAGATAAGCCTGGATACCATCCAGTACATCCTCGCTTTCCTGCTGATGGTAGAAATGGCGAACTGCGTGGAAGGTACGCTCAACCGCTTCTCCAGCAGCCAGTTGATCATGGTTTAGCTTTTCTGCAAAAGGCGTAATATGTAATACGTCAATTTGCGCCTGAAACATGGTGGCCAATGATAATAATACCCGGAACGTGGCCGCCTGATCCACCTGCCTATAATCCGTAGCAAACAGGATGCGATCTACTTTGGCATAAATTGCATTCTCAGGAATTGCCAAAATCGGGCAAGAGGTGCGGCGCATCATGTGGCTTGTAGTGCTGCCCAGCAATTTTTCCCAGTCGCTATCACCCCGATTTCCCATGACCACCAGGTCAATCTCTTTTTCCTTGATGGCTTCCTCAATGGCCTCTTCAGGAAACGCGCTGGAGGAAATAAACTCGTAGTTGACTTTTTTATTCACCAGGTGCTTCATCTTAATTTCTTCGAAAGACTCTTCTACTTCTTGCACCACCTGTTTATTAACAGCTAAGGTATCTACGTACAGATTTGCCATGGGATACGGAGTTCCAATGGCTGTATCGGGTGTCTGATAAGCGTGCAAAATAAACAGTTTGGCTTCAAAAGTTTGTGCCAGTGAAATCGCATATCTCAGGGCACGAGTTGCTCGGTCTGAGAAATCGGTTGGTGCTAGTATTTGCTTAATGGGTTTCATGATTATGGTAATTATTTCGGTTGAAATATATGAGAGACATGTTGCAAAGAAGTACTTACATCAGTTTGACTGTCAAATGTAACAGCCCGAGATGTCTTTATGAGCTTCATGAGTGTCAGCAAGCTTTTTTGTTCCTGGTTTAGTATTGAGCGAGCCACATAAGCTTCATAGGTCCGTGGCTGCAAATAACAAAGTAGCATTCGGTAGCTTCCGAGTTTATAGTGAGATGATAAAATGACTGTTTTCAGAATGATAGTATCTACGATAGATGGATTTTCTTCTTTCTCTATTTGCTCAAAGCCTTCACTCATAATACCATTAATACCCGCTGTATTCTTATTGCCTTCCGCTATGTGCATCATTGTCATGAGTTGTTCCAGATTTCGAATCTTATGATCAGTCACAAGGGAATAATCTGCTATAGTTTCTTTCCATATTGGGTTTGTCATCTTATGGCCCAATACTTTCAGATACATCAGGCATTGCATCTCGGTATGGTAAAGGTATTTAATCTGAAGCTCGGCTAATTTCAAAGGATTGCTCAGTATATTCATTGTAGGATGGGTTTTCAGGATGCTGTATTACTAATTAGTACAAATTAAATGTTCCTGAACAGGTTCAGGGAACACATGAATCATCTGATGAAACTTGTCCGGCGATGTATGATCGCTAATGGTTTCCACAATTGCCAGAACAGCCTGCTCGGCCAACATGTGACCTTTTGCGCCAGGGGCAAACAGATCTGGACGCAATTGAACTATTTCCTCTATGAAATCGGAAAAGCTTTCTAATGGATGTGGTAAAAACTCGCTAATCCTCCACTGTTCAATGAAAATTGCTCTCAATTGCATCGGCAACGCCATTAAAAACTGTAGGGCCTTGGGGAAAGGAAGTCGTTTACGAATTCCCAGCAATACTGCTTCTACTAATTGCAGCACATATTCAGTATCATCCACCAGGTCTAGCTTTTTGGCTATCTGAAGAATGATTTCATCCAGATAAATTATATGACTCTGATAGCGGAGTTTCTCTTTCATGGCAGCTTTATTTTAGAAACGAAAGCTAAGATTCATAAGGAAGTCCGCCAATGATATAGGTCATGGCAGGACCTGATTTAGGTTCTGATGAGAAGATGAGATAAGTCAGAATACTCAATGATATACATCAGTGGTATTGCATCATGTACTTCCGATCTTACAATAGTTTCGCTGGCAAGCCTGGCATTATGAACTTTTATATTGTTAATCATCAACCCATGAAAGTACTTAGCATTATCCTTTTTCTGGCTCTACCCCTGTATACGCTGGCTCAACAACTACCGGTAACCGGGTATTTTACCCAGGGCAATACTATTGTCTTTGAATTCACTCCCCGCAATCATGCGTATGCAGTACAGCAAGACGATGGCAATGTAGTTCCTTTGTCTGCTCTGACTATCCACGATGTAGCACTGGTGGGCGAATTCAATGCCTGGCAAATGGATACTTACCCTATGACGGCTACCGATAGTGCTACGTACCGGATAGATGTTCCTTTGGACTCACTGGGCCTGAGTGATTCTCAGTTTGCTTTTGTGATCAATGGTTTTTACTGGATAGAACCAGTGATGCATGCGGTGAACCGGGTGCCGGCTCCCTGCTGGCTGGTAAGCACCGGCACGGTATATACTACATTGTTGTACAAACATACCCTGGATCAGCTAATGAGCGACACCTTGCTGACGGATGGAACAGCCCGGCAGTGGTTGATGAAGTACGCCACCCCGATGCACACCTACACTCCGGCCGGTCTAGATTCCCTAAAAAAGTTTGTACGGTACAAACAAGCCATCAGTATTGGGCATGATACCCTGACCAGCTTTACTTCCCGGCTCCGAATCACCCAGTTTTTACTGGCGGGAATGGACTATCCGGTGGTGGCGTTCCAGCTTGACTCCAACCGGGCCGAACAGATCAAGGAATATCTGGATAAAGGGTTTGCTGTATTGGACGATGACTACCCCATGGAGGTGATTCGCGTGCTGGAATGGAGTAACCGACACCCGGAAGTTGCGCTAATGGGCTACGAACGGGAGGACATATCCGGCAGTTTGGAAACGCTTGCTCAGGTAGCGGCCCAGCATTCGGATACAATCTGGCAAAAAGAGGTAGCAACTCTGGTAGGAGAAGTACGTACGCTACTGGCTCTGCAACAAACCTGGGGGCTGTACTACTATGACTCCCCCTCGTATCAGGAGTATTTGCTGCTGACATTGTGTTCTGTGCGCGATAACTTACCGGATCTCAGCAAAAAGCAACGGGCAGCCGTTGAACAATCTTTAACGGTTGTCAATCGTTACCTGACGAACTTATCAAATCTGAAGAATTATTACCGGGGTATTACCCGGCAGTTCAGCCCTGCCTTCGACTGGATGGACAGCAGCAGCAACGGCCTGCAACTGGTAGCCTGGGTACCTAACGAAGAGATGAGCCGTAGCACTCCCGGATCACTGGGAGAGTATCTGAGTGAGCGCTATGAGGATGACTACCTGGCAGTGGGAGTAGGCATGTATCGGTTTGAGGAAGAGCCGGTACCTCTGTCTTTAGAACAACACTTCCCGAATATATCTCAGGATAATGAAGCAGGAAACAGTGCTTATCTGATCGACTTACGGCAGTACGAGCTACTTCCTGAAGAAATGCAGTGGCTGGCCCGCAAACTATACCACCACCCTTCAGATTACCACCGGCACCTATCCGAAGACTTTGATATGATACTGCTGATCAATGAGCCTAAAACCGCACCACTACTACGGTAGCATATTGTCTGTCCTTTTTCAGTTAGTTTCGAAGGTAGATAGTTAGAGTAAAGCCGGAAGCGCAACGTAATGCATTTGCTTCCGGCCTTCTTTTACATGGTCTCTCCTTTTGTATACTGAGTGAGTATGACTCATTACAATCAGTACTTTCTGTTCATCAACACAGACGTTAAAGAACCACACCGACATGAATACTAAAACCCTGTTTTCTGTAGCTGCAGGCATGATTACCGGGGCATGGTCAGCCCGGATGATTAGAAGAAAGCAAGCTCGGCACTATATGCAAGACATTGAAAGACTAATTACCCAGCGCAACGAACATATCCCATCCCGCTTTACCTACGAACAGTTGGAGGAGTTGCCAGAACCGGTACAACGCTATTTCCGATATGTATTGCCGGATGGGTATCCTTACATAAGCCGGATATACCTGAAGCATCGGGGGAGGTTTAAAACCGGACCTCAGCAGGCATGGACGCCCATTGCCGGGGAAGAATATTTTACTACTGACCCACCGGGTTTTATTTGGAGAGGTCAAACTCGCCTTTTTACTGCTTATGATCAATACATAACACACCGCGGGCAGCTACTGGTACGGCTTTTTGACTTGCTGAAAGTAGTCGATACCCAGGGCGAGCATATCAATCAGGGGGAGTTGTTACGCTGGCTGGGCGAAAGTGCATGGTTTCCTACTAACTTACTACCCAGCCGCTACCTGCGTTGGTCTCCCCATACTACTCACTCAGCTAAATTAAGCTTTGATTATCATGGCCTATCGGTATACTATCTGGTGTATTTTAATGAGCAGGGCGAGATTACCCGCCTGGAAACGGAGCGTTACATGAGTCATAACTGCATGGAATCCTGGGTAGGAGAACTATCCCAGTATCAGCTATGGCACGGGGTACGTATTCCGACAGTCATTAAAGCAACCTGGAAACTTTCGGAAGGAGATTATACCTATGCGGAGTTTCTACTGAAGGATATCATCTATTATCCCGCCCATCATCCCCAGCCGGAAGAAGCAATACCGCCTGTTGGCTAATCTTTTTCCCCGGATATGACTGCAAATTACAGACAATACCAAGCTATCTCCCGGGAGATCATACCATATAAGGGATGTTTCATGTACTTTATCCCAGGAGGTAAGGCTATTTCAGGTGATACACTATGCCTCATCCAAAGGAGATAGCCTCAAATTCGAGCAATTATAAGGCTATCTCCAGCGTTTTCTAGCAGGAGCAGGGCTATCTCACGTAAGTCAGATTTATGTTTTCAGGAAACTGGGCGGCTTTGGCAGCGTCTATCATCACTTTATTACGCCTTCACTGCCAGTAAGGGCTTTTGGGTACGGAAGACCATGTACCTTGTTTTGCTGGTATGCAGCAATTCATCCAGCATGCTATGGGGCTGAGGTAGCATGACCAGCATATCCGCGTCATGGCTTTCAAAGTAATGCTGAATCCCTTTACTCACATCTTTGCTAGCAACAAAAGTGAAACGGTGCGATATTTCTGTCAGATATTGATCCAGGGCTTCCCGAAACTTGTTTTGCTCTGGGGTATAATCCTTCCCGTAGGCATGGATATGCAGAACATCTACGGCTGCTCCAAAGGTTTTCGCAAAAACCCTGAGTACATCCAGTCCGGCCAGTGGAGTAAGCTTATCTAAAGTAGTAGCAAACACTAGCTTCTGAGGGCGAACAAACCGTACCCCCTGAGGTACTACCAGTACTGAACAGTTACTGTTCTTCACCATACTGGTAGTAATGCTACCAAACCAGGTTTCAGCACCTTCCGCGTGGCGAGCTCCCATTACCAGCAGGTCTATCTTCTTTTCCTGCGCCATTTGTCCAATAAGATCTGCCGCCGGGCCTACTTCCGTAATACACTCGTAAGTTACCTTAGGGTCATACAGGAAATTATGACGAAGGTTTTCCATCTTTTTTTCAGCTTCCTGCCGGAGTTCATCCATATTCAAAGCTTCGTAATACCCAATGGGATAGGCAGAAGTGGCGATCGATGCACTGGGAATCCGGGCGGCATGGAAGATATATACTTTGGCACCTACGACTTGAGCGAGATCCAGGGCGTAGAGTAACGCATCATTCGCCGTAGGCGAAAAATCAGTGGGAACGAGAATTCTTTCAATTGCTTTCATGACATGGGTTGTTTTTCCAAATAAGCTAGCGTATGTATGTATCTTTTGGTATGATGGAAATTATCCGGTGAGATGATTAATATCATTGCCCTGAGGCGGTGGCGATTGCATATTACTCAACCTTTACACACTGTTTTAGATATTCATGAGCACTTAGCAGCGATACCTGACTGATGTTTCACCAACCCTACTGTATAGTATTATGACCGGATCATTAACTGATTATCAGATCACCACCTTACTGACCAGTGAAGTCATTGGTCACCTGGGATGCGGTGGAAATGACCAACTGTATGTCGTACCCATTGTCTATGCTTACGATGCTCCTTATCTCTATAGCCACACCCACGAAGGCATGAAAATCGCGCTGATGCGGAAACACCCTAATGTATGTGTGCAGATAGAGCAGATTGATAACCTGGCCAACTGGCGGAGTGTCATTGTCTGGGGCAAATTTGAAGAGCTACGGGGTACGGAAGCCGAAGCGGGGCTTCAACACCTGAAGAATCGATTGTATCCGCTCACCAGCAGCCGCTATAGTCAGTCAGTTCTTGATCTGAAAGCGGAAGATGTAGCCCAGGTGCGCCAAAGCCCGGAGGTGATCTATCGTATACGCATTGAGCGACAAAGCGGACGATTTGAGCGGACATAATCAAATCACCTTTATCTATAAGATTTAAACCGTGAGTCCACCATCAATGGGATGTAAACTTCCGGTAATATACTGACTTTCGTCGCCCGCCAGGAACAAAGCCAACTGGGCTACTTCTTCGTTTTTGCAGTACCGCCCTAAAGGTGTTATTTGCTCGAAACCTTCTTTGGCATGTTCGGGGTGTTCCGTATCCATTCCCTGCTCCAACGAGCGCATCATACTATTATCTACCGCCCCCGGATTAATCGCATTGACCCGAATGCTGTGGGGAGCTCCTTCCAGAGCGGCTACCCGCATCATACCGACCACTGCATGCTTACTGGTTACATAGGCCACCATATTAGCGAACCCTTTCATCCCCGCTACCGAAGAGGTGATCATGATACTGCCCCCACCCTGCCGCTGCATAACCGGCATTACGTACTTCAAACCCAACCAGGCTCCTCGTACGTTAACTGCTGTCAGCCGGTCAAAATCCACTTCAGAGTATTCGGTCAGCGGCTGAACATTTCCGACAATACCGGCGTTGTCAAAAAAGATGTCAATACTGCCATAGCGATCTACCGCAGTTTGCACATACTGCTCAACATCGGTGGATCGGCTTACGTCAGCCGTCTGGTAACTCACTGCCGGATGATCTATCTGATCTACCGTTCTTTTCAAATCGTTTTCGTACAGGTCTACTAACAGTACTTTTGCACCCTCATTAGCAAACAAATGAGCTGTAGCAGTACCAATACCACCGGCGCCTCCGGTGATCACTGCTACTTTTCCCTGAAGTCGTTCCATAATCTTATCTTATTTTTTTATTGTAAGTTGTATATAGAGAAAGGAACAGGTGTACTCAAACCAAGCAGGATAGCAAATCACGATAGTTAAGTCACCTGTCCACTAAAAAATGCTAAAGAAATAGCGTATGTCACTTCTCACCACGTTAGTTTCAATACCGGGATGGTTGCATATTCACTGATTTTTTCCGTAGACAGTTTGGAAGCTGCTAATTGACCAGGCATTTGCTTGAAAGACAGCACTACGAGTAAATCTACCGGGTGCTTTTTTGTATAGAGATCAATATTTTCTACCGGATTCCGGTCGCTACAGGCATGATGAAACCGATGGGCTACATCTTTAAGCATAAAGTCCAGCTCTACCTTAGCCCGATTGGTATATAAGGGTGTTTCCTCCTCTTCAAAATTAACCATTTCCACATCAGCACCATAAGCCTGGGCTAATTGGCTCACGAAGTGAATGGGCTCGTGGCGGGGCCGGGCAGTAGCATCATAGGCCACTCCTATATGCTTTACAGGATGGTACGTCACTCCTAATGGCACCAGCAATAATGGATATGGAATAAATTGCTCCAATAGCTGCAATGGTACATGCGGCTCTGCCGCCGTCACGATTAAATCAGGATGATATACCGAAGCCGTGGCCAGAATTGCATCACAAAGAGGACCGTCAATTGAAACCATACGGTATTCCAGTGAGGCATCGGCCAGATGATGGCTTCTAAGTTCTTCAAAGCTTTTTTGCACATACGCCTTCTGACGGGCCAGGGTCAAACGGTCTTTCGGCTCTTCTCCTCTAAGCTCCAGGTTACTGGTATAGATCAGCGCAATAGTCAATTTGGCCTGCAAGTCCTGCGCCATCTGAATAGCATAGTGTACCACCTGTTGATAGGCGATTGAAGCAGGTACTGCTACCAGTATATTTTGAATGTGGTTCATGATCGTAGGTGGTTAGGAGATCCTGAGCATTATCTGGAGAGTAGTTGCTACGTACTTTCAGTGCTTAATCATACATCTGACTAATACGCAATAGTCCCTGAGGATTCAGTACCGAGATTAGTTGCCCCTCAGTAGTAATCAGGTGCTCGGACTTAAACTCTGACAGCAGACGGATGACCGTTTCCTTGGCAGTACCAACTAAGCTGGCCAGGTCGTGACGGCTGAGCTTAATGAAACTTTCTTCGTCGCTGCCTTTTGCCTCATATAAGGTATCCAGTGATAGCAGCGCCTCTGCCAGACGTCCCCGTACGGGCCGGTAAGCCTGATCCACGAGACGTTGTTCGGTTTTTACCAGATCCTGGCACAGCAAATGGGTGAAATGCTGGGCCACCTGGCTATCATTTCCAAAAGTATCCTGGAAGTCCTGACGTGGAATGAAGGCCAAGTCAGCATCTTCTATTACGGCGGCACTAACATGGTACTTCATGTCGTTGATGAGCGCGGTATACCCCAGAAACTCCTGGTTACCCGCAATGCGGATAATCTGTTCTTTTCCATCACTGCCATATTTATAGAGCTTCACTTTACCGGATTGTATATAGTATAGTCCCCAGGGAGTATTCCCTTCCTGAAACAGGATTTGTCCCTTGCGGTAATGTACCACTTCATAATCGTGCTGGAGATGGTTTAGCCCGGAGGAGGCCGTATGATCATCTGAAGATTCTATAGACCAAAGAGGGATAGTTGACATAACAGGGGTCATCGTCGTTGTGATTTGGTGAAGTAGTACAATAATAGATTAAAGGTACACTTCCCTCGTCTCTCAAAATAGACGTAAAAAGCGTAATTACACAATTACGAAAAAGGCCTAGAAAACTACGAGAATTGCGTAGATGCAGCAAATTAGCGTTATGAGCAAAGGTAGCCTTAAAGGTTGATCAGCTCATGTTTGATGGCGTAGCGGACGAGTCCGGCAGTATTTTTCACATTAAGCTTGAGAATGAGGTTGCGGCGGTGGGTATCTACCGTACGGGGGCTGATGTATAGTTTTTCGGCAATTTCAGGGTTGGTGTATTCCTCAGCAATCAGTTTCAGAATTTCCCGCTCCCGTTTGGTAAGCTGGTCAGGATGAATGCCATGTAACTGGCTGGTGGTCTTCTTATGCTTCATAAACCGGTGCATCATGGTGCTGGACACTTTCTTGCAAAAGTAACTCTCACCACTGGCCACCGTCTTAATTGCTTCTACCAGTTCATCCATACCGGTATCTTTTAATAAATACCCGATAGCACCGGCCTGTAGCATGTTCGTAATATGCGCTTCTTCGTCGTGCATGGATAAAGCCAGTACATGGACCTTCGGATACTGCTGGACAATCTGGCGAGTTGTTTGAATACCATCTTCTTTCTCCCCCAGACTGATATCCATTACTACTACCGATACCGGAGATTGGCTGAGCTTTTGGATAGCCTCTATACTGGTTGCGGCTTCCGCCACAACGCGGATACCCGGCTCATCGGAAAGAGAAGCTTTAATACCATCCCGGATCATCTGATGGTCATCTACAATCAGGATATCAATGAGCTGCATAGGAGGTAGGTTTTAGAGGAATTTCTACGATAACCAGCGTTCCCTCTCCGGGGCGGGTCTCTACATCAAATGTGCCCGAAAGGGACTTTACCCGGGTTTCTATATTCCGAAGGCCAAAACTATGATTGGCCACAGGCTTTTCTTTGAAATCAAAACCTATTCCATCATCCTCTACCGTCAGTACCACACTGGTATCGTGCCCTACGAGTTGGATATCAATCCGGGTTGCCTGCGCATGCTTCAAGGCATTATTGATCAGTTCCTGCGCTACCCGGTAAAGCCCAACCGTGATGGCCTGCCCTAACTCCCGATCCATACGATATACCTGTAATTGCACCTGCACCGTATGGGTATCATTGATTGTCTGACACAGAAACTCCAGGGCCTTCACCAGACCATAATCCTGAAGGATATTGGGCATCAGGTCCCGGGAGATAGATTTTACTTCCTGGGTAGTAGTTTGCAAAATCACCTTGAGTTTTTCAAAAGCATCCTGATTCTTCCGGGTAAATTGAGTCACGTCTGATTCCAGGGCATTTAAGTGCAGGCGGATAGCGGTGAGGGACTGCCCTAATCCATCGTGCAGTTCTTTGGCAATCCGCTTACGTTCCAGCTCCTGGCCTTCGATGAGAGCTTGCGTCATTGCTTTTTCGGCTTTTCGCTTCTCTGTGATGTCTACCCCTGAGCTTAGCACTGCAGAAGGGCTACCGTGTTCATCATAGATAATTGCGTTGTGCCACTCGATCAGACACTCTTCCTGATCTTTGGTCAAAATAGCGTTCTCGAAATACTCTACTGCCTTGATTTTTCCCTGCATCATGGTATGATAAACTTCTCGCACCGTTTCTCTTTCGTGCGCTGGCAGAAAATGATCAAACCAGTTTTTTCCAATGATCTCTGCTTCGGTATAGCCTAATACCTGGCCCCCTTTCCGGTTTATCAATACAACATTTTCCTGGCGATCCAGTACTACAAAAATTGAAGCTGCGGTATCCAGATAGCGCTGCGCAGTTTCTTTTTCTTTTCTCAATGCTGCTTCAGCCTGCTTGCGTTCGGTAACGTCCAGTACGCTTTCCATAAAAACCGGCTGATCATTGTGTTCAAACAGTTGTAGGTGAATCTCTACCGGAAAGGTAGACTGGCATTTACGGATAAAACTTGACTCAAAAATGATTTTCTTTTTTTCGCTCGCCAACAATGGAGCTACCCGTTGTAAAAAGGAGTCTCGATTCTGGTCAGATTCCAGGTCCCAGGCTGACAACTGCTGCAATTCTTCCAGGGAGTATCCAATATTGTTGAGCGCTCCGGTGTTGGCTTTTACAAAGTTGAAGCTTGCTGCATCGATAATATAGATATCATTGAGTGACTCATGGAATATTTGAGATAATAAAATATTTTCATCAGTAGCCTGTTTTTGTTTGGTAATATCTACAATAAAACCAATCGCGTATCTTTCTCCATCTACTTCCATATGGCTCAGGCTTACTTCCACCGGAAACACCTGATTGGCTGACGTACGTCCGTATAGTTTACGGCCAATACCCATTGGCCGGATGGTAGGGTTTTTGAAGAACCCTTCTCGGAACTTTGCGTGCGTATCTGCCAACTCAGATGCTACCAATACTTCCAGCGGCTTGCCGATAAGTTCCTCTTCCGGGTACCCAAACATATGCAGACACCGAGGGTTCGCCAGTACAATACTTCCCGATGCATCTACCACCAGAATACCTTCGGCAGCTGACTGAAAAAGTGCTTTTAACAGCTTTTTATGAGAAGCAAGTCGTTCCATCGGTTACATATATACTCTGTGAAAGTTAGCAAAAATTAAATGTCTTTGAATAGAACGCGCTCATAATGCAGTATTTTTCTGCTTAACTTTCGGGCAACAGAGATATGAAAATCAGGATGATCAGCCAGAAAAAAGAGTAAATCTTCTCTTTTGACCTTCAAGGCGTGCACCTTGCTTTGGGCAATGGCGGAAGTACTGTGGGTATTGTCTGATAAAGCAGCAGGCAATCCTAGCATCTCTCCCGACGTAAGATGGTCTATAACTCCATACGAGTGATTTTTCTGAATACTTGTCGAATGACCTTCCTTCCTTTTAACCAATACAACCTTACCTTTACAGACTAAAAAGACGGCATCGGCTTTTTCTCCTTCGCTGAAAATAATTTCATTCTTTTTATACAACAACGTATGCTGAATCCAAACCTCATCTGACCGGAAATCGATAATTGACTTTTCGTCCAGAAACAGACGAATAAGCTCATTCACTGAAAACGACATGATACCAAGTATCCCAGATTAATTGATAAAAACGCGAATTCCTCTTTATGTCACCCCTTGCGGTTAAAGTCTACTTATTTTTGCTGGGGATGGATGCTCAACAGGGGAATCTTTTTCTGATAGGCTACCTGCCGGCTGATGCTTTTCTGAAAAAGCCGGTCAAAGAAGGAGTGAGTTCTTGGGAAGAGTACCAATAGGTCGTTATTGTTCCCCTCCAGGTGTTGCTCAATTCCCTGTTCCACATCCGAAGCATGAATATGAAAAAGTTCATGCTTCACCCCTTCTAATGTCATATCCAGATCATGTAGTAACTTTTGTACATCCACTGGCACCGGCGCCTTACTAACGTGCACAATATCAACTCGCCCGCCAAACGCCTGAGCAAAACTTACCATAAGACCAAGCAATCGCGAGTCAGTTTCTTTAAGATCAATCGCCAGAGCAATTCGTTGAAATGGTTGAAAGACTGCTTCATTGGGGACAGAAAGTACCGGGCAACTGGCATGTTGAATCACTTTTATAGTATTACTACCCAGAACATTGGTTAGAAACCCTCCGCCGTGGTTACCCACTATTACCAAATTGATCTGCTCTTGTTCGATAAGGTTATTCATCTCAGTAACCAGATCTCCATAGCTTAATACAAACCGAGTCGCTTCAGCTTGCAGAGCAGGAATTTTCTTTTTGAGCCGCTTAAACTCATGTTGAATATTTTCTTCATACTGTTTTAGAAAATCAGCTGGAATATATACATCGCCTGCTACGAGGGGCGGGATATAATATACATGCTGTATCCAAATCTGAGCTTGCAGTTGCTCGGCCAATGCCAAACCATAGGGCAACAAATGGGAAACACCATCACTAAAATCAGTGAGAATTAATACTTTTTCAGTTTTCATTGTTTGACAATTACTGTTTTACCTTCTTTAGACTTAATAACTGACTTACTGAGCAAAAACTCAGTACAGTGTAAATATCTCGCTTGTGCTTCTTGGTTTCAATGATTTAAATCATCTTCTTTTATGATTCCTGCGAGCTAACTAATTGGAATTCTGTTGTATTTTAGTTGGCTAAAAAGTGATGTTCTCTATGTTACAGATACCATCAATGCCCCCTTACATCTGGTTCTGTATGTTCGCAGTGGGTCTTACCCTCTCCTACTCTCCCTCGCAACAACAATCCATATCCGTGACCTTCGACAGCAGAATGAAGCATTTGAAAACAATGCATGCCAAAGTACTGGCTATCTGGGCTGGTACAAATATGGCTGGCAGTGGTGTTTTAATTTTCAGTACAGAAGCGTCCTATTTTTATTTCCACGCCATGAATATTAGTTGGGGTCTGGTGAATGTGGGTGTTGCTGCTTTTATCTATTACCACCATAACAATGTATTTAGACGTCCCCAGTCTCTTTTGCAGCAGATGGATCACCAGCGGCATGCTGAGAAGATGATCCTATTTAATATCGGGCTTGACCATGCGTTCGTAGCTACAGGTATGGCACTCTACCAGCATGGGCAGGTCCTGAATATTAACTACGCCGACCTATGGAATGGCTTTGGGATTTCGGTTATGATGCAGGGGGCTTTCTTGCTACTTCAGGATACTACTTTCTACCAACTTCATATAAAAAGCCGTAGGCGGATTTACCCTCTCTGGCAGCAACTAATGGAAAAATTGCAATGCGCAATTAGCGACTCCCAGACGAATGACCGAGAATGTGTCAAGTCTTCTAAATAGTAATGGGCATCGTTAAACAAAACTCATCTAACTACGGAGAAACTTCCCTTATACAGGCACGCGATGGTGCTGGAGAAAGGGAGAGAACCTCTTGGTCACAAGCAGGTAGCGATTTCCCCGCCTAATGCAGATCAGGTATTGGTCTGCAGGATGTGTCGTACGGATTTACACATTATTGACGGAGAGCTTACTGCCCCTGAACTTCCGCTGCTCCCGTAACATGAAATGACTGGTACTGAGATAGTGGCAGGAGCTAATGTATTGCTGAAACCTAAAGGCTATTTGTTTTAAAAATCCTGCTTCTTAATTTATGTTGCTTTATGCGTGGCACAGGTACGAATTCCGAAAGGAGCATATAAGGGACAAAATCCCACCAGGCTGGTCAGCAGAAAAACTCCGGCGAATACCAGTAACACAATACCTAACGTACCAGGGATAACATTGGTAAAATACAGTACTCCAATAATGGCGGCGATGATTACTCTGATCATCCGATCCGCAGCACCCATATTCTTTTTCATAATTTTATCGTTTAAACTTCTGTAAATTCGGAAGCCATCCCTTACAGGCAAGGCGTTCTGATATCGTAAAGATACCGCCTCCTGAGCGTATCACGATGATATAGGTTTGTGCTTAAGATGATCTTGGTCATTTTTACCAAACGATAGGGAGTAGTATTCCTGACCATTCTCCTCCTTCCTTTTCCATCCTAAAAACGAACCTACATCTAATACAGGTCATATATGCGTATGACCTAAGTCATTGATTACCTCCTCCATTTTGATGTTTTTTAAGAAGTAAAATCAGATATGTCATGAAA
This sequence comes from Cyclobacteriaceae bacterium, assembly GCA_040222715.1. GTDB lineage: Bacteria > Bacteroidota > Bacteroidia > Cytophagales > Cyclobacteriaceae > Tunicatimonas. Next base: position 7,791 of record JAVKCN010000147.1, on the reverse strand, counting down.
ATTTTAGTTCCCGTTGATTTCTCACCCGATTCGCTGAAGGCGCTACAGTATGCCATCACACTGGCAAAGTTGATGGAAGACCGATCAGGTAAAGGCCAGTCACACCCTGAGCTACTTATTTACCATGCCTTTCATATGCCAATTGGAGGCGATGCTACGTTTTTTATAAACTCAGCCATGCTGGATAAAGTAGAAAAGCATGAACAAAATAAGCTCCGGCAACTTGTGGCCACTATGCCAGAAATCCATAGTATTTCCCACCGGATTGTCACCAAAATGACTCTTCCGGGTGAAGGTATACTACAGATTATTGATAAAGAATCTATTGACCTGGTAGTCATGGGAATACGAGGGGCCAATGAGTCGGTTAACTGGCTGGGTAGTGCTCCCTTCCATATTATGAAGCATGTAAGCTGTCCGGTATTGGCAGTACCTCGCTCAACAGATACATTCCATCCCCGGCAGGTTGCCTTCGCTACCGACCTGGAAGCCATTGAAGATATTTCGGACTCCCTGAGTTTCCTGCGAAAATTATTACAGTTGTGGCAGGCTAATGTGCATATTATCCACGTACATCCAAAGCCGGCTCGTATCGGGATCGCCAAGGCTGAAGAAGCCTTACACCTGGATCAGATTTTACAGGATATTCCTCATACGTATGACTTTCCGGAGGAAAAAAATGCTACCCAAGGAATCTCTTATTACCTTCAAAATCATACCGTAGATCTGCTGGTTATGGTACCGCGTTATCATTTTGCATTGGAAAATGTATTTCATAAAAGTGTGACCAGATACTTAACTACCCATACCTCAATACCTCTGCTGACATTGCACGAAAAATTATAAGCTATGGCAATATATCCTGACATTCCCGGAAAATATGAGAAGGTCTACACGATCACGATAGATAATCTGCTCAATTTTGAAGTCATCAAAAGCAAACTGTTGTCCCTCAAAGGTATAGAGGATATACTGTTCAACGACCAGCCTTCTCCCTGTGAGATGACTTTGCTAACTGATGGCACCGTGACCGCTGAAAGCGTGCAAAGGGTTGTTGGTTATGAAGCATTTCCCAAAAAAATATTTATTTCATAAGCCATGAAAACGATTCTGGTTCCCACCGATTTTTCCCCTCACGCAGCGTATGCGTTGGAGGCGGCCGCTCATCTGGCCCGTCGCCTTGATGCTTCCATTCATCTGGTTCATGTTTTAGAATTTTCACTACCTACTACCAAATTAGCCGCATTACCCCCGGGGTACATTGCAAAAGCCAAGGAGGAGATAGGTGATCATCTTCGGCATCTTATCGATCAAAAGAAGCTTACGAACCTCCCGGCTACGTATGCAGTGCGAATCGGAAATCCGTACCGCAGCATCACCCAGGCCCTGCTGGAAACACAGGTAGACCTGGTGGTAATGGGGTCTAAAGGTGCAAGTGGTATTGACGAAGTGCTCATTGGCTCCAATGCTGAGCGAATGGTTCGTTTCGCTCCCTGCCCGGTGCTGGTCATTAAAGAAGAAACCAACCTGACAGCAATCAGCAATATCGTATACGCCACGGCCTTGCGAGACGAAGAGGACCTGGTGCTGAAAACACTCAGTCAACTACAAGGGTCGTATGATGCTCAATTGCATCTGGTGAAAATCAATATGGTGAATAACTTTCTGGCTGATCCGGGAGTGAAGCAGCAACTACAAGCATTAGCCAAGGCTCACCAACTGGAAAACTACACTATCAACACCTTTAACGACATTGGAGAAGAAGAAGGAATTATTCACTTTGCTAAAGAAAAGCAAGCGGACCTGATTGCTTTAGCCACTCATGGAAGGCGGGGACTACTGCATCTATTGGAAGGCAGTATTGCCGAAGATCTGGTTAATCATTCAAAACTGCCCGTCTGGACCATGAGCCTTTATCCTAAGTCTGAATAGCTCAGTGCTATCGCACTGGTTATCCCTTTCCCTTCAACATACGATTCCAGTAGAACCAGGGTAGAAAGTATTTCTTAAGCAGCCACATACTCCAGCGCTCTTTGGCAGTATCAAAAGGGAAAGAGGGAGTGGCATGATTATCATAGTCAAACTCGGCCAGCATCATGCGCCCGTAACGCGTGACGATTGGGCAGGAACCGTACCCATTGTACTGAGGATTAATCAGTAGATTTTTCTGCTGCTGCATCATTGAGAGCAGGTTATTAACCACGACGGGTGCTTGCTTACGTATGGCCGCCCCGGTTTTAGCATTCGGGGTACTGGCTACATCTCCCAACGAAAACACATTTGGGTATCTGTTATGCTGTAGCGTATACTTGTTCACATCTACCCAGCCATAAGGGCTGTCAGGAACCGCCAGAGGGCTTTGCTTAATGAAATCCGGCGCACTCTGAGGGGGAGCCAGGTGCATGATCTCATAGGGAATGACCAATTTGGAGTTTCCTTCCGTACGAATTTGAAACTGCTGATCTTCCTGACTCAACGTCACCGGAAGTAATTCCTCTTTGGTAAGTTCGTAAACGGCTTCTTTCTTTTCAGGCCGAATTTCCACCAATCGATGAAAAAAACGGGCATGAATATCCCGCTCTTTCAGGATCTCATTCAATGTCCGAGCAAATGATGCTACTCCAAAGATTACCGTACCTGGAGTAGCAAAAATAATATTGGTTTTATCTCGTACTTTATGCTTGCGGAAGTAGTCCTCAGCCAGATACATAATTTTCTGAGGTGCCCCACCGCATTTAATAGGTGTGGTCGGCTGGGTAAAGAGCGCGTTTCCTCCCCGGAATTTCTGAAGCAACTCCCAGGTATATTCCACATACTGTTTATCGTAGTTAGAAGTCAACCCATTCTTCCCGATTCCTTCTTTTAATCCGGGAATAGCATCCCAATCCAGTTGGATGCCGGGAGCTACCACCAGATACTGATAGGCGTAACTACGTCCCTCGCGGGTCAAAACAACCTGCTGATCAGGATCTATCTGCTGGGCGTGTTCTTTAATCCAAGTGGCCCCCGCTGGGATGCACTTCTTTTCCTGGCGAATGGTGTCCTCCAGGTCGTAGGTGCCTGCCCCTACCAATGTCCAGGCCGGCTGGTAGTAGTGTTTTTCAGAGGGCTCTATGATTCCGATGTCCAGCGATTTATCCTTTCGCAAAAGTTGAGCTGCCACGGTAATACCGGCCGTACCTCCACCGATGATGAGGATTTTATGCTTACTTGCTTTCATAGTTTTAGGTTGTTAGAAAAAGAATCAAATACAGTAATATCCAGCCTCAAGTCAATGACCTACGTCATGCCTGGAGTATTTTTCATAAATCCTTTGCCTTATTTCCCGCAAGTCAAACTCAGGACCTTACGAACTTATCTGAGCTTGTAACACATGCAGTAACTGATGGGCCGGAATCATGCCTGACTGCCGCCATTTAAGTTGCCCTCGCTGAAACAGCATCAGGGTAGGCACGCCCTGCACCTTATACTGTCTGGCTAATTGCGGATTCCGGTCCACATCAATCTTGACGATCTTCACATCTGTCCCTATCTGGGCTTTCACTTCCGCCAGGACTGGGGCCATGGCCTTACAGGGCCCGCACCACTCAGCAGAGAAATCAATCAAAACGGGAGTAGTGGACCGAATGAGTTCCGTAAATTTTCCTTGCTTTTTCATTATAAGATCTAGTCTTGAAATTGTTTTACCGCTTCTCCCAGATCATACACTTTAGTTCCGGACAGCGCCCCTTCCAGAATGCTGGAACCAGCCGCTGAGCGGTATCCTCCGGCACAATGCACCACTACGGGTTTATCCGTGCCCGCTTCAGATGATCTATTTGGCAACTCGGCCAGCGGAATATTGACTGCCTCATCAAAAAGCAGGTTTCCTTTGGCTTCGGAAGCATTCCGTACGTCTACAACGGTATATGCTTCCGGGTGCTTTCTGAAATGATCTATATCCAGTTGAGCGCTGGTTTTATGCAACTTCCCTGTAGCTACTACGGTGCCTTGCACATACGTTTCGTAGCCGATCTTGGCTACCCGACGAAGGATACGATCTCGCTGAGCTTCGTCTTCCACTACCAGATAGAATGCCTGCTCCGGAGCAATCAATGCACCCAACCAGGTTTCAAACTTCTCTCCTTCCTGAATATTCAGTGCCCCTTTAAGGTGTCCGCTTTTAAATACCTCCTGAGCGCGCACATCCACCACAGGTAAGCTTTCCCGAATGGCATCATCAGTTACTGTTGGAATCTTCTTAATACTTTCTTCAAAGGATGCGGCACCGTCACGGTTTACTTCCACATCATACGGAAAGTATTGAGGAATGAAAGGTTGATCGGCCAGCAAGGTATCCACAAATTGCGCTTCGTCGGTTGTCTGAAATGCCCAGTTCTGCTGCTTTTCTTTGCCAATGGTGCTGTAGGTTTCCGGTCCCATATTTTTGCCACAGAGTGATCCGGCACCATGCGCCGGGTATACCACCACGCTATCGTCCATTTTATTGAAAAGGCCATGAATAGTATGGTACATCTGATGTGCCAGCTCCTTGCGTTTTGCATGAACATGTCCGGCTCCCTCTCGTAAGTCAGGCCGGCCCACATCTCCTACAAACAAAGAATCCCCCGTATAAACTGAGTGCGGCACACCGGACTCGTCCAGCAAAAGATAAGAGTTGTGGTCGGGAGAATGCCCCGGTGTGAACAAGGCTTTCATGGTTACTTTGCCGATCTTCACCTCATCGCCATCATTCATGACCTGGTGCGGGTAGGATACTCCTACTTCTGAGTTAATGTAGATAGTAGCTCCATATTTCTTATGAAACTCCAGATGGCTACTGATAAAATCAGCGTGCGGATGGGTTTCAAAAACTGCGACAATAGTACCCTGGTGGTCCTCAGCAAAATCGATGTAGGGTTGCGGGTCGCGGCCTGGATCTACCAGAGCAACCTTACCTTCACTGACAATGGCATAAGAACCGTGAGCTAATGCTTTATCATAAAATTGTTTTACTTCCATCGTAATTATTGTCTTTTAATTCGTAACTAAATAAATACTAAAATTTCAATATTGTTGAGCAGAACAGCTTTCGCTCTGCTATTTGCGAAAGCAACTACTTAAGTAGTATACTTTTATTATCCTGGTGATAGCATGCGTTGTGCCTCCGGGCTATTCATCTGGCTGCTTCTAAGACTTCCAGGCTCCTATACCGCCTGATAGATTATATAAATGAGTAAACCCCATATCACCCATAATAGTACATGCCTTGGCACTTCTGTTGCCACTTCGGCAGTAAACCAGGTACGTCTTGGATTTATCCAACCGCTCAAGTTCTGACTCAAAACCAGGGTTTAGAAAGTCAATATGAACACTTTTGGGAATTGCTCCACTGGCATGTTCTTGCGCCGTACGGACGTCCAGGATTACAGCATCCTTTCGGGCTTGTAATTTCCGAAATTCATCCGCTTTAATATTCTGATACGTATCCGCTTTTATTCTAAACAAATTAAACATGGCTAATTATTTTAATTTACAGATCATCAAATTCATATATCGACCTTAGACCTGAAGTGCTTTTTTAGCCAGGTAAAAGTCTACTTTCTCCACGGACTCATCTGCAATTCGGGCATCCATTTCTTCCAACGTCTTAGGCGGAGGTACGATCACCTTATCGCCGGGTTTCCAATCTAGTGGCATGGCTACTGCATGGGCATCCGAGGTCTGTAATGCTTTAAGTGCTCTTAAGATCTCATCCATATTTCGCCCCACATTAAGGGGATAATACATAATCAGCCGGATCTTTTTCTTCGGATCAATGAAAAATACGGCCCGCACAGCAGCGGTTTCGCTCTCATTAGGTTGCAGCATCCCGTACAGCCGAGATACTTTCATATCCAGGTCGGCAATAATGGGAAAGTCAAAATACACTCCCGTATTCTGCCTTACGTTATTCACCCAACCCAGGTGGGCATGCACACTGTCAATGCTCAGTCCGATCAACTCGGTATTTAAAGCATCAAATTCTGCTTTACGCTGGGCAAACCCGCTCATCTCGGTAGTACATACCGGAGTAAAGTCTGCCGGATGAGAAAAGAGAATCACCCATTTTTCCGGGGCAAAATCGGAAAACTTAATTTTTCCTTTGGTAGTAACAGCCTCAAAGTCCGGTGCTTTGTCACCTATTCTGGGCATATATGCAGGAGGGTTTTGTATAGCGTCCATCTTTTGTATTGATTTGTTTATGGTTAAATTAACGGTTTCCGGCGGCCATCCGGTGTAACTTATGTTACATAAGACAAAACCCTGATTTAGACTAAACCAAGGCTTTGCAATATATTAGCACTGTTTGTTATAGCATTGTTTCGGGCTCACGGTATTGAGTCACTTTAATACAGGATTTTTTTATTTCGTTAAAACCACCCCGGATGTTGACGATCCGGTTAAATCCACGGGCCTTCAGGATGGATGAGGTGATCATAGAACGATACCCTCCCTGGCAGTGAAGGTAATACTGGGTATCACGATCAAGCATGGACATATTGCGGTTAATAAAATCGAGGGGAAAGTTAATAGCGCCTTTGATGTGCTGAGATGCATATTCACTTTGTTTGCGCACGTCCAGTACATACAGCTTTTCAGTATCGTACAGATTCGTAAAATCATGCGGTCCGATCTCATCAATTCTGTCCACCGGCTTACCCGCCTGAATCCAGGTATTAAACCCTCCTGCCAGGTAGCCCAACGCATGGTCGTACCCTACCCGGGATAAGCGGGTAACCACTTCTTCTTCTTTACCTTCATCTGCCAGAAATACAATAGGTTGTTGTAAATCGGTAATGAGTGCACCCACCCAGGGAGCAAATTTATCATCCAGCCCAATCCAGATGGAACCAGGAATGAATCCCTGGGCAAAAGCTTCTTTCGGCCGGGTATCCAGCATCAAAGCATTATTTCTTTCTACTACATCCAGGAAGTGAGTTACATCCAGCGGCAATACTCCGCGGTCCAGCACTTCATCGATGCTTTCGTATCCCATTTTGTTCATCACCGCATTTTTCGGGAAGTACTGCGGCGGCTCTACCAGTCCAGAGGTTACCTCCTTCACAAACTCTTCCTCGGTCATATCGGCGCGGAGGGCATAGTTAAATAACTTCTGGTGCCCCAGCGTATCGGTCGTTTCGGTGCTCATGTTTTTACCACAGGCTGAACCGGCCCCATGCCCCGGATAGACCATCACCTCGTCGGGTAAAGGCATGATTTTGAATCTCAGAGAATGATAGAGATGGCGGGCCAGATCCTCCCGGCTCAGATCCGTCTTTACCGCTAAATCGGGACGGCCAACATCACCGATATAGAGCGTATCACCCGTAAAAACGGCTTTCTCCTTACCTTCTTCATCTAGCAGAAGAAAGGTAGTCGACTCCATCGTGTGTCCGGGAGTATGCAGCACCTTAATAGCAATATTTCCCAATGGTAATACTTCACCGTCCTTGGCTACCAATGCGTCAAAGTTTGGTTGAGCGGTGGGTCCGTAAACAATCTTTGCTCCGGTTTTTTTGGCCAGATCTAGGTGGCCCGATACAAAATCAGCGTGGAAGTGGGTTTCCAGCACATACTTGATTTTGGCCCCATTCAGTGCTGCTTTTTCAATATAAGGGGTTACTTCCCGGGTTGTGGTTTAAAATGTATGATGAGTCTGATTTCTGTGATTTATCATCAAACTGATCGCTGATAAATGGTTTTCCTCGTTTTTTGAAAAACATGTTGTTTGTCTTACCAACCTTCTGTTTCTAGCTCTAAAACTAGTGT
>JAVKCN010000146.1:0-6418 GCA_040222715.1 Cyclobacteriaceae bacterium | reverse complement strand
CATGACCAAGCCCTTCAGTGTGCGGGAACTGGTAGCCCGGGTAAAGGCACGCATTCGCCGTTATGCCTTAGATCAGGAGCCGGAAGAAGTTACTTCGGGCATATTTCAGCAGGGAGGACTGGCATTGGATACCCTGAAGCACAAAGTGCTGTTGCACGGGCAGGTAATTGAGCTTACCGCCAAAGAATTTGACCTGCTTAAGCTATTTATCCAGGAAGTGGGGAGAACCTTTACGCGAGAAGAACTTCTCAGTAAGGTTTGGGGATATTCTTACAGCGGCTACGAGCATACCGTCAATTCCCACATCAATCGCCTCCGACTGAAAATTGAAAAAGATCCTGCCAATCCTACCTATATCCTTACCGTATGGGGAGTAGGTTATAAATTCAATGATGAACTCGCATAACCGTAATCATACCGGAGGTATCCGTCGTGGACTTCGTCGGAGACTTCGCTCAGGAAGCCTGCAATTCAAGCTTTCTTTATTATTTGCTGTACTGTTGCTATCGGTCAGTGCGGTGTATTTTTATATGATGTCTACCTCTTCGGCTGATTACCTGGCCGAGATGACCCAGAAGCGTAATGCAGATTTAGCAGCTTCCATTGCGAAAGAACTGGCGATTGACCCGGCGACCAACCAGTTACCCAGCGAAGAACTGGAGAACCTCTTTCATGCGGCCATGATTATCAACCCCAACATCAAGTTGTACATGATCGGTCACGAAGGCGAAATCCTGACGGCCTCGGCCAATCCTGGTGAGATTAAAGTGAAAGCGGTCGATGTAGCCAAAATAGAAGCTTTCATCCATAAAACGGATTCCATGCCGATTTACGGGGATGATCCCCGTTTTCCTACCGAACCCAAGGTGTTCTCGGCCACCTCACTGCTGAGTCAGGATGGTTCATTGCATTGTTATCTTTATATTACCTTAGGCAGCGAGCAAAAGGCCGATGCGGCCTCAATTCGCCACAGCTACATTCTTTTAGTACTGGGCCGAGCTTTGTTAGTGGCGTTGGCGGTGACGCTGATTATCGGCTTCCTATGCGTATTCTGGCTGACGAAAGACCTGAAGAAAGTCTCTACCGCCGTACGCCAGATGGAGCGGGGTGATTATACAGCGCGGGTGGAAGCCAACTCCTCCGATGAGGTGAATGAACTGGCCGTTGCCTTCAACACCATGGCCAGCAAAATCCACTCAGCCATGACCCAACTGAAGCAGAACGATGAACTGCGCCGAGAACTGATTGCCAATATTTCCCATGATCTGAGAACGCCCCTGGCTTCGGTAGAAGGGTACGTAGAAACGATTTTACACAAAAAACACCTGCTGACGGAGCAGGAAAAGCAGCATTATCTGGAAACCATTCTGAAAAATACCCGACGTCTCGGACGACTGGTCGCTGATCTTTTTGAGTTATCCAAACTGGAAGCCCGGCAAACCCAGCCCAAGCCCGAAACTTTCTCGTTGGTAGAACTGGCCCATGATATTTTACTGCAACTGACCCCGAAAGCCCAACAAAATGATATAAAACTCAAGAGCGACTTTGCCCGGGAAGTGCCCCTGACGTATGCAGATATCAGTCTGATAGAAAGAGTATTACAAAACCTGATAGAAAACGCTATTCAGTATACTCCTGCCGGTGGGCAGGTCACCGTGGTGGTAGCGAAGGAAGACGCCCATCAGGTAAAGGTCGGAGTGTCTGATACCGGGCCCGGTATTGCTGAAGAAGACCTCCTGCATATTTTTGATCGTTTTTACCGGAGCAGCAACCTGCGGGCTCAATCCCGGGGTGGGCTGGGACTGGGCTTGACGATTGCCAAAAAAATTGTAGAATTGCACGACAGCCTCCTGCAAGTGCAGAGCGAAGTGGGGGTAGGAACGACCTTTTGGTTCGTGCTGCCGGTTTCCCAGGAAGTGCTGGCCACCAAACCCGTATAAAGAACCTATTGTATGGATGAACGTTTGTTAGCTGGTACTCGAAGAGGCTGATTTTTTATGCAGAAAACCAGTAAGGTAATTATTCCCGCCTTCAATGAACAAAACTCAGTGGGGAAGGTCATCCGGGATATTCCCCGGGAGTGGGTGAGCGAAATTGTGGTTGTGAACAATAATTCCAATGATGAGACGGTATCCGTAGCCCGAGCCGCCGGAGCCACGGTGCTGGAGGAACCGGAACAAGGCTACGGGAATGCTTGTTTAAAAGGCATAGCGTACATCAGTCAGCAAGCGGAAAAGCCTGATATTGTAGTATTCATGGATGCCGATTACTCCGATCATCCCGAAGAACTGCCGCAGGTAATACAGCCTATTCTGGCAGGAAAAGCAGATATGGTGATTGGCTCAAGGGCATTGGGAGAGCGGGAGCGGGGTTCAATGACACCCCAGCAGGTATTTGGGAACTGGTTGGCCACAAAGTTGCTCCGCTGGTTATACGGAGCGCATTTCACTGACCTGGGGCCGTTTCGGGCTATCCGGTACGATGCGCTTATGGCTCTGGGAATGAAAGATCGTACCTATGGCTGGACCGTAGAAATGCAACTAAAAGCCGCCAAACAAAAGTTGCGGTGTACAGAAGTGCCAGTACGTTATCGGCAGCGGATCGGGGTATCAAAAGTATCAGGCACCATAAAAGGCACTGTAATGGCTGGTTATAAAATTATTTGGACGATTATAAAATACTTATAGGAGAACTTAGGCAGGAAGTCGTTGGCTGGGGGCAGTAAGCAGAGCGCAGGGTAAAAGAACTGCTTACTGCCTCCCGCCGACTGCTAACATATTAGTATGGAAATCATCATTGTCATCGGATACATTATCTCATTGCTTTTCATTTTTATGTTTAGTGTGGGACAACTCCATCTGACCTGGCATTATCTCAAAAGCTTGCACGAAACGCCTCCTACTCCCAAAAAGATTACTGACTGGCCAAAGGTGACGGTGCAGTTACCCATCTACAATGAACGCTATGTAGTACAGCGCCTCATTGATGCCATCTGTGCGTTTGACTACCCCACCGATTGTCTTGAGATTCAGGTACTGGACGATTCTACCGATGAAACCGTAGAGATCATTGCCGAAAAAGTTGCCGATTACCAAAGCCGGGGAATCAATATTCAACATATCCGAAGAGATGACCGTAGCGGGTTCAAAGCCGGAGCACTGGCCTACGGGCTTACCCGGGCGCAGGGAGAATACATCGCTATCTTTGATGCGGACTTTTTGCCTTCGCCCGATTTTCTGAAACGTACCTTACCGCACTTCACCCACGAAAAAGTAGGAGTGGTGCAAACCCGCTGGGGTCATATCAATCAGGATTATTCCCTACTCACCCGCTTACAGGCTTTTGGGCTGGATGGTCACTTTACCATTGAACAGGGGGGGCGGAAGCATGCGGGTAGTTTTATCAACTTCAATGGCACGGGCGGAGTATGGCGCAAAACCTGCATCATCGACGCTGGGGGCTGGTCCGACGATACCCTGACCGAAGACCTGGATTTGAGCTACCGCGCCCAGATTAAAGGTTGGGATTTTGTGTATCTGGAAGGGGTGGAATCTCCGGCCGAGTTGCCCATTCTGATGCCCGCTATCAAATCTCAGCAGTTTCGATGGAATAAAGGAGCGGCGGAATGTGCCCGGAAACATGCAGGGCGTCTGGCGTATCGTTCGGTGTCTCGACCTTTCCGCTGGTTTAACCGACTGCATGCGTTTTTCCACTTGTTCAACTCTTCGGTATTTCTATCATTACTCATGGCGGCGCTGTTGAGCGTACCCATGCTGTTCATCAAGGAGGCGCATCCGCAGTATGCGTGGATTTTTAAGTTGGGCGGGATATTCATTCTGGGCTTTTTCTCTATTGGCCTATTCTACTGGATTTCTACCCGGCGGTTACACTCCCGACAGCCCTGGCGATACTATCTGGTGCATTATCCGCTGTTTCTGATCATCACCATGGGACTATCGCTGCACAATGCCATTGCGGTGGCGGAAGGCTTATTGGGCTTCAAATCCCCATTTCTACGCACTCCCAAGTTCAACGTGACCAATGCCAAAGAGACATGGAAGAACAACGATTATATTAAAGGTAAATTAAGTCCTCTGGTGCTGCTGGAAGGGGTTTTGGCGATATACTTTGCCTACGGCATCTATACCGGCATTCGGCTGGATGATTTCGGGTTACTCTTGTTTCATGGAATGTTGGCAGTAGGTTTCGCGGCGGTAGCGTATTATTCCTTCCGCCAGGTGAAGCATGCGTAAGGAGATGCTTCGGCAAACGATCGTAGCCCTGGCCGCAGGCATCCTGATCAGCAGCCTTATGGTGCTGACTTACTTTCTGGAGCGTGACGAAACTTCCGTTTTAATCGCTACCTATACCCTCGCTTTTCTCGCGTATCTGGGTTGTGTGTTACTCGCTCGCTCCCAAAGAACAGTGTATTTATTGATCGGAGTAGCCGTGCTGGGGCGATTGGTATTCTTACCCGCTGAGCCCAATTTGTCCGATGATATTTACCGATTTGTATGGGACGGACGGTTGGTTCAGCAGGGAGTAAATCCCTTTGCCTACCTGCCATCCGAATTGATGGAAGGAAAAGCCGATAGTCTGGGTATTGAGGTTGACGAAGCTTTGTATGCCGAACTGAATTCTCCCGATTATTATACCATTTACCCACCCATCAATCAGGCCGTATTTACGGCAGCAGTTTGGTTGTCGCCGCATTCGCTGTCAGGCAGCACCATCCTCATCCGTTGCCTGTTGCTGCTGGCCGAACTGGGGACGATATGGCTGCTCATCCGGTTGGCCGGGATGAACGGAGTACCCCGGAAACAGGTGCTCTGGTATGCGTTGAATCCATTGGCCATACTGGAAATGACCGGAAACCTGCATTTTGAAGCGCTGATGATTTTCTTTCTGTTAGGTAGCGTATATCTCTACCAGAAACAGCGATGGTGGTTTTCGGCATGCTTGTTCGGGTTGGCCGTCTGCACCAAACTGATACCCCTGATGTTTCTGCCATTGTTCCTGCGCCGAATGGGTTGGCAGAGGGCGTTAAAATATTACGGGATCGTAGGCGTCACCACGCTGCTGCTGTTTCTTCCCCTAATTTCGGAATCCCTGGTGCAGGGGTTGGGAAACAGCATTGGGTTGTATTTTCAGAAGTTTGAGTTCAATGCTAGTATCTACTACATCGTTCGGGAGATTGGCTACTATCGGAAAGGATACAACATTATTGAAACGGCGGGGCAGCAGCTGGCCGTAGCCGCTTTTCTGGCGATTGTATTGTATACGGTACTGGAGCGCAGGAAGCATTTGATGGATGCCTTTGGCTGGGTATGGCTGATCTATTTACTGTTCGCCCTCACCATTCACCCTTGGTACAGCCTCCCGTTGCTGGCCTTCACCGTACTCACGCACTATCGCTATGCGGTGGTCTGGACGTACTTTATCTTCCTCACTTACGCGGGTTACACTGCGGATGGCTTTCATGAAAATTTGTGGTTGGTTTCTCTGGAGTATATGACCGTTTTTGGTTGGCTGGGGTATGAGTTGTTTCAACTTCATTGTATGAGATCACAGAATGCTCAAACCTAAATAGTTATTTACTGAGAGATTTGCTTCTGATAATAGGAATTACCCACGATGGATCTCACCAGCTTTTTCAAGTAGTGGGCGATTGAAATTAATCCAGTCTCTTTTGGGAAAGATACCAATCTTAGGACTTTCGACATTTACATTAACTATTTTCGCACGAAATTTATCAACTGAAGCAGTATTTTTATAAAATATCAAGAGATAATCAACAAGATTAACCCAGTATTCACAATTACTAACATTGGAAGCAGCCATTAGAGATTGATAAGGTCTCAAAAACTTTTGAGGCCTTATCAATACAAAAGGGTACTTTAAGCGCAAGGTACTACTATCCAAATGATCTATAAAATCACTTTGTTTTATTTGGATATTTTGGATTAAGATTTTTCTCAATTCATTCTCATCGTCTACATCCAGCTTGAAGCTTGAGAGAGAATTACTTATTGATACCCGCCATACTACAGAATACCAGAATAGCTGAAAAATTTCGGAGCGAATGGTTAAACTTTCATAATATTTAAAGTTTTCTATTTTCAGTATTCTAAAGTCGTTAAGGTATCTGTTATCCCCAACTTTCCTCAACCTGAGAGATATATAAGTCTCAAGAGTATTGAACTTGTCTTCACATTCACTACAAAATAGATGATCTTCTTGATGGTATCTTGTACCTTTCTCTTATATTTCTCCTTTATTAGAGCGTGTTAGGAGATTAAGACTTTGAAAAGAGGGCCATCGTTTTATCTTGATAGAAACCAAACTTTCAAGATATGCAAGCACAATATGAAAGGCTTACCGATGGCCAATGGGAAGTTACGGTGGCCGCGCCATAAAA
>JAVKCN010000145.1:0-8969 GCA_040222715.1 Cyclobacteriaceae bacterium | reverse complement strand
CCTGCCGACCACTTCCTATTACGCCTTCAAAAGAAAATCAGCATAATCTCCTAGTGCTAGAAACAACCTTTCCCTTACCAAAAGCTGCCTCCTATTCAACTGCGTAGGTATCTACCAACGTCTGTACCTCCTCTGCTGTAAGCTTAGAGATGCAGGCATGTCGGGCTTCTGAAGGGAACTGTATGTCTTCTTCGGCTGACCAGTGAAGCAGATCGGTTGAGTAGGAAGCTCCAAAGCGGTTGGTCATGCAGTAATCATAAAGCAGCAACCACCCCGGCTTCACCGGGTCCTTGATGGCCGATGGCCCTTCGGTAATGACCGGGACAATCTGCCCTTCGTTCAAATGCCCTCCCTCAACCTGATACGGCCCTTCCAGCGCACTAGATGTAGCGACTCGGATGGCCCGTCGTTCGCCAGTTTTGGCACCAAATTCTTCTTCCTTATGAAACAGGTAATAGGTATCATTTTCTTTCAGTATCGTACCGTCAATTACCGAATAAGGAGGATCGAACAGTACTTTGGCCGGGGTAAATGTTTTCCAGTTGCGGGTTGTACAGTACCACAGGCGGCTGTCTTTCCATCCGGCATCCTCAAAAGAGGAAGACCAGACGAGCAGGTATTCGCCCGTCGCCTCGTCATAGAACCACTCCGGAGCCCAGATATTCCCGGCAAACGCCCCGGAATCATCCGGAGCATCTTTCATCAAAGGTAGTGAAGCTTCCGCTTTCCAGTGGATCAGGTCTTCTGAGGTGGCATACAGGCAAGTGGGACCTACTTTCGTTTTATCCAGATCACCCAGCCCTCCGGTAGCCAGCAATCGCCAGCGTCCATCGGGCCCGCGGCGTACGTAAGGGTCGCGCATCCACTGATCCCATACCGGTTTGTTATCATTTAGGGGCGTCCAGTGGCGCCCGTCGGTAGAAAGGGCAATATGCAGCTTGGCTTCCAGCATAGGGTCCGGCAGAGGCACTTCTACCGTGTTCCCGTCTTCATCAATCTCAATACGGGTAGGGTACCGTTGGCGGAAATAAGTGAGCATCCAGACATCATCGCCTCTCTTGAATTCAAACGATGGAGATTCCTCCGAATTTTGAGTGGTAATTTGCGCTGGCAGGCAGGAATAAGAAGCGATAAAAGCCAGCAGTAAGAAAAATTTCATTATGAGCAGGTTTCGGTTAATATAGGGCAAGCACTATTTGGGTGACTACTTTCGGGTAGCGAAGATACGGTTTGTCGCCCCTCATCCTACCCAGCACAATGAAGATGAGGTTTTCACGAGTTGGTACTTCGTAACAAATAAAGCTAACTGTGTAAGCATTAAATTAAAACAACAAGCACACCGGGCTGGGGGCTTCTATCTCGTCTACCAGTGTTAAGGTTCCTTTTTTAGCATCGCGTTTAAAGGACACAATGTTATTGGAGTTCTGGTTAGCGACCAGCAAGAAGGCTCCGTCTGGAGAAAGCGAGAAGTTTCTGGGTGCATCGCCCCGGGTGGATTCGTGCCCGATGAGTTTCATGCTACCATCCGATTCACTGATCTGGTATATGGCAATACTGTTGTGACCCCGGTTCGAGGCATAGAGGAATTTCCCATCGGCAGAAATATGAATATCGGCACAGGAATTCTCTCCCTGATACCCTGAGGGTAAAGTGCTGATGGAATTCACAATCTCATAATGGCCCGAACTTCCTTTTTTAAGCTGGGTCACGGTAGATGACAGCTCATTGATCACATACGCCCAGGGTTTGCTTGGGTGAAAAGTCATATGCCGGGGTCCGGCTCCGGGCGCCATCGCCAGTTTGGGTGGGTCCATCGGAAGCAGTTTATCGTGGCTGCCGTCCAGGTGAGAGAACCAGAGCTCATTAGTGCCTAAATCCACCGTGATAATCGCATCGCCGTTCGGGTCAAACCAGGCTGAGTGGGCATGAGGCCCTTTTTGTCTAGAGGTAGTACCCTGACCGGTATGTTTCAGAATGTCTGATGGTCCGCTAAGCGTGCCCGATGAGGATAATTGTAACAGGCCTACCGTCCCGCTGCCATAATTGGCGGTGAGAACGTGCCCTGCCTCATCCACGCTTACAAAACAGGGATAAGACCCTGCCGAAGGTTTTTCGTCAATAAGCGTTAGTTTGTCTCCTTCAATGGCATACGATTTCACTGTACCACCTTCCCCCGCATCATTTCCCAGTTCGTTAACAGCCAGCAAATATCGGCCATCCGGGCTTTTAGTCAGAAACGATGGGTTATCATCTTTAGCCGCCAACCCCACTTTTTTTAAGGTACCGTCGGTCTGCAACAGATAGCGGTAAATTCCTTCGCTGTTTTCCTGGGTGTAGGTTCCCACATAAAAAGAGTATTCCATGGCTTCCGGACTATCTTTCTTTGCTGAAAAGAAAAGAATTTGGATAAAAAGTAAAGCCCCAATGGTGATTTTCGTGAACATAAGGTTTGTTGTACAGTAAAACGACGCCTAATGTACTCATGCTATTCTAAACTACGAACATATTCACGGAAGAATGTATGAACAATCGTTGCAAATTGCGTTGATGACACTCAGGGTCACTGAAGGTTTTCCTTGAAAAAATCTATTGTTCGTTGCCAGGCCAGTTCAGCCACTTCCTGATCGTAGCGGGGGGTGGTATCATTATGGAAGCCATGATTCACCTCGGGATACACATACGCCTGATAGTCTTTGTCATGCTCCTTAAGAGCGGCTTCGTACTCCGGCCAGCCTTCGTTTACCCGGGTGTCTAAGCCAGCGTACTGAAGCAGCAAAGGTGCCTGAATATCAGGAACCATCTCCGTCGGTGGTTGTCCACCATAAAAAGGTACTGCTGCTGATAAGCCGGGGACTTTTACCGCCATCATGTTGGCGATCCAGCCTCCAAAACAAAAGCCTACTACCCCGATCTTACCAGTGCACGCTGATTGATCTTTCAGGTAATCATACGCTGCAATAAAGTCTTCCAGCATTTCGTCCCGGTCTCTCTGCCGTTGTAATTCCCGTCCGTCATCATCATTGCCGGGGTAGCCGCCGAGAGGAGTAAGCGCGTCGGGAGCTATCGCGATAAATCCGGCTACCGCTGCTCTTCGGCACACATCTTCAATATGCGGATTCAACCCCCGATTTTCATGCACCACCACAATACCAGGCAAGGGTCCGGAAGCATCCGCAGGCTTCGCCAGTAGGGCTCGTATCTCCCCCCCGCCTTTTGGTGAGTTGTAGGTAATAAATTCTGCATCCAACCGCGGGTCATCCTGCATCACTTGAATCTTGTTCTGATAGTCAGGCATCAGGAAGCTGAGCAGGGAGGTCAGGGTAATGCCACCGACGGCATAGGTAGATAGTTTATCCAGAAATTGCCGACGATCCACCCGGTTGTGGGCATAATCATCGTACAGATCAAATACCTCCTGGCTGATGTTTTCTTTCTTGAGATTTCCCATGGTAATTTTGGTTAGGTGTCAATGTGTATTTTACCCTCAGATCGTTAGTAAGTTACCGATTTATTCTTTTGTAAAGAGGCATCCAGCGAGAAACGTCCCGGACCGGTGAAAAACAAGGCCAAGAAAGCAAACCCAAACAGAATCACCTTTTCCTGCTGGCCAAATTCGTCATGCAGGTGAGCGGTGAAGAAGGCCGTCGTCATGGTGATGATCAGCGGAATTACGGCGGCCCGGGTAAAGAGGCCTACCATGACCAGCAGCGAGCAAAGGAATTCGGCAAACACCGCCAGCGCGAGGGAAAAAGCAGGCCCCAACCCAAAAGGATCAGCAAACCTGATTTCCTCTGCACCAAACAGTCGGGTCAGCTTGCCAAAGCCATGGCCATAAATCATGCAAAAACCGAAGGCAATTCGTAAAATCAGCAGGCCGTAATCATAGAAGCGAGGCGGAAGTTCTATCCGAAGCAGATTCATCATGTTAGGTTGTTTGAAATGTTATGATAATAAAACAGTGAGCTTAAGCAATCAAATTAATTCCAGACTCACATTTGGAAAAATTTATTCTTTAAACAGCGAAAACCCATCTATAAACAGCACAAATAACATGGTAACAGTGTCTGATGCTGAGAACCAATCGCTGGAAGATGCCGATTTCCCACTCGATCATTTTTCATGATACTCTCTTTTTACTTCCGTAAAATCCAGATACGTTTTACCCGCTACGACAGAGCGATGCAGGGTTAACTCATACACTCCCCAGGGGTACTGCACGTTGGCGGTAGCCGTCTGCGTCGCCGCTTTTTCGGATAGATCAGGAGAAGATTCCTGAAGATACTCGTGAAGGACGCGTCCTTCTATACTGGCCGGAATATCCATATTTTGTAGATGCAGTATGGTAGGAGCAATATCTATATTCGAACTAGGCAACTCCCCTTCCACTCTTTCTTTAAAGGCCGGCCCAGCCATGATGAGGGGGATGTGGATCTCATAGGGGCTGGAGCTACCGTGTCCGGCGACTCCCCGCGCCAGGCTTGCTCCAGCATAACCTTCAGCGTTAGTTTGCCTACTCCAGTTCACATCTACCAGAATATCGGCGGCCCGCTTTGGATGGTCCCAAAATATCGATGCAAAGGATAAGGTACCCGAAACCCACCCCTCACTGCTGTTCTCTCCTCTTGCTTTAGTGAAAATAGCTCCCACCCATGCTTCCGCCTGTAGGCTTGAAACAATTTGCTCAATCTTCTGGGGATCGTGGTCCTTAACAAATACAGCTCCGCCCGCCACAATCACATCGGTAGATAATTCGGAGGCTTTGAGGCCGGTATCAATCAAAAAATCGGTCAGGCTCTGCTCACCCTGATGGGTCACAAACCCGTGATCCGTGGTAATAATGATGTTAAACGCATCGGCCAGCCCTTTTTCTTTAATGGCGGATAAAACACGACCGAATTGCTCATCTACCACCTGAAGGGCCTGTTTGGTTTCCGGTGCTCCCATACCATGCTCATGAGCAGTAGCGTCCGGGTCAGAAAACCAGAGCGTGGCTACTTCGGCACTATCTCGCTCCAGGACATATTCGCAGAATGCGTCCACAATCCATGCGTGTTTGCCGCCATCGCTATTCCCGGTATTTTTTGGTTTTCCAATAGTCTGGTAGAGCTCTGCCTTAAAGGAAGCGGGCAATACCAGATCAGGATTGACAATCGCCCCATCGAGCACTTTATGATGTTGCAAATAAGCCTGCCCGGTTGAACCCGAGCTAAAAACCATCATGGATTTTCCCTGCTGGTGGAGTAACTCTCCTAAAGAAACGGTCGTAAGCAAACTATCCTGGGTTTCTTCAGCTAAATGGATGAGTTCCTGCGCATTTGAGGTGTTGATGATTCGTGCTGCTTCTATATTAGGCACATAAATGGTGTTGCCCAATATACCGTGGGCATGGGGGTAAGTTCCTGTAAAAATAGAAGGCGAATTTACTCGAGTGACTGTGGGAAAGACACTGTGATGCTGTTTGCTTACGCTGCCGCCCTGGCTTAGTGCAGACAAATTGGGCATCAGTTCGGGAGTAATATAATCGGCTCTGAGGCCATCAAAAATGACAATTAACGTTTTAGTGTCAGTTTCTTGCCCGAAGGAGGTGAAAGGTACAAGCGAAATAAGCCAATAGCTGGTAATTATCAGGAGTTGGCGAAGATAGTTCATCGTTGGGTGCGTAGAAGGTTAAGCATAAAGAGACAGCCAATATACTGACTTAGCACGAAGAATATCCGGAAAACGCCTGTTAGCATATTCGGCCTGCGGTCGTCTGCTCAAAGTTAGGTTGCATATACTCAGCCTCTACCGCTTTCAAATTAACAATTTGTTAAGTAACAAAGTATACCTATAATGGCAGTGTATTTAAAAATCCGGCTGACTATTATACCTGTTTATTTGCAATGCATAACCTCTGGTTATGAACGATCACAAAAAATAATTGGCTGATTATGATCCTTACTCGTACTTTTGGGTAAGATTTATTATTCCATTAGATTATGTCAAAACGGGCGAAGCACTCTTATAAAAAAATGAAAGGCTCTTTGTGGAACCGGCGCGCTTTTTTAAGAAAAAGTGCGCTGTCGGCCATGTCTGCCGCTTTAGGAAGCAGGATTGTCCATGCCGCTCATTTACCAGCCGGATACATACCACTCGCCATTTCGGTGCAGGAAAACCCGCTTGAGGGCAAACACCCGGAAATGATCATCCGCAATGAACGGCCCTGGAATGTGGAACCACCCCCGCACCTGCTGGATGATGCGATCACTCCTTTCCCGAGTATCTTTGTGCGCAACAACGGGCTGATTCCAGAAAATATTAATGTTGACAACTGGACACTGACATTCGGAGGCGAGTCGGCAAGCGCCGAAAAAACCTACCGACTGGATGAACTCAAAAAGCGTTTCCCTACCTATACCTACCAGTTAGTGCTGGAATGCGGCGGCAACGGTCGGGCTGGTTTCTACCCACCCGCCTCTGGCAACCAATGGGAAGAAGGCGCAGTATACTGTGCCGAATGGACAGGAGTTCGGTTGAAAGATGTGCTGGAGGATGTTGGCATTAAAGAGGATGCGGTCTATATCGGCTATTACGGCAAAGACACCCACCTGAGCGGCGATCCGGAAAAGGTGGTGATCTCGCGCGGCGTGCCCATTGATAAGGCTATGCAGGATGAAACGCTTTTAGCCTGGGCGATGAATGGGCAGGATATTCCCCTGCCTCATGGCTACCCTCTTCGCCTGGTGTGTGGGGGCTGGCCAGCCTCAACTTCCGGCAAATGGCTTCATAAAATTGTGGTGCGCAACCAGGTGCACGACGGCCCAAAAATGCTGGGTGATTCCTACCGGGTTCCGACCCATCCTGTAGCCCCGGGGGCAGAAGTACCCGAAGAAGATTTCAAGATCATTGAGTCTATGCCCGTAAAATCCCTGATCACCTATCCTCAATCCGGGGCCATGTTTGACCGGACTAAAAAACTCACGGTACGCGGGCATGCCTGGGCCGGTGAACGGGCGGTTCGTCGCCTGGAAATCTCTACTGATTTTGGCGCTACCTGGCAACCTGCCACACTAAAAAAGCCGGCCAACCGACTCGCCTGGCAGCAGTGGTCGGCCGAGGTCGATTTCTCCCTGGCCGGTTACTACGAAATATGGGCGAAAGCAACCGATGAGCAGGGAGCTGCCCAGCCTATGGTCATTCCGGGCTGGAATCCCAAAGGCTACCTAAACAATGCCTGCCACAGAATTGCCGTAAAGGTCCGTTAAAACCAGCTACTCATGAAAAAGACGAATGATACTTCGCCGGACGACGCTTCGCCCGGCGGCACCTCGGCAACAGATCAACAGACCATCAATAACCTGATTAAAATCACCAAACTGGTCATGGGTATTGTCATGTTGCTGCTGGGAGGCATTATATTCCTTACTTACCAACTCAATAAAAGTCCGGAAAACACCCAACCGACTCTGGCAACAAAAGCAGTAATTGAAACACCAAAGCCTCCCGCAGCTACTGCGGAAACCCAACTCGAAGATGGAAAAGACGTGCAAACCGGCTTGCTGGCGGGCGACGGACTGCAGGTGGTTAAAAGTACCTGTACCGCCTGCCACTCCAGTGCCCTGATCCTTCAAAACCGATTTACCCGCGAAGGCTGGCACCAGACAATTGTGTGGATGCAGGAAACCCAGGGGCTGTGGGACCTTGGTGAGAACGAAGCAATTATCTTGGATTACCTGGCAGCAAATTACGCCCCGGAAGCCCCGACAGGAAGGCGGATACCTTTAAACGGCATAGAATGGTATGAATTGAAAGAATAAACACGCTATACGCTCGTTTTTCGTGTGTCTGTTTTTTATACGGTAGCCAGGATCGCTCCAGATTATAGAGATCAAAAACTCGCTGATTCATCGTCACTTTTATTTCATCACCACCAGAAACTTACCTCCAGGCCGACATGCCTTTTCACTTGGTTCATTCAACATAACTACGCCCTATAATCTACGCCTTCCCGGCTAGCATGGTAGTGAGAGACAAACCCTTTCGTGCCTTTGCCGCCTTTCTCATGATAATTTTTAGTTATTCTGAATTAATTTTTTGTGATTGTCAACCTCTCATCATCACCTGGCTTTGTCATAGATTATAGAGAATGGTCCTTCCCAGATTTTAGGAATTCTATACATTTGTTATCTAACCACCCGCTACTACATGACTTTCCCTACCATCCAATCACTACTTGTCGCCTTTGCTGTCGTAGCAACATCTTTCTACGCTGTAGCAGTTTACGCCCAATCAGACAAAGCCTTTAATCAAGCCTGGGAAGAGACGGACGCATACTTCCAGCAAACACTAGAGGAAAATCAGATTGTGGGGGGCGCGATGCTGTTTCTGGAAAAAGGAGAAATCAAAGGCAGTCGGTACTACGGGATGGCCGACCTGGAGCAGCAGCGGGCGGTGGATGAGAAGACGATCTTCCACTGGGCCTCCATTACCAAAACCTTCACCGCTATCGGCATTATGCAACTTCGTGACCGGGAGCTACTCACGCTGGATGATCCGGTCACCAAATACCTGCCCGAATTGCGGAAAGTACATAACCCTTTCGGCAGTATGGACGATATCACCATCCGCATGGTGCTAAGCCACTCGGCAGGCTTTCGCGATCCCACCTGGCCCTGGGGCGGCAGCGAGCCCTGGCACCCTTTTGAACCTAGCGATTGGGAGCAACTGGTGGCTATGATGCCTTACACCGAGATTCTCTTCGAGCCTAGTTCCAAATTCAGCTACTCCAACCCGGCTATCATCTTCCTGGGCCGCATTATTGAACAGCTAACAGGGGATGATTATGAGGTTTATATCGATAAGAACATCCTCAAACCGCTGGAAATGTACAGTTCCTACTATGACATTACTCCTTACCACCTGCTGAAGTATCGCGCCAATAACTACACCATTCGCAACGGAGAACCTCAGGCCAACGGACTGGATTTTGA
>JAVKCN010000144.1:0-16055 GCA_040222715.1 Cyclobacteriaceae bacterium | reverse complement strand
TACTTCAGTTCCAGAGTCACCTCTGACAACCTTGCCACTTGCTTGGCTTGGGGTAACGACTCCCCTGCCTACGGGACTGGGCCACAGCGGCTTTCACCCTTTGGGACGTCCTTCTAAAGGACTATATTTACCATTCAAGGCACACACAAACACTATCATCCATAAGCTTACTGAGCTAATTGCAAAGGCTAGTGCTATCCGATACTTTATTTACATTGTGAATGGTCCAGCTTACGGATGATAGTTGGGCGTTGGCGGTCATGCAAAGATGAAGTATAAAAGTATCCGCCCGTCCAACTACATCTTGCATTTAGAGTTCTGAGGGTATAGGTCTTTGATGTTCTTATGGTTGATGATCATAATGTTTTCCAGGGTATGCTTGAGCCACTGGTAAGGGTTTACCTCATGCTTTTTACAGATGGCAAAGAAGGTGTACATCATGGCAGCCCTTTGAGCAGCATCATGTGAGCCAGCAAAGAGATAATTTTTTCTTCCCAGAGCCACAGGACGGATGGCGTTCTCTATCAAGTTATTATCGATGGCGCGGCCACCGTCTCCAGTTCACCATCAAAAAGATAGACTGATATTTCACTCCAGCGGTCAATGCAGTACTGCATTGCTTTGCCAATCTGGCTTTTAGGCAAAGTCTCCTTCACGGTTTGGCTAATCCACTTGCCCAGTGCATTGATGACAGGCAAGGCTTTTTTCAGCCGCAGTTCTTTTCGCTCCTGGGCAGTAAACTTTCCCTCTCTTGCCTGTGCTTCCACGGCATAAAGCTGCTGGATGAGTGTCAAAGCGATCTGTGCTTTCGCCTGATCATTTGACAGCGCTTTTTTAAATTCTCGGTGAGCGTGAGCCCAGCAGACAATATGAGTGACTTCTGCTCTCTTGGCGATCTTTTTGTAGACGCTATAGCCGTCAGACTGTAGATATCCCCTGAAGTTCTTGAGCATATCCAGGGCAGCTTTTTCTGCCCGAGTAGGCTGGTAATCAAAAAGTACGGTGCCATCTAGTGGGCTATGGCACACCCTGTATATTCCGTTAAAAGTGGTTCTCCCGATATTTTTCGGGAGAACCACTTTTAGCGGATTATACAATGAGGGTTTAAAGTACAAGAAAATCAGTTAGTTAGGTGAGGAAACATAATGTACTATTATGGTGACAAGCCAACATAGTGTTAACTAGCTGATTTTGAAGTAATTTAACTCCGTAATAGAAAGGTTAATGACAATTCTGGGTTTAATCCTCCACCAAATTTCCCCTTGGTGCTACAGCTCCACTTAATCATAGATTTTCATAAATCATGAAATTCTTTGAAAGCGCAAACCGATTTATGTGATTAATTTCCTTTAAATAAACCCTCCTTTATCAAGCAGAGCGCCCGCTCAGCCCTGATAGTTCTTGTTTGGGCATCACCTGAAATAGTAATTCCTCCAAGCATATTAATAATGAGCTTAAGATCATTATTAATGTCAAAATCTGTTCTTAGCTTCCCACTTTCTTGAGCTAACTGTACAGGCTCCTCAAAAAGCTTCAGGATTCTTTGCTCCAGTATTATTCCTTCTTTTTTAGGAAGATATGACAGCAACGCCTGAAATTCAACCTGCTGATGCACAATGTATTCAATGAGTTTATAAAAAGTCTCATCACTATTCTTGAGTGTTATTGCGGACTGTTCCAGTGTGCTAACATTTTTACTTAAAACCGCAGCGACAATAGATGATCTATCCGGGAAATTGCGATAAAATGTAGCTCTGGATACTCCTGCCGCTTTAGCAATGGCATTTAGTGGCGTTTCCGAGCCGTTCTCAGAGAATGCACTCATGGCTGCCTGTATAAGTGCTTCTTTGTTTTCTCTCGCATCCTTTCTGAAATTCTTCTCTTGTAATGCCATCTAGTCTGAAGGTTTGATCATATGTACTTCCACTGTTAAATTTACAATAAATGAAACACCGTGTGTCGTTTATTGAAATATTTATTAATTTTAGATTAAATATCCTTTAACAACATTATTAACCCAACTAAATAAATTATGGCAACAAAATGGAGTGAATCGTATGATATAGTCGTGGTAGGCTCAGGAGCCAGTGGTCTCGCAGCTGCTATCACAGCTCAAAGCAAGGGCATGAAGACCCTTATCATCGAGAAACTGGATAAATGGGGAGGTTCTTCATCTTATTCCGGAGGAGGACTTTGGATTCCCAATAATTACCTCATGCAAGATCAAGACGCTATTGACTCTTCCGAAGAAGCACTTCAATACATGGAGAATGTTATCCACTATAAAGGCCAGGCTACTTCCAGAGCACGGAAAGAAGCATACGTACATAATGCACCTGAAATGGTACTCCACCTTAAAAAGCTGGGGTTTAAATGGAGAAGAGCTGATTTATACCCCGATTATTACCCGAATGTACCAGGAGCTAAAACGGGTCGCTGCGTGGAAGGTGAAGTATTTAATGCCAAAAAACTGGGTGCTTTTCGCAAAACAATGCTCATTCAGCCCGGAATGCCCAATATGCCCTTTGGCAGTGGCGATGTTTATCTAATTCCCTTAGCAACCCAAACTTGGGCGGGATTTAAAAAATTGGCAAGTGTAGTATTAAAAACAATTACAGGTACACTCACAGGTAAAGAATGGTTTGGAGCAGGGAAAACCTTAGTGGCTCAAATGATGTACATTTTGCAAGAAAAATATAAAACGCCTGTTTGGCTCAACTCTCCACTTACCGATATAGTTATTGAGAATAATAGGGTTGCAGGTGTGACAGTGACTAAAGACGGAAAACAAATTCATGTAAAAGCCAATAAAGCCGTATTGCTTGGAGCAGGTGGCTTTGCTAAAAATGCCGAATATCGCCAAAAATATCAACCCGTAACAGGCGAATGGTCTTCAGCAGCCCCGGGCGATCAAGGCGAAGGCATTCAAATAGGCGAAAAAACAGGTGGAGCTTTGGCTCTGATGGACGAAGCATGGTGGGGCGGTTCTTTTAAAATGAATGGCCTGATGAACTTCTCAATTTGGGAACGTTCTTACCCCGGAGCTATCATGGTAGACCATCACGGAAATCGCTACGTAAACGAATCTTCCTCCTATGTAGATTTAGGTAGAAAAATGCTGGAGCAGGAATCCAAAGTAGGCGGTGCTGCTCCTTCATGGCTCATCATGGATGGTATCCATCGAAAGAAATATTTGTTTGGAACTCATCCGGGAGGTATGACTCCCTCCAAACTTATTAAGGACAGTACTTTTGTGAAAGCATCATCCCTTGAGGATTTAGCAAAACAATGCGGTATTAATGCTGAGAACCTCAATAAAACCGTTAAGAAGTTCAACAGTCAGGCAGCTCAAGGAATAGATGATGACTTTCAGAGAGGAAACGATATTTACGACAGGTATTATTCTGATTACAGGGTACTACCAAATAGTACGTTGGCCCCTATTGAAAATCCCCCTTTTTGGGCCATTCGGTATTACCCTGGCGACTTGGGAACAAAAGGCGGCTTAGTTACAGATGAACACGCCAGAGTACTTCGCCAAGACGGTTCTGTGATCGAAGGTCTGTATGCTTCCGGAAACAATACCGCTTCTGTAATGGGGGAAACCTACCCGGGTGCAGGTTCGACCATCGGTCCTGCATGTACTTTTTCTTACATAGCAATGAACCATGCTGCTGAAATCTAAAATTGAATAAAAAATGAAAAGAGTAGAAAATAAGGTAATCATTATAACAGGTGCAGGCTCTGGTATCGGCAGGGCCTCCGCTTTATTGTTTGCCAAAGAAGGAGCAAGCGTGATTGTGGCCGACTTTGATGAAGGGGGTGCAAATGAAACGGTGCATCAAATTAAGGAAGCCGGAGGTGAAGCCACATTTGTGAAAACGGATGTTTCTGATTCCAACAGCGTGCAGAACATGGTCATAAAGACAGTGGAACTATACGGCCATCTGGATGCTGCCTTTAACAATGCAGGTGTAGGCGGTACTACAGCCTTTATTCACGAGTTTCCGGAAGATGTATATGACCGAACGGTGGCCATCGACCAGAAAGGAGTTTTCTTGTGTATGAAATATGAACTGCAGCAGTTCCTGAAGCAGGGCAGCAAAGGCTCAATCGTTAATATGGCTTCTACAGCCGGATTGGACGCCACACCTCACATGATCGCCTATTCGGCCTCCAAGCATGCCGTGGTAGGTATGACGAAAACAGCCGCAATTGAATATGCTGAAAAAGAAATACGTGTTAACGCAATTTGTCCTGGCGCTATTGAAACTCCCGGGCTTTTGGAGGGTGAGTTTGCCCAGTTCCTGGACCAATACAGGGCCAACCAGCCTATGAAGCGCTTTGGTATGCCTGAAGAGGTGGCCAATGCAGCCTTATGGCTTTGTTCGGATGAATCTTCACTGATTACCGGAGTGCCCCTCCCTACAGATGGCGGTCTTACAGCAAAGTAAATCGTCCTGATGGGTATCTGCCAGCTAAGAAAGAATAATATAACCTTAATCATTAACCAATAAAAAATGGAATATTCAAAAAAATCAGCTAAAGATTACTTCGGAAATACTAAAGAAGAATTCGACATAGTCGTGGTAGGCTTTGGTGCCGCAGGAGCCAGTGCGGCCATAGAGGCGGCTAATGCAGGGGCAAAAGTTTTGGTTCTGGATCGTGGGTATGGTGGCGGAGCATCTGCATTGTCAGGGGGAGTTGTTTACGCAGGTGGTGGCACACCCTATCAAAAAGCAGCAGGGGTGGAAGATTCTCCAGAAAACATGTTCAATTACCTCAAACAGGAAGTAGTTGGAGTGGTGTCAGATAAAGTGCTAAAGAAGTTTTGTGATGGAAGCGTTGAAATGATATCGTGGCTAGAGAAACAAGGGGTACAATACGAAGCTTCCCTCTGCGATTATAAAACTTCCTACCCTACAGATCAATATTATTTATACTATTCGGGCAATGAAAAAACATGGCCCTACAATGAAAATGCCCATCCTGCCGCACGCGGACATAGGCAAGTGGCCAAAGGTATGAGTTCTGGAGCTGTTTTCTTTGGCCATTTAAAAAATTCTGCATTAAAAAAAGGTATAACGTTTAAGCCCTTAAGCTATGTGGAAAGTCTTAACTTAAACGATGGGAAAGTTATCGGCTTAAAATACCGTACCATGAAACCCACTATTGGTCATCGATTTTACAGTAGGCTGGGCGGAAAACTAGGTAACTGGGCTCCTCCAGTAGGTCGTTTTTTCAGCAACCGAGCTCAGAAAATATGGAATAGAAAATCACAGTCCAGAGAAGTAAGTGCTTCCTCCATAATATTATCGGCAGGAGGTTTTATGTTCAATAAAGAAATGGTTAAAACCTACGGCTTTGCGTATCGCAATGTGATGCCCTTAGGCACCATAGGAGATGATGGAAAAGGTATTATGCTTGGTCAAAGTGTGGGTGGAAACACAGATTGCATGGATCGAATGACATGCTGGAGATTTCTATCTCCACCCGTAGCTTTTATGGAAGGAGTTTCTGTTGGTCGCAATGGCAATCGTATAGCAAACGAAGATTTGTATGGTGCCACATTTTCGGAATCGTTGATCCACAATCACAAAGGTGAGGGTTTTGCGGTACTGGATGCTACTAGCTGGAAAACAGCCAAAGAACAAGCCAAAACTCAAACCCAACCCTTTCAAAGTGCCATGCTCAAGTACATATTTAACCTTGGATACAAAAAAGCAGGCTCTTTACAAGAGCTCGCTAAAAAGGCAGGAATAAACGAGCAAGGGTTACTAGACACGGTAAAAGCGTATAATGATGGAGTTGAAAATGGGCAAGATCCTGCTCATAAAGCGATGAATTTAAGCAGGCCTATTGAGAATGGTCCTTTTTATGCTATCGATATAACAGTGGATGCTTCCCCATTTTTTCCTGCTCCAGGGCTTACGCTTGGAGGGCTCGTTACAGATGATGATACTGGAGCTGTAAAGGATAAAAATGGCAACCTTATTTCGGGTCTTTATGCTGCGGGTCGCAATGCAGTAGGAATTTGCTCTAATAGCTATGTCAGTGGACTTTCATTGGCGGATTGTATTTTTTCTGGCCGGAGAGCTGGTAAGGCAGCAGCAATGACCAAAGCTGAATAATCGTATCGGAAACAGCTCCGCTAGAATGCATTCTTAAGCGTTGTTTTAACGCCCCCTCCCTCACCTTGAAGATGACGAATGCATAAAACGGGCGAAGGAGTGCCAGGCATTTCGCTGATGTTGTGCCAGTGGTTTCGGGGCATATAGTGCCAGGTATATCGCTCCCAGGAGCCACTTTTCCATGACTATTTCTGAATATGACATCAAAAACGATGTCAGCAAAAAGAATAGACCTCATGGACCTCAGACAGTTAATTATTTTAAAACAAAAGGGAAAGAGCAATCGCAAGATCGCCGAGTACCTGCATGTTAGCCGCAATACGGTTAATAGCTACGTTCAGTTTCTTACTTCGCTTGATCGAGATTGGTCGGAGTTATTAGCAATGAATGATGCTGATTTTGAAGCATTGTTTCCTATTAAAACTAGCCACGACCAGATGCTGTATGAAGAGCTTGGCAGTTACTTTCCTCACTATCAAAAAGAGCTTACCAAACCCGGCTGCACACTACTGACGCTGTGGCATGGCTACCAGCAACAACATCCGCAAGGCTATCAGTACACCCAGTTCGTACACTACTTCCGGCAGTGGCAGAAGCGAAAAAAGATAAGCGGAAAACTGGAGCATAAAGCCGGGGAAAAGGTTTTTGTAGATTTTACAGGCAAGAAACTTTCAGTGGTTGATCGCACTACCGGTGAGGTTAGATCAGTAGAAGTGTTTGTCGCCATTCTTCCAGCAAGCCAGTATACCTTCGTTACGGCGGTAGGCAGTCAGAGCCGGGAAGACTTCATTGCCGCTATGGCAGCTTGTTTGTTGTTTTACGGTGGTACCCCGGTAGCCATTGTATCGGACAACTTGAAAGCGGCGGTAAGCAAAAGTTGCAAGTACCAGCCTAGCATTAATAAGACACTAAAAAGCTTCGCGCTGCACTATGGCTGTGTGGTTGATCCGGCCAGGGCTTACCATCCGCAGGACAAAGCGCTGGTAGAAAATGCGGTTCGGCTGGTCTATCAACGTATCTTCTATCCACTGGGTGATCAGCCCTTCTTCTCGCTGGCTGCTTTGAATAAACAGATTACCGTATTATTGGATAAGTATAATCAGTACCGCTTTCAGCATCTGCCCTATAGCCGTAAAGAACTGTTTCTGGAAGTAGAAAAGCCACTTCTCTCTACCTTACCGACCAGCCCATATTATATCCGTCACTATCTGCGGGGTAAGGTACAGAAAATGGGGCATGTATTTATGTCGGCCGACAAGCATTACTATAGTGTGCCGCATCGCTACATTGGGCACGAAGTGCAGTTAGAGTATACGGAAGAGGTAGTAGAAATCTTTTATCATCGGCAACGTATCGCCACGCATCAACGCGACCGCCGGGCAGGTAAGTACACCACTATAAAAGAGCATTTAGCTAGTACGCATCGCTATTATGCATCCTGGAGCGCAGAGTTTTTTGCCAAACGAGCTGCCGCCATCAGTGAGGACGTAGAAAGCTACATTATCAAACTTATCGAGCAGTATGCTTACCCTGAGCTTGGCTACAAACAGGCGCAGGGCATCTTGTCACTAGCGAAAGCCTATGGTCCTGAACGCCTGGGCCGGGCCTGTCAGATGGGACTGTTGGCCAGTCGCTACAGCTATCAGATTATTGCTAATATTCTAAAGAACCGCATGGACGAACAACCTATCAGCGAACCTACGGAAAGCAACCATATTCCCCCGCACGCTAACATCCGAGGGGCAAAAGCTTATCAATCACTAAAATCAAGTAACTATGAATCAGCAGACCACCATTGAACGAATGAAACAGATGCGGCTACTAGGAATGGCCACGACCTATCACCAGAGCCTAAGCGAACATCTTTATCAAGAGCATACTAAAGATCAGTTCACCGCGCTATTGGTAGATCAGGAATGGGAAGATCGGCAGAACCGCAAGATCAAAAACCTCATCCGACAGGCTAACTTTCGCCTTTCGGCATCTGCGCACGATGTTGACTATACCAGTTCAAGAAAGTTAGACAAAAACCAGTTTGAACGGCTATTGGGACTACAGTTTTTGTCCGCCGCCGAAAATGTGATCTTCACCGGGCCGACTGGGGTAGGCAAAAGCTATCTGGCACAAGCTATCGGTACTACTGCCTGTCAGATGCTTTACAAAGTGCAGTATTACAATACGGCCCGGCTCATGGAACACGTCAAGATTACCAAACTAGATGGTACCTATATCAAACTGCTTAAAAGGTTGCAGAAGGTACCTCTATTAATCCTGGATGATTTTGGACTTATTTCATTGGATCAACACGCACGCCAAGCCCTGATGGACATCCTGGAGGATCGTTACGGAAAGGCTTCTACCGTCGTTGTCTCGCAGATACCCATAGCCCAATGGCACGATGTCATCGGGGAGGGAACCATCGCAGATGCTATTCTGGACCGGCTCGTCTATGCTGCTCACCAAGTCGCACTAGAAGGGGACTCAATGAGAAAAAAGAAAAAGCTGAAAGGTTAGCATTTATAGCTTATGTTTGTTATGGAAAAGTGGCACTACATACTCCGAAACGACTGGCATGGTATCCGGTTCTTCCCCACTTTTGGTGGTGATCACATTAGCGACTGCCTAGCCGTTAGAGTCTTAATGAATGCATCAAAACTCATTTTCCCCGACGGAAATTCTTTCAAGGTGATTGCGGTAGGCAACTGCCAGGATAAATTGAACATCTATGTACAAAGTAAGAGCCGATCAGGTATCTGCCCTCGTTGCCACATGCCATCAAAAAGAGTACACAGTTACTACATCCGCAAATTGAATGACCTACCTGCATTTGGCAAGTCATCGCACATACTCTTACGATCGCGCAAGTTCTATTGCCACACCGATATATGCCCTCTCAAAGTCTTCGCTGAGCGGTATGCCAGTCACTTTAAGCCCTACAAAAGGAGAACCGAACGACTGGAGATTAAAATCAAAAATCTGGGGCTATTGACAGGGGGCAAGTCTGCCGAACGTATCTGCAGCATGTTGTCGATGCCGATCAGTGATACCACCATATTAAGGATCGTTGGGAAAGCGGAATTACCGCAAGAAGAACCAGTATTGGCTGTCGGAGTGGATGATTGGGCTTTTAAAAAACGTGATCGGTACGGCAGTATTCTGGTCAATCTCCATACAGGAAAAGTCGTTGATCTGCTGCCGGATCGTGAAGAGGCAACTCTGCGGGAATGGTTACAGCAAAGGCCTCAGATAGAGGTAGTAACCAGGGACCGCTTCAGTAATTTTCAGAAAGCCATCGCGGTAGGGGCTCCCCAAGCCCTACAAGTAACAGACCGTTGGCATTTATTGAGAAACCTAAGTGAAGCAATACAAAAGATCCTGATCAGGCATTATTCAAAAATCAACACAACCTTGGCTAGACAGCCACAAAAAGATACATCATGGAACCCTATTAGCATACAGCCTGTATCAAAACAAGCCGATAAAGCTGATGCACTACAGAATGGAATCCGCTTGCAACGCTTCAAACAACTCAAAGATTTACAGGGTAAAGACTATTCCATCAGAGCTATGGCTCGCCATCTGGGCATGTCCCGGCAAACGGTCAAGAAATATCTAGATATGGAGGCCCTACCCAGAAGATCGCATAGAACCGGCAATACTCTGGAGCAGTATTTTCCCTTCATTAAAAAGCGTATGGAAGAAGAACCAAATTTATTCCTTATCACATTGTGGAAAGAACTAAAAGCAGTTGGATATCCTGGTGCTTACACTACTCTTTCCGAAGCATTACAATATTACGGAATACGGATAGGCAAAAAGGCAGGACTTACCAGAAAACTACCAGGACGAGCCGGAGCATCTTTCAAGCCTTCAACAACAGCCATATTGTTTGCCTCTAATCCAGATAAACTCAGTGATGCTCAACGCAAAATCATTGATGAATTATGCATTGCCTCGGATGATTTACTGAAAACTTTCATGCTGGCACAATCCTTTCGCAGCATGATGACTGAAAGGTTAGGAAGCAGGATGCTTAGTAGCTGGATCGATCAATCAAGAAACTCCGGGATAAATGAAATGGTATCCTTCGCTAAAGGGTTATTGACAGATTACACCGCCATTGAGAATGCCCTTTCCTTGCAATGGAGTAATGGGCCGTCAGAAGGCAATGTCAACAGACTGAAACTGATTAAAAGACAGATGTATGGAAGAGCCGGATTTGAATTATTAAAGAAGCGGGTAAAGTTTACTTATCCGTAACCACCAAAAGTGGGGAAGAACCGGTATCCCCGAAATATGCAGACGAAATCTATTCTACGGGGGGGCAAGTCCGTATAGTGCTTTTTTTGTACAAAACTTTAACTATTTTTGCCAGTGCTTTTTGAAAAGTTTGCAATTCAGGAATAGAAACAGAGTCGTCCACAAAAGCCTCCACCATTTTATCAGGAATCGTACAGGCCGTACGCTTTAGTTGATTTCCTTTTTCGGTCAGTGAGATAACCACACTTCGTTCGTCTGCGCTGGATCAGAATTGAGCAAGCCATAGATGATGCAGCGACTATTCCGATACCAGTGTGATGATAAGCCCATGAAAAGGCACTAAATTTTTCAGTTTAACTTATGGTATGTTAGAGGAACGAACCTTTAATTCAACACAAAACCCGTCATTACTTATAGACTCTTTGTTGTATGTCGTTTTTTAATTTAGCTGTCGAAATTTACTTGGAGATTTCCCGGTTTTGGTTTTGAATATTTTGGTAAAATGAGATGGGTATTCAAAGCCAAGCTCGTATGCAATCTCACTTATTGATTTTTCCGAATTCCATAATTCTAATTTTGCTTTTTCAACGATTTGAAGATGAATATGTTCTTGAGTAGTTTTCCCCGTAAATCGGTTTAATAAATCAGATAAATAATTGGATGAGATATTAAGTTTTGATGCAAAATAACTAACTGTTGGAACTCCTTTCTCTACAAGGTTTTGAGAAAAATACTCGGATAATAGATTTTCAAATTTTGCAACTACATCAGAATTCACTTTTGTTCTTGTGTAAAATTGTCTGTCATAAAAACGATTACAATAATTGAGCAACAATTCTAAATTGCTTACTATCAAATCTTGTGAATGTTTGTCTATGTTTTGCGAATACTCCCTTTCAATTTTTTGAATACAATCGTTTACAATTTGTTTTTCTTCCTCAGAGATGTGCAGTGCCTCGTTTGTGTCGTAATTGAAAAATGAATAGGTGTGAATTTTCCTTCCCAAATCGGTCGCATAGATTAAGTCAGGATGAAAATACAAAGCCCAACCTTCACTAATTTGAAGGTCGGAACTTGTAGAAATTAATTGGTTTGGGGCAGTAAATAGTAAAGAACCTTCTTTAAAATCATAACTACCTCTTCCGTAATGCAGCACTCCATCAAACCTTTTACACATAATCGCATAAAACTCAAAACTGGCAGATACTTTATTCTTTGTTTCTTGTTGTGGAATTTTTGTTAAATCCACCAAAGTAATTAAAGGATGTTTTGGCTTTTCATAACCTAAAAGGCTGTGTAAATCACTTATTGATGCTACGTTTCTTCTTGCGGTCATAAACTTACAACCCCATATTTTTCATAATCATTTTTTTGAATGAGACGTCATCCATATTCTGTTTTGCTTGTATCATTTGAATGGCATCAGTTCCAATTTGATACCTTAAAGTCTCTGTATCATCTGTTACCGCTTCATAAATTTTTTTGGCAACTTCGATGATATTTTGGTTTTGAATTTCTTCTCCTCTTTCTGCTGAACCTGATGTAAACTTATGAAATCCGTTTTTGTAATCTTCTAAATCGCCAGTTCCAAAGAAACCCATTGAACTTCCACTAAAATTTGTTTTATAAGCACCAGGTTCTATTATTTTAAGTTGAATGCCTAATGGATTTAATTCGTATTGCACGGATTCTGTGAGACCTTCAACTGCAAATTTTGTAGCATGATACAACGACAAATAAGGAAAAGACATTCGCCCACCCACAGAAGATAAATTGACAATTGTACCAGATTTATTATTACGCATAGTTGGTAATACTGCTTTAGTAACATTGATTAAGCCAAATACATTAACCTCAAATTGTTTTCTAATTAGTTCATCAGAAGCGGCTTCTAATGCTCCCATTGTTCCAAATCCTGCATTGTTTACTAAGACATCAATTGTTCCAAATCTTTCTAATGCTTCAGAAACTGCAGATGCGATACTTTCCGTATCAGTAACATCTAACTTTGTAACGAATACGTTTTCTAGTTGATTTAAAACGGTTTCTTTTTCTGGTGAACGCATGGTTGCGACTACATTCCAACCTTTCTGATGAAATAGTTCAACGGTCTCTTTTCCAAATCCTGATGATGCCCCTGTGATAAATATTGTCTTTTTCATAAGATGAATTTTTAATTGTGAGCAGCGAAGGTCTAATTAATAACAGAGGGCTTGTTATATATATCTACTCAACACTTATATTTTTCTCGGATATAATGAAATTTCTTCTGAGCTAACGATAGTAAAAAAGGAAATGCAAGGTTCGACCAAGTCTCTCAAATGATCAGGGAAAAAGTCAATCAGGGAAAACTGTAAGCATTAATTGCACATTCTGCTGATTTTTATGGCCCCTCGATTAAAGAAAATTGCGTTCTTACAGAAACGGTTTTTAATCCACTGTATTATAAGAAAACAGCTAATTGGATGTCAGGTGATAGTATGTATAGACTACTAGCTCCTTGTGCTGGAAGACAAAGTATTGAAGTTACTTAAAAAATTAAATGCTAAATTGATCTGTTTTGCATGATGAAACATTAAAAAACTGCTCAATTGCCGATATCATCAATTTCCGTTCGCTACCCGAAATGGAAACGGAAGATTTCTTCTTCTTGTCTGATATTCCTAGCATTTATGAGCCATTCTCCATTAATCCGGATTACTACAGTTATGGATTTATCACAAAGGGTTCACTGCATATTCAAATTGACGGCCAAGAATGCATCATGACTAAAAATTCGCTGATGGTATACCGTCCAAAGCAAATTTTCAAGATCCTCAACATTGAACCACATACTAAAGGAGCCTTTGTTTTGTTTACCAAAGGGTTTGTTGACACCCTATCGGACAACATATTTACCTTGAAAAATAAATCGTTCCTATCCTACGGTGCAAATGTGTTTTTTGAGCTTTCAGTTGATGACAGAAAAATTCTTTTGAATGTTTTTAATTCCATATTCTTTCTACTTAAAAAGCCGATAGGATCATACTGGGAAACCATGGCTCGTAACCTTACCTCTGCCTTGATCTTTCAGACTGAGTATGTGCTGCGCAATTACATTGACAAAAAAAAGATATTCCTTGTAAAAGATGAAATGACCCTTCGGCTATTCAAAAATTTGATAATGCAGTATTTCAAAAAGGAGAGAAATCTGAGCTTTTACAGTGACAAACTCAACATTAGCCAAAATCAATTAGGCATTACTATAAAAAGGGTGTCGGGTACCAGCCCTCGGAAAATGATTGACACCCTTCTGGTAACTGAAGCAGAACGTCTATTAAAAAGCTCTAATAATACCGTTGGAATGATTGCCTACACATTGAATTTTTCCGATATCTACACCTTCAGTAAATTTTTTAAGCGCAATACCGGCTATTCCCCATCTCAGTACAGAAGTTTATCGGATAAAGAGAAATAAAAAAACTGACAAAAAAAAGAAGTTTTCAGACAACCATGTTCATAGCAATGTGACGTACTTTTATTCAATAATCAACATTAAAGCAGATTAGAATGAACAGATTAGAAAACAAAGTGGCCCTTATTACAGGCGCCTCACGTGGTATGGGAGAAGCTCATGCAAGGGAATTTATAGAGCAAGGTGCCAAGGTGATTTTGGCCGACTTGAGAGAAGATATGGGACAAGCCCTGGCTGATGAACTTGGAGATAATGCGATTTTCACAAAACTCGATGTAGCCCAGGCATCTGATTGGAAGGAGGCTATTACTATTGGTGAAAGTACCTTTGGCCCAGTGAATGTCTTGGTTAACAATGCT
Source organism: Cyclobacteriaceae bacterium (assembly GCA_040222715.1). GTDB lineage: Bacteria > Bacteroidota > Bacteroidia > Cytophagales > Cyclobacteriaceae > Tunicatimonas. Next base: position 1,851 of record JAVKCN010000144.1, on the reverse strand, counting down.
GGGATTCTAGGTCCCGTAGCAGGGGTTATGGATTTGAAATATGAAGATTACCTCAAAGTGATAGACATTAACCAACACAGTATATTACTGGGTATGCAAGCAGTTATTCCATGCATGCTCAAAGCGGGGGTTGGTTCCATTATCAATGTATCATCCATTGCAGGAATTGTAGCTTGCTTTGGCTTCCCTAACATCGCATACATGGCTAGTAAATTTGCCATTAGAGGTATGACAAAAGCGGTAGCCTTTGAGTACGGTCCTAAAAACATTCGGGTCAATTCTATGCACCCAGGTTTTGTTCTTACGCCCATGATGATTGAGGCTACAGATGAAAATGCATCAAAAGAAGGCAGAAGCGCATTGGATGAAATTCCATTAGGCAGAATTTCGGAGACAAGTGAATTGACCGGTATTGTACTTTTCCTTGCGTCTGATGAATCTTCTTATATCACCGGTCAAGAACACATTGTAGATGGAGGTATGACCATTCATTAAAGCCAATGTCATAAAAACCGTGGTGAAAAAATAAATCATCCCCAGCCTGTAATCTTATTATTTCGACAGGCAGTTGGTTTACATTCATTAAATCCTTCCGTACTGAAGCCAGGGTCTGTTTCTGAGACAGTATGGGAGGGTTTTTCAACTTATTTGCAGAAGAAGTTTCGGATTTTATAATATATAGGCTCTGAAGTCTCTTAAAGTGGCATACATCAGTCGCAATCCTTCAACGCACTTAACCTTAACTCCAAATACTCAGTTATAAGATCATTGAAGGATAATTTCGGGTTAGTGAATTAGTTTGTCTAGGCCGTGTTGACATACAATGTTAAAGTTAAGAACTTTGATTAAAAAGTGTATGCGAAGATATGAGATACGCGAAGATCAATGGCTAAAGACGGTGGCCGCGCCATTGCTCCTCTTATACCAGGGAAAGAAACTGATCCAGGCAGAACGGCTGATAATCGTCTGTTTGTTCATGCAGTTCTTTGGATTGCGCGTAGTGGTGCTCCCTGGCGTGACTTGCCCGAACGTTACGGTGAATGGAACAGTATTTATCAACGTTTTAATCGTTGGTCTAAAAAAGAAATATGGAAGAAGGTGTTTGAAGAATTGCAAGAGCCTGATTTGGACGGGGTCGCCCGGCGATGGATTATGGCCGATAGTACTGTAGTGCGTGCCCATCAACATTCAGCAGGTCAAAAAAAGTCGCCGACAAGGAGATGAAGCAATCGGAAAGAGCAAAGGGGGCAAAAGCACCAAAGTACATGCTAGCGTAGACGCGTTAGGTAATCCTCGCCGACTCATTTTAACTCCGGGGCAGGCTCACGATGTACGCACCGGGCCTGCTTTGGTTGTAGGGGAAGTTACTGAGGCAGTGATTGCCGATAAAGCTTAAGATAGTGACGAATTTTTGGCCCTAATTGCTCAAATGGGGGCTGAGGCGGTAATTCCCCCAAAAACTAACCGATTAGTGCAGCGTGATTATGACGAAAATCTATATGCTGATAGAAATAAGGTGGAACGTTTTTATAACAAAGCCAAACACTATCGCCGCTTAGCAACCCGTTACGAAAAAACTGCACGTAACTACTTAGCTTTCTGGCATGTTGCCAGTTGTGTAATACTGACTCTATAAAATGAACTACCCCGAGGCAGAGCCATCGGGGTATCAGAACAAACGTAACTGATTCTTGTGTAACTCGATGTATATTGACGTTCCTTGATTTTGAATATATTTCTTAATTACTTCTTCATTAGCATATTGTCCTACAGTGTTTACATAGTAGCCGCTCGTCCAAAACTTACCACCCCACAACATCTGTTTGACCTCTGGATGAAGACGGAAAATCT
>JAVKCN010000143.1:0-29791 GCA_040222715.1 Cyclobacteriaceae bacterium | reverse complement strand
TACTTCAGTTCCAGAGTCACCTCTGACAACCTTGCCACTTGCTTGGCTTGGGGTAACGACTCCCCTGCCTACGGGACTGGGCCACAGCGGCTTTCACCCTTTGGGACGTCCTTCTAAAGGACTATATTTACCATTCAAGGCGCACACAAAATGCACCAACCATGCCTCTTGGAAATGGATTTGGAAGCTGGTTTTTCCAAGTGTCTAAAGTGAAACCCGAAAGAAAATTGCTAACAAACCCGGCCCGGCTGGTGCATCGACCGTTAGACACAATCAGTGAGACGTAGAGTTACCATATTGACACTTTTATTGGGCATTTCATTTTTTGGAATATCTCAGGATTTCGACATGGAAGAAACATGCGAACAGGTTACCCACCTTACCCCTGAAATGCCCGGCAAATAATCCTCCGCGGGCAAGTCAGCATCCCAGAACATTTGCCGGGTGGTGCTGCGTAAATCCGAATTGATTGATAACTTTGGGCGTTGTATCAAACTGCTTGCTGTGTGAGCCTATGCTTACTGCTCAGCCAAACGACATCCCTTAGCATTAATCATCAGAATAAAAACTCCGTGAATATTTACCAGAATAACCTCCAGCAATATCAGGACAGGCTCTTAAAACTGGCCAGCACCCAAAATCAGCTTTCTATCCTCCGGCTGGTCGCTTTTATCTGCTCAGCCGTACTGATTACCATGCTGGCCAATGAAAGACAGGTCGGTTGGGTATTGATCGTCGTTCCCCTGTGCCTGCTGGGTTTTGGGGTACTGATCCGGCGCTATAACCGGGTGGCTTACCTGAAACGGCATACGACCCACTTAAAAGAAATCAATGCACTGGAGATCTTACGGTCCGAGAATAAGCTATCGGGTTTCCCCACCGGGCAAGCCCTGATGCGCCGTGACCATGCTTATGTGGCCGATCTGGATATCTTTGGGTCCCATTCCCTGTTTCAAATGATCAACCGGGCCACCACCGAGTCGGGGGATATACTGCTGGCAAAATGGCTATCTGAACCTGCTGCTAATGAGGTAATTCTGGAGCGCCAACAGGCCATTCAGGAGCTGACGCCCCAATTAGACTGGCGGCAGGATTTTCAGGCATCCGGCATGCACTTTTCAAATGCCGAAAGCGCCTACCACAAACTGCTGACCTGGGTGGCCCAGCCGGTGCAGTTACTGCCCCATCAGGCAAAATACCTGGTGGCCTGTATCATACTGTCGGTATTGTCCACGGCAGCGGCGGCTTATTACCTTGTGCAGGCTTTCACCGCCAATAATTTTACGACCAGCCTGCTGCCCCTGTCCATCATCTTAACCATCAACTATCTTATTTTAAGAAAAATAAAACCCATTGCCGAAGAGATCATTGACAATACTCACCAGAACATTAAAATACTGGGCGGCTACCAGGCCCTGATCACTAAAATTGAATCGGGCACCTTTCACACGCCCATCCTCCGGCAACTTCAGTCAACGTTCCGCCAGCAGCACTATTCGGCATCCGGCGAGATCAACAAGCTGAAAAAAATACTGGAAATATTCCAGCTTCGGGGTTCCAAAAGAAGCGATAGCAACAAGTTTTACCTGGTTTTCAACCTTTTCTGGCTGCTGGATATTTACTGGATTCTACTCACGGAAAAATGGAAACTCCGCAACCGCTCCCACCTCAGCGACTGGGCCGCGGCTGTCAGCGAGTTTGAGGTATTGAGCAGTCTGGCGGGCTTTGCCTATTCCAATCCATCCTTTACCTTTCCTACCATACAGCAGGAACCCTACTTCATGCATTTCGACCAGCTCGGGCATCCATTGATCAACCCGGAAAGCCGGGTATGCAATGATTTTCATCTGGCGGGCCGGGGAGAGATTGCCATGATTACCGGCTCTAATATGGCGGGTAAAAGCACCTTTCTGAGAACCCTGGGAGTGAACCTGGCCCTGGCCCTGATGGGTGCCCCCTGTTGTGCTACCTCGGGACGGGTATCGAATATGAAAGTGTTTACCAGCATGCGCACCCAAGACAATCTGGAAGAAGGCGTATCCTCCTTTTATGCCGAATTGAAAAGGATAGAGCAACTGCTGAACTTAATCAGAAGCGGAGAGGCTATCTTCTTTATGCTGGATGAAATGTTTAAAGGCACGAACTCGCAGGACCGCCACAAAGGAGGGTTTTCGCTGATCAAGCAGCTGAGTGAACTCAATGCCTTTGGTATGATCTCTACCCACGATCTGGCATTGGCCAAACTGGCCGGAAACCACGCAATTGTGACCAACTTCAGCTTTAATAGTGAAATACAACGGGGTGAGATGCTCTTTAACTATACCCTGACCGAAGGCATTTGCCAGGATTTTAATGCCAGTGAATTGATGAAAAAAAGTGGTATCAAAATCCTTACTGATATTGAAGACCTGTAAGCATTCCAGCACATACCGATAGCGTATTATCCACCCCATGCTGCCAGTATGGGCTTTCTGCACGTGGATACTTTCCCGGCTTTCACTATCTTTATCCCGGGCGGCGGCTATGAAACATGAAATCTACACCACCGATAATAAAAAATAACCAGCGCCATCGGGCCGTTATGCTGATACCGCTGAAATGTAAGGAAGACCAACATGATGCATAAAACCATTGCCGTACTTCCCTTTGTGAACATGAGCGCGAGCGCTGAGAATGAATATTTTAGCGATGGCATCACCGAAGAGATCATCAATGCGCTGGCGAAGATCAGAAACCTGAAAGTCACCTCCCGCACTTCTTCTTTCTTCTTTAAAAACAAGTCGGTTCCCATCAGGCAAATTGGGAAGGAGCTCAACGTCTCGGCCATCCTGGAAGGTAGCGTCCGGCGGGCAGGCGATACGATCCGAATTACCGCGCAGCTCATCCAGGCAGAGAAAGATTTTCACTTCTGGTCGGAGACCTGGGACCGGAAGCTGGAAAACATTTTTGAGATTCAGGATGAAATCAGCCTGCTGATTGCCGATAAGCTGCGGGAGCATGTGGGCCACTTTGAAATTCAGGACCACCTGGTTGAAAAGCAAACGGATAATATGGAGGCGTATGAATATGCGCTGAAGGCCAAATTCCATTTTAATAAATGGAACCCCGAAGATATGCGGATCGCCATTCCCCTGTACGAGAAAGCCCTGGCCCTGGACCCCCACTATACGGAAACGTACCTGGGACTGGCCGATTGTTACGGGTTCATGGCCACCACGGGTTTTATGCCCTTTGAAGAAGCCTGGGGAAAAGCCGCCGGGCTCACCAACAAAGCCCTTGAATTGAACGACCAGTCATCCGGGGTGCATTACCAGCTGGCCAACCTGGCGTTCTTTACCGCCTGCGATTATGCCACCTCCTTTAAGCATGCCGTTCTGGCGATAGAGATTAATCCAAACCATGTGGAGGGCCAGCAATTTATGTCCTACCTCTACATTATTACGGGTGAAAAAGAAAAATCACGGCAACACCTGGAGATTGCACTCAGCATCAACCCCCTGTCTCAGGAGACGCTTTTTTTCAGCGCTTATTACCATTACATGACCGAAGATTTTACCAAGTCGCTGGCCCAGCTGAACCAATGCCTGGAACACAACCCTAAAAACCTGCCGGCACTGACCATCAGATACTATTGCTTGCTGATGCTGGGGCACTTTGATGAGGTCATTCATACTTTTGAACAAGCATCGGATGATATGCTGGTACGCGGCGATAAAACCGGATTGACAGGCCTGGCGTATGCCTTAAAAAAGGATGTTGCCCGAGCGGCAACCTACCGGGAGCAATTGCTGGAACAGGCCAAAAGCCCCGGGGGCTTCCGGGCCAACTCTTACCTGTTTCTGATATACGCCGCCAACCAGGAAAACGACCAGGCCTTTGCCTGGATCAGCAAAGCCAAGGAAACCCATTCTTTTTTCCTGCTGATCCATTTTGCCGATCCCCTGACCAATCCGATCAAAACCGACCCCAGGTATCTTGAATGGCAGAAATTCTTATTTCCCGAAGATATGGTCCGCCCCACCGCCAGTAAGAAAAAAGCCCTGCTCGATGCTGCTTCCGCAACCACCTATGCCCACCGGCTGGAACAGTATATCCGGGAAGAAACTCCCTATCTAGACCCGAATTTATCCCTCCGGTCGCTGGCCGAACAAATCGACCTACACCCTAACCAACTATCCTGGCTGCTCAACGAAAGCCTGGGGAAAAACTTCAACGAGTTTATCAATCATTACCGGGTGGAGACCTTTAAAGCGCTTTCCCGCGACCCGAAAAAAGCGCATATCACGCTGATTGGCCTTGCCTATGAGAGCGGTTTCAATTCCAAAACAGTGTTTAACACCTACTTCAAAAAAGAAACCGGGCTCACTCCCCGGCAATTCCTGAAACAGACAGAATAGCCTCTCCCCGGGGCAAAAGGTTCGGATTTATAATCACGCACGTCTGTTTAACATCACGAACCCTTCCCCCACCCATCTTTCCTAGTTTTGCAAAGAACAAAAACAACAAAAGTTATGCTTCAGATTGATAACCCCCCAATGCCTCAGACCAGCAAAAAAAGTAAAACTATGAAAGCCGTGGAATACACCGCCTACGGGTCGCCGGAGGTGCTGCAAATGACTGAGGTCAGCAAACCCGTGCCTCAGGACCATGAAGTACTGATTAAGATCCGGGCGACAACGGTCACGGCTACCGAGTGTACCTTCCGCCAGGGCAAACCCTATTTTTCCCGCTTATTCACCGGACTAAGACGCCCCAAAAATACCCGGCTGGGAGAAGAACTGGCTGGGGAAATTGAAGCCGTAGGCAAGCAGGTGACAAAATTTAAAGCCGGTGATCAGGTCTTTGGTACCGCCGGGCCAGCATTTGGGGCCAATGCCGAATATATCTGCCTGCCGGAAGATGGAGTCATCGTTCCCAAACCCACCAACCTCACCTTTGAAGAAGCTGCCTCCACCTGCGATGGATTTCTCACGGCCCTGCCTTTTCTCCGAGACAAAGGAAAAATTCAGGCCGGGCAAAAAGTACTCATCTACGGGGCTTCGGGCAGTATCGGAGCCGCAGCGGTGCAGATTGCCCGTTACTACGGATCCGAAGTCACCGGAGTATGCAGTACCGCCAATGTTGACTTAGTCCGGTCGCTGGGCGCCAGCCAGGTCATTGACTACAAGAAAGAGGATTTCACGGCACCGGGAACCGGCAAAAACCGACCAACCTATGATATTATCTTTGATGCCGTTGGTAAAACCACCTTTTCGCGCTGCAAAAACTCCCTTACGGAGAACGGACGCTTTCTGGAAGCGGGTATTGGGTTAGGGATTTTTCGGCATGTGATCGGAACTGCCCTGTTTGGCAGGAAAAAGGCCCTGATTGCGGCCACCGGATTACGCCCACCCCACGAAAGAGTGCAAGACCTTGCCTTACTCAAATCGCTTTTGGAAGCCGGAGAAATAACTCCTGTCATTGACCGACAGTACCCATTGGAGCAGATTGCCGAAGCCCATCGCTATGTGGATGCCGGCCATAAAAAAGGAAATGTAACCATCACCATCGATTAAATATAAAATGAATAACACTTTGGGATAACTTATCCGTATAGAAAGGAGGCAGAGCCAAGTCCCTATCCTATGAATTTACACCAGCCTCCTCCTCCATGAAAGCGATGGTATACTCCCAATACGGTCCACCAGAGATGTTATCACTGCAAGAAGTTCCTACCCCTTCTCCCAAAGATGATGAAGTGCTGGTGAAAGTACAGGCGGCCTCCGTCAATTCCTGGGACTGGGATCTGCTACAGGGCACTTACATCAACCGGCTGATTTTCGGTGGATTCTCCAAACCCAAGCTCAGAATACTGGGAGCCGATATCGCCGGGCAGGTAGAAGCGGTGGGGCAGCACGTAACGCAGTGGAAGCCGGGCGACGCGGTATTCGGAGATCTGTGCCAGGGTAGCTGGGGCGGTTTTGCCGAGTATGTCTGCGCTCGGGAAAATGCCCTGGCCCGGAAACCAATCGACATGACCTATGCGCAGGCCGCTTCTTTCCCACAGGCAGGCGTTATGGCCCTGCAGAGTGTACGCGACAAAGGAAAGGTGCAAGCGGGGCAACAGGTGCTGATCAACGGGGGCGGGGTTGGTACGTTTGCCATACAGATGGCCAAAGCATACGGAGCCGAAGTGACAGGGGTTGATCGTGCGGAGAAATTTGACATGATGCGCTCAATCGGGGCCGACCACGTGATTGATTATACCCGGGAAGATTTCACCGCTGTGCCAAATAGCAGGAATAAACAGGGCTATGACCTGATCATCGATGTGGTGGCCAACCGCACTATTTTTGATTACCAGCGCGCCTTATCCCCTCAGGGCATTTTCGTGATGGTCGGCGGTACGATGGGGTCCTTGGCCCAGGCGGGATTTATCGGGCCCCTGATTTCCATGACGGGCCGTAAGAAACTGGGTATTTTGGCCCATGAGCCTAACAAAGATCTGGCAGCTTTAATAGCACTTTTTGCTGCCGGTAAAGTCATACCGGTCATTGACAAACCTTATCCATTGGAGGAAACCGCTGAGGCGCTCCGACACCTTGGCGAAGGATACTCTCAAGGAAAAGTCGTCATCACCATGGGAGAAGATCGATAGAAGATATCTAACAGAGCAGTGAATATGTATTGGCAAGAAGCGGGCACTGCGGCAAATGAATAATTATCGGGTACTTAACAGCCGGATAAGCACTGTGACAAAATCAGCTTATATTTTTAGCGTCATAGCGAGAAAGAATGACGAAGCTATCTCCCCGCGCCACGTCGGCTCACTAGCAGGAGATTGCTTCCTCCTGCCTCGTCGCAATGACGTGATAATTATTTTCGGCATAGTGCTTAATTTTATAATGTCACCTGTTTTTATGAAATTGAAACGGCAAAACAAAATAGCAAAAGGCTCTTCCCTTGCCTCACGTAAGACCGGGCCTCAGGAAGCGTAAACCTCATAAAACCTGCACAAAAAGCAATATAAAACATCTATGGAGCAAGCATATATAGAAGAACAGACCTTTGACAAAGTAGACTTTTCGGAAAAGCCTCTGGCCCGGGGCGATTATGAATATTGCACCTTCGTGCACTGCAACCTCACTGAGGTCAATCTTACGGATATTAATTTCCTGGAATGTACGTTTACCGATTGCAACCTGAGTATGGCGAACCTCACCAATACGGCTTTTCGAGATGTGGCATTTAAGGACTGTAAAATGCTGGGCCTGCATTTTGAAAGGTGCAATACCTTTGGGTTATCTTTCCGCTTTGAAGATTGCACCCTCAATTATGCATCTTTTTACCAACTGAAATTAAAGAAGACCTCATTTAGAAGTGTTCAATTGCAGGAAGCGGACTTTACCGAATGTGATTTAACCAGCGCCGTATTTGACAATTGCGACCTCATCGGGGCAATCTTCAGCAATACAATCCTGATCAAAGCCAGCCTGCGTACTTCTTTCAATTACTCCATCGATCCGGAAACCAACCGCATAAAAGGCGCAAAATTTTCGTGGCCAGCCGTCGCCGGACTACTGCATAAATATGATATTGACATAGCGATGTGAATGGATATGGAACCACGCATGGAAACAATTGCTAAAAAGAAATTCATCGGGAAACGCACGATCATGTCTTTTTCCGATAATAAAACCCATGCGCTATGGAGCAGTTTTATGCCAAGACGCCAGGAAATTCAGCATGCGGTCGGCACAAACTACTATTCGATTGAAGTGTATGCTCCCTCCTACTTTCAGCATTTTAACCCGGACGCGAAGTTTGAAAAATGGGCCGCCCAGGAAGTGAAGGACTTTACTAGCATTCCCGATGGTATGGAAACCATGACCTCCCCGGAAGGGCTCTACGCCGTGTTTATTCATAAAGGTCCGGCCAGTGCTGGTCCTAAAACCTATCAGTATATTTTTGGTACCTGGCTGCCTCAGGCCGCTTTTTTATTAGACGACCGACCGCATTTTGCCGTGATGGGCGAGCAATACAAAAATGACTCACCGGATTCAGAAGAGGAGCTATGGATTCCCGTCAGGCCCAAATAAACCGGCGATTGCCAGCGGGGCGCGCTTCAATCGCTCTGCTCTTTCTCGTAGGCCAGAATCTCAAACGGACGCGTGAGGGTATTTCCCTGTTCGTCTACCAAATGCAGGGTGTGTACTCCCGGCTCCAGTAACAGCGCCATCTGGTGCCGATCCCGGGTTTCGCCCAGGTACGTATCGTCTACGTGCCAGTACAGCGTCTGTCGAGCATCCCGATGGGTAGCCTCAAACACGGTGCGGCCCCGGTTACCGTCCAGTTCTTTGGGAATATAAATTTTAGCATTGGCTTTCGGATAGATCACATCCAGGGGAGTATCCGTGCCATCCATCGAGCGGCAATCGGCCCGAAAGGGGGGCAGGGGCTGATAACTGGGGTGCTTGCGCTTATAGTACCATTCCTGCACAGGAGGTAGCACAAACCACTGCCGGTTCTGCATCTGATGCACCGGCTCGCAGTCACCCAACACCCGGAATTGTTCCCGGGCATCCAGATGCACCCATTGGTGATAGGGCGATACCGGGGCTTTTTCCCCGGATTTCGGCACCCGCATGCGCAGGGTATCAGTAGCGCTGCGGGGAGCCCGGTAGCCACTCTGGGTACTCACGAGTAGCTGCGTCATATCGCTGCGGGGCATATCAAACCAGTCGGTGCGGGGCATTTGCTGGACGATGTCGAACAGTAGCGGGGCCGCGGCAGTCACTCCGGTCAGGCCGGGTCGCCCTTCGCCATCGGCATTGCCGACCCACACTCCGATGACGTAACGGGGAGTGAGACCCACCGCCCAGGCATCGCGGTGGCCGTAGCTGGTGCCCGTCTTCCAGGCCAGCGACTGGGAAGAAGAAAAATATTGCCACCCGGCTTCCGCTCCGGGACGGGCCACTTCCTGCATGGCCTGAAAGGCAAACCAGAGCGAAGAGGCACTCAGATAGCCCGAGGAAGATCGCTGAGAAGCGGCCGTCGGATTATCCTCGGCATTGTAATGCAGCGGGTGTACATCGGCATAATCGTAGCGTTGGGGCTCAGGGTAGCGGAAATAGTGGTTTAGCGAGCGCGACAGGCTGGCATACATGCCCACCAAATCCCATAGTGTAATCTCGGCTCCGCCCAGGATCAGGCTTAGTCCGTAGTGGCCGGGGGGCTGGGTCAGGGTGGTCATCCCCAACTGCCGCAGCTTGTAATGCAGTTTTTCAACCCCGTAGTCCTGCAACATGCGCACCGAGGGCACGTTTAGCGAACGGGACACGACCTGATCAGCCGGGACGGCCCCTTCAAACTGCTTGTTAAAATTCTGGGGCGCAAAGCCATCAATATAGGTAGGAATATCGGGAATCAGGGACTGGGGCAGGATCAGCCCTTCGTGCAGCATGGAAGCATACAAAATGGGCTTGAGTACACTGCCCGTACTGCGCGGGGCCGTGATGATATCGACCGAGGCTTCATGCTCCGCTCCCGCCCGACTGTTGCCTACATAGGCCAGGGTTTGTCCGGTTTCCACATCCACCACCAGAGCAGCGGCATTGTAGATATGGTTGGCCCGCAGCGTTTGCGAATGCCGTTCTACCATGGCGGTCACCTGTCGTTGCAGGGCAGCATCCAAGGTCGTTGTTGTTTGGCTACCTTTCTTTCCCTCCTGCACCGTGCGGGTCAAGAGATGGGGAGCGAGTTGGGGCAGGGGCCGGGGCGGACCGGGCAAGGGCTCGGTCAGGGCCAGTTGGTGGGTCAGGGAGTCGATAACCTGGTTTTTATAGAGTTTGGTCAGCAGGCGGTTGCGCTTCCTGATCAGCTGGGCATCGTTCTTCCCCGGGTAGATCAGCGCCGGACTGTTGGGCAGCACCGCCAGCAAGGCACTCTCCGCCCAGGACAGCTTTTCCGGTCGCGTGCCGAAGTAGCGCCAGGCGGCAGCATCCAGCCCCACCACATTGCCGCCAAAAGGCGCGTGGGAGGCATACAGGCTTAAAACTTCCTCTTTGGTACACGCCAGTTCCAAACGGGTGGCCAGCACGATCTCCTGCGCCTTTTCCCACAGCGTTCGCTCCGCTCCCCGCGACAGGCGGATCACCTGCATGGTCAGCGTACTACCTCCGCTCACCACCCTTCCGGCCTGCCCGTTCTGATAAGCGGCCCTTAGCAGCGAAAACGGATTGAAGCCGGGGTGCTGGTAAAAGTGCTGATCTTCAAAGTGCAGAATTGCCTGCCGAAACTTCTCACTCACCGAGTCGGTCGGCGGAAAGCGCCACTGACCGTCGTCGGCAATGGCGGCACTCAGCACATTCCCGTGGGCGTCTTTGAGCACCGTGGCGTAAGGAGTATCAAAGAGGGGAAAAGCCAGAGAAAAAAAGTAGCCAATCGTCAATCCAGTGAGCAATAGCATGCCTGCCCCCCAACCCAGGTGGTGGCGGGCTAAACGTTTGCGTTTATTTTTCTGAAGCTGATGCATTCCCTTTCGTCTGTTATCCGGCGGCTTCTCATCATTGCCAGGCAACGGTCCCAAAGCTAGTGAGTGAGCGTGGAATAACCCAACGTTTCAGCTCCGGGTAAAATTACCTACTGCTTTTGCAAACTCCGGGCAGGTTATCTGCTCATGAAATATCCACTGCCGGACACCCATGTAGAACCAGGCGTAAATCCTTGACAATGAGAGAATAAAGAAGTATCTTTTATAACAACCTAACGCGTAAAACTATGGATGCAATTACCAAACTCAACAAATGGGCCAACACGCACACCAATTACGGTTTTGACCTGCTCCGCGTATTTTTAGGATCTTTTCTCGTGTACAAAGGCATTGATTTCATGACCCAGACCGAACTGATTATTGATGTTTTACATCCGGTCGGCACCTTTGGCTGGACCATGATTATCGTACACTACATCGCCATGGTGCACTTATTCGGTGGCCTGTTAATCGTGATCGGGCTACTGACCCGCGCCAGTATTATTTTTCAACTTCCCATTTTACTGTCGGCCGTCCTGCTCAATTTTATTGGCGAGATGGTTGCAGTAAATTTAGCCCAGGCCCTGGCAGCCTTACTACTCTCGGTTTTCTTTCTGGTGTATGGTTCAGGAAAACACTCGGTAGATTATCAACTTAAACTGGGGGTGTAACCCGAGCGTAAAGGGACTCACTTTGGGCTTTCTCACTCTGATCAGAGGCCTCTTTTCAGGTGCTGTTCGTATGCTTCGTTAATCAGGTAGTTGGGCCCCAAATCCTGTAAGGGATCGTCTTCCGGATCGCAAAAACCGTAGTGTGAATGGCGGCGCCAGCCTTCGGCATGGCTGAATTTTTCCGACATCTGCCCCACGTTCCGGGAAAGGTCCTCCATTGTTTGCAGATAAGAATTTAGTTTCTGGCTGGCATCGAGCCAATGCTGCTGGCTCTGGTGCGCGCTCAACGCTTCCAGTTTTGTTTGGTGAACGCTGGTCGTATTTACAAATGCCCCGGGGATGATCCGGCGGCGCAGACCGTCCGTCAGGCCATGCGGCAAAGCATGGTACACCGTACAGCTATAACTTTCGGTTGGGCAGGGCGGAGTGGAGGCAAAATTCGGCATACCCCGGGCAAAGGTTGCGGTCACCGCCAGTCGGCAGGTATTGGTATGGTCTTCCATATAGTCGGCCGGGGAATGCGTTAACACCACGCCCGGCTTCACTTCGCGAATGACGGCCGCCAGTCGGCGAAGTGTTTTAACGTCGTACATGATCTCCAGATCGTTGCAGAAAGGAGGGTGAAAATACGCACCCAGAATTTCAGCAGCTTTCTTCCCTTCCTCCAGGCGGATTTTTGCCGTGGTGGCCGCGTCATACTCTATGCTGCCACAATTACCATTGGAAAGGTTCAGATAATGAATCTCATACCCCGCTTCTTTCAACAGCAGCAGGGTCCCGGCCATCATAAACTCAATATCATCGGGGTGGGCAGCAATGGCAATGGCAGTCTTCATATTTGTCTGAGGCAGTATCTTTAAATCCTTACAGGCTTTCCGGTAGCCGCCGACTGATCTGCCGCAAAGATGACTTCGTGCGTTTTCATGGCGTCCTCCAGACCGGTGAGGGGCATCTCTTCTCCATTTTCTACCGACTCAAAAAACGTTTCAAATTGCTTCTGGTACGGGTGATCGGTTACATCGCCGGAATCCAGCATTTTCATGGCGAGGGTGCTCCACGTATTTTTATCGGTGCCCAGTTTCATAGAGTGGAATTTATTATCCAGCAGACTGCCTTCGCTGCCGCAAAGGTGGGTATGGAAATAATACGGTTGCAGACAATCAACGACGGCCGCGCACTTGCCAATACTGCCATTTTTAAACTTCAGAATCGTGACGCTACTCGTGGGGTATTCGTAAGGTTCAAAATACTGACTGCTCGATTTGGTATCGTAACTCGTGACTTCCTCCACATCCGAACCCATGCAGAGCAGCAAGGCATCGAGGGCATGGCAACCGGCGGTGAGCAGTGAGCTTCCGCCCGCGTCTTTTCGGATGTTCCAGCGATAGGGACTGTACCAGGGACCGATGCCGTGGTAATAATCAATCTCTCCGTAGTGGATATCGCCCAACAGGCCCTGGTCAATCACTCCTTTGGTGGAAAGAAACTGGCTGGAGTAGCGACATTCAAAGCAGATACAGAATTTTACACCCGCCTTTTTCACTGCCGCTTCCACCGCCTGACAATCCTCCCAGGAAAGGGCCACCGGCTTTTCGATGATCAGGTGTTTTCCGGCCTGTGCGGCGGCCAGCGCATGCTCTTTGTGCTGGTAGGGGTAGCTGCAAATGGAAACTGCGTGCAGGTCTTTGTCCGCCAGCATGGCGTTCAGATCGGTATAGGTTTTAATGGTTGATCCGGCCTTTTGGCTGACTTCCGCATCGTCAAGCGGACGGGAAGAATAGATGGCGCTTACCTGAGCGTTTGAACTGGCATTGATGGCATCGATGTGCGCCGAAGCTACCCAGCCGTAGCCAATGATTCCAACATTGTATTTTTTCATAGGTTCGTAGGTTTAAGATGTTCTTTGCAAAGAAGAATAATTTTCTCGGGTAGGGTTAATGCATTTCGGTGCCAACGCTTTTCAGGGCAGGGCGGTAGTAATGGAATTCTACGTTGGGGTGCTCGGCCAGCAATGACATGGGCACCGACGTGTCCACAATGTTTTTGGAGATCATATAGGGGGTTAACCGCATGCCAAACGGGTTATCGTGGGTACCCGCCTGCCAGATGGATACTTTTTCTGACTTCCATGTTTCCACAGGCCCTACCGTGATGGCCTGGGTAGGAACCCCAACCACATACCCTCCGCCGGAGGTGCGGGCGTTCTGCATCAGGGTAATGGGGTGCAGGTCTACCACCCGGGTAGGCAGCTTACGAAATTCTTCGGGTGAAGGAGGAGCCTCCTGGTATTCCCCCTCCCGCTTAAAAGGATCGTTAAAAGCCCAGTGCTTCACATCGCCCTGTCCCCCCTGCATCGTGACGCAACGGATCTCATCAAAGCTCTGGGAGAAAGCCTCCATAGAAGCGAATGTGGGGAAGTGAATATTTTCCTCGGGCATACGTAGCTCAGGATGAATCCGGTTAAATAGCAGTTCGCGGTCGGCACGGGCAAATGAAAGCGGATGGGTTTCCGGGGCTTCTTTTCCATCGATGTACCACTCATCCATGCCCCAGAAGTGGCAGTTTTTCAGTGATATCTCCAGGCTATTCACCAGTTGGGCCACCAGCGGCAATTGCTCGGTCGGACCGATTGGCCCGCAGATGCCGGCCGGATTGGAGGGAGATGCTTTTTTCCAGGCATCAATATATTCCAGAGCTTCGGCCAGATAGAAACTTTCTAATGTATCGTGAAAGATGATCTTGAAACCGGGCCTGGAAAGCTGCCCCATATCTTTTAAGGTTAATCCGGCGGCTTCTTTCAGTATATCCTCATCCAACGTGGTGTAATCCCACCAGCCTTCGGCCAGCATGCTTGGTTTTCTGGTCATATTCCCCTTTTTAGGTATCAGTTTTTAATATAACAGTAATTTGGAAAAATGAGGAGTGTAATCGCTAATCTTGAGACAAGGGTTTTAGTTCAACCTTTCTGACGAACATTTCAGCCCCCTCCGACTGAATCTGGATATGCCCTTTGGTGGGCGTAACCTGGGTGGCATGATTGACCAGGGTGCCATTCAGGTATATCGTGACTTCCCCGCCATTGGCAATGCACTCCATGCGGTTCCACTCCCCGACGGGTTTCTCAATATCGTTCATACCTCGAAAGCCCTTCACATCTTTCCAGTTCGGATCACGTCCGTACCAATTGATACGTCCGCGATGGATGGTGGCCGGTTGGCCCTCGGGTTTAAAAATATAGGTACTGCCCTGTTTTTCTTCGGCTACCGGAGCGGTTAAGGCAAACTGCTCGCTGCCATCTCCCACCACCAGAAAATCCCCCGTGCCTCCTTCAATGATCTGGCACTCAATGGAATGCATCCAGGTGCCGGAATAGCCGCCATCACTGCCGGTGGAATGCACCAGCACGCCATTGTCCCGGGCATTATCTACTCTGGGTTCAAAAGTTCGCTCCCCCCATTTATACTCTACCACCAGCGCATAATTCTCATACTCCCGATCGGTGGTGATGCAGCCATATTCTTCCCCCGTAATATGAATCAGTCCGTCTTTCACGGTAAATACTTTCTTAGGATCACGATCACGGCCCCGGTCTTTGATAAAGGTATACCAGCCTTCCAGGTTTTTCCCGTTGAATAAAGGAAGTGTTTCGGACGACTCCTGATTCAAAGATTGTTGAGAAGCATTGAGGTTGTTCAGCAGTTCAAATAAGGTTTCGGTAATCTTAGGCGCAGCATTTACTTCCAGATAGCTGGAACGCGCCCGCCAGGTTTCATAACCACCCAACTGATGCTGCCCGGGAGGCGGCAGGTAGCCGTTGTAGCCATTGGCCAGCTCGATGTTGAAGGTCGGTTTAAACGGACTTTCCTTTTTAAGCTCCAGCCCGGTCTCGGCAAACACCTCGCAGGGAATGGCTGTGATGGCCAGGTCACCCAGACGAAAAGCCTGCAAGATCAGTGAAACCTGCTCCGGATAATCATTGATCAAGACTGTTTCCCGAGCATAAATTTCCTCCCGACTGCTCATCACGGTGTCCTGCGCCTGGGCAATGATTTCCCGGGCCCGCTTTATTTCTTTTGCCTCCGGCCGACGTACCCCCAGGGATATTTCTTTCTGCTGCGCGTCCAGCGAGATCCAGTCCTGGTACTGTATTGTTTGAACCACTTTATAAGCTTCCGCCGCCAGGGTATTGGCCACCCGTTGCATCTGGGCATAAGGCGGCAACTTGTCCTGCTTTTCGCCAGCCCAGTGGATGTTATTGATATCACCACTGGTGCCGTTGGACATCATCGCAACAAAGGGCGGGCCCGGTGCATTGCTACCCAACAGTTCCTGCATGCGTTGAGCAAACATTCCGTAGTAGTCGGCCGAAACTTCGCCCCGCTCCGTACTACCCACATAATGCAGTGAGTAATTTGCCAATAGGGCAATGGGCTGCCCCTCCCGCGACTGGATTGAAATGACCGGTACTTCCGGGTCAATCGGGCCAGCGGGTTCGAGCATATCGGGATTGCCCACGCCAGGATTCATCAATACCTGATCCTGGCCGCCAAACGGATTGGGCATGGGAGTGCCGGGCTTCATTTTCCAGCGACGGTTGAATACCTGACTCGCCTCCTCACCTACCCCCCAGCCAATGCGGGCCGGAGCCAGGTGCTGATTGGCCCGGATCACCGCATCGGCAATGCGTTCGCTCAGAAAAACCAGGTAATCCTCGTCGGGGTCACTCTGAAAAACCGAACAGGCCGTACCCGCCGAATGCGTATGCGTGGCCGACATCAACATGTTTTCTACGGGAATGCCCGTATGCTGGTGCGCCCGAGCTTTGGCCTGATCCAACACCTCCCTTGACACCATACAAAGGTCGGACACCGCAATGGCCAGCCGGGTTTGCCCATCGTCCAGTACAATACTGCGGGCGTGCGTCTCATCGTGAATGTTCAGGATCAGGGCATCCTGCATATTCCCATTGATAGACGTACCGATCCTGGGAGTGATGTTGCTGGTGGCAGCCCCTGCCTGAAATACCTTACCTGATGGAGTTTGGGCGGACAGTATCAGGCTGGTAGAGGACAGTATGATGAAGCACCAGCAAGTAAAGAGGCGAATATTTTTTTTCAAGATAACAGAAATCACAGTTGTGGTTGGTGTGGTTGAAATTGAATGAGCATCAGGCTATTCTTCTCCTTTGGTCACAGTACCCAGGGTCGCCTCGAACAAAGACATTAACTCAGCCACGATTTTGGTGGATGCTTCAATTTCAACCCGGTTGGTTCCCAGCCAGGTTTCGTATCCTCCCAACTGATGCTGCTCCGGGGTGGGTAAGTATCCGTAACTCCCATTCGCCAGTTCAATGGTGAATGACTGCTTAAAGGGGCTTTTTTCCTTGATCTCCAAGCCTGTTTCAGTAAAAGTCTCAAAGGGAATGGCGGCAATTCCCAAATCGCCGATCCGGAAGGTCTGTAGGATTATTTCAATTTCATCCGGCCACTCGGCTTCCAATTGCGCAATTCGCTGCGCATATGTTTTCTCTAAAGGATGAAAAAGCGGCTCATCTGACTCGGTTTGGGCGCGCACCTTTTCCATATTGGCCATCACCTCCGGGCTGGCCCTTCGGACTTTCAGCATCAGATTTGACTGAGCAGCGCCCAGCAGCGCCCAATCCTGAAATTCTAATGTTTGGTATACCCGCAATACCTCGTCAGCAACATCATGGGCCACGATGTTCATCTTTTCATACGGTGCTTTTTTCTCGGCAGGGCCGCGGAAATTAATATTATTGACATCCCCGGAGGTACCATTAGACAGGATACCGACGAAGGGAGGCTCCTGACGGTCGGCCCCCAGCAGTTCCTGCATACGGTCGCCAAATACGGCAAAGTAGTCGGCCGAAATATGCCCTTCCGGCACTCCTCCTACGTAGTGTAAGGAGTAATTACCCAGCACGGCAATAGGACGACCATCCGCGGCTTGTAGTGCGATAAATGATACCTCCGGATCGGTCGGTCCGGCGGGTTCTAGTAACTCAGGATTTTCAACTCCCGGGTTCATTTTTGCCTTATCCATAACGCCTAGGGGGCTCATCACCGGGTTTTTCATTAGCCAACGGCGGTTGAATACGTGTTGGGGAACGTCACCCGCGCCCCAGGCAATTTTCGCCGGTTCTAAGTTACCCATGGCCACCCGCACACCATCGGCGATCCGCCGGGCCAGAAAAGACTGATAATCGTCCAGGGGATTTTCACCCTGCCAGCCTCTCCTGCTTAACCCTTTACCTTCGGCACTAATGGCAGAATGGGTGTGGGTAGCCGCCATCAGCATATGGTCTTCCGATAAACCGGTTTCTTCGTGTACCAGACGCTTGGCCTCGTCAAATACCTCACGCTTGATACCCACATTATCCACCAGCACAAAAGCAAGCCGTGTTTCCCCATCATCCAGTATCAGGGTTTTGGCATGCAATTGATCGTGAATGTAAGTAGCTGGCGGAGAATCCCAGTTCCCAACGATGGGTTCACCGAGTGGGGGAGTAATATTGCTCATGTACGCTCCGGCCTGAAACACCTTGCCTGTGGCAGGGCCTGATGTAGTTTGGGCCATTAATGGCAGATGGGTAGCGAATGAAACCATAAGAGCGAAGAGCATAAGGCGCAGGCTCGGAGTCTGTAGAGGAAGATTTGCGGCTTTTATTGTTCTCATAGTGATAGGTGGTTATTTTACTAATGGGTATAAATTATAAAAAAGCACTTTGATTGCCATATCTGGCGACTAATATCCCGGATTCTGATCACCCTGGGTAAGTGCCTCATTGAGGTCAAATTCTATGGGAGGTATGGGCCACAAAAGATGTTTTTCGGCCACTTCCCGGCCAATGCTTTCCATCACCGGATAAAGCCTTCCCGTGCGTTTCAGCGTAAACCAGCGTTTACCTTCCATCTGAAATTCATACCCTCTTTCCCGAACAATCAAATCGATGAACGATTCCAGGTCATAATCAGCCGGGTTAAAGTCAACGGCGGAAGGCGCTAGTGCATTAAGTCCATATGCCCGGCGATGCACCCAGTTGAGCTTTTCCACCCCATCGGCCGTAGGACCGTTATTCGCCTGGGCAGAAGCTTCGGCATATATTAACAGCACATCGGCATAACGGTATACCGGTAAATCAAAGGTTGCCGTAGTCGCTCCCGGGGCATTGTATTTTTTTGAATCCAGAAACGTTACTCCTTCATTGGGAAAGAAAGGCTGACCGGACAGGAACGGGTTTTCCAGATCGGCTTCGTACCAGTTAAACGCTTTCCTTAAATCATTATCGTCCCAGTTTTTATAGAGTTCCGCCTGATCATGCCAGTAATAAATCCCATACCCATTGCTGCCAAACCAGGGAGTGTTAATTTGCTGGGTAAACAGCACCAACTGACTGGGACTGTTCAGGTTATACTTAAGATAAAAGATCTCTTCCGGAGAGTTTGCGTCCATCCCAAATACCTTATTGAAGTCATCCGACATGGTGATCTCCTCGAGAGCATACGCCCCCGACTGAATTACTTCACTGGCGGTTTCGCTGGCTTCGGTAAAGCGATCCTGGAATAAATATACATCTGCCAATACGGTCTTGGCTGCCCAGACCGAGGGGCGGCCCAATACGGGTGTCGCTTCAGGTAAATGCATTTCCGCAAACTCAAGATCCGCGGTAATTAGTTCGTACACCTGCTCCTGGGTGCCTTTCGGAGCGCCCGTGGTTTCGTCCATATTTAGTTCGGTGTAGAGTGGTACGCCGCCCCAACCCCGCACCAGTTGGAAATACGCAAAAGCCCTCACGAATTTTGCCTCAGCAAGATAGCGATCGATCTGTTCCTGACTTAA
This sequence comes from Cyclobacteriaceae bacterium, assembly GCA_040222715.1. GTDB lineage: Bacteria > Bacteroidota > Bacteroidia > Cytophagales > Cyclobacteriaceae > Tunicatimonas. Next base: position 10,750 of record JAVKCN010000143.1, on the reverse strand, counting down.
CACCTCGCTCTCCGGGGTATGCTTGATCACCAGGTTGGCGTTTCTGATGCTTTGGTAAAAAGCGTCCCATCTAGGTACAAGATTATTGGTACCCACACTGCTAAGCCCCTGCATGGACCGGTACGAGTCGAAATTGGCTGATCCGGTGAACCCGGCTCCCCACTCGGTATGACTTTCTAATATACCAATCCACCAGCCACTCATTTGCCCGCGTAAGGGAGCGTATATGGCAGCCAGTCCGGCTTCTACCTCGGCCGGGGTATTATAAAAACCCTCGATGGTCAGTGAGCGGGGTTCTTCCACCAGGCTATCTTCGCAAGAGAAGGAAACAAAGGCCAAGCAGACGGTAAGCGCAATGGTTATTTTGTTATAATGTTTCATTTGGTATGAAATTTACAATGTTTTGGAAGTTTAGAACCCAAGTCTGATACCTGCAGTAAGGGTCTTGGCCGAGGGGTAGGTAGAATAGTCAATGCCCTGATCCAGCGAATTTGATCCGCCCCGGGAGTTTACATCGGGGTCCACCCAAGAGTATTTGGTGAGAGTCAGTAAGTTTTGCCCGCTCACGTAGATTTGCGCATTTCTCATCCCTAATCCTTCTACCGGGAGGTTGTATCCCAATTCAATATTCCGCAGTCTGATGTACGAACCATCTTCAACAAACCGGTCAGAAAATCGATAATCGTGGGCGGTGGAGGGCCGGGGGTATTTGGCATTTGAATTCTCCGGGGTCCAGTGGTTGTTAAATACCTCCTGTAAAAAGTTGGTGCCATTGGTATAATCCACAGTAAAGGCCACAGCGCTCATGTTAATAATATCATTGCCCTGCGAACCCGCCAGGAACATGGATAATGTAAAGTCCCGGTAGGCCATGCTCGAGTTGATGCCAAAGATAAAATTGGGGTTGGGATTACCTATTTGTACTTTCTCATCGGACTTATATTGAAGAAAGCCATTTTCGTCATACCCATCTTCCTCATAGCCCAGCATGATCCCCAATGGTTCACCTTCCCGGTAGGTATTCCCCCAATCGGTAAACATGATCATACTCAGATTACCAGCCAGTATGTCCTGTCCACCATAAAGTTCCAGCACTTCAGAGCGGTTAAATGAAATATTGGCATCTAAATTCCATAGGAACTGGTCAGTCGCAATCACATTGGAGTTAACAGCAAACTCGAAGCCTCGGTTACTGATTCTCCCAATATTTCTTAAGGAGTTGGTATAGCCGGTAGAACGCGCTAGTTGCACCGCATTGAGCAGATCGCGGGTTTCCTTGCTGTAGTAATCGGCGGTGAATTGGATACGGTCTTCCAACATCGCCAATTCCAGCCCGATATTGAACTGTTCGGTCGTTTCCCATTTCAAATCCGAGGCCAGTCTTGAGCCGGGAGCCATGGTGGTATATAGGGAGCTGCCAAACACAGTGGTACCTGGAAGCAACTGATTTAGAGTGGAATACGGGCTAATCGCCTGACTTCCGGCCCGGCCCCAGCTGGTTCTAAGTCGCAGATCGCTAATCAAGGTGTTATCCAGGTTAAGAAACTCCTCTTCCGACAACCTCCAGGAAAAAGCCGCCGAAGGGAAGTACCCCCATTTATTGCCTTCCGTGTAGACGGAAGAACCATCGGCCCTGAAACTCACGGTGAACAGGTAACGGTTGTCGTAGGTGTAATTGATTCTTCCCAGGCCGGAAAGCAGGGTTGACTCGGTGTAGGATGTGCCGGGGTTGGCTGGTATACCGGCTGTGCCCAGGCTGTGGGTTCCCGGTAGATCACTCAAAAAAGATTGCCCTCCCCCACTTAGCGAAGTAGTTATGAAATTCTGATAGGTAAACCCAGCCACCGCCGAGATGCTGTGCTGATCACCAAAAGTCTGGTCATAGCTGAGGGTATTTTCGTTTAACAGGCTGGTGAAGTCGGTTACTCCAACCCGGGCCACACCATTGGGATTGTTTTGAAAATTCTTGGTCTGATAAAAATCATTCCGGGCATTCCGGCTTTCTACTCCCCCGGAAATTTTCAGCACCAGCCCATCGATTATTTTATAAGAGATCGCCGCGTTGGCCAGCACATTTTTTTCGGCTACCTCATCGCTTTGTTCATAAATAAAATTCATCGGACTGTAGAGCGCCTCAGAAACCCAGGGATGACGCTCTACCGGTTCCATATACGAGCCATCTGCTTCATACACCGGCAACATGGGAGGAATACTGAAAGCCCTTCCGATGAGCGAGGTTCCGAACCTGCCCTGATCGGAAAGCTTTTGCTGAATTTGATTTTTTGACAGGTTCAGGGTAGCATCGACGGAAAATTTGCTACTAATATCATTATGGATATTGCTCACAATATTATAGCGGGTATAGCTACTGTTCTTAATGATTCCTTCCTGATCAAACATGCTTCCCGTCACTGAGAATCGAGTCTTTTCATTGCCTCCGCTAATATTGACCGAATGATTCTGGATAGGAGCAGCGGATTGAAATACCACATCCTGCCAGTCCGTTCCGGCACCCAAGGCCGCAAAGCTGTTGATGTCCTCCGGCGTAAATCGGGGTGATTGCCCCATGTTGGCATCCAGTCGGTTATAGAATATCCCAAACTCCTCGGGATTCATCATATCCATTTTTCTTATCTGCCGCTGAAACCCCAGGCTGCTCGCTACATTGACCCGGGTATCACCGGCAGCTCCGCGATTGGTCGTAATTAATACAACCCCGTTTGATGCCCGTGAGCCGTAAATGGCGACGGCCGAGGCATCTTTTAAAATCTCAATACTTTCTATACTGGAATTATTAATGCCCTCGGCACTGCTCACCGGAAACCCATCGACAACATAGAGAGGCTCATTGCCGCCTACAATAGAGTTTGTTCCTCTGATTCTGACACTAATACCCCCTCCGGGCGCTCCGGTGTTTTGTTTTACCTGTACTCCCGCCGCCCGTCCGGCCAATGATTGCATCACATTGGCCGTGGGGAAAGCAGTAATTTCTTCACTCTTTACGGAGGAAACTGAGCCGGTAATGTCTGATTTTTTCACAGTCCCATACCCCACCACAACCACTTCGTTCAGGCTCTGCACATCTTCTGCCAAAGCTACATCAACGGTGGTTCTTCCATTTACGCCTACTTCCTGAGTAGTATAACCTATGGATGAAAACACCAATATGTCGTTTTCATCCAACGTATTAATACTATACAAACCCTCTACATCGGTGACAGTGCCAGTAGTTTTGCCTTTTACCACCACATTCACTCCGGGTATACCCGCTCCATCTACCTGGGCAGTCACTTTCCCCGACACCGTAATGACGCTTATCTCTTCGGTAACAGTGGCAGACTGTCCCTTAGGCAATTTCCTGACGTTAATATTGGAATTTACCCGTTTGAATGCCAGCTTTGTGTTTTTGGAAATATCGATGAGAATATCATAAAGAGATGTGTTCCGGTAATGACTCTTTAATCGAATATGGTCATCTATATCCTCATTGTTGTAAACAAAGTTAAAGTTTGTAAGCTGTTCTATTTTTCTGAACGCACTTAATAGATTGTCATCGTCCAATTCCAGATTGAGGTGAATGTCCCGGGTACCGGTAGGATCCTGCGCACCATCGGGGTTAGCCGCCAATAGCAAATGCCCTACGCTGATTTGTAAAGAGACGCCATAGAATAAAAAAACAAGAATTCTGATATAGACTTTTCTCATAACTTTGGTTATTTAGTGAAGCACTACGGAAGCTTTCATGATCAAAACCTGGGTTGATATTGCCTTCATTTTCCACCTTCATCCGTTGACACACATAAAAACAGACAGCAACCCTGACACATTTTTTTTAGCCGCTATCAATATATTTCATGACAGGTAGGAAGTTATCAATAGATATTATTTTGATTTTTTTAAAGACGTAATAAAAAGCAGGCGGCAGGAACTACCCACTGACCGCAACCTATAAAATTGCTTCTTACATGATTATCGGAATAAATGCTAATACTGTATAAAACGTAGTATCGGCCAAACCCTGCTTTATTACCAAGAGTCAGAAATTTTGAAAAGTTATCCACTATTCTTAAAAAAAATCATGTATCAATTCAGTACTTTTCAGGATATTAGCTTCTGCTCTCCAAATAAACATCAGAAGCTGTCTCGACATCATTGTATTTCATTCAGGGCAAGAGACCGCTGTTTAATCAGCATTGACTGAGAGAAGCCGCAACTTAACCTCCCGACTTAAGGTAGGCAATCAATTGGGCCAGTTCGTCCCGGGTCATACTCTGTTCCAATCCTTCCGGCATCAGCGAACGGCCGGTGTTGGTGAGCGAAGTGATATTCGTGCGAAGGATCGACTCATCCGTCCCGAAAGCAGTACGCAGGGTAAGGCTGTTATCCGTTTCTGCAATAAGCCGTCCCGACAGTGCGCGGCCATCGTTGGTCTCCACTGAAACCGCCTGGTAAGCAGGGTAAACTTCATAGTTGGGTACCAGGGTATGGAGCAGGAGCGCATCGGGTGGCTGGTTTTTTACTCCGCTCAGGTCGGGGCCAACCTCACCTCCCTCGCCAGCATAAGTATGGCAGGCAGAACACGTTTTCAGAAAGACGGCTTTCCCCATGGCTGCATTGGCTGGCTTGTCAAAAATCTGGCGATAATCCTGGTATACCTGCATGCGGGTTCCCCCTTCCAGCTCCTTAAACAAGTGTTCGGCCCGGGCACTGATCTCCGGGTTCTTGTCCTTAATCAGGCGCTGGCGATCTACGGAAGAGATATCTGATGCCAGGATCACGTCTCGCTCTATGGCGGAATACAACACATTGATCAATGTGGGCTTAGAAACCAATGCCGCAATCACCGCTGATCTTACCTGCGGAGTATAGCTGGACCAGGTGTTTTTCTTCGTCAGCAATTCTCCCCCTCGAACGTCACCCTGCCGGGCCAGGGCGGCAATGGCTTCAAGTTGCAATTCCGGGGGATGCCGGGCATCGAGTAGCCCTTGCAACACCGTACCGCTTCGCTCAAAGTCGGTATAGCCCAGCAGGGCAGTTGATACCATGCGTACGCGGGTTGGTGCTTCATCATCATCTGCTCTCTCCACGGCTTTCGTAATAAATTTATTTAGCGCCTCTCGGTCGCTTCTGGAAGCATTTGCTCCCTGAAGCGCGAATAAAAGACTTGTCCGGGCAGTTTCCATTTCCGATCTCATCTCCGATCTCATCTCCGATCGTGCCCCAACTCCTTCCGCCAGGCCAAGCGCCGTGGCCATCCGCCAGCCATCCTCGCCATCAGAAGAAATTACGTCGTGCAACAGCAACTGGCAATCGGCAATTGAAGCCCCGTTTCCAAACAACTGCCCCAAGTCCTGCATGACTGCTGTAAAAGCTACCGAATCTACCATCGGCTGCTTTCGGAGGGCAGCCAGAAACTCTGGCAGGCGCGTTCCGATACCACTGAGTACGGCGGCCCGTACCCAACGATCGGCTCCATCCCGGGCAGCAATCTCCGCCAGGGCCGTAACGACTGATTCACCCTCCTGCGAACCCAGCACCAGCGCATCCTTAAAGCGCACGCGGGCGCTCTCATCCGTGGCGGTAGAGGCCAGCATCTGTACCAGTTCAGGATATTCTTCGCATAAGCTCTCTGCCAATTGAACCGCCTGCTCTCGTACTCCAGCCTCCGGATCGGCTAGTGCTTTCTGTACGGTTGCCACTTCCAAAGCACCCAGCGAATGTAACAGCCACAACGCCCGGGTCCGGCTTTCCGGTAAAGGCGCCTCAATGACTAACCGCGTGAGCAATGGCACCGAGGTCATATCTTCCCGTTCCAGCAGCAATCGGTGCGCGGTTGCCCGTTCCCACTCCTCCGACGATGCCAGGGCGTTAACAATTTGCGGAGTTGTGGCTGAAGCATTTAATGCTGAACGATCAGCGGGATTATTACGAAAATCATCCCGCACAATACGGTAGATCCGCCCATCGCTCCTGCCACTTTCAAAATCCAGATCTCCCCGAGCCTCTTCGGGCACATATGAGGGATGGTCAATCACTTTTCGGTGCATATCAGCTAAGTAGAGCGCTCCTTCAGGTCCATTCTGCAAGAAAACCGGATTAAACCAGGTATCTGTCGAAGCCAGAAACTCACGCCCTTCATAGGGTAACTCCGCCTGGAAAGAAACTCCATTCGGACGAACGGTCTGGCGTTGTACCAGGTTCTGTGCCGGCTCGCAGATAAAGGCATTGCCCTGATGATCCGGGGTAAGTGCCGTGCCATTGAACACAAACACCCCACTTGCCGATGTGAAGGTGCCGGCATGGGAACGGCCTATCAGGGTCGGGATGAAATCAGCCGAGGTGGTAGCATCACTGATTGGAAAAACTTTTGCTTCGGCCTCAACTTTTGAACTATTGTTAATAGTTTCGGTGAATGAGAGATGCGGGTTTCGACGCAGTTGCCAGGGCTCCAGCACGATGTGCTGCATCGGATGCCGGTTAGAGCAGCCGAAGCGGCGGCCATAGGCGTCAAAGGTGAGGCCAAACTGGCTTTTCCCACCGGTCACTTCAAACTCCAGCGTTTCGGGATGGAAACGTCCATCAGCCGAAGTATAGGACACCGCCGGGCGATCAGGATGCTCCGGTGATGTCACGGTTCCCCCGTTCAAACCGCCCGCCACATAGACCCATCCGTCGAGGCCGAGGATTGGTGAACTCATTCGAATTTGGGCAGTCTTGGTATCGTTGAAGCCGGTCAGTACCACCTTGCGCACATCGGCTATGCCATCATCATCGATGTCTTTGAGATAGAAAATATCCGGAGCACAGGTGACAAAAACTCCTCCCCGCCAGGGCAGCACACCATTAGGGTAAGTGAACCCGGTAGCAAATTCCGTCCGGTGGTCGTAATGCCCATCACCGTCCGTATCCTCCAAAAGAGCAACCCGTCCCAGTTTCGTTGGTGCCCCTCCTTCGGCTGGGTCCGGATACCCCCGATTTTCGACCACGTACATTCGTCGATCCTCATCAAAGGCCAGGGCCACCGGATCAATTACCAGCGGCTCGGAGGCGATTAGCTCGATGCGTAATCCCGGTTCAAGCTGAAAACTATCCATTGCCTCCTGAAGTCGGTCAGGCCCTTTGGTACAGCTGGCAGCAACCAGAGAAACTGAAAAAAGAAATACTTGTACTGATCTTAGCATTGGATATTAATGAATCATGAATAACAGCCGGGCAGCATATCTCAAGCAACCCTTCACTTCATATGATGACACTCATCAGGCGAAGTAAAGGGCTTATCAAGCTGGTAATCAAATGCTTGCTGAATATTTTATTAAGATATGATCTTCTTTTATTTCAAAATCAAAATTCATGGTATAGCTCAGCGAGGTAAGCACACTTTTCAATGATTGATTGTTGAACCTTGCGGTTATATCCCAGATCGTACTACTGTGTCCCGTAACCTCAATCTGTATTCCATACCACCGTTCCAGGGTTCTTACGACCGTGGCCTGGTCGGCATTTTCCAGATAAATCACCCCTTCTTTCCAGGCCAGTACTTTGTCAGCCTCAAACCGGTGTTTGGTTAAAACATGTCCTTCTTTTTCGTACGCCAGCTGCTCTCCGGGCAGGAGGAAATTTACTTCCGGCTTATGCTCGGTTGTAGTCGCCTGATAATCCACTTTAACTTTACCACTGGTGAGGGAAACCTGAATACGGTCATCCTGGGGATTGGCCATAATATTAAAACTGGTGCCCAGCGCCGTGGTGGTAAGCGCTCCACTGATAACCCGAAAAGGGCGTAATGAATCTTTGACTACCTCAAAAAAAGCCTCCCCCTCTAAGGTTACTATTCGCTGGTTAGGCTGAAATGGCTTAAGAAAACTAATCTTACTGCCTGCGTTAAGCATCACTCGGGAGCCATCCGCCAAAAACACGGTCAGCTTCTGTCCCATAGGATTTTCCTTCACCACCAGTTCATACGCCACTCCGTGTTGTACATTCTCGTGAGGGCTGACCTGATAGGCCACATAGATCATTCCTATGCAAAATATTATACAAGCGGCTACTTTCAGCACCCAGGAACCAACCCGGTGTTTTTTGGGTAACGAGACTCTGAGTTTCTGCTGGGCCATTGCATAAGCACTGATGGGCGTCACCTTTTCCTGCTTTGGCGGGTTTTGGACAGTTGCTTCCCATTGGTCTATACCATCCTCTATGGCCTGCATGATGGAAAGCTTTTCCTGTTCGTTCATGCTATCCTGCTGCACCGGCAATTGCTTAAGCAGTTCAATGGCTTTTGCCACCGTCTCTGCTTTGTGCGGATGATCCTCCAACCACTGATTCCAGAAAAGACGGGATTCTTTATCGTTATCAAGCACCCACTTCCTGAATGTTTCATCCAGGACAAAATCCTCTACACGATGGTGTTTATAGTCCATTCACTTCCCCTTTATTACCAAGAGTCAGAAATACTGTATAGTTATCCAATAAAATTGCAATTTTTTTCTTTCCTCTGGTTAACAGCTCCTACGGACGGATATTACCTATTACTATTATCCAAATGCATCAATTTTTATGAGAAGGTAGATGAGCACAAGGGGTCCGTCTGCCGCGGCTATATGAAGGTAAGGTAGCTCAGAAAGGTAACGATCAAGCCGCTTAATTCTTTGCGAAGCACCGCCAGTGATTTCCAGGCCAGCGTATAGACTGAGCGTAAGTTGATGCCCATGATACCAGCGACCTCCTCATAGGAAAATTTTTCGTAAAACAATAGATTAATGACTTCTCTCTGACGTTTGGATAAGGCCAGAAAAGCCTTTTGTAACCTCTTTTCAACCTCGGATTTCTCCTGGCTGGCGATAATTTTATCTTCCAAAGGTAACACTACCAACGCATCACCATATTCACGTGCCATATCCTGTACGATGTATCGGTTCTGGGTCTGCTCTTTAATAATCTTATTTCTCAGCGAGCGAAACAGGTAATGTTTCACATTCCTGATATCCGATAAATTCTCTTTATACTTCCACAGATCAATAAAAAGATCCTGGATATGATCCGTCACGATAGCCTTATTGGAAATTATTTTGTAACCATAGTTATACAAAGCATCCAGATGTTTACTGTAAAGCGCCTGATAAGCCCTGCGGTCTCCCCGCTTTACATTTTCCCATAAATGCTCATCAGAGACGGGAGGTTCGCTATCATGTAAATGAGAAAGATGGTGATTCATAGGCGTAGTGGAACGAAAAAACTGATTACCCCTACCCTGAGCCCCCTTTCGTTTTTTCACTGATGAGCAATATAAAAAATATTTTATCTCCCACTAAAAATTATTACAATTTTGGTTGTCCCCCGGCCAGGGGATGCAAGTCTTTGCTAAAGTATTTTTTAGCAGATGAAAACAGAACCTCTAAACCGGTAGTGAAGATATATCTCAGGCTTTTTATCCCTAAACCGTGAACGGATATGTCCGTTGTTTATCTTCAGGGTTAACAATTGAGAACAAGCTTAGCACAGCTTATGCATAATGAAAAAGACATTCAACAGCCTACGGAACAGGATCACCTGAAGGATAAGCTCATCCGGCAGCTCCAGTCCTTAGACAACCCGCTGGTCTTTCGCCAGATCAAGGCAGTGCTGGACGAAAAGGCTACCCTTGAGCAGATTCATCATATTCCCGCAATCCAGCAGCTTATTGCGGAAGAGCAACAGGAAGACTTTCAGGTGCGTACGCATCAACCCATCGGGGAAGATCATGCGCTTGACCGTTATGATGCCCGGGCCGCCCGCTCCATGTTCTACCTTGGGGTACTGAGTTTATTCCTGATCGGAGCGCTGGTGACCGCTTTCACTGAAGATGACCCATCTCCCATCTTGCTAACCCTACTGCCCTGGCTGGGAGGTCTTACCGGGTTGGTCTACCTGTTGTTTGCCATCGATGTAGCCCTGCTGTTTTACCGAAGCCGGCAACATCAGACACCAATGAGTAAACCGGAAAAGCGTATGCGTTTGCTAACCCTGCTTTTTCCACCTTTACGGATCGGTTCCCGCAACAGTAGCACGGGCGAATATATCTGGATTCCGCACTGGCACTGGTGTAAGGTCAACGAAGGATTATTTCTGGAATTAAAAAGGCGCTTTGTCCTTCCCATGATCGGTATTGCGCTGCTGATTGTGCCGGTGCTGCTTATTGAGTGGAAGTTGATGGAGGAGGTGCATGCCGCCATGCCCAACCTCAAAATTGACCTCATCCTGAATGCCATACAGACCTTTATCTGGTGTGCCTTTACCTTTGAGTTTATTCTGATGATCTCTATCAGCGATCGTAAGCTCCACTATGTCAAAAAGAACTGGCTGGATTTACTCATCATCCTGCTACCCTTCGTTTCCTTCTTACGAACATTTCGCATTTCCCAGATTGCCCGTTTGAAATATGCCACTCGCTCATTCAAACTTCGGGGCGTGGTGACCAAAGCCCGGCAGGGGCTCATCTTTGTAGATTTCCTGCAACGCATCTTCCGGCTACGGCCCGAGAATGAGGTAAAACGGTTGTATCGCCTGCTACGGCAGAACCAGCGCGACCGGGAGGAGTTGCAAGCCAAGCTGAAAGAAGTCGCCCTCCTGATTGAAAAGAAGAAAAAGCGGAAAGATAAAAACCACTAGGGGCTTAACGGTATACCGATACTTCCATCCTGCACCAGCGTTCATCGATCCGCAGCGGGTTCAGGACGAATTGTCCAGCGCAAATTTTTAAGTTACGCGGGAA
>JAVKCN010000142.1:0-21609 GCA_040222715.1 Cyclobacteriaceae bacterium | reverse complement strand
CGCTGAGGTTTGGGAAGACTGGTGTACAGTTCGGCCAGATCGCGGGCTGGTCCGCTGCCCACATTGAGCAGGCTTACCGTTTTTTTTGCCCTCAGCGTGTTTCTTACCAGCTTTTTAAAGTAGGTCTTACGGTTGCGAACAGCTTTGGGAGCTGCCTGCCGATGAAAGTACTCATCCCAAAGGCGAAACTGAGGTTTATCTGACATGTAGCGGGTGTAAATTTTATCAATCATCATAAAATCGCCGGCGTAGCCAAAAGGCTTTCGCCAGCCATGCCCCTGTAGGGTATTGTTCAGAAAGTTTTCGCCAAACCTCTGATACACTTCTCTTATTTTCTGCCGAGATAATTTCCCTTGCTGGTAGCCAATACTCAAGGCCTCTACAAAGGCGTGTATCCGCTGCAGACTTCGCTCATCGCGGTCTTCCGCAGTTTCCAGGTAATGGGGAGTTTCGATCATTTTTGTTGTCATAGTCTGGTTATTTTTGATGATGAGATAAAAAAGCAGGAGCATTCTAGCAGCATACTCTTGCTTGAAATTACTTCTCTGATTTATGAGGGTTTATAATAGTAAGCAGAATCTAATGTTAAAATGAGAGCTGTTATTTGACGAAGGCTAACTTACCATCACTCACCACGGCCACAATGTAGTCCGATAAGTGCTCCCATTCCGCTAATGATAACTCCAGTGGATTTTTCGACCAGTAGACAACATCAGCCATCTTTCCGGTATCAAGGCTGCCGATCTCGTCGGCTTTGCGCATAAACTTTGCTCCGTTTCGGGTAGCAATCTCTAGTACCCATTCCGGGCTGTAACCGTATTTTCTAAGCAAATACAGCTCTCGGAGGGAGGCGTGTGGGGTATTGATGCTACCGGCATCCGAGGCAAACAGCATATTGGTGAAGGGATGATCAGGTTGTAAGTTTGCCGCCATCGTCACTAATTCGTTACATTTTCCCCATTCGTAGCGAGCTCCGGTTAGGGATTTTCCCTGCTCTTCGGCATATTGCAACCGACATTCAAAGCCTTCTATCGTGCAGCCCAGCCAGATACCGTTATTCTGCATAGCCAATAGATCGTCCGGGGTGATCTGCAATCCATGCTCAATAGAGTCTACCCGAAGTTTGATAGATTCCTGAACGGCGTCTCGTCCTTTTCCGTGCACCGAGAACAACCACCCTTGTTGCTGGGCGAAATGCCGGGCTTTTTCAAACAGCGAGTGAGAAAAGACCCAGGGATAGTGGGGCTCCTCCGGCAGATAATCCATTTCCGGAACGATCTTGATAATGCCGGCCCCAGCATCCAGGAGCTGTTGCTGAACCCGCTCGAGATCCTCCTCGTCTTCTACGCGCACGCACCATTCATCCGCAAACGAGTTGGATACCACCAGCATATAAGGAGAGTATTGGGTCTTGGTCATCAGCGCACCACAGTTGCGGGCGGCTTCCAGGCCCTGGTAGATCGGTGCCGTGCTGTAGGTGGGAGCGCCTTTATCGCACCCGCTGGTGATGCCCACTTTTAGCGTTGCATTAGCATTGTATAAGGCTCGTTCCAACATCTCTTCGGGGTGATTTTCTATTAAGTTCAGGAGCTCGTCTACCGAGGTGCCGCCCAGCATAAGCCAGTGCAGATGGCAGTTGATCAATCCGGCGGTGGCGTACAAATCAGTTGCTCCTTCGTAAACGTGCTGGTCGCAAATCACCCCCTGCCGGTTCCATTCCAGTTGTTGCTTGGTGTAGGTGGTCTGGCCATTTTCTACGGACAAAACGTAGGCGGGCGGAGACAGGGTGCGGGCTCTACGGTGTTGAAGAAACGAAATTGTTTCGTCGGGCATGTTGTTAAATGGAGGGCTAACTAACTGCATGATTTTAGGGGGTAATGGGTTTTAGATCGTTGTTTAAATAAGATATTGAAAAGAAAGCAGGAGGCGGTTACTTCTGAACCACGAGTTCTATTTTCCCGTAATATCTGAATCCTGGATGGCCGGTATCCGCATATTTTCGCTCTACCATCCTAAGTAGCCCGTAGCGAGGGGAGGCCTGGCTGGTTTTAAACAGGTGGATATCCTGCATAGCTTCTTCAAAATTGGACACCTGCTTGGTAGCTTCTACCGCACTATGCTCATACTTACTTTGGAATAGTTCGGGAGCGGTTGTCGTCATATATTCAATCATGGTCGGTCGTATTTTAATCGTTTTGAACCAGGTAGTTCTGGCGTATGCCGGGTAGAGAAGCTTATCTCCAATAGCATCAATACTGACAAAGTCAAAGCAATTTAGGGCAATATCCGCCGCAGCCGTGTTCCTGGCGCTCATGTTCATGTCATTGATCGATTGAAATGATTCGTGAATAATGCTGAAGTGATATTTATAGTCATAGTACCAGTCAGGTACATAATCCAACCCATCTACGTCCATGGTGATTTCCCACTTAATGGCCCCCGGATATTCCGTACGGACAACCGATGGGGTCATAACCTGTCTCACCTCAGTAAACCCCTTTTCAACTACCAGTGGGGTGCTGGTCAAGTTCAGGGGAGCTACCTCTTCTGATTGGCAACCTGACAGCAAACCGATACTGAATAGACTTGAAAAGAGAATGTGAATTAATTTCATGAGTGTAAATGTTTGTTTGGATATAAATTTTTTTTGAAGAAACAGGGGCACTCCAGTAGGATGTACTTGCCTGATAAACTACTTCTCTTCTCTGTTTCAATTAATACCAGCTATTTAGATCGCAGGAACATGCACCTTGATATTATCAAAAGATACCGGAGCTCCGCTGACACTGGAAATCAGGACCTGGGTAATGCCAGAACTTATATCAGAGAAGTTGTAAACGCCCGGCTCAACGCTAGAGAACTGATACCACTGGCCATTCTGCTTACGAAACCTGATTTTGATAGGACCGGAACGCACAAAAATTCCCTTCAGGTCAAATACCCGATCAGTACTATTGTAATCATACGCGTAGATTTTGATTCTCTGATCCAAAGAGTGAGTGGTCAAATAACGATGCTCCTGTATGGGATCAAATTCTATACATCCATAAAGCACAGGTTTACACCATTCCCCGGTGTATACATTGTAAACAGCGTTGAAATACTGGTAACCAAGATGATAATGCCCATAGCCTTTACCTGATCCCATTTTCAAAGGATGCTCTTTTACATGTATCCAGGCACTACCTACTTTCTGAACATAAAATGGCCATCTTGCTACCATATCTACTGCGTCATTTTGCAATTCATCCAGGGAATTAGGATCGTTGAAGTCTACATAATCGGTAACCCCTTCCGTAGCTACCCGTGCATTCAAAGATGAGCGTAATGGAAACGGCAAATTGCTGATGTCTTCTACTACCTCTTCTGATTCGGGCACATCAATAGGTACCGCATCGGATAGTGTTATTACAGCTTCCTCAATAGGTTCAACAGGTTGGGGAGCCAGGGTTTCGGTTTCTTCCGAGCAACTTCCCAGTAAGCCAAGGGCTAATACGGCCGATAGGCCAAACTGAATAACTGATTTACTTTTTTTCATGATTACTAATTGGTTTGTGGTTAGAAAATAATTATTAATTGGGTTACTAAATGTTTTAGAAATAAAAGCAGGAGCACTCCAGTAGAATGCTCTTGCCTGATAAACTACTTCTCTATTATGTTATTTGATTTTTTATATCCGGACGCGCACCGTGATTACCTTTTTTCAATAATGCATGAGTCTGGAGCTGCAGTTGATTAATGAAATGAATACTGTAATAAAGGTTCATGATTGGTTATACAATGAATTTTGAAAAAAAGTAGGAGCATCCCAGCAGGATGCTCTTACTTGCTGCTTCTCTATTAGTTTGGGTTATTGGTTGTCTCTTTTTATAACATTCCTGTTTTAGCTGATGGGGTGGGGCAACCCTGTTTATTTCCTGATTACTGGGAAAATAGCGGTACTTTCGCAAAAGAAAGAAAGTAGGAGCATCCCAGCAGAATGCTCTTACTTGGTTAACTACTTCTCCGTTTATTTTTCCTGATCTGATTGGCCCAGCACATCATGCCGGGTGCTTTCGGTATTGGAAGCAATGGCTGGCTGATCAGCCAGCACGTGGGTGTAATAGATATCTAAGGCAACCATGCAACCAATCTGGTCAAAGAGGGATTTTTCAATCATAGTGTTCATGAAAGATTATTACGGTTCATTTATTAAGTCCACAGAACTACGTTCTAAGATACTCAGAGTCCTCTTCGAGACTCTGAGGAGGCAAAATCCCGCCTACAAAATAAACCGTAATAAAGTCTATGGTAGTAAATGTTATTAGGTACTTAGTTAACTACTACTTTTTTAGTAAACTGCTGATCGTCTATGGCAATTTTTACCAGATAGATACCAGGTTCTTGGTGAGCCAGATTGATCTGACGCGTAAAGGGAAGAGATACTTTTTCCTTCCGAACTACCTTACCGTGATGACTGGTAATCGTTAGCAAACCTTGTCCCCTGATAGCCGTTCCTTCTTCCCATTCTAAAGTAAAAACCCCTTGCGTAGGGTTAGGATAAGCCTTTATGGGAGATGGTTGGGCAGTTGCTTTTACTGGAATGGATTTAGGTATTTGAAATTTATACAGCTCTCGACCAAGTACTCCATCATCTGCCGAAAAATACAAAGTACCATTATAAACCGTTAAGCCAGATGGGTTACTTCCGCTTGATCCAGTCTGGAAATCTTCCACCATATAGGTTCCCCCATTGAGATCAGCGTCGGTATATACTTTGAGTCCCGGATAACCATCGGTTACCCATAGTTCCATACCATGTACTCCGTCGTCAGCAGCGAAGAATAACCTGTTAGCATATACTTGAGGTTGGAAAGAATTAAGACCACTTTCGGTTCCCGGATTCACATCTTTAAACAGTTTGGTAGAGAGGGTACTGCCTCGGGTGATCCACAGTTCCTGACCCTGAGGCAAAACTCCTATTTGGCCGTTGTATCCTTGATAACTTGCCCCGAAGTAAAGCTTTTCCTGATAATTGACAGGACTCAGAATGGAACTACTTCCGTTGCCAAGATTAAAATCCTTCACCAGATGTACCGCCCCTTTGGCTTTAGAGAACGGGTCGTATACCCAAAGCTCTGTCCCGTGAGTAAAATCCCGAGCCATAAAGTACAACTTTCCATCGACTACCTGAAGTAGATCTTCTACCTCTGCTCCCTCCCCACCCTCAATAATGATTAGTTCATCACCACCATTGATCGGTTTTCGGCGAAGGCCTCTGTTAGAGGGTATGTAATACAGACCGTCCTGATGAGCGAGTATTTTTTTTCCGGGCAATGGGTCAACAGCGTTGCTCACTATTGCTACCGTACCTTCGGGGGTACCATCGCTACGATAGATTGCATGCTGTATGGCACTATTAAAAAACAATTCGTCCTCGTTTGTCTCCGGATTGAAGTCATCATACACGATACTAGGTACAAGGTCGTTATTGACATCAATCATAAAGGTTCCCTCGGGGGTGCCATCACTTCTCCACAGTTCTCGCAAGGGCTGATCCTCGTAAGCCGCCACAAAAAATAGTAGAGACGAGGTAGTGCGCATTCCGGTGATTCCAGTACTAAGCACTGGATCAGGAAAGGTTCCCAACATCTGCGTTCCGTTCAGCGTACCGTCCGACGACCAGAGTGAATGACTTTCAAAATCATCGTTCTGATCGTAGTTAGAAGTAAGAAAAAACAGGTGAGTATCGGTACCTATTAAATCTGTGGGATCGGTGCCTTCAGCTCCCGGAGTAATATCCAGGACAGTAACCTGTTCGCTAGCGTTCATCACTCCCAGTTCTTGTCCGAGCGCCCCATTATCGGTAACGAAAAACAGCAGCCCATTGGCTACGGTAAATGAATAAGGCAGACTATTGCTCAGGCCCGGATTGATATCTTCTACCAGTTCAATATTTTGGGCAAAACCTAAGCTCACCCAAGCATTTACAGCTAAAATAAATACTAATTTTTTCACGATTAAAGGGGTTTTCGGATTACTTCTATGCTTAACTGACGCTTATCTTTAGAGAGTCTGCATCTTCCGGCGGGCAGCCAGGCAGCATTGCGATGTTGAACAGACTTGAAAAGAAGTATGAAGTGGTTTCACGGCAGTAATGGTTAGCGAGTATTAATAAATTTTAAAAGAAAGCAGGGGCATTTCAGCAAAATACCCTTGCCTGATAAACTACTTCTCTATTTATATTTTTACTGGCCCAATACGTCATGCCGGGTGCTTTCGGCAATTTTACCGGCTTCGGCCATGAGTTCTTCAGGGATGCCCAGTTCCTGTAAAGTGGCCACCAGGTGACCCATCACGGCATTGAAGTGCCCCTCGTTCAACCCTCTTTCTACCAAATGCGCATGGGCATCCCGCATACTTTTGCCGCTGTAGTTCAGGGGTGCCCCAAAGGCGTAGGCCAGAAAAGCCCTCTGCTTGGCGTGCTGCGATTTCATGTGCGTCCAGCGGAAGAAATGGCTGATTGATTCATCGGCCAGCACCCGGGTGTAAAAGATGTCTACCGCTGCGTCTACCGCGGCCATACCACCAATCTGGTCAAAGAGGGATTGTTCCATAACAGGGTTCATATGAGTAAGAATTTAGATAGTGAATTACTATGAGATAAAGCAATCAGTCATTTAACTGAACAATGTTGTTATCGGCCTGCACGGTTATTTCTATGATGGTTTGCTCAGTGCCCAGAAATGGGTTGGCTACCACCAAGATGCTGACCGCCCCGTAGCGGGCGGGCGTTCTATCCGTTTTGAAGAGATAAATATCCCCTTCATTAATGTAATCTGACTCATCGCCATTTAACTCATAATTATAGGGCTGGTACGGGGTAGATTCAAACATACTGCCCTCAAATGCAGCTTCAAATTGAGCGGGGTCAGTGAGCGTTATGAACGGTAATTGCCAATAGGGCCATTCTGATGGCTTGAAGCGGGTAGCCGCTGCGTGGGCCGGGAAAGTCAGCTGGTGGTTAAATTTGTCGGGCGACGCAATAAACCAAAACATGAGGTTCATATCGGCTCGGGCAGTAGCACTGGTACTGCTGTTCAGTTCAGACAGGGACTGGAAAGAACCGTCTACCGTACTAAAGTAGCGCTGGTACAACGACCCAAGGTTCACATCCACATTAGTATAGATAATTCTCCACTTAGTGGCCCCGGCATAATCGGTGCGAATAACCTGATCCGGGGGAATGGTGCCAGGAAGAGGGGTAGGAGTTTTCTTGATAGGAGGCGGCTGTCGGTTCGTGGGTAAAGCCGGAGCTACCTCTTCGGGTTGGCAACTGTTGAAGGTCAGGGCGAAGGCGAACAACAGAAGTATATAGTGATTTAGACGTTTCATTTTTGTAAAGTTTTATGGAGAATAGATGGTTTTAGCAATAGGAATTTAATGTTGTAATATGAGGGGCGCACTTAGTTTGGTTGTATCCACGTCGGACGTATCCATCGTATCCATAGCAAGTCTTTTTTTGCCCTTTCGGTATTGGTTAGGTTGAGCCCAGGCACTCGCCTGATGAATACGCAGGTTGTTCACCTGCCGTACCTGCTCCACCAGATCAGTACCGGAGAGTGAAGGCAAACCGGATGAGAAACGGCCGACCCAGTAGCTGGAGTAGCGGTCAAACTGCTTATTCCAAACGGTGTTCGCTTCGTGGTTGATGATGGCCTGAAGCGCCGCCTCGACCGTCAGGGGTTCCCGGATCGGACTGGGCCCGTACTGACAGCTTAAGGCACCTTGCAGAGCAGTGAGAATGATAGACATAGAAATGGCGAAGAGTATTTTCATGATTTCTTAAAGATTATCGGTTGACTAAAGGGGGCGTATCCGCTGGCCGAATACGCCGGGGTTTACTACTGCTTCATCACGCGTACGGCAGAGGTTTCTTCGCCGGTTTTGAGCTGCATGATGTACAGGCCAGTGGGCATGCTTTGGCCCTGCCTATTGCGACCATCCCACTGTACGCTATGCTCCCCTTCGGGCTGATCTTCCTGCACCAGCGTCTGCACTTCCTGCCCCAGCATATCGAAGACTTTCACTTGCACTGGGCTGTTATCAGTCAGGGTATAATGCAGTTCAGTACGCTCAGTGAAGGGATTGGGAAAGCTCTTCAGTGACGATTGCTCTACCAGCAAATCTTCTCCCTCACTAGCCCGGAAAACATCGTAATCGACCAGGCTAGCCGGAACGTTGGGTTGCTCAGTGCGGAGGTAATCACCGATTTCGCCAATTACTGCATAGCCTACCGGGGCGACCAGCTTCATCGGTCGGTTGATGGTCAGGTTTTCATGGTATTTCCCTTTGGCGATACTCACCGTACCGCCGTCAACTACTGCCTGGGCTCCTTCCCCGATTGTTCTGTAGGGCTTATCAATCTCTCCGTCGGCTACATTCAATACAGACATCTGGTCTACGTGGGTTACATCAGAAGAAAAGAAATCACTCAACTTCTGACGCAAGCCTTCGTAGCGAAAACCTAACCCTAGTGCCGGTGAATCGGCAAACCCTTCCAGATGCACACCTACCGCAACATTACTACCTTGATAAGTGATAGGAGCACCGTACATGTGCTCATTCCAGAAGCCTTCCCGGCTGGTACCGGGATTATAGGTCAGGTAGATATCTTTATCGTCTACATTCCTGATAAAATCCCGAGAATTTTCTGCCTCTAAAATTCGGGTTTGCAAAGTCTGGTTGGCTGTACTTCCGGTAACTTCCCCGTGGTGAAATATTTCCAAGGTTTCTCCTTCCATGCCTGGGCCGTTGGGGTGATCCAGCACCTGAAAATACTGCTGCATTCGTTGACCCGGCATTTCACCTTTGCTATTCGGCAATACCTCTATAATAGCATAAGCGCTTATTACTTTATTTTTTTTATTGCCTTGATATTTTTTGATCTCTACAAAATGGCCTCCTCCAGAAGTATTCGGTGGACCATCAACTATCCATTTTCCGGTAATAGCCTGCGCTACAACGTGCTGATGATTTAAGGGGTATTGATCTTCCGGTGCAGAGTGATTAATGGTTCCATCCGGGTTTGATGGTGGTACATTAAATTCAATAAGGTCATATCTATTCCAGTTTTGTACCGCATTTGTCACATAGCCTGCCCTATGAGTTACTATAGCTCCATTGGCAGCAATCCAGCCGGTTCCGATCGCTATTGCGCCATCGGTAAAGCGTCCTACCGCTTGCGACCAGGGTGGCAAATCTTGTTTGGCTTGCATACGGGCATGAGCGGCGGTCGTAGGAAGCAGCCCAGATTTTTGACTACCTCCTTTATCGTTTACCCTAAGTTCTTTCATTTTTACCATCACTTCTTCTCCGGCAGCCTGGTAGAGCGAGACTTTTACGTTTTGCCCATTAAAGTAGGCTGAGCTATTGCTCCAGTGTTGCAGGGCTTTGGCATCCAGCTTTTGCTCTGCTCCATCGCTGCCTTCCAGCAACAGGTAGCTATTTTCTCCCAGTTGTACATCCTCAAAAAAGAGGCGGATTGAGCTGGTGCCCGAGTAGCTTACCTGGGTGATTTCTTTGAGCCTCCCTTCCTCGCTGGCTTGCGCCGCGTACCGGAAACTATGCGGCACTTTTTTCTGGGCCTGAAGGCTGAGGGAAACCAGGCTCCCCCATCCGATCAGGCATATGATACTAAAGATTTTCATCGTTTTGCTATTAGTGGTGAGAATATCTATTGCAGACTAACCAGTACCAGTACCAGACCCTGCCCTTCTTCCAGGGTAGTCATGGCTTTGCCGATGATGGCTCCCTGAGCCTGGCTAGGGTCGGTCACTTTCATGGCGTGGCCGGGAGTATCTGAAGTAGTCAGCAAATCGCCGGGCCGGATGGCTCCGTAGCGGGCATCTACTTTAGCGTAAACTCGTCCGGTGAGGGCTACGGGGTGCTCACCGCTGGCGATGCTACCGTCCTGCCCCATCATCATACCCGGCTTAATGTCACCCGCACCACTGACAATTCCGGCGACGGTACGGTCATACGCATGATCGGCAACTCTGAGTTGTCCGGCATTTGCGGCATCAATTGCCACTATGGTACCCGCTTCAATGGCACTTGCATTACTTACTTCAAAAGGTTCAGCTAAATCAGCTCCGCCAGTGATCTCCAGGGTAGTGGTGCGGGTGGTACCGCCCACATCCAGGGTGCGCAGGGGCTCGGTCGTACCAACACCCACATGGCCTTGTTCGGTCATCACTAACAGAGCATCACCTGAGCTTTGGGCATTGGAAAAAACCAGCTTACCTTCACCCACCGCCCAATCGTCATTAGAGGCGCCAACCCTCCACGCATTATTCCCATTAATCATTTTTATATGATAGTGGTCAGACTTTACATTGAGTTTAGCTTCATCATCATCCGTATTAATTCTTACCGCCCCTCCTCCGTGGACCATTGCAACATCCTGATCGGAGATGAAGTTGAGGTGCATTTCAGTGGCGCTTTCTATTTGGTTGCCATCCAGTCGCATGGTTTGGTATTCACCGGATATGAAATTGCGAATAGCCAGCGATCCTTCATCCAGTTCACCATTACTAATTCCAGTACTCTTACCCCAAATATTTAAAGTTGTTCTCTGAGCTTGAATACCCAACTGCGCTTCATTCAGATCTAACTGAAAGAGTGTCCATAGATTTCGGCGAATCTTAAAAGTGCCCTGGTTCACCATGTCCCACATCATGGTCTGCCCGTTGTCTAGCTGACGTTGGAGTTCTAATCCGGCTACATAAGTATGGAACTCGTCTCCTCCGGTAGAGGTGGTTCGCATATACCGATGGCCCGCACCGTGCAAATGTAGACCTCTTGCCGGAGCATTGGTATTGATTCCAACTTTGGTTCCGATCGTATATATCTTACCATTGCCCCCGATCCATTCCGGGCTACCGTTGGTATAGCCTCCTTGAGCATATATCTGGTTGCTGATCGCTAAGGCAATGAGAAGAAGCGAGCCGATGCGGAAGAGTTTTCCGCTTACATTGTGGTTTCGTAAAATTATTAACGTTTTCATGAGTTTGGTTTTTTAACTAGTTAAGTAAAGGGTTGGGAAACGGGCACGGTAGCCCGTCAGAATTGATTTGTTGGATTAGATGATTTCTTCGGCAACGTATACTTCAATAATGCGCGGGCTTTCCGATACGATTCGGATACCACCGTATAGATTTCTATCGGTGAGCCACATCAGGAAGACATCTCCTTCCTCGTAGGACACCTCGTCGGTTTTAGGAGCATTAGTATCCTTATAGTATGTCGCAAAATGGGCTGGGCGCTTGGTTACCCAATCTTTTAGGTCATCCAGCTTTACGTTATACTTCACGAATCTCGGTTTTTCAGCAGTATAATCTTCGTTCCAGTGCCAAATCTCACCTACTGAATGGGGAGTTGTAAGCTTATTGTCGTAATACAATGAGAAGTCAAGTTTTGCTTTGTTAGAGGGGTGGATACTGTTTAAATAATTGATGCTATTCAGTGTACCGCCGTCGATGGAAAACAAACTGGGAATCATCTCAACATTTACATCATCATTGTACTCCGGCCACTCAATGCGCCAGTTACGGGTGCGATAATTGCCAAATTGCGTATACTCCGAAACATGAGTCCATTCGGTAATCTCAGGGTAAGGCAGTCCGCCAGGTGGAATGGCTTTGTCACCTGGCCCTTCAGGGCGAGTGACGACAGTTTTATCGCCTCTACCAAAAATTTCTACATCTTCCTGGCAGGCAGTGAAGACTAGCAATAGAGCTATCATCATCAGAAACGATATTTTGGTTACATTTTTCATAATTTGTTGATCTATGATTTGGGTTAATTTGGTTTTCTGAAAAGGGTCAAATATTACTTGATTGGTACTGAGGCTAGTTTAGTTGGGTACCGCCAGATACACCTCCATAATGCGGGGACTTTCGGAGACGATTCGGATACCGCCATAGCGGATGGGCGACTGCCCGGGTAGCTGGAAGATGAAGAAATCACCTTTTTCGTAATAAGCCTCAGTTCCCAGATATTTGGCCTGACTCCAGTAGTTTTCAAAATTGCTGGGGCGGGTGGCTACCCAGGCCTCTATCTGCTCGGCGGTTTTTTTAATTTTGGCAAAGTAAACCGCCTCTGCACTGGGCCCCTGCCAATCCCATAGATCAGTTACCTCGTTGGCTGATGCTATTTTTTCATCAGTAAAGAGGGTGAAGTTCAGCTTCTTCTTATTTACCGGATGGGTTCCATTCATAAAGTTCAGGCTGTTGAGGGTCCCGGTGCTGGTGGCAAAGAAGGAAGGAATCATGTCGGGATCTACTCCGGCCGGGTAATCGGGCCATTCAATCCGCCAGGCCAGGCATTCCTGATAGTTCGCTATATCAACGGGATAAACCTGTTTAATAATAGTAGGATAGGGCTGCCCTCCGGGCTGGCCAGTAAAGTCGCCGGGCTGAGCTGGTTGAACGACTTTATCATTTCTACTCAGAATTTCCACATCCTCTTGGCAGGAAGCAATTATTAGCGAAATCCCGATCATCAGGATAAACGATGCGTGTTTGCTATTTTTCATAGTTTCGTTAGTATATGATTTACTAATGGATTGTTATTTAGTGGCAATTGATTGCGTAGTATGCTGGCTAACAAAAGCTTGTTTGGCTACTGTAAATTTCGCGGGCACGTCAAACCTACCCTGATTACTTGATCCTGTATTTATACGCGTATTGACCATCATTATCAGTGTAAAGAGGATTAGCAGTACTCCGTACATGAGGCGGGCATTCGGGCTGGCTTTGCCAAAGTGCCGGGTATGAATACTGAGTTCATGTCGTTGCTCATAATAAGTTTTCATCACACTTGTGTTTAGGTTAGTGATTTGGGTTTCGTTTCTGGAAAAGTCATGCAACAAAGGTATAGGAGGGAACTATATTGGCTTAACACAAGGCTCCCAAGGGATAACAATATTGTAACACAAACTGGGCTAAGCAGCGTATCCTTGGGTCAAACTGGCACTTTGGCTAACACAAACGTATCTGATACTGACACTCCTGTAACATCAGGTGGATTTCGTACTTTCTTTGGCGTAGTCGGAGGGAGCTACTCCAAATTTTTCTTTGAAGCATTTGGCGAAATAAGAAAGGTGATTAAAACCTACATCATAGGCTACTTCGGCTACCTGCACATCATTTTGCTGTAGTAATTGTGCGGCCCGCTGCAAGCGAATGCCCCGGATAAACTCGGTGGCCGACTGGTTCGTGAGGGCCTTCAGTTTGCGGTGCAGTTGCATACGGCTCATGCCGATCTCCCGCTGTAGCTGATCTACACTAAATTCAGCTTCACCCAGGTGCTCTTCCACCGTACGCAGACAACGTTCCAGAAAAGCCGCGTCATGGTCGTTCACTGTCACATCCTGCGGGCGCAGCGTCACTTCCCGACCGTATTTTTCGCGCAGGCGGTTCCGCTGCCTTAGCAGGCCTTGCAGACGATCCTGTAGTTCGGCCACATCAAAGGGTTTGGTCAGATACTGATCGGCTCCGGTCTGAAAACCCGCTCGCCGGGTAGAGACATCATCCCGGGCAGTGAGCATGAGGATGGGAATATGGCTGGTGCGCTCATCTTCCTTCAGCAGGCGAGTGAGTTCTATTCCATCCATCTCGGGCATCATGACATCCGTAATGATTATGTCAGGTACGTGCTCCAAGGCCAGATCCCAACCTTCTTTTCCATGAACAGCTTCCCGGTAACTATACCTGTCACCCAGATTGGTTCGAATGTAGTGCCGCAAGTCGGAGTTGTCTTCTACCACCAGTAACCAGGGGCGTTCATCCGATAGCCCCTCCTCTGTATCAGCGTCGGCTTCCTCAGTGGCAGTGATGGGGGCTTCGTATTCCAGGGGTAAAACTACTTCTTCCAGCAACTCTCCCTCAGCTGGTTGCAGGGGCAGTACCGCGACAAAAGTAGCTCCCTGACCGGCTGCACTATCGATGGCAATGGTACCCTGATACAAATCTACCAGTTCTTTGATCAGGGCCAGACCAATACCCGTGCCTTCAAACGCCCGGGTATTGGACCCGTCTACCTGATAAAAACGATCAAATACTTTGTTCTGCAACTCATCCGGAATACCCAATCCGGTATCCGATACCGAGATGCGCAGCTGGCATGGAGGCTCCATGGCCGCATGAAAACTGACCATGCCTTGGGGAGGCGTAAACTTAATGGCATTGGATAGCAGGTTGTACACAATCTTTTCCAGTTTGTCCGGGTCAAACCGAGCCAGGTACGGACGAGGGGGAATATCCAGTTGGTAGGTGAGGCGCTTATCGTCGGCCAATGAGGAAAATGAGAAGGCAATATTTTTAAGAAAGGCGAAGATATCAGCCTGCTGGTATTCTAATTGCAATTGCCCCACTTCCAGTTTGGAGAGATCCATCAGTTGGTTCACCAACCGCAGCAGGCGGTGCGCATTGCGCTGCATCATACCCAGTTCATGCTGCGGGATCTGCTGCTCGGCATGAGTGCGCAACGGACCCAGAATGAGGTGCAACGGGGTGCGAAACTCGTGGGAGATATTGGCAAAGAAACGGGATTTCATCAGATCCATCGCCTTAATTTGCTCAGCCTCTCGACGGGCGATTTCGGCTTTCCGGGTTTCTTCGTCGGCCTGGGCCTGGGCAATTTTGCTGGCGCAAATCGCCACAATGGTCTTCAGGGCATCCTGATGGTACTGCGTATAGAAATTTTTCTCCGGATGTTCCGAATCTAATACCCCAATCACCTTATCCTGATGTTTGATAGGCACGGCCAGTTCAGACAGTCGCTCCTCCTCATCCACAATGTAGCGGGCATCTTGGCTGGTATCATTCACCAGATCAGGTTGCCCGGTCAGCACTACTGAACCCACAATGCCCTGGCCTATTGGTATTTCCAACGGAGCCTTAATGTCAAAATCTTTAGGGTTTTTGGTTCCATAAGCAGCTTTTTGGACCAAAACTCCCCGTGATTCGTCTATCAGATAGATCACGCAATCTACCAGACCCAGGCGGGCGATGCAGTTTTTAGCCATATCCCACAGGATTTCATCGACGGTATTTTTGCCGTACAGCGAAGCCGCAAAGTAATTGATGGTATCGTCGGTTTCCTGGCGCAGTGTCATCTGCTCCCCCAGTCGCTGGTTAATCACTTCTATTTCCTCCTTCTGATCGGTAATAAGCCGGTTTTGGGCTTCCAACTGGTGAGAGTAGGTTTTCCGGGTCCGGTACTTTTGGTAATAGAGCACCCCAGCCAGCAGCAGCAAAAGACTGGCAGCGCCCAGTGTCCATTTCCATCTATTTTCCAGCGTAATCCGTTCATTCAGCGAAGTGAGTTGCAATGATTGCGCTTCAATCTCCCGGTCCTTCTGCGCTACCTCCATCTGCACTTGTTGCGATTTGTATAAGGCCGCCTTGTTCTCGTTATAGATACTGTCTTCCCAAGACTTATACTGCTGGTAGTGCGTGAGTGCCTGCTCCCACTGTCCGGCCTTCTGAAATACATAAGATAAGGTTTCTTCTGCTCTGGACTTGTCCTGAGGAGTGTTGAGCGAATCAGCCAGTGCTCGAGCCTGTAGGGCAAATTGCTTGCTTTGCTCAACATTTCCCTGATCAGCTTTTACTCTTGCCAGATCTCTTAAAAGGCTTGATTTGGATTTTGGCATATGCAATCGATCAGCTTCGGCAAAAGCTGTTACAAAATATTCCTCTGCCTGGGTATAGGCATCAAACCTGCGGTACCGATTTTCATTCTTATCTAATTCTTCTAAGGTGAGCTCACCCAAACCAATCAGGGTAGTCACTCGTTGGGTAGCCAAATTGTTTAGCGTAAAGTACGCTAATGCACTATCCAGAAACATACGACTTTTGTCGTATTCCTTCATTTCATTATATAATAATCCCAGGTTTAACTGAGCAATACTTTTACCACTCTCATTGTGCATGGCAATATGCGTATGGAATGCTTTGAGATAGTGTCGTTCTGCCTGGGCCGGTTCATTCTGAAGCCTCAACAGGCTGCCCAGGTTATTATTCGCTCTGGCGATGCCAATTTGGTAGCCTATAGAATCAAATATGTGTTCGGCTTCTGTCAGGTAGGCCAGACTTTGAACAAAGTCATTCAGGTGCTTATAGGCTAAGCTGGCATTGTTATAGCAATTGGCTAAACTCATGCTATTCTTCACTTCTTCAAACAGAGGAATTGCATCAATATATGACCGAAGTGCTTCGGCAAAACGATCTTCTGTCAGATAGCATGTACCCCGAATTTTAAGGGCCTGCGCCAGCAGTGCTTTATCGGGTAACTGCTGGGCCAAGACTACCGCTTCTTCGGCATACGCTGTGGCCTGGGTAGTATTTTTTTGAAATAATTCATTGGATAACCTTACAAGGGTCATCACATAAGCCGTGTCTTTCTCCTCAAACTGATCCAATGCACTGCGCAGGCTATCAATTGCATCAGATGCCGACTGGGCGTACAGCAGATTGCTGCTTAAAGTAAGAAAGTAAAAGAGATTGCAGACAATGAATGGCTTCATAAGGTAGTGCCTACAAGATAGCAATTATTTGCGATATCAAAGGAGATACACTGCCAGAAGTGTACGCTGCCATTTTGACATCGGTAGTGACTACCACAATAGCCCATCTGTCACTTTCCTTAGCAAAGCATTGATTATCAATTTATTAAATGAACTTAAGGCACTCTAATAATCTTATCTCCGAGATTATGGTTTTAGTAATTCCTGCCCGCCTTTCACCGCCAGCACATCTTCCATCACTCCCCAGTATGCTCCGGGCAGCAGTGTATTATCGGTTAATTTTTTGCGTAGCAGGTAAAAGACATAGGTGGATACCAGCGCGCTCAACATGCCAATACCCGCTCCGGCAGCGTAGTATTTTTTTCCCTGGGTACTGGCCAAAGCAGCGCCCACCAATGCCCCGGCTACCCCTCGACCTATCAAACCACCGGGCTCTGTCCGGTTGGGAGTGAACGGCAGCTTATCACCAATCAGTTCACCGGCAGCCAGTATTTTGAAAATCGTGGCCGCTTTGCCGGTCTGGATAAAATGCAGGTTCGTGCCCCGTATCCGCTTGGATGGATGGTGGTGCAGGTAATGGCTGAGCAGGGCAGGGGCAGCCATGGTGCGCATACCGGCTACGGCGCCGAGTCCGATGATTTGGTTGAGTTTTTGGGGAATTTTGTACTTCATGGTCATGATATTTCTTAATCTTATCTATAACCCGACGGCGGCTAAAAGTTTTGAAAGAAAGGAAAAATCATGATAAAAACCCTGTAATTACCATTAAGAGGCATTGATGAATGTGGTCTTAAGCATCGTTCCGCAATCGAGACGAGTAATAACAAATGAGTTTCTGATTTAGTCAGCCAGCTCGTCACACAGGAACCCTAAATGGGTCAGTTTCTCTTCTACCTCATGTGCCCGAAAGGTAGGGTGACACGCGACCCGCAGAATATTTTCCCAGTCATGTAAATCAACGTTTACCTCGAAGATGCCTTTCATTGTGCGTAATTCGTCCAGTACCAACGCTGCTTTAGCTGGGCTATTGATATTGGAGCGAAATACCAGGATTTGGGTATTCGCTACCGTCGTTTGAGCATCCTTTTCCAGCGTTGGTATTGCTTCCGTAGAGAAATTATCGGTATTCATAAGGGTTTATGCGCTTTGTCTAAAGATAAAATGAGACCATGACAACCCTATGTCAGTAAGGGTATGGAGGGTTGAGTTTTTTTGAGACAACTCAGCCCTGCAAAAGTTACACCCTGGCAAATTATTGCTTTAATCACTATGAAAATGAGGCTTGGAGAAACTCTTCTTTCGGGCTCGCCATCTTTTCGCCACTACCATATACATATGCCTCGGCACCTATTTCTTTCAGTGGCAGTACATCCGCAGGTCTGGTAAATCCTCCGCTATTGGTAATGGGTTCATTTTTCATGTTTGACGGGTAAATAACGAAAAAGAAATACCATGGCAATATTGAGGGAAAAGAAAAGCCCTACACGCAGATAATTCAGGCTCCTCCATTGTGCAGCCTGCTCTACCAGTTGAGGAATGATTTGATCCTCTACCGGTATTTGTTGAAACGCCATGATGGTAGGAACGAAATAGGCCAGGGTTCAGATTCTGACTCCCAGGTGTGCCAGAAACAGCAGCAACAGCGGCCATCTTCGGTGCGTCCGCCAGTTGAACACCAGTGCCACTATAAAAATCACTTCGTGCAGGGAATGCACTACGATCCAGAAGTTCTTGAAATCTAATGCATAAGGGCCTTGAAAGAAGATCAGCGAAGCCGGAGGAGCCTGGGTCCAGGCCGGGATCATGATGGCGGTTTCCCAGAGCTGCGCACCATTCATGATAAAATAAGCAGCGATGGTCAGAAGGAGCCAAAGGTCAGCGCGGGTATACCGTTGTGGCCTTGGGGTATCCACCTCAGTAGGTATTGTACTAGTCATTGTATGAAAGGATTAAAAAGAGCCCCCTAATCCAGAGAATCATTCCGGTAAGTGTGTTATCTTTGAATTAAACTTATCGACTTGATATTTTAGTTAGTTAACTAATTATCTTAGCAACAAAGATATATTTTAATTTTGAAACAACCAACGAAATCATCTGCGAACAAGGAGAAATTTATAGAAACACTTCATGAGGGAGGCCGTCAATTCTCCGACACGACTATTCTGATGCATGAGCTAATTGCCCAGAAAGCCGGACTGGCCGGGGCTGATCATAAGTATCTGAACATCCTGTCTCAGGAACAGGCCATGACGGCCGGAGAGCTCGCTCAGAAAACCGGACTGACAACCGGGGCGGTCACCGGGGTCATTGATCGCCTGGAGAAGAAAGGGCTGGCCAAACGGAAAAAAGACGCGTCTGACCGTCGAAAGGTAGTCATTGAGGTCGATCACGAGAAAGCCATGAAACTCCTGGGGCCTTCGTTTCAGAAGCTCCAGGAAAAACTATCGGCGCTGTATAACCAATATTCGGAAAAAGAACTGGCAATTATTGTAGACTTCATGACCAGGTCGGATCAGATTATGCGAGAACTCATTGAGGAGCTGAAGAGGAAATAACAGTATTGTAACCGCTTAAAAAGGATATTGACTATGAATATTAATGCTGACAATCCATTACGACAACAACTGATAAAACATCTGGAAGGAGGCGAAGCCTTTACGCCCATAGATGAAATCATCCGGAATATCTCATTTGAGAAGCTAGGAATTGTTCCTGATAACCTGCCTTATTCTTTCTGGCAGCAGTTTTACCACCTGCGCTTCGCCCAATACGACATCCTGGATTTTTGCCGCAATCCCAACTACACTACCATGAAATGGCCTGATGACTACTGGCCCGATGAACCGGCACCGAAAAGCGAACAAGCGTGGGATGACACGGTAAAAGCCTATTTTTCCGAAAGAGATGAGATGGCGGGATTGATCTCCGACCCAAAGAATAATTTGTTTGAGCCACTCCCCCACGGTTCCGGTCAAACCTTACTCCGCGAGGCGCTGTTGGTGATAGAACACACGGCTTACCATACCGGGCAAATGCTGATCATCCTGCGGTTGCTAGGGCTGTATTCCTCATAGTGCGAAAAGCAACAACCTACTTTAGCTTTTCACTACTGATTTCCCTATCTTTCTTTGGTAAATCCACCCAACCGCTATTGCCATGCGCCCTATCATATTGCTATTGTCAGCCTTATACTTTATAGCCTGTACCCCCCAGCCTGCCGAAGAAGAAGCTGTTCAGCTCGGAGACATTAAATTATCCGTGACGGGTAACGAAGAAGCCCTGCCTTATTTTAAAAAAGGCTTGCTGCTACTGCACAGCTTTGAGTACCAGGATGCCCGCCAGGAATTTCTAAAAGCCCAGGAATTAGACCCGAATCTGGCAATGGCCTACTGGGGCGAAGCCATGACCTACAACCACAGCTTGTGGAGCGAGCAGGACTACGAAGCAGGCAGCAATGCCCTGCAAGAAATGGGTGAAGAAGCTCAGGATAATATCACTCCCCTGGAGAAGCATTTTCTGGAGGCCATAGCCCTGCTCTACGAAGCCGAAAAGCCCAAAGTCGAACGGGACCAGGCCTACGCTGATTATATGGAATCACTCCACAAACAATACCCCGATAACCACGAAGTAGCGGCTTTCTATGCCCTCTCGTTGCTCGGCTCGGTGACGGGTCGGGAGGAAGATGTATACGAAGAAGGAGCAGCTGTCGCCAAAAGCATTCTGGCTGAGAATGCCAACCATCCCGGCGCTTTACATTACCTGATTCACTCCTACGACGACCCGCAGCATGCCTTTATGGCACTCGATGCGGCCAATAGCTATTCCGTAGTGGCCCCGGATGCCAGCCATGCCCTGCACATGCCATCGCACATCTACGTGGCCCTGGGCATGTGGGATCAGGTAGTGGCCTCGAATGAAGCTTCTTACGGGGCCAGCGTGGACAAGATGGAACGGGAGGGAAAAGACAACGATGGCCGCAGCTACCACGCCTTCCACTGGTTACAGTATGCTTACCTGCAACAAGGGCGGCAAACCGATGCCGAAACACTATTGCAGCAAATAAAGGAATACAGCGATGAAACTCCTTCCAAATACGCCCGCCGCCACCTGGCCTATATGAAAGGTACCTATCTGGTAGAAACCGATGCCTGGCAAAGCGAATGGCCCGCCCTGGCAGTAGATGTAGATGACCTGAATATCCTGGTCAAAGCCCTCGCCACCTTTACCGACGGAATGACCGCCTTCAAAAACCAGCAACCCGAAACGATACAAACAGCCATCACCACCATTGAAGAAAATATAGAACAGGAGGCCATCCAGGTGCAGAACCGAAATATTACTACCTGTAGCGCCCTGACCCGCGAGGTAGCCGACCAATCGGATCTGGATTACGCCCAGGTAATGGCGATGGAGCTAAAAGCCATGCAGGCCTGGCTACAGCAGGACGAAGCCGAAACCGAACGCTGGCTACAGGAAGCCATTGCCCTGGACGAAAGCGTTCATTATTCCTACGGCCCGCCCCTGGTAGTAAAACCCACCCGGGAACTTTACGGCGAATGGCTCATGGAAACCGGCCAGCCTGAAAAAGCCCTGGAGCAATTTGAGAAAGGGCTGGAACGCGCCCCCAAACGTGTCCGCCTGTTACAGGGGCAACAACAAGCCGCCGAAGCCATCGGCAATGAAGCTTTGGCGCGAGAAACAGAGGAAACGCTGGATGAGATCATGCGAAACAATGAGATCAGTGCATAAATGAGGGAGCCAAACCTTTTATGAGAACAAGTAATGACATCTGCCTTCTATGCCAGAAGAATCCTGCTGATCAGAAAAATTCTCATATTATACCTAAATTTTTTAACAAAGGATTGTTTGATGGATCAAAGCATCCCCATGCTTATTTAAGAGCGTGTTAGGGAATTTAGTATTGCTTAGCAGTCAATTCGCCAAAGAACTATTGAGATATTGGCTATCAACAAGAATGATTGTGCACTTTCGGTAGTGCGCTCATAGTCCACTACGGTTCGTCGGAAGAAATTCAA
>JAVKCN010000141.1:0-21134 GCA_040222715.1 Cyclobacteriaceae bacterium | reverse complement strand
TGGGTGAAAGCGATGCAGCATGGGCAGATTATGACAATGATGGTGATCAGGATTTGTTGATTGTCGGTGAAAGAGACTATTACGACGCGGTGGCCCTCCTATACGAAAATATGGATGGAACGGGCTTCACTAAAGTTCAGTCTGTGCCTTTTGAAGGAGTCACGGATGCCTCCATAGCCTGGGCCGATTATGATAATGATGGTGATCAAGATGTAGCCATTAATGGATTATTTGAAGGTTATGAGTTTGATTACGAAACTGGGAGAATAAACAATATTTACGAATATAGAACAAGATTGTATAAGAACAGTGGCAATAAAACCTTCACAAAGGTAAACAATGTGTCTCTGATAGGAGTCCGTGATGGGGATATAGCCTGGGCAGATCATAATAACGACGGCTACCAAGATTTAATGATTGTTGGCTTTGAGGACATCCATGTGGCTAGACTCTACCAATATAGTGGTAATGACACATTTAGTGAGGTATTTGGCGGAACATTCAGAGGAATGCATGTGAGTGATATTGCTTGGGAGGATTATAATCAAGATGGATTCCAAGATGTCCTTATAGTAGGCTCAGATAACAAAGCCCGATATGCTAAACTGTACAGAAATCTGCAAGGCACCGGCTTTGAGGAAGTTCAGGAAACACCGTTTATAGGAATCTACAGGGGGGAGGCAGCTTGGTCAGACTATGATAATGATGGGTATCCGGATCTAGCTATAGCTGGTACAAGTAGTTCAAGCAACTTATATATTACTCAACCCATTCAGCAAAACTTACTTTTTCCTATTCATCAAGATAGTGACATTACTATTAACACTTCTTTCAGTATTACATTCGATGAGAATGTTCAAAAGGGTACTGGCGATATTCATATTATTAATTACCAAAACAATACTGTTTTCGAGTCATTAGATATAAATGCAGAGAACGTTATTGCCGATGGCCAAACCGTTACTTTTACTCTCACTAATGAGCTTATAGGCGAAACAATGTATTATGTTCTTGTAGATGAAGGTGCGTTTACCGACATTTTGGGCGAAGGATTTAGTGGAATCAACAGTAAAGATGTTTGGAACTTTACCACCAAACCCTATTCAATACCTCAACTAAAAATTTCTTCTACCGCTGTTAATCCGACTGCGAATAAAGTATTTCCGGTGTCATTTACTTTTAGTGAAAGCGTTACTGGGTTTGACGTGTCTGATATTCAAATAGAGAATGGGATATTATACGATATAACTACTTCGGATAGCATCCATTTTAATGGTCAAGTAATTTCAAATTCAGAAGGTATAGTCTCTATTGCAGTATTAGAGGGAGCAGCTCTTAGTTGGAAGAATATCAAAAGTACAGCAGGAAGCTTTCAGTTAACATATGCTAAAAATGAATCTGACCAAACCTTTGGTCAGATTCAAAAAATCTTTGCGAATGATACCGAAGCTCACGATTACTTTGGGATTAGCGCTTCAATTTCTGATGATTTTGCGATCATAGGTGCTTCCCGAGATAATGACAATGGTTATGAGTCTGGGGCAGCTTATATTTTCAAAAAAAATGGAGATGGCGTCTGGCTTCAGCTTCAAAAGTTAGTACCTACTGATGGTAGTATCTCTGATCGGTTTGCAAATGCCGTGAGTATTTCCGGTAACTATGCTATTGCAGCATCGCCTATGGATGATAGCGGTTCAGCGTATATCTTTGAAAAAGATAGTGAAGGTACTTGGGAGCAAGTTCAGAAACTCATTTCTCCAGTTCCTGAAGATCCTGAGTCTAGTCATTTTGGGAATAGCGTTCTTATCTCCGGTATATATGCATTTATAAACTCTTATTCTTCCAACGGAAAAGATCTGTATATTTTTCAAAGAGACAATAATGGTGTCTGGCAGCATTGGCAAACGCTAAACTCACCCACAAAATCGTACAGTAGTACATTTGGTGATGCCCTTGAGGTTTACGGCAGTAGTCTAGTAATAGGGGCTTGGGCTGATCGCGAAGCCTATATTTTTGAGAAAAACGAGGCTGGGCTATGGGAGTATAACCAACAACTCGTTCCAATAAATTCCGCACCTAGCGATTACGGGCATCATGTAAGTGTTATAGACAAGACTGCCTTTGTGGCTTCTCACGGTGATAATACTTCAGGAAGACGAGTTTACGTATTTGAGTTAAGTGAATCAGGCGTGTGGGAAGAAAAGCAGATTCTAACCCAATCAGATGAATCCTATCGCAATTACTTTGCCTCTTATATTAGCTTTTCGAATGACTATGGGATAATAGTAAATAAAAGAAATGAAGCTGCATATATTTATGGCAAAAACAATGAAGGAGTCTGGGAGCAAAAACAAAGTATATATATTCCTGAAATATATCCCCATATAGGAGCATTAAGTACCGCAAATCAGCATTTTGTTTTAGGGTTACTCTCCGACAATGAAAAAGGAACTAACGCTGGTACGGCCTACTTCTATGAAGTTGAGAAACCAGCAGTAGATTTATCCATTACAGCTACTGAAGTTCTTTCCTCGAATCAATCTGTATTCCAAACACAGTTGAGCTTTAGTGAAAAAGTGGTGGACTTTGAGCTGTCTGATATCAATATCAGCAATGGCTCGCTTTCCGCCCTCACCACTACAGATAGTATAACTTTTGTTACTTCCATTTCTCCTATCAACCCAGGGCAGGTCAAAATACACGTCAACAAAGAAGTGGTGATGGCAAAAGAGGATAGTAGCAAGTTCAATAAGGCTAGCTATACGGTGCTCTTGTATGACCCAACCTCGCCTACTATTTCTTATGGAGAGATAATATTTGATACACTCAACGCCAGTTACAATCTAGAAATAGTATTTAGTAAACCAATAAGCTCTTTTAGTAAGGAAGATATTACTGTTAGTAACGGAAGCGTTACTCAAATGCAAACCTCTGATAGTATTCATTTCTATACTATCATCGTACCTGAAAGTGATGGAGAAGTCTCTTTAAATGTACCAGCATCCGTAGCTTACGACAACGTAGAGAGGGAAAACGAGGCTTCTGACTACTATTCTTTCCTGCATGATCTTACACCGCCCACCGTAGAACTTGTCCACCACTATGGTATTGTAACCAATCACGTAGATATGGAACTAACCATCACTTTTAGTGAAGCCGTATCTGGATTTGAAGCCTTAGATGTGCAGTTGGACAATGGGACTGTAAAAGGTCTGTATACGAGCGATAGTGTGACCTTTCAGGCAGATGTCAGACCGATAGTAGATGGAATAATTTCCGTTCGTGTTCCGGCCGACGTCACTCACGACCGGGGGAACAATGGTAACATTGCCTCTGATCAAATTACTATTCATTTTGACAGTCAACAACCCGAAGTAGTTGTTACCGGCTTAAATCAACAAATTACAAATAAACCTATCCGCGCGACCATCAAATTCAGTGAAGAAGTTAGAAACTTCAATTCTGATGACATACTGATTGAAAATGGATCAATCACTGAGCTGTCCACGACAGATAGTGTTATATTCAATCTAACGGTTACTCCGGAGGAAGAGGGACTGGTTAGCATTACCGTAAAAGAAGGGACAGCGGAAGATCAAGCGGGGAACCTCAGCATAGCCTCCACGCCATTGGTTACGGAGTACGATACGACGGCTCCTTTCGTTACTATTACTTCTTTAGAAGATAGCCTTACCAATCACACCCAGATACCGCTTACTTTCTCATTTAGTGAAGTAGTAGTTGACTTCAGTGTGGATGACATTACGGTAAGCAATGCCTACTTAGATACCTTAACAACGGCGGATAGTATTATTTTTAGTGCTCATCTTTTTCCTATTGCTGACGGGTTGGTTGACCTTAAAATAGCAGTAAATACAATCTCCGATAGAGCAGGAAATTTGAATGAAATATCAGAACAATATAGAATCAGGTCTGATCAAACCCCGCCTACTGTTAAGATCAGTAGCTCTAAAGTTCTTTTTTCTAAAACAGAGGAGATACTATTGACTATTTCCTTTAGTGAGCAGGTAGAAGGATTTACAAATAGTAGTCTGGAAGTTACCAACGGATCAGTTCAGGATATATCTAATACCGACAGCCTATCCTTTATAGCTAAGATTTCTCCCGAATCCGATGGCTCAATTACTGTAAAAGTGATGGAAGGAGACGTTGCTGATCATGCCGGAAATGTGAACATGGCCAGTAGTGAACTGATACTAAGCTACGATGGCACGTTACCCTCAGCCAGCATCAGCAGCTCAGAAATTGATACTACTTACAGCGACTCACTGGCTATAATTATTACATTTGATGAATTAGTCAGCGGCTTCAGTAAAGAAAGTATTCAAACCACCAATGCTAGTATCCTGGCACTGACTACGATTGACAGTTTAATATATACTGCTACGGTTATTCCTGATGCTATCGGAGTCTTTTCACTTTTAGTACCGGCAAATGTTGCAATTGACCTATCGGGCAATGGTAATGTAGTGAGTGAAAAATTCTCTCTGATATACGAAATAATGGAAGATACACTAGAAGTAGCAGAGAGCTATAGTTTAGCAATCACTATATCCTCAGAAAATGCATCCGACCATACCCCCTACTTAGCGTCACTTTATCAGGTCAATGAAAACCAGTTTACTCTAGTGGCTACCAAAAGCTTGTCGGATAGGATGGTCTTCACTTTTGATGAATTATCTCTAGGAAAATATACAGTAGGGGTGCAACCTTCTGATACCGCATTCTTACCAGTTTATTTAGGAGACCAATTTCTTTTGTCCAATGCCATTGTAATGAATTTAGAGAGCGATACGACACAAAATATTACGATCTTCCGTAAACCGCTGGAGCAAGAAGGTACTGCTACGATCTCTGGCACACTATGGCAAAGTGAAGAAATAGAGGGAGGTAGAGTCTTAATAAGCGATACTGTCTACAGTGGTGAGGTAGTAGCCAATGTTCCTGTATATCTTTTGCATTCGGAAACTAGAGAAATAGTAAGCTATACCGTTACTGACAAACATGGCAAATTCACATTCACCGGATTGCCCGTAGGCAGCTATTTGTTTAGTGCAGATTATCGGGGGTTATCGAACGACATTCAGGCAAATATCATTGAGGTTTCAGCAGATTTTGAGACCATCAAAATCGCCGTTATTGCCGGAAATAATGTACGAGTGGCCCAGCTGGAGTCTGAACAACAAGTAACGGCCATAAGCGATAGTTATTCACTAACTAAAGTAAGTTTTTATCCCAACCCTGTTGTAGAAGAGCTTACCATCGATATGTCTTCAGTTTGGTTGGAAGGTAAAATTACGGTAACTGATATGTCAGGTAAAATTCTTTTAACGAAGCAAATAGATACTGTCCGTACCATATTTGATTTACGTGATCTACGTCCGGGTATTTATCTTATTGATGCTGTTAAGAACGGGGATCGCCAAAAATTCAAGGTTGAAAAGTATTAAGTTTCATAAAGACAATTGCGTAAACAAGTCTATACATTTTTACGATGTAAAAATTTTCATAGTGTTCTACTGTGAGTTAATGCAAAATATGATGTATCGTATCGTTATTCGTAATTCCAACGTTTGCGCATACGATGCTTTTGAGACGAGAGTAAAGGTACACAGAAAGTATGTTGAGAACTCAATGGCTTTTAAATTGGCTGATCTAAGTACTTGTATAGGGTCGGTTTGCTAATCCCAAGCATCTGGCAAATTGTGACAATCGAGTAAGATTCGTCGGCATAAAGTTTATGCAGCAACTTGCGCTTCTCCTGGTCAAGTAGTTTAGGCCTTCCTCCTTGCTTTCCCCGCGCCGCTGCCAATCCAGCCAAAGTGCGTTCGCGAATGAGGTTGCGTTCAAACTCGGCGAGTGCGCCGAACATATGAAAGATAAGTTTGCCAGTGGAAGTAGTGGTATCAATTGATTCTTGAAGACTGATAAGCCCTATGCCTTCCTCTTCTAAATAATTAGCCCAACCAATCAAATCTTTGAGGGATCTACCCAATCGGTCCAGCCGCCATACGACGAGCGCGTCGCCGCGACGCAGCAATTCTTTTGCTTGGTTTAGTCCAGGTCGCACAGCTATGGAACCACTAATCTGATCGGTAATGATTTTTTCGCAGCCTGCCTGTTTCAAAGCATCTTTTTGTAAAGCAACATTTTGGTCAATGGTAGAGACTCGAGCGTATCCAATTTTCATAGCAGCAGATAGTTAATTAAGTCTAAGATAGCCCATCAAACTTTACTTTGAAAAGTTAACTGAGTTTCTTAACTAGCTATCATCCGTAAAATAGCCATTTCGGCGAATGGTATGGATAGGTAAGAAAAACGAACGATTAATTTACAATAATGAATATGCTTTTCTATCTCTAAACATCAAAGTGAGCGTTCTGCGATACTTTCAAAAGTAAGTGTCATTAGTATAGGTAATCATAGTTATTTTGCTCCTCTAGCTTACAACATCAATCAGCCTTCATTATTAACCCGCTGTAAATTTGAGTATCATCTATATGTAATCTATATAAGTAAGCACCTCCTTTTAAATTTAGTGAAGCAGTGCCAAGCAGATTTTCATTATTCACAAGTTGCCCTTGGCTGAAGTGTATCCTCTCGCCTTGTAGAGAATAAATATATAATTGATAAGAGATACTTACTGAAGATGGAAGATGCTTAATGTACAGTTCATTCTGAAAGGGGTTTGGATATAATAATGGGGGAAGTCTCTTTTCATAATCAATAGGTTGAAGGCCGGTAATAATACCTTGTGATCCGCTACTAACATATCTTAGTGATTCATAATCCATAACCTCATAATTATAAAGAGCATGTTCGGTATTAAGTAATATATCAATTGCACCATCCATATCTAGATCCTGTACTTTTAAACTATTATAGCGGCCTACTCCGTAATAATTGATTGTGTCACTTTGCCATTTGATGGATGACTGTAGCGGATCATAGATATAGAGTTTATAATCGTCAGAGTAAACGAATTCTTTATTACCATCTCCATTAAAATCCACTGCTGCCAAACTATTGATTTTACCTGAGCCCCCACTGTAGATAGTAGCTATTTCCCAAGTATCGCGTTCTAAAATTCCAATTTCGCCTGAGTTCATTCCAACCAAAATATCGTCAATACCGTCACTATCCAGATCTGTTACATCGAAGGCATTGATGCTCAGAAATTCAGCAGTGAGTTCTTGGCTAACCCCATCATAAATTAATAATTGTGTTTCCCATTTACGTGATTCATATTGTAAAGCAATTACTTCTAATGCTTCGTCATCATCAATATTTCCTATCTTAACAGAGCCTACTTTTGAATAAATGCCGTCTAATAATGGACTTTTCCATTCTACTTCATTTGTCTTTCCATCAAAGACATATATATAGTTTTGATATCTTTCGGGATCTGTACTTGCTAATATATTGGTGCCTGTAGTAACAATCACTTCATTTTCATTATCCAAGTCTATATCCGCAATCTCAATACCCAAGATCATGTTCATTCCGTTAATCCGGTACTCATTTATGATTTCTTGATTTTCATTAAGGGCATAAACATTGCTATAAGCGTAAGATGTTTCTACTCCAACCAGCAGTTCATTTTGTCCGTCATTATTTACATCTCCTATTTTAGTAGCCGTAAAATCATCTCTAAGTCTAGAGATTTCTTCATTATTCTGCTTTTCCAACATTTTAGTCTTTGCATCGAAAATAGAAATGAAACTGTATTCGTAATAGGTAGCGTATTCACCGGTATTGGCCACAATGATCTCAGCTTCGCCATCATTATCAACGTCGCCTACATCGAAAGCTTTGAAATCGCTATACCAGTGGCGGCTCTGCCATTCTTGTAGTTCGGTTTCTAAGTCGACTATAAAAAAATGGTCACTGCACGTACAGGCGGCTCCTACTGACCAAATGATTTCTAGGGCAGCATCCATATCAAGATTAGCTACCGCTACATTGACAGGTGGATCATGAGTCTTTACTCTAAAAGCAAATTCTTCTTCTCCAGTACTTCCGTTAATTCCAAATATTAGATCTTCCCGTTGGTCTCCTACCAATACATCGGTGACTTGGTCTTTGTTGTAATCGCTCAACCATATGCCCGTAATATAGCGCTCTTGATTTGGGGATTCCCATGAACTTTGCCAGATGAGTTGATTAAGATTAAAATTGTAGGCATATACCGAGTTATTTGATCCATATACCACATCTAATATTCCATCGTCATCTATTTGAGCTAACCCAACCTCAAGACCAGCGTCTTCAACATCAAAAGTATATTTCTCAAGAATGTTTTGCCCAACTAGTTGAATAATACTACCGTCTGAGTAAATTATTTCATTCTCACCATCATCGTCAATATTACCAATTTTAAAATGCGGAGCTCCGGCAGGTATTTTAAATGCTAGTTTCAGCTGAGAATCAAATATGTAGGTAGTGTCGCCATTAGAAGCTACCAATTCTACAGATTGATCATTGTTGGCATCACCAAATTCAATATGTTGAATAACATTGGGTGAATCAAAATCAGATACCCTCCCTCTATAAGAAGTATTTAGCGTTTGAACTCGTTTATATGTCGTTAGATCGTATATTGCTATTGTTCCATCATCTAAGCCAAGATACAACTCCTTACTTCCATCTTGATTGTAATCATACAGTGCCATACTTTTAATCTTGGCTGCGATAACACTACTGATCCATTCTGTTGTATATCTTTGTTGGTTTTGGTCGTAGGATACGACGGTAAAAAAATCAGGAGGCTCCCAATAACTACCACTGTATCTTCCAGAAGAAATTATTTCATTGACTCCATCGTCATCAATATCTGATATTAAAATTCCTCCTTCCCCTAAGTCATGGCCAAGCATACCAAACTGCCAGTTGAGCTGTGGATCCTCTTGTGAATAAGACTTATAGCTCAATAGCATAAGGAGCATACTGATAATAGGTAGGTAAATTTTCATAGTCAACTGCTATTTTGTCAATTTGTAAAGTTCATATTCAGTAAGGTCATCATACCTTCCACCTGATCCACCTCCAACATAAGCAGTTCCATTTATCACAAACGCGAACCCTCGAAAACGACTTTTATGTCCTATATCGGAAAAGGGACTCCACGTATTCGTTGCCGGATTATATTCCCAACATTCTTTTCTTTCTCCTCCACCTACGGGACTCCCATTAGCGATGTACCCTTTTCCGTTCAGGCTAAATGAACTAGTATAGTTACGGGCATCTGGAAAGTCAGCAATACTTACCCATTGATCTTCGTCAGGCTGATACTTCCACGCGCTGTAAGAGCCTGTAGTACGAGCCCCGCCCACTACGTAAGCAGCCTGATCAATAACAAAGGTAGAAGCTTCTGTCCTTCCCCTGGTATATGGGTCGTTGGGAAAGTCACTAACTTTTATCCACTGATTCAACGAAGTGTCAAACTTGTAAAAATCAAAGTAATCTACCTCAGAATAGGGCTCAAAGTCAGTTCCGAGGCCGACATATACGTTTCCGTTTACTGAAAATGATGTAGGCTTGTCGCGTCTCGCACCTGGAAAGTCAGGTTTTTGTGTCCAGGTATTTGTGGTAGCGTCATATTCCCAAAAGTTATCTGTTGAAGTAGCAGTATATACGTACCCTTTTGAGCCATTTCCAATACAAGTACCGGAGTGTTGCACATCAAAGGGTATACTTTCCTTTGTCCAGGTAATAGTTTCTTCATTGAATTCCCACAAATACAGGTTTTTATCCTGGTAGCCTCTAGGATCAGAGATAATGAAGCCCCGATTATCTAGCGAAAAGGTTCCTACATCACCATAGAAGCTAAATGGAAGAGTATTGGAAATCATCAACCAAGGATCTTGAATACAAATTTGTTGCTCGGTAGTGATGACCGTATCAGTGACACCAATATCGATCCTACCTGACCCATCAGGGAATGGGCCAAAAGGAACCCTCACCGTTAATTGCTGAGTAGTGCCTGAAATAACTTCCGCTTTTACCCCCTCAATGAAAACCCTATTTTGATTGGGCAAAGGATGAAAGTTTTTGCCTTCCAAGGTAATTTCTTCGTAAGCATAACTGCATTCGGGCGCATTCACAATTTCGGGAAGAATAATACTAAAGCTATTAGGAGTACTAACAGTCTGTAGCTGAGATGTCAGTTGCAAAAAAGGCATACTCTCGGCCAATTCATTTGGTACGATAAACTCTAAGCTGGTTCTTTGAGATGCAACTATTTCGGCCTTAGCATTCCCTAACATAATCGTATTCCTGTCAGTGACATGATCTAAATGTTGTCCAAACAGTTTGAGCGTATCACCAAAAGTAGCTGAAGCAGGTTCAATATATTCCATGACAGGAGAATAGAGGGAAAAGGGAATTGCTGCACTTTTTCCCATTGATGTCACTACTACCCGATGCTGATGTTCTACAATTGTTTCCGGAACCACACAGGTAATCACACTATCGTTGATAGAAATAATTCGCGAGTATTGGGTGGAAAACGTTACGTGAGTAGATGGGGAATAGGTAGAAGTACCAAAATATTTACCAAAGAGTTGAATTGTGTCTTCTAAATGCCCTTGCTCGGGGACAATACGAGAAATAATAGGGCGTCGGCTTCCCAAGGACTCGAATTTCTTAATCTCACCGTACATAGTTTCTTCTCCAACCTTAATAAAGGCCTTAAAAAAATAAGTCGTTTCAGACCGTAAATTGGATAGAATAGACGATTCAAACCTTCCTGGCTGAGTAGGCTCATTTAAAGAAATCAATTTGTCACTATACTCATCAAATATGCTATCGGTAGATAAAATGAATCCATGATCACTAACTGACCCATCTGTCGCTAATTCTCCGTACAGAACAACTCCACCTTCATTAAAGACATTAGCCTCTAAGGTAGTCACAGAAGGGGAAAGTGCAGGGAGCGAATCTGAAGGTAGGTCTGGAGTTTTTGTCTCAATTTTTTCTTCTTGGCAGGCTACTAGAAAAATCAAGCACAATATAAGAAGTGGGAGGAAGACTTTAGGAAGCATATATATTGTCATATATAAAAATGTAAAATAGTTAAATATTATTGATATAATCAAAGAATAATTAAAATTATATATTTAATAAGTTATAGTATGATGAAGCTTTGCTACGATGAAAATCATAGCCTTAATAATTGTTACAGTAATAAAATTATGTAGTAATTATTTGTTATATGCTTCTATATAATTACATTTGGTACAGTAATGCAGTTATGCATATGAAAGTTGCGCAAAACAAATCAGAAAAACTAAAAAAACTCGCTTCAATAAGTACGGGGTATACCTTCCGTGAAAAGGTTACGGATGCTTTAGGTGGTGAGGTGTGGGTTATCCAAATGAGAGATGTCCACTCTGAACCGCCCTATATGAGACGAGATGAAATGGTGAGGATTGATCGCGAGGCTGTTCGCTCTTCAAACTGTTTAGAACCATCAGACATCTTGGTGGTTTCACGAGGCTTTCGCTTTCAGGTGGTAACAATTGGTGAAGAGTTTGCCGGAGCAATAGCCTCTTCTGCCTTTCTGGTGATACGTTGCGACACTAAGAAATTACTACCGGATTACCTGGCTTGGTATTTAAATCAACCCCAGTATCATCAGCGATTGCTAGCGTTGGGATCTACTACCTCGGGGGTTTTTGTAGTGCGTAAGCAGCAGTTGGAAAACCTTGAAATTCATTTGCCTCCTATTCGTGAACAAGTGAAGGTCGCGGAACTCGCGAAACTTCACGAAAAAGAAAGTGTACTTTACCGGACGATCGCGGAAGAACGCGATAAGCTTGTTAATGCTAGTCTACAGTCATTTATAAATCCTAAATCCATAAAACAAAATGGACCTGTTTGATCAGAAAATATCTCAAAACGAAATTAACCGAACCCTTTGGTCAGCCTGCGATACTTTTCGCGGTGCTTTTGATTCCTCGGAATACAAGAATTACATTCTGGTGTTCATGTTCCTGAAATACCTTTCGGATATCTGGAAGGACCATTACGCGAAATACCGCGAAACTTACGGGGATAATGAGGAATTAATCCGGCGAAAGATGTCTCGCGAACGATTCGTGCTGCCCGAAAACTGTACGTTCGATTATCTATTTGCCCATCGAAATGAGCCGGATATTGGGGAAAAAATCGACAAAGTACTAGCTCATATTGAGGATGAGAACCAGGAAAAGCTCTCCGGAGTGTTTCGTAATATCAGCTTTAATTCGGAAAAGCTGGGCCAGACCAAAGACCGGAACCGTCGTTTGAAAAACCTGATTACGGATTTCGCGAAACCCGAACTGGATTTTCGCCCTTCCCGGCTGGGAGACGGAAAAGTAGAGGACTACATTGGCAATGCTTACATGTATCTGATTGAGAAGTTCGCTTCGGGGGCCGGTAAAAAGGGAG
Organism: Cyclobacteriaceae bacterium; assembly: GCA_040222715.1. Taxonomy (GTDB): domain Bacteria; phylum Bacteroidota; class Bacteroidia; order Cytophagales; family Cyclobacteriaceae; genus Tunicatimonas. The sequence goes on along the minus strand of JAVKCN010000141.1, from coordinate 8,684 downwards.
GTGAGTTCTATACTCCGCACGAGATCTCGGACCTAATTGCTCGATTACTGGCTCCGCAGGCCGGAAGCCGTATCTACGATCCTACCTGTGGTTCGGGGTACTTATTGGTTTCCGTGGCTGAGCACGTTCGCGATCGCGAAGGAAATCCTTCGCGCGATTTCGCGCTGTACGGGCAGGAGAGCAACGGAGATACCTGGGCCCTGTGCAAGATGAACATGTTTCTGCACGGAATGGATGCGGCCGATATTGCTTGGGGAGATACGTTGAACGATCCCAAGCATATTGAAGCTGCCCAACTGATGAAATTTGATGTGGTGGTGGCCAATCCACCCTTCAGCCTCGATAAGTGGGGGGCGGAAGATGCGGAGCACGATTCCTTCAAACGATTCTGGCGAGGGGTACCGCCTAAGTCTAAAGCGGATTACGCCTTTCTGGTTCATATGATTGAAAGTACCAACGAGCAAGGGCGCGTAGGTGTAGTGGTACCGCATGGAGTTTTGTTTCGCGGAAGTTCGGAAGGGCGAATTCGCCAGCAGTTGCTGGAAGATAACTTGCTGGAAGCGGTGGTTGGCTTACCCTCTAACTTGTTCTACGGTACCGGTATTCCGGCCGCTATCCTCATTTTTAACCGAAAGAAGATCTCGGATAATGTGCTCTTTATTGATGCCAGCAATGAGTACGAAGCAGGAAAGCGGCAAAACCGATTACGCGAAGCCGACATCATGAAAATTACGGAAGAATACCAACGTTTTCGCGAACACGAAGAAGTTTCCGAGGGGCTCGTGCTGACCGATAAGTTTAGCTACATCGCTACGAAGGCAGATCTTGAGGAGAACGACTACAACCTGAATATCCCCCGCTATGTGGATACTTTTGAGGAAGAAGAGCCGATTGACATTCCGGCAACCCAGCAGCGGATTACCGAGCTTGAGAAAGAACTGGCTGAAGTGCAGCAGGAGATGAATAAGTATCTGGCGGAACTAGGCTTTTGATAACGATCCATGAGCAAGCTGACAGGATTACATCAGTATAGAATTCTATCTAAAAACATACGGCCATGAGTGTAGCCAAAAAATTAGCCGAGATCAATCAGCGGAAAAGGGAGATTGAGGAGGTGGGAGCTTTTTCCGAGGAGGTACGTAGGCGGATCAATTACCGTTTTCGGCTGGACTGGAACTACTACTCCAATCGGATGGAAGGGGGAACCCTTACCCGAGAGGAGACTCGTAGCATTATGGTAGGTAATATTGATGTACACCGTAAGCCGGTAAAGGATGTGATGGAAATGAGCGGGCATGACCGAGTAGTGCGAGAGATGTTATCTGTGGGCAAAGGAGAAAAGCGCTTGTCTGAAAAACGTATCAAAGATATTCATCGGGCCATTATGCACGAGGAGGATGAAAGCAAAGCTCAATTCATTGGTGAGTGGAAAAAGGAACCGAATGAAATTATCAACTACCAGAACGAAAAGATTGACTTCTGCCCGCCCAATGAGGTAGCCGAACAAATGCATCAGTTACTGGACCGCACCAATGCGGCTATAGATCATATAGAAAGAGGAAAAAAAGATGCTCCGCACCCAGTACTGCTCGCTAGCAATTTTCAGATTGACTACCTTACCATTCACCCGTTCTACGACGGCAACGGGCGTACTGCACGTATTCTTTCTAATCTGATCCTGATTGCCCATGGTTTGCCACCGGTAGTGGTTACCGACGAAGAAAAACAAATATACTACCGGTACTTATCGGATATTCAAACCCATAGTAGTGGCCGGCAATCCGGTGATCGGAATTTGTTTCATGAGTTTATGTGTGACTTGGTTCTCCGATCGTTGCAGTTAGTTCAGGATGCTATTGCGGGCAAAGACCTGACGCAGGAAGAGGATGTTGAGAAAGAACTCCGGCTAATTGAACAGCAACTAAAGTTAAAGGCAGAAGAAACTCCCATCTATACATTGGAAAGGGCAAAGGAGATCATTGATCACAGTCTTTTGCCATTATTCAACGAGCTACGGGAAAAACTAAAACCGTTTGAACGGCTTTTTGAGCGCCAACTGGTATCGATTAGTGTAGATGGTAATAAAAACTGGAAGAAAGAAACCCTGCCTTTTGTAATCGATTACGATGAGCTTTCCGAGCAAAAACAACCAGTCCTGAAATGTATCTTATTGTATAGAGAGCTTAAGGGCATCGCCACGAAGATAGATGTTGAGATAACATTTATGACTCACTTTCCTCATGATCATTACAGTTTAGGTGAACAATTGTCTAACACCCGGTGGGAGCGTAAATACAATCAGCCATTTACTCAGGATGAGCGCAATGAGATTATTAGTAAGATTCAAGAAGCGTTCTTGAAAAAACTAAAGCAAGTTGCTAATGGAGATTAGTAGAGTGGAAAGGCTTAAAAATAAAAAAACCTGGCTTCATCATCGGCACATAAGTCCGAGAGAGGAAGTACCAGGGCTGCATTGCAAATATACGATAAAAACTGATACGTGTTACAAAATGTAACATTTATGTAACATGGCCGGATTCATTATGAAAATTCAAAAGTGGGTTTCAGACGAAAGGTTTAACCGTTATCTACAGCGTTGTGGAGGCGATGAGAGTTTGGCAAAGGCGTATTACGAGAGTAATGTGGCAATATCACAGGCATGTTACATCATTTTAGAAGCACTTGAAATCACTTTACGCAATAAAGTCCATCACAAATTAAGTCAAGAATACAATAACGAACAGTGGTATGATATATGGCTAGGAATGGCAAATCTTAGCGGTTTCCATTCAAATATCGAGAAAGCTAAAGACATGATTGATCAAAGAGGTAAAGTCATAACTCCAGGTAAAGTTGTAGCAGAATTTACCTTGGGTTTTTGGATACAAATGTTTAACGCTAGCAATGAAAAAACACTATGGAAGCCTCTGCGAAGCATCTTCTCTAATCTACCTAAAAAGCAACGACAAAGGTATATTGTTAGTCGTCAGCTTAACAAAGTGAGAAAATTCAGAAACCGCATTTTCCACTACGAATCTATTGCCTGGAATTTCAAAGCAGTGAATGATAATTACAAAATCATCAGGGAGGTGCTTCATTGGCTGGAAAAAGACGCAGCCACCTGGGCCGACGGACGGTGCAGCTTTGAACAAACTCTACAGGATGAGGCAGATAAACTTACCAACTTAGGCATTACAAATATTCAAATAAAATGAGCTATAGCAGCAACCAGATTGAGGGTAAAGATGGTCTTAAGCAGACAAAATTGGGATGCATACCTAAGCATTGGAGGTATTGCAAAATAGAGGATTTAGTAGAAGAGAAGATTATAGCTAAACCGATGGATGGAAACCATGGGAATATACATCCAAAAGCAGAAGATTTCGTAAAAAGTGGCATTCCATTCATTATGGCTAATAACATTCAGAATGGTATTCTGAATTTGAGTTCTTGCAATTGCTTGCGTAAGGAACAAGCTGATAAACTTCAAAAAGGATTTTCTCAGTCAGGAGATGTATTATTAACCCATAAGGGAAGTGTAGGAAATACTGCGATTGTAAATCGTATCAATACAGACTATATAATGTTATCGCCTCAAGTGACTTACTACAGAGTCCTTGACTCTAATAAATTATCGAGTATCTATTTGAGGGTGTTTTTCGATAGCTACAAATTCCAGAATATAATACAAGAATTATCAGGTGGTGGAACTAGAGCTTACATTGGTATTACCAATCAAAGGAAGTTGCCTTTCATACTCCCCCCCCTTCCTGAACAAAAAAAGATCGCCCGCATCCTGAGCACCTGGGACCAAGCCATCGAGAAGACCCAGCAGTTGATCACCGCCAAAGAACAACGCAAAAAAGGCCTCATGCAGCAACTCCTTACTGGGAAGAAGCGGTTTAAAAAATTTGTAAACATGGAGGGTTATAAGCAAACCAAAATAGGTTCGCTGCCATCAGACTGGAAAGTCACTAAGCTTGCTTCTGTAAATAAAAGCCTAGCATCTGGAGTAAGTGTTAATTCTAGTGATCTTCCAAAGGAAGAAGGCGAAATAGGTATTCTAAAAACAAGTTCTGTTTCAAATGGCCAGTTTTATCCAAAAGAAAATAAGGTAATTACTGATTCTATTGAAATTAGTAGAGCCAAATTAAATCCAGTAAAAAACAAGTTGTTGATTAGCAGAATGAATACTCCTGAGCTAGTTGGCGCTTGTGCCTACATTGAGGAAACTAGAACAGATTTATTCGTCCCAGACAGATTGTGGCTAGCCGACTTTGATACTAATGTTATTCATATCAGATGGCTTAATTACTTATTGAGTTCTGATCGTTACAAGAATCAGATCAAGAATAGAGCGAGTGGTACTAGCGGCAGTATGAAGAACATATCTAAAGGTAGTTTTTTGCAAATGTTAATACCCTTACCACATCTTTTAGAGCAGAAAGGAATAGCCTCAATCTTGTCTGCAATAGATAGAGAAATAAATCTTTTGAAACGGAATAAAGAACACTTGCATATGCAAAAGCAAGGCCTTATGCAGCAACTTCTCACCGGGCAAACCCGCGTCCAAGTAGAAGAAATGGCTTAATCAAAATATACCTCAAATGGCTGTGTCATATACCGAATTTCCCGACTCTCAGCTTCCAGCCTTGGAATTGCTCCGCAAGATGGGCTGGCAGTATCTTTCTCCGGAAGAGGTCGATGCGCATCGGCACCACCTTCGTTCGGCCGTACTGTTGGATGAGATTCTACTCCAGCAACTGCACCAGATCAATAGCTTTGAGTACCGGGGCGATACCTATAAGTTTTCTCAAACCAACCTGCAAAGTGCTGTTACCGCCCTACGTAATGTATCGGCTTCCGAAGGCATCGTACCGGTTAGCGAAAAGGTGTACGATCTGCTTACCCTGGGCAAAAGCTTTGAAGAAACCATCCAGCGGAATGCCGCCCAGGTAGACAAAAAGGCGTTCACCCTTCAATACATTGATTGGAAGCATCCTGAAAATAACGCCTACCACGCCACCATTGAGTTCACCGTTGAAGGCACCTCCGGCAATCGTCGCCCCGATATTGTGCTGTTCGTCAACGGCATTCCCTTCGTCATCATTGAGTGCAAGCGTCGCGATAAGAACTTATCCATTGAAGAAGCCATTCATCAACAGATCCGCAACCAAACCGCAGAATACGGCACCCCGCACCTGTTTTACTACAGTCAGCTACTGCTGGCCGTTCACCCCAACGAAGTTCGCTACGCCGAAGTAAACACTCCCAAGCAATTTTGGGCCGTTTGGAAGGAAGACAACGAAGCCGAAGTACGACAGCTCATCCAGTCAGAGGCCAACGGTATACCGGCTCAAGACCGTCTGGCCACGTCTCAGGATCAGGCTCTGTTTGCCCTCTGTCGCCCCGAACGGCTGATGGAATTGGCCTACCAATTCATTGTGTACGATGATGGCGCCAAGAAGATAGCTCGCTACCAGCAGTACTTTGCGGTAAAGGATACACTGCAAACCGTCAAGCAACAAGAGCAGGATGGTTCACGGCCGGGTCTCGTCAGACAGGGTGGAGTTATCTGGCACACCCAGGGAAGTGGTAAGTCACTCACCATGGTGTTCCTAGCCAAATCCCTCGCGTTGGACCAAGACATTGTAGATCCCCGCGTGATCGTCGTCACCGACCGTAAAAGCCTCGACAAGCAGATTCATAAAACCTTTCGCAACTGTGGGAAGATCTGCGAACGCGCGAAATCCGGGAGTCACCTGATTGAACTTCTACGCGATCCCGGCCAGGAAACCATCACCGCCCTCATTGATAAGTTTCGCACCGGCTTACTCCAGCGTCGCGGCTTCAAGGATGCGAACCCAAATATTTTTGTGCTAGTAGACGAAAGCCACCGTTCGCAGTACGGCTACACGCATACGCAGATGCGAAAGATGCTCCCCAATGCCTGTTACATCGGCTTTACCGGTACCCCCCTGATGAAAGCCGAAAAGAACACCGCCCGAAAGTTCGGCGGCTACATCCACAAATACACCATTGATCAGGCCGTAGAAGACGGAGCCGTGGTTCCCCTACTGTACGAAGGACGTTCCGCGAAAATCACAGTACTTCGCGAACAGCTAGACCAAGCCTTTGAACGCCTAGGAAGCGGATTGACCGAAGAAGCGCAAAAAGATTTGAAACGAAAGTTCTCCAAGCTTTCCAAAATATTCGGAACCCAGCAGGTTATCGAGGAAATTGCCTACGACATCTCTCAGCATTTCTGCAAGAATTGGCAGAATACCCCCTTCAAAGCCCAACTGGCCGTTCCCCGCATTGATACCGCCATTCGCTACCAACGCTACTTTGAGAGCCAGACCGATCCGGAGCTCAAAATCAACACCCGAGTCATCTTCACCCCACCCAACAAACCCGAAGAAGCCTTCGATGACGACGAAGATCCTCGCGGCCTGGGAAGAAAGTACCTGGATAAGATTCTGACGCGCTACAAAAACTACGATGAGTACGAGCAGAACACGGTTGATCGCTTTAAGGAACCCGGCAACGAAGTGGAACTGCTCATCGTCGTCACCAAGCTACTCACCGGCTTTGATGCTCCCCGAAATACCGTACTGTACTTAGCCAAGCCACTAGCGGAGCACAACCTGCTTCAGGCCATCGCCCGGGTAAATCGTCTGTTTGAAGGCAAAGAACACGGCTACATTATTGACTACGTAGGTCTGTTGGGCAATCTGGATGAAGCCCTCAACCGCTACACCGTACTGAATGACTTTGAGGCTGAGGAATTAGGCGAAACAGTAATTGACATCCGGAAAGAAATCCGGAAACTTCGCGAACGCTATTCGCAACTATCCGCGATGTTCAACGGAGTAAATCGGAAAGACAACGAAGCCGTAGAGCGACACCTGGCCCCGAAAGACCTACGGGATGAATTCTACGATCGACTTTCGCTATTCGCCCGTACCCTACAACTCGCCTTATCCTCGGAAATGGTGTACGAAGAGTTTTCCGAAGGCGATATTGAGCACTACAAAAAGGAGTTACGCTATTTCCAAAAGTTACGCACCAGCATTCAAAATCGCTACAACGAAGTGGTAAGTTATCGCGAATACGAACCCCGGGTGCGAAAACTCCTGGATACTTACATTTTCACGGAAGGAGTGGAAAAGTCCATTGAAACCATTAACATCTTTGACTCGCAGCTGCGGCAGGATGAGATGGAACGGCTGGGGATGGAGCAAAACCGATCGCTGGCCTCCATTGCCGATGAAATTGCTTCCAAAATGAAAAAAGAAGCCACCATCCGCCTGGACCAGGACGAAGCCTTTTATAAGAAATTCTCCGAACTGATCGAGGAAACTATTCAAGAGTTTCAGGAAGGCCGTTTGGAAGAACAAAAGTACCTGGCCCGTATTCTGGAGCTTCAGAACGAATTCCGCACCGGCAAACAAGAGGATCTGCCGGCGGTATTAAAAGGCCACCCTAAAGCGGCCGTATTTTACCGTAATCTACAAGAGAGTCTGGCCAATAGCGAAGATGGAGAAGTAAGTGAAGAAGCCAATCAGGCCATCGCCCAGTCCGGGTTAGACATCATGCGAATCATTGAGTCAGCCATCATCACCGACTGGAAGAAGAACCTGGATGTACAGCGGAAAATGGAGAATGAAATAGAGGATTATCTTTTTTCCAAACGCAAAGCCTTCGGAGGAAAAGAGATTACTTTTGATGAGATTGATTTGATCCTACAGAAATGCCTGAAACTCGCCAAGAACAACTACGATTAGCCTACGGAAATACCGAACTCGACTACACATTGCTACGGGCTAACCGGAAAACGCTAGCCGTAGAAGTCCATCCGGATCTCAGCATCGTGGTAAAGGCACCTCAAGAAACTGAGTTTCCCATCATCGAGAAAGCCTTACTCAACAAAGCCCGTTGGATTGTTAAACAGCAGGCCTTCTTTGAAACCTTCCTCCCTCAAACCCCTCCCCGCGAATACGTTTCCGGAGAAACCCACCTCTACCTCGGAAAACGCTACATACTCCATGTAAAAGAGTCCGAAGCCATATCCGTAAAACTTTCCGGTGGGTATCTACAAGTGAATACCAATCGCAAAAAAAGTGATACCCAATTCGTAAAGCGGTTACTAGCCCAATGGTATAAATCCCACGCGGAAAGAGTCTTCACCAAACGGCTCAACCTCTGCCTACCTCTATTCAAGAAATACGATCTCACGATCCCTGCCCTGGAAATCCGCCGAATGCCCAAACGCTGGGGTAGCTACACCCCCAAGGGTAAGATCCTACTCAACCCCGAACTCATCAAAGCCCCCACCAAATGCATCGACTACGTCCTCATCCATGAGCTCTGCCATGCAGTCTACCCCAACCACAACAAAAAGTTTTATCAGCTTCAAGAGGCGTTAAATCCAGGGTGGGATAAGTGGAAGATAAGCCTGGAAAGGCTTATATAATCAATTCTGATGTCTCTTATATTCTGTAATTATCAATTATCTTACGAACAATCGCATCGGATTCATCTAAGAGCGTGTTAGGGAATTTAGTATTGCTTAGCAGTCAATTCGCCAAAGAACTATTGAGATATTGGCTATCAACAAGAATGATTGTGCACTTTCGGTAGTGCGCTCATAGTCCACTACGGTTCGTCGGAAGAAATTCAAC
>JAVKCN010000140.1:0-58855 GCA_040222715.1 Cyclobacteriaceae bacterium | reverse complement strand
AGCGTTGGTGGTGCTGGCTTACACTCTATCAGTCTGCTACGGATTAAAGCAATACAAACAGCGCATTGCTATCAAAAATCACGGCTCAGCCGAGATGAGCGTGTTTCGCTACGGTCTAGACAAATGGCAAAACCATCTACTGAGTTTTGTAGTATTCCTAGAATACCTCGCTCAATACCTGAGGTACTTGACTAAGCGTTCGGAAAATCAAAAACTACTCCTAAACCAAAATGTACCGTAATATAATTGTAATCATTAAAAAAGCAAGATGAACAAGTTTCTTTTCTCAATCGGTATCATGGCACTCTTCGTAAGCTGCCAAGAACAGAAGAATCAGGACGACAACGCAGAACAATCAAAAACAGATAAAAAAGAAAATACCATGAATAATCTAAAATCAGGAAAAAATGAGGTGACTTTCAAAAGTCAAGGCGTAAAACTAGCTGGATTCCTTTTCACTCCAGAAGATTTTGATGAATCACAAATATACCCCACGATTATTTTCTCTGGGCCGTTCAATCAGGTCAAAGAGCAAATGGGATCAAAATACAGCAAAAAGTTCGCGAAAAAAGGATATGTCTTTTTGACGTATGACCCTTACAGTTTTGGGGATAGCGAGGGGGAGCCTAGAAACAATGAGCATGCTCATTACAAAATGGAAAGTATCCGTGACGCTATCTCTTATCTAAGAACTTTACCCTTTGTAGATAGGGAAAAATTGTATGGCTATGGCGGATGCGCCAGTGGTGGATATATGGCATTAGTGGCGGTAACCGATAAACGTTTGAAAGCTATCGCCACCGTAAGTGGTATGATGGACAACCAAGCGTCTTATTTCGGTGTGATGAACAAAGAGCAATTAATGCCCTTGTTTGAATTTGCTAACGAAGCCCGCCAAAAAGAATACGAGAGAGGAGAAGTAGAATATTATGACGCGCTTAATATAGAAGGTTCAGACAGGTCAAGAGAAGGATACGACTATTATATGACAGAACGGGCTGGTGCTCAAACTTATCCTAACTACTCGCACTTAGCCCCTAAGACGTTGATGGAAAACGCTCCGATCACAAGTGCCGTATTGTACGCCCCTTATCTATATACACCCTACTTGGGAATTATTGGAGAAAAGTCCATACCGAAAGAGGGTGACGCTCCTCAACCACTGCATACAGGCCCTTTAACTGTTTCATTCTATAATGCAGCAAGCGAACCTAAAGAGCTTTTTACAGTGCCAGGTTCTTCGCATGTGGATTTATACGACAGAGATGAATACGTAGACCAAGCGGTAGCCAAAATGGATGAATTCTTTAAGAAGTATTAATTGTAATGAGATGGAGGGGCTGCTCGCAGTCTCTCTATTTCTTCATCATTTTCAGTTCAATAGGCCCAATATTAATGAACATTCAAAAGATAACAGAACTGGTAAATGCTAAGTGGACCCACCAAATCCGAGCGGGGGAAAAGCATCGCTTTGTGGATATTTCCATCGTAGAAACGGAAGGTAGATTCTTTGTGCGCCAGTACAAATTTGGGAAACGTAGTTGGTATGAAGCCTTTTTGAAAAACCCAGCGGGAGCCATAAAATTGGGAGACGTAATCGTTTCCATTGATGGTGTAGTCCCCTGCGATCTGGATGAAATCAATCCGAAAGTCAATAAAGCCTACTTCAAGAAAATGCGTATTGTTTACCCATTAATGCGATTGACCTATGACCGAAAAAAGCACGAAGCTTCTACGCTAGAACTCATCCCAAAACTTTAAATAACCTGAATAGAACTAACATGCGGAACGCTGGAATTTGGGTTATTAAAATACTAAGATGGATGTTCATCACGTTGGGAGCTTTGCTTCTTTTCGTACTAATTATTGGCGTTGCCTTTTTAAACCTCAGTCCGCAATTTGGGGGAACCGTGAGCGATAAACAGAAAGAAATCTATGCAGCCACCGGACACTACGAAGAGGACGTTTTCATCAATCATGAAGCAATCGTGATGGAGATGAATTGCCACAGCATCACCGCCATGTTGAAGGAGACCATGAACCCCGATCCCAATGTTGCGCCTGATCGCAACATTGAAGTAGAGAAGATTAATCCTCAAAGCCTGTTAAGCCTTCCCGATTCCCTTACCAGAATCACCTGGTTAGGGCATTCCTCTTTTCTAATTGAAATGGAAGAGAAAAAGGTATTGCTGGACCCTATTTTTGGACAATATGCCGCACCGCATCCCTGGTTGGGCCGAAAACGTTTTAATCGTGAAATGCCTATCACGATCGAGGAGTTATCCAACGTAGATGCCGTGATCATTTCGCACGACCATTACGACCACCTGGATTACTCCTCCATCAATGAGTTGAAAGATAAAGTAAATCACTTTTTTGTCCCGCTGGGGGTCGGTAATCACCTGAAAAGATGGGATATCAGTGAAGAGAAGATCTCAGAGTTAGACTGGTGGCAGGAAGAACAGTACGAAGACTTGAAGATCATTTTTACCCCATCCCGACACATGTCCGGCAGGGGGTTGTCTGATCAGTCGGCTACACTGTGGGGTTCATGGATCATACAAAGTAAAAACCAGAACATCTACTTCAGTGGCGATGGTGGTTATGGGAAGCACTTTAGGGAAATTGGGCAGAAATACGGACCTTTCGATATTGGGTTGATGGAGTGCGGTCAGTATAACGAACTTTGGAGAGATGTGCATATGATGCCGGAAGAATCCGTTATGGCCGCTACTGATATAAAAGCTAAGTTGATTGTACCAATCCACTGGGGGGCTTTTGCCCTGGCGACCCATAGCTGGACCGACCCCATAGAAAGAATTACAAAAGCGGCCCGGGAAATGAATGTTCCTATTGCCACCCCTCAAATGGGTGAACCGGTTCAGTTACCTCATTCTCTGAGTACCCATGATGATGAATGGTGGGCGAGCGAATAATGAGCAATAAAAGCAAAAAAATGAAAGAACTAGTCTTTAAAAAAATCAGCGACTTCCATGCGTACAATGGAATGCCCGAGCCCGAAAACCCACTGTTTAGTGCTTCCTCTTATACTGGAAAGAAGGACGATACGGAAAGCTGCGATGAGGGTAATGACGAAATTAGTCTGGCATGCAATTTTTACAGCATTAGCCTAAAGAATATACTTTCTGGAGAGTTAATATATGGTAGAACCCAATACGATTGCACCAATGGCACCTTACTCTTTACCGCTCCTAATCAAAAGCTCATCTTCAAAGGATTGGTGTTCAGTTCAGATGCTTTCCACATTGCCTTTCACAAAGATTTCCTTCGTGGAACTGAACTCCAACAACGAATTAAAAAGTATAACTTTTTCGAATACCACGTCAATGAAGCCTTGCATCTATCACCCAAAGAAGAAGCCTTGCTGAAATCGATATTCAAGAACATTGAGGCTGAATATCAAAATAATCAGGATGAGTTCTCTAAGGAGATTATCCTCTCTCAATTGGAAACGTTACTCAAGTACTCCGATCGGTTTTACAAGCGGCAATTCCTTCATCGGAAGGAAATCAACCAGACTCTGCTATCTAAGTTCACCCAAGTTCTAAATGCATATTTTGAGGAAGGTGAATTACTTAATAAGGGTATACCTACTGTCGATTGGATGGCGGGTAAATTAGGAGTGAGTCATCGTTATATGAGTGATATGATCAAGGCAGAAACAGGCAAGACGGCTATTGATCAAATAAATCTGTTTCTTATTGAGGAAGCCAAGAATCTATTGCTTGCGCCCCATGCGTCTATTTCAGAGACTGCTTATCAGCTAGGGTTCGAGTACCCACAGTACTTTTCGCGTCTCTTTAAGAAAAAAACGGGGATGAGTCCTAAGGCATATATTGAAGCAAATGTGAATTAGAAACTGTATACAACAAACTATAGATGCGTGACTTACGGGTTACACATCAACAACTATTGTTCTACCTATAATATCGGTACAGCAAACGATCCAGCTAACAAATAGCAGTTATACGTAGATACAGTAAATGACTCCAATAGTACGATTGGCGGATTTTGCACGTATAGTTGCCAGACCTCTTTAAGCTGCAACCGTAGTCATGCAAATGTACTCCGGTCATAGAGCGAATGAGCCAATTTGCAATTTTACTGGGGAGTTTCCTTTGCCAAAAAGCATCATGACGGTGCAAGCGATATCCAGCTACAATATCCCAGTTTTCTGCTTCAATCTTTTCCAGAAGGCGAGGAATATCAGACGGATCGTTTTGCAAATCACCATCCATGGTTACGATATATTCACCCTTAGCAATATCAATACCAGCTTTCATGGCCGTTGTTTGACCGTAATTACGGTTAAGAACCAGTAGTTTGGTACGGGCAGGTGCTAATTCTTTCACTACCCCCACTGATGTATCTGTAGAGCCATCATCAACCAGAATAATTTCGTAACTCTGATTGTTTAACTCCTGATGCAGGTTGGCTATCAATTTATATATATTAGGTGCCTCATTATAGATCGGTACGACAATGGAAAGTTTCATCGCTTGCTAATCATGTCTATATCTTATCATAACTTTTTCTACTCTTAAAATCACCATTCTACTTTCTTTTTACCTTTCTCTTACTCATAGCAGTATTCCATTCCCGAGTAAAAAGATCAAAATTCTGCACAGACTTTTCCCATCCCTGGTGGTAACTCTGGCTCACTAATTCCGGCTGATGTTTGATGCTCTTCGCTTTCATAATTACATGTTTTAGTTTTATTCATGAATCCCATTTACTGAAAAAACTTTTTTAGGTAGTGTATCCGGCTGGTTTTTGAAAACCAGTGTACGGTGTGGAAAAGGTATTTCAATACCTTCAGCGTCAAAGCGTTTTTTAATACTTTCAAGCAATTCACACTTCATGACAAAGGCCGAAGGATAATCTATGGCCCAGGCCCAGGCACGTAACATGACGGCGGAATCACCTAAACCAATAACCCGCACAATTACTTTAGGATCGCCATTAGCCATCGCCACCGCAGTACGGTTATCTATGATATTAGGGTGGTTCATTGTTTCTTCCACCATAATTTTTTTTGCCAGATCAATGTCTGAATCATAACTGATCCCTACTTCAATCCACTGGCAGGTGCGGCGCTGCCCCAGATCGTAGTTAATAAGTTTTTCTTTATTGATAATGGCGTTCGGTACCACGATTCGCTTATTCTGATAGTTCTTGATGACAGTATGTCGTAATGTAATATCCTCCACTTCCCCGACCATATCATCACGAATTTTCAGAATATCGCCCACCCGGAAGGGTTTATAGAAAACTATGAATATCCCCCCTACTACATTGGCGATCGCCTCCTGAGAGGCAACCCCTATCACAACCGCCAGGATTCCCGCCCCGGCCAAGGCCGATTTGGCAATGATCTGTAGTTGGGGAAAAGCGTAAGTCGCCAGACTGATGCCTATCACGTAAATCATGGCGGTAGCAATATAGCGCAGGAATTTATATGTGGTGGGATCTTTCCCTTCTACTAAGTAAGCCTGCTTGATAAAGCGATCAAAAATTAGTTTGACCGAAGCTGCCAGTCCAATAGTAATGATCGCTACTATCGTGAGCCAGATGATTTTCTGAAGATTCCGGGAAATGGCCTCATGCATAGACTCATTTAGAAAGACGTAACTGGCCAGGCCAACGCCCACAATATACAGAAAGACTGTTGTGATTTTTTGGAGCAGCTTAAAGGTTCTAGGCTCGCCCCTACCGTATTTTTGAGCCTGGGTGGTGAGAAAAGTAAATAGCCTTTTTGTTAAAAATACTAGTATCAATGTGCCGCCAGCAACGGACAGCAACCAGATAATTTCTCGGGCATATTCTTGGAAAAACGTTTGCATAATGTAAACTATTTTGGTGATGCCACTTGTAGATACCAAACTACCTTTTTGGCATTTATTAACCCTACCTCAATTTCACGCAGAATCACAACTTTAAACTGATAGGTAAGACCTAACAGTAGTATGTAAATATCAGATTTGCTGCGCCCTAAGTCACGATAAAAGTCTGCGGTTAGAGTAATTCTGTCTTGGCTGATGCCAAATTGGAGGAGAAGGCTGGTGATGATCGTGTAAACCTTTTCTTCAATATCTCTGCTGTACCGTTCCGTATACATTTTTTCTTATTGAATGGATGGAGAGATAATAGCAAGCATATTATTCAGTAGCAGATTGAATATATATCACTACTCGATCAATACTAGTAAATTTGTCCATATCCTGAGCTGGGATATAAATATCAAACTTCTTTTCTACTTCCAAGGCAACTGCCGCCCTATCGAGCGAATCAAGCGCCAGATCCTCAGCAAAACTTGCGCTGGGAGAAATAGCCGTTCTGGGCACATCATAATCCACTAGGATTTTGGCTACTTTTGCGTAAATTTCTTCTTTGCGGTATGACATTATCTTGTACATCAGGTGATATTTAATGGTTTATGGTTTGCATGACCACTTGTGTAGCTTTCAGTAAAGGTGAAAAAGAAAATTAACATTAATATACATGGCTCCTTTGACCCGAGACTCCCATATAACACTTGCTTGAAGATTGATCAGTTTCCCCACTATGATGGCTGAAGTTAACTTTCAGACCGACTAATGTTTAATACCTTTTTCATAAAAAATATTAGTAAGTTAATTAATTGGTAAAATTGGTTACTTATCAACAAACCAAGTTCTCTTGGCTTACCGACGGTTGATGTTACCGCATCGGCTGTTTTCTTTTGGTTAGGCTGTCAGCTATCTAAGCGCTTCTTTTTTTTCTGAAAATTCAAAATTCCTCACTTCAATACCTGCCAGGTAACCATTGATTTGCGTGACTTGCTCCAACCAAAATCTGTTGATCACAATAGCTCCTTTTTCAAAGTTGCTCATATAATCAGCTTCTTTGAAAAACTGCACTAGCGAATGGTTATCAAATACCTTATCTTTTATATAAAATTTGAGCTTTTCATGGTGTTCCAGTTTTTCCTCGACGATTGCAACTATCGCTTTCATATCTTCTTCAGTGGCTTTTCTATCTACTCGGATTCCCAATAGCTGATCGTGAGATAATTCAAGTAATTTAATCATGATCAAGTAATCAGAGAACAAGTACAAAATTTACAATTTATATTATTTTGTTCTGCAACAACCGAACTAACGAGATAAAAACAAAAGAGTTACTTTGTTTGCCTATCCTTTTTCCATTCACTTATGAAGCTTTCAACTTTTTCTTCAAATTCACCATAAAAGTCGCACATATCTAATAGAGACTGATTGAACTTCGCATGTTGGTCAGACCGCATATCTACCGTTTCTAGTAGAATCTCACGAAACGAAGTAAGCTGTTCAACTCTTTGCTGTAAACCTTCCAACCAGGTATCAGTACTCAATTGAAAGTACCGTTTACGATCTCCTGGAAAAGTAATATATTCAATAGATTCCTCAGACTGTAAGAATTTAAGGGCATTACCTACTGAGCTCTTACTAGCCTGCGTTGCTTCTACAATTTCATCAAGGGTAAGGTATGGTGGTTCAGCTACTAATAACAGCCCCAGAATACGTGCCGCGACCGGAGTCAGTCCTAACTTCTCAAGGGCCACCCCTATCCGTTCTACTTGTCGGCGCTTTTCAGTACTATCTATTATTGCTATCATACTGTATAAACTGTTGGTATAAATAGATATACGAAATAAATGTATAAAATGTTTAAATAGTTCAGAATTAAACGAACAACATATTTTATATCCATTACTGGATTTTAGTTACATTTATTTCATGTGAAAGTAGCTCACCTATTTTTTTCACCTATTAAGTGATTCTTAGGTACGAATCCATTCCATGCCAATGACGACGTCGTACTTGGTAATGTTACCATTAAATTTTAGACCTTTTTTTACTGCGTGGAAGAAGCCGGACAGTTCGCCAAAGTTGATATTATCACTCCAGTGTATCTCGCCAAGTTTCCGTAGCTTCCCATCCTGCGCTACCTCCTTCATCTCACGGATGATCTGATCAATATCGCTTGCTCCACATCACCATCCCCGACGAAAGTAAAAAGTTGCGGATTGTCAGTTTTCTGGGTAGTAATCATAGCCAATAGATGTTAAAGGTTAAAAATTAGCGCGCCACAACCACTTCCTCGGAGGCGGATTTCTCTGCTTTTTCCGCTTTAGAGTGCTCTGCGAACATCTTCTTGTTACTACTCCATCGGTCTTTCAGCATATCTACCACCACAAACATTACCGGTACTAATATGATGGTGAAGATCAGTGAACTGGTCAGGCCGCCCATGAGTACAATGGCCAGACCATTTTTCCATTCAGCACCCGCTCCGGTGGCAAAGGCAATCGGAATCATGGCGATTACCATGGCAATAGTTGTCATCAGGATAGGGCGAAAACGGGCAATTCCGGCCTCTATTACTGCTTCCCGGCTGCTCTTACCCTCCAGTTTTAACTGATTGGCAAAGTCTACGATCAGGATAGCATTCTTGATGACCAATCCGATGAGCATCAGCAATCCCAGGATCGTAAAGATGCTCAGACTCTCCATCGTCAGCGCCAGGGCCAGGAAAGCTCCAATCAGCGCCACTGGCACGGCCATCATCACCACAAACGGGTAGATATAGGAATCATACAAAGCCACCATTATCAGGTATACTAAGATAATAGACATAGCCAACGCGATACCCAGCGAAGCAAAGGCTTCCTGCTGACTCTCGAGATTACCTCCCATACTGTACTCCACACCTTCGGGCAAATCCATCTGAGCAATGGCTTCCTGTACTTCCTGCCCCACCGTACCTTCCGGACGACCCGCCACCTGGGCGGTTACATTGATGGAAGAACGCTTGTTGTCCCGCTCCAGCCGAGATGGACCCGTAGAAGGAGTCACCTGAGCAAACTGTTGTAGCTCAATCAACTGGCCTTTGCTGTTGAGAAACGATAAATTTTTAATATCGCTGGTGTTCTGCCGATCAAACTGATCTAACTGTACATTGATATCATACTCATCCTGCCCATCGCGGTATTTATAATCCGTATTTCCAGCAAAAGCGTTTTGCATGGTGCCGCCTACATCCTGCATGGTCAGGTGTAGCAGTGCCATCTTCTCACGATCCACTGTGACAGCAATCTCGGGATTTCCGCCTTCTACCGATACATCTAAGCCCTGTGTGCCGGGCACTTGCGCTACTACGTCTTTCACTTGCTCAGATACCCACAGTAATGTATCTATATTATCGCCAGTAAGTGTTACCTGAATTGGAGCTGCCGTACCGCCTCCCACCATACTGACTGCAGCAGTGGTAAATTTGGCTCCCGTTACTTCGGTAGAAAGTTCCTGCTTGATTTGTTGGGCGTACTCCGCCGAACTAACTGTACGCTCGTCGGGGCTGACCATCTTGGCGTTGATCTGCGCCAGGTAGCCTGCTGTACCGCTCACCCCGCTAGCCTGACCCACGGTGGCAAAAGCAGAGCTAATGACCGGGTCGTTTAGCAAGCGTTCTTCAACCTCTCTGGAAATACGGTTGGTTTCTTCCAGAGTGCTTTCCTTAGGTAATTCAATGTTTACTACAAACTCACCATTATCACCATTTTTGACAAACTCACTACCAATAAAACCTTCGGTCACCAGAAAGAAAGAGGCAATCACCATCGCAAAAATGCCGATCACAGTAACTAACTTATGGTTGAGCGACCAGTTGAGAATAGCTTTATAAAAGTTGTTGATACCAGTTAATCCTTTCTCAAACCAGATTAACGGACGGTGCCACAAAGTAGACGACTTAAGCTCGATGGTTTTAGAGAATCGGGAAGCCAACAACGGAGTCAGGGTAAACGATACCAATAAGCTAATACCAGTAGCGAAGGCAACAACCAGTGAAAACTGACGCAATAAATCAGCGATAATACCGGTTACAAAGGTAATTGGTACGAACACGGCGACTAGTACCAGCGTAATCGACATCACTGAAAGGCCTATTTCTTTCCAGGTAGCCATTGCGGCCTCCCAGGGACTCATGCCCTTTTCCAGGTGAGAGTGAATATTCTCCAGCACTACAATGCTATCATCCACCAGGATACCGACCACCAGCGATAACCCTAAAAGCGTCATCAGGTTCATGGTAAAGCCCAGTAGGTACATCACCACAAAAGTAGCTACAATGGAGACCGGAATAGAGACCATCACGATGATGGCATCTCGAAAACTGTGCAGAAAGAACAGCATGATCACGGCCACCAGTAGCACGGCCAGTCCTAAATCAAAAATTACCGCGTTGGCCGCTTCCAGGGTAAAAACCGAACTATCCTGAGCCACGGAAAACTCCAGGTTGCTATCAGCGTATTCTTCTTCCAGGGAAGCGACCCGCGTTCTCACATCTTCTGCCACCTGCACGGTATTTCCGTCAGATTGCTTGGAGATCAGTAATCCGATACTATTTTTGCCGTTGATCCGCGATATGGTTTGGGTTTCTTTTTGGGTATCGTATACCTCAGCTACATCCTCTACCAGGATCGGGGCTCCGTCAGGAGCATTACCGACAGCTAATTTGTTGATATCGTTAATACTTTGAAACTTTCCGGACAAGCGTACCAGCACCTGCTGGGAGTTGTCCTTGATCTTACCAGTGGGAAAATCCAGATTGGCCCCGCCAATGGCCTGGGTTAATTGTAAGATGCTTAGGTTATAAGATTGCAAACGTTCACGATTAGCATTGATCTTGATTTCGCGTTCGCTGCCGCCCACCATTTCTACTTTAGCCACCCCATCGATGCGGGACAGCGTTTCTTTGATGTTGTCATCCACGAAGTTATAAAACTCCACTTCCGGCATAGAGGAAGAAGCTCCCAGACGCATAATGGGCAGCTCATCAATGGAGAATTTCTGGACGCTGGGCTGCACGATTTGCTCGGGCAGATCTCCGATGATGTTATTGACCTTGCGCTGGGCATCTTGCAATACCAGATCTACGTCGGTTCCGTAGGCTAGTTCTACCTGTACAATGGACAAGCCTTCCTGCGAGATGGAAGTAAGGTTTTCTACCCCTTCCAGGGCCGAGACGGCATCCTCCACACGGGTAGTCACTGAGTTCTCTACCTCGCCCGGTGAAGCTCCTGGGTAAACAGTGCTGATGGATAATACCGGGGAGGTGATCTTGGGCAGCAGCTCGTAACTCAAGCTGGTATAGCTTATAATACCCAGCAGCGTGACAATGGTAAAGAGTACCACCACCAGGGTCGGGCGCTTGACAGATAATTCGGTAATTGTCATTATTGATTTATTAAATGTTGTAAGTAACTTTATCGCTAGCGAGGCGAATGCGCGCTAGCAGGCGGAAAATCATTCCACTACCTTAATTTCATCACCGTCTTCCAGGTTGATCTGCCCGGAGGTGATGACTTGTTCGCCTTCCTCAAGGCCAGCCAGCACACTCACGTTATTGCCTACCCGGCTGCCCGCCGTGATACTTTTCTTGACAGCATGGTTATCTTCCACCAAGTACACCGAAGCATCCAGCATACTACCCACCAGAGCCTGACGAGGAATAGCTAGTACCGGAGCTGAACTTTCTTCGGAAGAAAACTTTACCTCACCAAACATGCCAGCACGTAGTCGTATCTCCCGATTGTTATCTACTTCCACAGTTACTCTGAATTTCTTAGATGGGTCTGCTTTATATGATATATTAATCACTTCCCCATCAAAGTTTTCAGTAGCATACACATCAGTGGCTACACTGACTCTCTGGCCCACAGAGATTGAAGAAAGCTCATCTTCGGACACCTTAATGATCATTTTCAGGCGGTCTACCTGGATAATGCTGGCAATCTGGTTACCGGGCATCACAAAGCTGCCATCTTCTACATTTACCTGATCCACAAAACCACTAATTGGTGCGTATACCGTAGTAAAGCCAAGTTGCTGTCGTGCGGAAGCCACATTTGCTTTGGCGTTTTCTACCGCTAGTTGGGCCTCTTCTTTCTGAAGCTCGCTTACCGCACCGGCTTTTTCCAGTCGTTGGTAGCGTTCAAAGTCTTTTTGGGCTTTCTTGAGGCTAGCTTCCGCGGTGGCCAGTTGTGAATTTATTGAGGTGGCATCAACCTTGGCGATGATGTCGCCTTTCTTCACTGCATCGCCCTCTTCCACCTTGATATAGCGAATGGTTCCCTGCGCCTCAGCGATCAGGGAGGTCTCTTCCCATCCCTCAAATTCACCGGTATGCATTGCTGTTTCATCTAAACTCATGGGCTGCACGGAAGCCACTCGGACAGGAACAGTCAGGGTTATTTTCTGCCCGGCCTGCTCCGCCTTTTCGTTAATTTCCTGCTTATTGGCGGCCAACTGGAAGGTGATAAAAGCGCCCAATACGACTACTACCACAATGGCGATAATTTTACTAGTATTATTCATGATTTCTACTGCTTGTATAAAGTAAATCTTGTTTATAATTCGGTTTCTAAAATTGTGGCAAGTTGACCGCTGGTTTTTAACAGGTCTAGTTCGGATACCTTCATTTGAAGTAAGGCCGATAAATAGTTTGACTGAGATTCTTGCAATGAAGTCTCGGCATCCAGCAGTTCAGTCAGCGGGGCGACCCCTTCTTTATAGGAGAGAGAAGTTGCTTCGTATAATTCTTCAGCGAGTTGTATATTCTGCTTTTGATTGTCTACCTGTCGTTGGCCCAAAGCCAGTTGGTTGAGGGCATTTTGGTAGTCAACCCGAATGGTATTAGTCAGTTGCTCCTGTTGTTTACGAAGTTGCTGGCCTTCTAAGCGACGTTGCTGCACCCGGTGCTGGCGCTGAAATCCGTCGAAGATCGGCACATTCAGCGATAATCCCCAGGTACCATTGGTAAAAGAATTATAGCCAGGCCCAGTGAATTTAAACTCATTCGTTTGTCCCTGGTACCCGTAGCTAAAGAAGGCGCTGAGGGAAGGCAAATACTCAGCTTGAGCTGCTTTGCGCTCCAGTTCGTTCAGATCTTTTTGCTGTTGTAGCTGCCGAAATTGAATGTTTGTTCTGAGTGTCAGACTGTCCTGTACAGGATAAGCAGGGGTTTCGATCAGATTTTCAGTTAGAACCAGAGTATGACTGACCGGCAAATTGAGAAGCGTTTTTAGTTGGTTCGCTTGCTGAGCTATCCCGAAATTAATATCCTCAAGCTGCGTCTGCAGATTTGCCCGATTCACCTCTAATTGAGTAACATCGGTTCGTTTAATCAACCCATCCTCAAATTGCAGTTGCGCAATGGTGACGAGTTGATTGATCCGGTCGTAATTATCCTGAGCGATGTTACGCTGAACCGTAGTGACCTGCACCTGTAAATAAAGTTTAGCAATATTTTCTACCAGATCCTGAGTTGTTTTCAATGTATTGAGCTTATACAGATCTTTTAATGCTGCAGTACTCTTGATGGCGGTGAAGAGTTGCTGATTAAACAGTGTTTGAGATACTTCAGCTCCTGCGGTTACACTATAGCGTACCCCGAAAGTCACTGGAATGGTCGTACCAGGCTCCCCACCAAAAACTTCTGCTGGTAATAATTGCTGGGCCAGGGAGTAATTGTCAGTAAATCGTCCGTTGCCGCTAACCTGTGGCAGGGCACTGCCTCGCACTTCCTTGATCTGCTCTTCCACTATCTGCTCATCAATGCGCGAACCTTCCAAGGTGGGATTATGCTGGATACCGTAGCGAATGGCCTCTTCCAGAGTAAAAGAATGATTGGTCTCTGGCGACTGTGCCTGGATAGTGAGAGGCATGAGCATAATCAAGGTAAAGTGTAGGCTCAAAAAAAGACCAAGAACATTTGATGTAAGTAATTTTTTCATCTATTTTTAATAAATACGGAAATATATACTTTGTTCGGTTATAACAGAACTAACGAGGCAAATAAAAAAAGGTTATTTATTTTCTCCTTTTCTTTTCCCAATCTTCCAAAGTTTTCTTTATTTTCTCTTCTAAATCGCCGTAAAGACTACTTACTTCTTTCAGCGTTTGGTTAAACTCAGGGTACTGGCTCGAGCGTAGCGCAACCGTTTCTTCCAGTACTTGCTGAAAATCAGTCAGGCTACTGATGCGATCCTTGAAAATTTCCAACCATGTGCTGGCAAACAGTTGAAAATAGCGCTTCCGGTCACCAGAAAAGGTGATATAGTCGACCAGTCCTTCCGCTTGCAAAAATTTCAGGGTAGTGCTAACAGAACTTCTGCTGGCCTGGGTGCGCTCAACCAGATCGTCAAACGTTAAGTAAGGTGGTTCAGCCATCATCAGTAAACCAATAATGCGCCCACCTACCGGCGAAATACCTGCCTTTTCAAAAACGACACCAATCCGTTCTACCTGTCGTTGTTTATCTGCTTGGGTAATTTTTGCTGCCATGTCTTTCAGTTTAGCTATTATGGAAATGTTAAACTACAAATTTTATTGATTAGTTCGGTGTAAAGTGAACAATTTATTTCTTTACAGTAATACAGTGAAATAGCTAATTCATCATTAAGTGCTTTATAGCTATGTCTTTCTAGGAGACCATCTCAAGGTTTCTAATTCTTATTCACTTAGCTACCCGCTGATGTACTTTTAGTTAAATGTGAAGCCATTAATGAAGGAATAGTTTTGTAAAGAGATAATTGTTAGTACTACCAAAATCACTAAGATTAAATTTTGGTATTTCTCAAAATCTCAATAGTCCGTAGCGTTTTGTAGATTTTGAATAAAGAGGGTGAAAGCCGAAGTTTGTGGTTACGACACCCAAACCGACTTTCACCGATGAGCATTGAGACACTCACTAACACAATATTGAACCAAATGCCCAAAATGCCTAAGCGAAGCCGGATTTTTTTTTCGCACCTATTGAGGTTGCTACTCAGTTTGCGGGGCCGATTCAATTTTGTCAATCTGGCACGCTACGGGATATTCAATGAGGCTACGTATCGCTATCACTTTGCTAAAGCGTTTGATTTCATGACCTTTAACCAACATCTTATTGCTGGCCACTGCTCTGCGGATCGTATGATTGCCTTCGATCCAAGTTACATGCCCAAGAGTGGTAAGCGTACTGCTGGACTGGGTTACTTCTGGTCGGGGTGCGCACAGCGCGTCAAGAAGGGCTTGGAACTGGCGGGTTTTTCCTGTATAGACCTCACCTATTGGACGGGTCTGCACTTATATGCCCAGCAGACGGTGCTGCAAGCCGGGGAGCACCTGATGGATTTCTACATCAGCCTACTCCGGCAGCAGGCTAAGCCCTTGCTCACTGTGAGTAACGTACTGTGCGTGGATGCCTACTTTTCTAAGTACGAATATGTAAAGGCCGCTACGGCGTGCGGCTTTACTGTGGTGAGTCGTCTGTGCAATGATGCGGTGCTGCGTTACCTGTACAGGTAGTAAAACCGGCCAAAGAGGACGGCCTAAAACCTACGATGGGGTAGTAGACAAGCATAATCTGCGAGCCAACGTATTTGAGCAATTTTTTACGCCTCAACGCTTAGTGGCCTATCATGGTGTAGTCTACATTAAATCACTCAAGATTACCGCTCGGCTCGTCATCCTACCGCAAGAAGATAAAAAGGGAAACCCAAAAGCCCCTAAACTCTTCTTCGCTACTGATCCCGAAATGAAAGGGCAGGAAGTACTCAAACGATATAAAGCGCGCTTTCAATGCGAGTTTCTCTATCGGGATGCTAAACAACACACCGGACTCACGCAAGGGCAGTGCCGTAGTGAAGAGAAGCTTCACTTCCATCTCAATGCAGCCCTGACAGCAGTATCGCTAGCCAAAGCAATCCATCACCTCAGTGAACCAGACCATCCTGCTGAAACCAGCTTCTCGATGGCCGACGTTAAAACTCACTACAGCAATCAACTTTTGCTCAACCGATTTATTGACGTGTTCGGTATTGATGCCCAACAGCCCGATAATTACGCTAAGATTAAAAAACTGTATCAGATAGGCAGAATCGCTGCCTGATTTTACTACGGACTATTGAAAATCTTTGATGAATTTATAATTCAACTCATCCAGGTACAGGTCCGAGGACTTCTTTTTCTTTTGCAAAAACTCACAGACGTAGCGCTGGGTGGTAAAGTAATTCTTCTGGGTCCCCCAGGTCAATTCATCTTTCATCTCTTCGTGTGATACTCCATGAGTTCTTTCAAGGTCTTGCCTCGTTCATCTTCACCCAGATACCAATTTTTGATGAACTCGGCTGTGATCAGCTTTCGTTCCTATTCTAGCTGCCGGTGGCATTCAAATAATTGATTGCGTACCTGCTCCAGATAGTGGTTCAAGGCTTGGATGTCTTCCCGATTACCTTTCGCGGCGCCCTTCCATTCATCCCAGTGGTCAACGGCTACTTTTCGTTTAATGGATAAATCCACGCGTTTTCTATTAACGATAATCCGGACATAGATGGGCACTTTTCCCTGCGTAAGGCGGTGTTTCTTGACAAAAAAAGCGATTCCGAAGGTTTTGTTGCTACGCATACTGTGTTGTTTTAATTGGTTTTGACTTCCATTTAGCTGTGCCTAGGCACAAAATGGGATCAAACAGAACCAAAACGAAACAATTTTTATGAGTGTATAAAACTGTATATCAGTGTGTTACACTCATTTCTGTGCCTAAAAAGGTAAGAAGAAAAAATAGACCACGAAACAGGCGCGGGCGGCCAGCTACATTTTTATTGAAAAAGTATGCATGTTTTAAGGGGCAGAAAAAAGAAAAACCCCTCAAATCATACGATTTAAGGGGTTTTACCGACTTTTGTGTATTCTTAAGTCGGGGCGGCAGGATTCGAACCTGCGACCCCCTGCTCCCAAAGCAGGTACGCTAACCGGACTGCGCTACGCCCCGAACTATTCTTTCCACGGAAGCACTGAAAACTAAAGAAGCTTTCAGAAGGTTCCAAACAAGCCCTGAATTTGAGCGGAGAGAGGGGGATTCGAACCCCCGGTACCCGTTTCCAGGTACGACAGTTTAGCAAACTGCTGGTTTCAGCCACTCACCCACCTCTCCGAACAATATTTCGTCCAAAAGCTGTTAAAGGCTGCAAATATAAAACAAGTTTCTCCACTAATCCAACTTCCAAACAAAAACATATGCCCACTTTTCTATATTTTCTCTATACTCACCGTTGTATTTCAAACATTCGCACTTACTGACTACTTTTACCGTTACACAAGCGAGCGTAAGTGATACTCACATGAACTGGTATAATTCATTCAGCACTACCGAAGTCGTCTTTCTTCTTCTGTTTACCATAGGCTATATTCTTTACCTTACCCGAGTCATTCGTATTAACCGGGTAATTTCAGTGGGATTTCGTGCCGTTTTTTTTAAAGTGGTCTTACGAACGTTGTACTTTCTGTTATTTGTCGTGGCTTTACTGGGCCCGCTTATGGGAAATGCCACCAAAGAAATTCAGGCTGTTGGAAAAGATATTTTTATTCTGGTAGATTTATCCCAATCTATGAATGCTGCCGATGTGCAGCCCAGCCGACTGGAAAAAGTGAAATACGAATTAAAAGATGTTGTACAGGCCTTTAATTCTGACCGTATCGGCTTGATTATTTTTTCCTCTGAAGCTTTTATCCAATGCCCTCTTACCTACGATCAGAGCGCATTAAACATGTTTATTGATGCACTAAACACCGGCCTTGTTCCAAACTCCGGCACGGATTTTTCCTCTCCTCTGCGTCTGGCACTGGATAAATTTAAAAATGATGAAGAAAATCCGTCCCAACAAAAGTCGAAAGTGCTGTTACTGATTAGTGATGGTGAGGATTTTGGTGAAAATACTACGGCCATTTCCGAAGAAATACAGCAAAGTGCAATTCGGTTGTTTACCTTAGGGGTAGGCACCGAGCAGGGAAGTCAACTTGTGGTTCGAGGCGTACCTAAAACAGATCGATCGGGCAATGTGGTTGTTAGCAAGCTAGCGCCCACCGCGCTAAAACAACTGGCGACCCAAACCGGAGGACAGTATTTTGAGATCAGCGACCGACAGGATGATACTGAACGGATGATCTCATCTATCAGCCAGATTGAAGGTGAGTTAAGAGATTCTCGTCAGGTTGATACTTCGGCCAATAAATATTTTTATTTTCTGTTATTAGGAGTACTATTATTCCTGATGGATCATTTAGTGAAATTAAAAACAGTACGAATATGAAGATCGCTTCATGGATGCTTGGCATATTCCTGGTCATCGGAGGTATTGGAGATATTGCGACCATCAACCGCTTGAAAAAGGAAGCGGAGCAGGCTTACCAGAATGGAAATTATGAACAGGCGATTCAACGCTATCAGGTATTGGTGGATTCGTTGCAGGTACAGGACGAAAAAGTCCGCCTGAATCTTGCCCATGCTTATTTACAAGCAGGAGATACCGCCACGGCCCAACGGCAATATGGTCAGTTGATGAATGCTGAAACCACTGCCATTAAGTCTGTAGCATACCAACAAATGGGAACGATCAATACCCAACAACAACAGTATAAGGAGGCTTTGGCTCTTTTTAAAGAATCACTAAAAGCCAACCCCGCCAATGAAGACTCCCGCTACAATTACGAATTGGTGAAGAAACTGCAAAAAGAGCAGGAACAACAGCAACAGGAGCAATCCGAGAACAATCAGGATCAGTCCGAAGATCAACAACAGCAGGATCAGCAACAAAATAAGGAACAACAGGAGGGCGAAGAGCAATCTGAAGAACAGCAAGACCAGCAGGGAGAATCTACTGACGAATCCAGTTCAGACGAACAAAAAAGTGATCAGGAACAGCAAGAGGGAGAGCAAAAGCCTGATGAAGCAGAAGAACAGAATGCTCAGGAGGGAGAAGAACAAAGTGAGGGAGAAAAAAGCGATGAGGATATGTCCTCTTCTCCACTATCCGATCGGTTACAGGAAATGAATATCAGCGAGGAGAAAGCCCGTATGATCCTGGAGGCCATGCGGAATAATGAGATGCAGTACATCCAGCAAAACCGACGAAAGCCCAATAAACCACGCGACCGTACCAAGCCCGACTGGTGATGCTAAAGTGATTTTTGAAACATCTTAACTCTGCTTTTTTATGAATGAGGTCTATATTATCGCTGCAGTACGAACTCCTATCGGATCTTTTGGGGGGAGCTTATCCGGTCTTAGTGCTACGGAGCTGGGTAGTATTGCCATCAAAGGAGCTCTTCAAAACGCGCAGTTTCCTGAAGATCAGATCAATGAAGTTTTTATGGGCAATGTCGTTTCGGCCAATCTGGGGCAGGCTCCGGCCCGACAGGCAGCATTGGGTGCCGGCATCCCTAATACTGTACCTTGTACTACCGTCAATAAAGTATGTGCCTCAGGCATGAAAGCTGCCATGTTTGGCGCTCAGGGCATCATGCTTGGACAACTTGATGTAGTAGTGGCTGGGGGGATGGAAAGTATGTCCAACATTCCTTACTATCTTCCCAAGGCCCGGTTTGGGTACAAATATGGGGGTGGTGAACTCGTAGACGGTCTGGAGAAAGACGGACTGTTCGAAGTATACAATGGCTTCGCCATGGGCAGTTGTGCTGATAATACTGCCCGAGAAATGAATATTACCCGCGAAGCACAGGATGCCTATGCCATTAACTCATACCAACGGGTGGCAAAAGCTACTGAGGCCGGTTGGCTTCGCCCTGAAATTATTCCGGTGGAAGTCCCGCAGCGCAAAGGAGACCTACTTAAAATAACGGATGATGAGGAATACAAACGGGTAAATTTTGATAAAATCCCTGGCCTTCGGCCCGTATTCAACAAAGATGGAACCGTCACTGCTGCGAATGCATCTACGATTAACGACGGTGCTTCTGCTCTTCTACTGGCCAGCGCTAAAAAAGTGCAGGAACTGGGATTAAAACCCATAGCCAAAATCCTGGGCTTTGCCGATGCAGCCCAGGACCCGCTCTGGTTCACCACTTCTCCGGCATTGGCCATTCCCAAAGCCCTGCGCAATGCCGGAATTAACCAGCAGGAGGTAGATTACTATGAGATCAATGAGGCTTTTTCGGTTGTGGCTATTGCCAATAATCAGAAATTGGAACTGGACCCCGAACGAGTAAATATTTTTGGTGGAGCGGTTGCATTAGGGCACCCCCTGGGCTGTTCAGGTGCACGAATCGTCACTACCCTATGCAATGTACTGCAACAAAAAGATGCGAAGATTGGCGTGGCCGGTATATGCAATGGCGGTGGAGGAGCCTCGGCCATGGTGATCGAGCGAATACTAAGTTAAATAGGAAATAGTACATTGTAAGAGTGTCTGACAGGTTGCGTGCTTATTTTATGTGATGTTATGTAGATTCGTTTATTAATTAAAAAATTGACGAATCCATGGACTTAGTAAAATTTATGCAAAGCTTGGCAGAAGAACTGCAAGGCCGTTTTTCTGAATATGATGATCAAACCTCCGTCATTATCGTGCCCCTGAACGATGGCCGTTTTCAGTCAGTTCAGGGAAAAATCAGCACTTTTGATGATCAATACACCAAAACCATTACGTTTACGTCCAAAGTATGCCCCTACTATCATCAAATGGATTTGGTAGATTTTATGTCTGAGAATAAGAAAATGGTCTTCGCTAAGTTTACCATAGATGAGACATTCATCAAGATAGAAGGTTCCGTATTTCTGGAATTTGTAAGCGAGCAAAACAAAGATTTTTTGAAAGATATGATCCGCGAAGTGGCAGAAATGGCTGATAAATGGGAGCATAAACTCACCGGGTTAGACGTTTTCTAAAAAAAGTCGTACAATTGTTACATAAAAATATAGCAAGCTTTCTTGCCGCGGAATGCGTAGGAATACGCGTTACGAGGAAAGTCCGGGCAGCATAGAGCACCGTACTTCCTAACAGGAAGGACCAGCCTTAGGCAGGGACAGAAAGTGCCACAGAAAATATACCGCCCGCCTTTGGCGGGTAAGGGTGAAAAGGTGCGGTAAGAGCGCACCGCTCCGAGGGTGACCAAGGAGGCAGGGTAAACCTTACGGGCTGAAAGGTCAAATAAGTGCTGGGACATCAGCTTTGCTGGTTGTATGGTTGCTCGCCTTACTCTTTCCTTGCGAAAGACCCAGTACGGGTAGACCGTTGGAGGCGTTTGGTGACGAACGTCCTAGATAAATGGCAAGAATTTCTGCGTAAGCAGGAAAACAGAACCCGGCTTATAAGCTTGCTTGTTTTTTTAGACAAACACCGTATGACAAAAATTCTGATCATAGACGACGAAAAAGCAATCCGAGGCTCGCTCCGGGAAATTTTAGAATACGAGAAATACGAAGTCGACGAAGCTGCCGATGGCGAAGAAGGACTGCAGCTGCTGGCCAAGAATAACTACGATATCGCACTCTGTGATATCAAAATGCCGAAAGTAGATGGCATCGAAGTATTAGAAAAAGCCATAGCCCAGGGAATAGGAGCGCAGTTTATCATGATCTCGGCACACGGGACCATTGAGACCGCCGTGGAAGCCACAAAGATGGGCGCCTATGATTTCATACAGAAACCCCCCGATCTGAATCGCCTGCTGGTCACCATTAAAAATGCCCTGGATAAATCCGATCTGGTAGAGGAAACCAAGCAGTTGCGAAAGAAAATCTCAGGAGTCAGCGAGATTATTGGTGAATCCGATGCCATTTCCGAAGTAAAAACAACCATTGCCCGAGTAGCTCCCACTGAAGCCCGAGTGCTTGTTACCGGCCCCAATGGTACCGGGAAAGAACTGGTGGCTAAGTGGTTACATGCCCAGAGCAATCGCTCCGGAGCTCCGCTGATTGAGCTTAACTGTGCGGCCATTCCTTCTGAACTCATTGAAAGTGAGCTATTTGGTCACGAGAAAGGCTCTTTTACCTCCGCAATCAAACAAAAGAAAGGAAAGTTTGAGCAAGCCAACGGAGGCACACTTTTTCTCGACGAAATCGGTGACATGAGCCTCTCCGCCCAGGCAAAGGTGCTTCGAGCGCTACAGGAGCACACCATCACCCGGGTAGGAGGAGACAAAGCCATTAAGGTGGATGTACGGGTAATTGCCGCCACCAACAAAAACCTGAAGAAAGAGATTGAAGAGAATCGCTTCCGCGAGGACTTATACCATCGCCTGAGTGTGATTCTCATTCATGTTCCCGCTCTTAAAGACCGCAAAGAAGACATCCCCCTGCTGGTAGACAAATTTTTGCAGGACCTGGCGCAGGAATATAGCACCCCAGCCAAGAAAATCGCTCCCGAAGCCATTGAAGTATTACAAAGCTTTGAATGGACTGGCAATATCCGGGAACTACGAAATGTAGTGGAGCGCCTCGTGATTATGTGCGACTCCGAGATTACAGCATCGGAGGTGAAACGATTTACCTAAGAAGCTTTCAAAGCTGTTACATTGGCACTTCCGCCATCTTCTCAGTTTTTATTTCTTTTCCTTTATTGATGGAATAGGCCGGACAAGTGTATTTAGGTGCACAGGCTGAAAATCCGATCAACATGATTGCAACGATGGTGAGTCTTGTTTTCATGATTCTTATAATTTATATACTATCTTATTCTACAAAAATACAAAAAATAGTACATATGTAAAATTTTATATAAAATAAATTATAATTATATCATTAAATTACATCCTCGCAATTCAGAATTATCAAATCTACCTAATACTTCAAAGCTCCTATCTCCGATAGTTTTTCCAATATCTTTTGTCTCAATAAAAGCACAGGAATCTACATTAGCCAGGTCAATAACATTGATCCCGCCCTGTCGACCTGGGGCTACGTAGGCAAAAGGGTCATGCATATCCCGAATTAAGATCTTCATCCAGGGTGCTTCTTCAAACTGGCCCGAATGCCGGGCGTAGGCTTGCGAAAGGAGCTCGGTCATCCCATATTCTGCCGCAACAACTTTTACTCCCAACCTATTCATCAGTTGCTCGTGTATTTCTGCCCGAATGAGCTCCTTTCTTTTACCCTTCATGCCACCCGTTTCCATTACGATGACCTCGGGCCATGTAAGTGAGTGCTGATCAGCCAGGTCTAAAAGGGCAAATGTGACTCCCAATAACAAAACCTTACGTCCAGTCTGGATGGCACCTTCAACCTGCTGTACCAAACGTGGAAAGTCGCGTAGATAAAATCCGGAAAATTCAGATTGGCTTTTCCTGATAAAATCATCCACCATCGCGACCAGCGAAGCATTGTCCCGTTCCAAATAAGAAGGAAGTAGCGCAAAAATATGGTAATCGCTCAATGGCCCCCACTTTTGCTCAAAAATACGCTCACACACCTGATGATACCATGATAGGTCCGCTACATGATGTTTGCTTCTTAGCTGCCCGGTTGTACCACTACTCTCGAATATCTGCTCAGTAGAGCGTTCAGCCCCACTAATGATACGGTGATACTTGAAAAACTCAATAGGCAGGCAAGGAATCTGCTCAATGGTGCGAATAGACGGAGGGGCAACTCCCAGATATGTCACATATTCCTGATAAACTGCGTTTTCGCAAAACTGCCAATTAAAAAGTTCCAGCGCCATATCTTCAAAAGGCTCCGGAGGCGAGGCAAGTAAGCGCTCTTTAAACTGGGTTGAAAAATTCATGAAGAAAAGTAGCGTGGGCAATATCAAAAATCAACTAATATGCGTTATATTCATGGTTAGTCCGCACGGAAGCTGTGTTATTGAATGTCCTACGCTATCACATGAAACAGGGTTTATACATATTTGGCTTTTTCTTTATCATCATGGGGCTGTCGGCCTGCTTCGACGAACCCGACTATGCCGCAGAACCGGTCATTACCGGAATAGAAGACTTTTACTTCGTTGATGTGCCCAGTGGTTTTGATACCCTGGTGGTACGGGTCAATTTTCAGGACGGCGACGGTAACCTGGGACTTACTGCCCGGGAAGAAGAATTTTTTGGGCAATATAAGCTCCCTTTACCTACCGATGAGAATGGCGAGCTTATCCGATACGACCCATCACAAGGCCCATTTAACTGTAATGATTATGCTTTCCCAGCCGGGAATAACCCTTTGGTAATTAATGGAGATACGATTACCGATACTGTTCGGGTAGAACGAAATCCATTGGTAAGAAACTTTGAACTTACCATATTTACCCGGGAAGAGGGCGGTGAATACCAGGCCGTTGATTTTGGGGACCCTTCTATCTGCCGGGCCCCACTGGGAGGACGTTTTCCGCCCCTTAAAGATGACTTTTCCAATACCAAACCGCTGGAGGGCACTATTCAGTTTTCTGCTCCCTCCTTGGTATTTCGTCCTCTTTTCCGCAATGATAGCCTAAAACTGGGAGTCGTGATTCGCGACCGAACGGGGAACGAAAGTAATATGTTCATCACAAATTCTTTTGCCTTAAACGATATTACCCGACTGGCCGAATAAGTGCCCGCCAGCAAAATCCTGGTGTTATTCAATTGCTTATGTAATTCTATGAAACAGGGTTTATACATATTTGGCTTTTTCTTTATCATCATGGGGCTGTCGGCCTGCTTCGACGAACCCGACTATGCCGCAGAACCAGTCATTACCGGGATAGAAGACTTTTACTTCGTTGATGTACCAGGCGGTTTTGACACCCTGGTGATGCGGGTCAATTTTCAGGACGGAGATGGTAACCTGGGACTTACTGCCCGGGATGAAGAGTCTTTCGAGCAATATATTCTTCCGCTTCCTACTGACGAGCATGGCGAGCTTATCAAATATGACCCGTCACAAGGTCCCTTTAACTGTAATAAATACGCCTGGCCAAAAGGAATTAACCCTTTAGTAATCGACGGAAATACCATTACCGACACAGTGAGAGCAGACCAGAACCCTCTAGTAAGGAATTTTGAAATAACGATCTTTACCCGGGAGCAAAATGGTGAGTATGTAGCCATTGACTTTGGTGACCCTGCTATATGCCGAGCCCCGCTGGGTGGGAGGTTCTCGCCTTTAAAAGAGGACTTCTCTAATACCAAACCGCTGGTAGGTACCATTCAGTTTTCTGCCCCTTCACTGCAATTTCGCTCTCTTTTCCGTAATGATAGTTTAAGGTTGGGTGTTGTCATCCGCGATCGCACAGGTTATGAGAGCAACATGGCCATAACAGAAGCCTTTACGCTAAATGATATTACCCGGCAGGAGGACTAAGCGTCCCATTGCTTCTTATATTGGTAAAACGCGCCCAAGAGTGCTTCAGGAGTAGCTAAGCCCATAAACTGCCCATTACTACTGATCGACACGTATGGCTGATTGCGCTTTTCTATTTGTTCCAACGTTTCCCAGATACTTTGGCCTGCATCAGCCTCACTGAATGCCTCGTGACGGTTATCAGATAGGTTCGTATATGCTAAAACTTCTTCCAGCGTAGTGACCCGCAGCTCCAGCCGAAAACGCTGGGCATCAAAAAAGGCTTTCACGAAATCAGAATGAGGCTGAAACAACATTTCCTTTGGAGTACCCATCTGTTTCATTTGTCCGGCATCTAACAAACAAATCATATCGCCAAGGGTGATGGCTTCATACACATCGTGAGTCACCATCACCACGGTTTTTTCAGCAAACATTTGCTTGGCTTTTAATTCGTCCACCAGGTTTTGTTTGGTAATAGGATCTAAAGCTCCAAAAGGCTCATCCATCAGAATCAGTGGCGGATCATTGGCCATGGCCCGGGCAATGCCTACCCGCTGCTGTTGTCCTCCACTCAACTCGTGCGGATATCGATCACTGAAATTCTCTGGAAGCCCAACCAGCTTCAGCATTTCTTTACTGCGAACATGCCTCTTTTCTTCAGTCCACCCTTCTAGTTTTAGCACCAAACCTATATTTTCAAGAATGGTGTAATGTGGAAATAGTCCAACTTGCTGAATCACGTAACCAATCCTTTTACGCAATATAGGAGCCGGTATTTCAGCAATATTCTTACCGTTTACAGTGATACTTCCTGCGTTGGGAATAATCAAATGATTGATCATTTTAAGTAAAGTTGTCTTACCCGAACCACTGGTTCCTAACAGTATGAATGTTTGTCCATCCTCCACTTCAAAGGAAATATCACTGACTACCTTCTTATCTCCGTAATTCTTACATATGCTTTTTACTTCTATCATAAAAATGGGTAAACAACTTGTGGCCTCCGTTACTTATGCTTCGCCTGCTAATTATAAAATCACAAAATACTGAAAATCAATAAATTGAACAACAAACTTTCTACTGCACGGCATTATTATTTTCTTTATCCTATACAGGAAATATTCAATATAATATTTTTTTGTTACAAAAATCAGAATGAACCTCACCTGCGTGCGGTAATAAAAGCGAAGGGTTACTTTTTTCCAAACATTTCGAGCTTCTTGCCTTCGTGTTTTTCTCATTAACAAAACAGGTTATGATCAGTAAGTCGAGAATTGCCCTATCAGTCGGTGTTGGCCTGATGGGAATGTTTGGAATCGCCGGCTGTTTGCCCGACGAAGATTTTAGTGATGTCACTATTAAGACTCCCTCACCCAAGGTGGCACTCCCTTTATTTAATACTACCCTTACGGTAGAAGATATGTTGAAGGCCGATCAGGAATCAGGGGCATTACGCAAAAATTCTGATGAATCGTATAGCCTGTTTTATCAAAGCAGTATTCAGTCAGAACCATTGAAGGACTACTTCCCCCCCTTGCCGGACCAGCAATTCTCAGAATCTTACTCTTTGGGTTGGAATGCTCCTTTCTTTAATCTGACCGACGCGCCCCCTGCTACCTTCGAAGGTTCTATTCCCTTCGACCTGAATGAGTTGACGATTTACACCATTGAGAGCAGCCAGGGAATGATGAACGTGCAGTTTGACTCTGATTATCAACATGATATTAACATCGCGGCATCTTTTCCAAACATCGTTTCCTCTACAGGTGATCCGTTAACATTGAACTTTCATCTACCTGCCTGGAATAGCCCGGGTAGCAGCAGCGAAGAAATTGATCTGTCTGAATATCAGATTAACCTGGCAGATGGAGAAATGGGATTTCGGCTGGAAGTAAGCATCGCCGGAAGCGGACAACCGATCAGTTCCAACGACAAAATAGATTTTAGCTTTTCTATCAATGATCTGGATTTCAACTATATATCGGGTAATTTCACCAGCATTCAGGTTCCTATTCAAGCTGATACTTTGGATATCCCAGCACTAAAAGGAGCCGTTGAAGGCAATGTAGCGTTGAATCCTAAATTATCTTTGGAGTTTTCAAACTCTTTTGGTGTTCCAATCTCCACAGATTTCAGCCGCCTTTATATTAATCACACCAAGGGAACAGTCGTTCGTTTGGAAGATGATCCCGGTTATGAATTCTTTAGCGGCAATTACCCCTTCCCTTATTTAGAAGAACGCACAGCAACTACTGCGACCGAAGCATACAAAATCGATGATGAAACTTCGAATATAGAAGATGCCTTTGCTAATATCCCTTCAGGATTTGTATATGGTTTTGGCTTTGCCATGAACAGTAGCGAAACGGACACGAGTTTCTTGACTGGCGATAGTCAAATCGGAATAGATATGGAGTTGGAAATGCCTCTGGAGGCAGGGTTTGACTTAGTTTTACAGGACTCTATTGAAGTCTCTTTTGGTGAGTTAGAAGATGTTAAAGAACTCAAGTTGCTAATCAAAACCGAAAACGATTTCCCCATTGATGCCAACTTACAGGTGTACTTCCTGAATGAACAGGGAGAGGTAATTAAGGACAATACCGGAGAAGCCATCCAATTATTTGATGAGGATGATAAATTCCTGGTAGCAGCTGAGATTGTGAACTCTGCTACAGGCGAGACCTTACCTGCCAATGTAGATTTACCAATTTCTGCGACCATTAAGCAGGATAAATTTGAGAAAATTCGTGAAGCTACCCATCTGCTCATTCATGCAAAACTAAACAGTGTAAGCAATGAGAATAATCGAGTGCGTTTGTATTCCTTCTATTCCATTCGCTTTAGTCTTGCCACACAGATCCAAGCATCTTTTGATTCCTAATTGACCATCAGCCATGAAATACATTTACCCTCTTATTATATTATTGGCATTTGCCATAATACCAGCGCAGGTCTATGCGCAGCAGGAGCTTACCCTGCATCTGCTTAATAACGTATATCAATCGTCGCATACCAATCCGGCTTTTGTTCCACGCAATAAGGTGCATGTTTCTCTGCTGTCATCTTATCATGTATCGATCAAAAATTCGGGTTTCACATTCAATCAGATTGCAGCAAATATTGATGAAGACGAAACCGGGCAACGGGTACTGGACCTGGAAAAACTTTACAGTAATCTTAACCTAAACGGAAAGGATTATATTCATTTAAGCACTGATATCGACTTATTCGCTCTTTCGTTCAAAGCTGGCAAGAATCGCTTCTCGCTTAATGTCACCGAACATGTTCAGGGACGACAGCGCTACGATGGCAGCATCTTTCAGATTGCTATTGATGGAAATGAACCAGGCGAGACTTTACAATTTGGTAAGTTTGAAACAGATGCTATGCATTATCGGGAAATTGGAGTAGGCTTCAACCGCCCTTTTCTCACTGATGATAAACTGGTGGTAGGAACGCGGGTAAAAGCGCTCTTTGGCCTGGCCAATGTTCAAACCCAGCACGCTGATGTTTCTTTAACAACAGGCACAGAACAGGACCTATATGCCATGACCGCCAATGCGGATATTTTGCTCAATACTTCCGGTATGGATTTGCTTGAGGATGATGCTGCGGCTTATGCTATCAATACCAAAAACAGTGGTTTCGGTATTGACCTGGGTGGTACCTATAAGCTTAACAGTCAGATTTCGTTTGCCGCATCCGTGGTTAATTTAGGGTTTATTACCTGGAAAGAGGATACCAAGACCTATCATTCCGAGGGGTCTTTCACATTCACTGGTTTGGAAAATGATAACCTGCTAACTGAGGGATTCAACATTGACGTTGAACAACTTACAGACTCTATCGCCAATATTTTCGAATTTGAAGAGGAAGCAACCAAATACACCACTGGCATTCCCACTCAGGTGTATTTAACTGGAAATTACCAGTTAGCGACCCACACTACGGCTTCAGCTACGCTGTATTCAGACTTCTACCAAACGTTCCGGAAAGGTCTTTCTCTGGGTATTCGTCAAAATGTAGGCCGCTGGCTTCAGGCTGCTGCTACGTATTCTATGCAAAGCCGCTCATATAACAACCTGGGTTTAGGACTGGCAATGACGACCGGCCCCAAAGGATTACAACTGTACTTCGTAACCGATAATATCCTGGCACTTGCTGACGTAGGAAATGCCAAGGTAGTTAACCTGCGTACCGGGTTTAATTTTGTCTTTTGATAAAGTACTTAACAATATAGCGCCCAATCCAGCAGCCGTCGTAAGACGGCTGTTTTGTTAGATAGGGGCTGAGATGCACAACGCTCTCGTTTGAATTTTGAATACTATTCCTTTCCCAAGGGTTTGCACAGCAGGTAAATTTCTAATGTGACCTGCTTGTTTTAAATTTATTCCGTATCTTAATCATAGTTATACTTTGCTAATCGCTACTGACATCCCAACCGATGAACCGTTTTTTAGCTATTATTTTTTTTGGTTTGCTCATGGGCCAGCCGGTTTTTGCCCAGTTTGAGCTACGAGGCCATGCTGACTATATGCCGTCAGGTTGTATTCTACTTACCCCTGATGAGCGATATGCCGAAGGCATCGCCTATAGCACCACCAAATTGGATTTAAGCAATTATTTTGAAATTGAATTTGACATTTACCTGGGAGACAAAGATGATTTAGGGGCTGATGGCATCACCTTCGTCATCCACGATGATCCCCGGGAATTTAATGCTTTTGGTACCTACGGTGAAGGTTTAGGCTACGGACGGTTTAACCCTAATTTTGCATCCGGCAACTTTATCGCTCCTTCGGTAGCCGTTGAATTTGATACTTATCAGAACGAGTTTCAGAACGATCCATTCAGTGACCACGTAGCTTATTTGGTTAATGGTAGCAGTTTCCACAGCGATTATTGGAATAATAATGATCCCAGCTTTAATCTGGAAGATGACCAGATGCACAACTTCCGCTTCCGCTGGAACCCGGAGACTTCTGAGATTACTGTGATGTTGGATAACACTATCGTATATCAGGGTACCCAAAATATCATAGATGACGTTTTTAACGGAAAAACTGATGTAATTTGGGGATTTACTGCTTCTACCGGCATGAAGTATAATCTGCAATATTTTTGCTTCCGCCGGATTGCCTACCTACCGGAATCTACCGATACTGAATCGACAGCTATTTTCCGGGCAGAAGACTAAACACTTTTTTTCTTCACCTCAATAATTCGGCTGTAAAACGTTCTTATTCCTTACAAAAACCATTTTCACCTGCTTTTACCCAGCAGACAATAAGGATAGGTGCTATTTTTAATAGAAAAAATGTTCCGTTGGGTACCCTATCCTTTTCTCCGCATCGCTCCGCTATTCATGCTGGGCATTGGAGTGGCCTCTTGGGTAAATTCCCAATTAGCCATCTTTACGTTTATTATTACCTTTTTAGCTTATAGCGCTTTCACTTTTTTCGGGAACGCCCGCTCCTTTTCCCGCCTTCATCCCTGGGTAGGCAGTTTCGCTGCCTTTTGTCTCATATTGCTGGGAATCATCCGTGCCCACCAGCATGATACCACCCGCCAATCAGACCACCTTCTCCACTTTACCGACACCGCAGATTACTATATTGCGACCGTAATAGACCACCCGGAGCCCAAAAAGAATTCTTATCGGGTAACATTAGACATTGAGCATATTTTCAATAAAAAAGCCGGGCAAGGCCTGTCGCAAAGTGCACGAGTAATTGTATATCAACCCAAAGCAGACAGTAGTTGGTTAATGCACTTTGGTGATCGTGTGTTGGTAAAAGGAATTCCTGACCCAGTTGAACTGCCAAAAAACCCAGCAGAGTTTAATTACAAGCAATATCTGGCCTACCAGGGTATTCATCATCAGCAATACCTGCGAGCGTCAAACTGGACACTGATGGAAGCCAATGTACGGCCTTACTGGCTGGGATTGACCGGTAACTGGCGACATCAGTGCCGGGATAAATTACTGCAATATATTAAAAACCCCCAGGCCCAGGGCATTGCACTGGCCATTACCCTGGGGCTGAAAAGTCATTTGGAGCGGGAAGTGCAGGAGGCGTATGCTGCTACCGGAGCAATGCACGTATTAGCGGTTTCCGGCCTGCATGTAGGTATCATTTACCTTATTCTGAATTTCCTGCTGGCGCCCTTCCGACAACTACCAAAAGTAGGCACGGCCATTTATATTACTGGTTGTATTGTTGGACTATGGCTGTATGCACTGCTTACGGGCTTATCTCCTTCGGTACAAAGGGCCGCCGTGATGTTTACATTTATCATTATCGGCTCAACCCTCAGACGACAGTCTGATATTTATAATACGCTGGCATGTTCTGCCTTCCTATTGCTCTGGATTGACCCTTTCTTACTGTATTCGGTAGGTTTTCAACTTTCGTATCTGGCGGTTTTCGGCATTGTATATCTTCAACCTCGTATTTATGCCTGGTGCTCTCCGAATACCAAAGTGATGGATTGGCTCTGGCAACTGACTTCGGTATCTATTGCCGCTCAGATAGCAACCTTTCCTTTGGGGATGTACTACTTCCATCAATTCCCCATCTATTTCTGGATATCAAATGTGGTCGTCATTCCCGGAGCTTTGCTCATACTGCCATTGGGCCTGGCGACTTTGTTTACCGGATTTACTGTACCGGCCCTGGCCAAAGTATGCGGATGGGTACTAGAGCATCTCATCCAGTTCGTGAACACTTTGGTAGCACTTATCCAGCAACTTCCGGGAAGCACGATAGAGCAGATAGCGATCACGCCTGTTCAAACCGGCCTGCTCTACCTGATTATCGTGTTTTTCATCCTGTTATTTCATTATCGGCGATTACGCTACTTCAGTTTAGCAGTAGCCTCCCTGGCGCTGGTGGTTGCCATACAGGCTGCGCATATGTACCGGCAACATCAGGAAATAAGCATGACGGTGTATAACGTGAAAGATGATACGCACCTGGATTTCACTCAGGGATTTACCAACCTGCACCGGGGTTCCTGGGACACAAATGCCCAATACCATGTGCTTCCCAATCACATACAGAAAGGGTTGCAAACCGAATATGTCAGCGATACACTGGCGCATCCGGCGTTGCAGTATGCTTCAGGCCGGGAAATTGAAATGCTGCATTGGCAGGGAAAGACCATCGCCATCATTCGGGAGCAGCTTAACCGGAGCAAACCCGAACAACCTGTTTCGGTAGATTACCTGATTGTAGCCCATAATGCCATCCGGAAGCTGGCGCACCTCAATGATTATTTCTCCTACCAACAACTGATTATTGACGGTACCAATAGCCGCTATACCACCCAGAAGCTGGTTAATGAAGCCGACCGCGAACATATTGCCTGCCATGCAGTTTCTCTTCAAGGTGCATTAACCATTCCCTGGAAGCCTTGAATCAACCGGATTTTTTTATTTATTT
Source organism: Cyclobacteriaceae bacterium (assembly GCA_040222715.1). Lineage (GTDB taxonomy): Bacteria > Bacteroidota > Bacteroidia > Cytophagales > Cyclobacteriaceae > Tunicatimonas. Next base: position 26,273 of record JAVKCN010000140.1, on the reverse strand, counting down.
TTCAGATCAGTACTTATACGCACTCCCTGAGCACCACCGCTTTCCTATTGACAAATACATTTTGGTCAAAGAGCAACTGCTGTATCAGGGGATCATTCAGCTCGAGCAGCTGGTTGACCCGGGGTTATGTGCTGAAGAAGATATTCTTCGGGTGCATACTTCCGATTATTGGAATGCCGTAAAAACCCTTTCACTACCACCGCGCATGGTCCGTAGGATTGGTTTACCACACACGGCTACCTCAGTGAAGCGGGCCCGAAACAGTGTGGCCGGTACCATCGCTGCTGCCGAATCGGCCCTTCAACTCGGATTGGGGATTAACCTGGCCGGTGGCACGCACCACGCGTATGCTGACCGGGGCGAGGGTTTCAGTACCTTGAATGATATTGCGATTGCCAGCCGACGGTTGATTGCCAAAGGGCTGGTGGAAAGGGTGTTGATCATTGACCTGGATGTGCACCAGGGCAATGGGAACGCTCATATTTTTCAGGATGACCCCGCAGTTTTCACTTTCAGCATGCACGGAAAAGATAATTATCCCCTGAAGAAAGAACAATCAGATTGGGACATTGAACTCTCGACTGGCACTACAGACCTGCCCTATCTCACTTTGTTGCAGGAAGCCCTGACCAAGCTCATCGCGCAGCACCACCCTCAAATTGTATTCTACCAGGCCGGGGTGGATGTATTGGCCACGGATCGACTGGGGAAACTGGCCCTGACCAAAGCCGGCTGCCGACAACGCGACAAGCTGGTGTTTGGCACTTGCCTTGAGCATGGTATTCCGGCGGTGTTTACCATGGGCGGGGGTTATTCTGATCGAATGGCCGACATTGTGGATGCCCACTGTAACACCATTGAGGTAGCCCTAGACCTGTTTTCGCACGGATGGTAAAGTATCCGCTTTCCTGATGCACCAATAAAGTCTTTTTCTAGGGAATAATGAGAAGCGTATAAAGTACCTGATCAGCTGCTTCCGAGGCAAATACCAATCGATCTCCGAGTTTTGCCTTCTCCAGCAATTGCGTAGCATCAAACCCCATACGGTACGGGTCTTCATAGGTTTCCCGAGACGATGCAACCGGACGGCTTCCCCGAGCCAGCACAATCTGCAAAGCATCTCCTTCCGACAACTGTTGCACCACCGAAGTGTCATGTACTGCTATGCCCAGATAGGGCTGGGTAAAAGCATGAACTACCGACAATCGCAACCCTTCCCGCCCATCAATATGCTCCTGATTGATCCAGAATGATAGGGGTTCGGTCTGCTCCGGCGTGCTCTGTTTAGAGGAAACACAACCTCCAACAAGCACTAGTAGTAATAGTCCTGACCATACTTGCTTTACCATAGCTGATCGGTTTAAAGTTCAATGAATAACATCCAATTAGAAAGATTATTAGATGGGTTGCCTGATTATCACCCCTTATTCGTATAAGGCCCGATGCGTGGCGGCCAGCGTATCTATGTCCATTTTAATCACCTCCCGGTCGTAGGTTAGCAGACCGTTTACTTCGGATTCAACATCGGTGGTTTGGGTATAGACAGCCGCGGCTAAGCCTTGTTGCCGAAGCGAGTCCAGCGGACGATAGAGGGCCTGGTAGGCTTGTAGCAGACTGTCTGCCGAACTGGATGTTTCAAAGTGGGTGGGGGCTTTAGATAAGTCGGCTACCCATAGGTGCTCCGGTATAGCCAGGGCCTGCCCACCGAATTCGCCGAGGGCGGAAATCCGTCCGGCTTCGGTGTCCGGCATGTCTGGTCCGGGATAATCGTGCATATCGCTTACGTCGCCCACCCCCATGTCTAACCAGCCGCTGGCCGCATTAATAGGACGGGTCGGGTCATATTCCTGGGCCCATTCGGCCAGCCGGGCGGTTTCGTACTGCCCCCAACCTTCATTGAAGACGACCCACATCACGATGGAAGGATGGTTGTAGAAGTCATCCATCAAGGCTTTGAGTTCTGACTCAAACTGCTCGGCCGAATCCGGGGACCGTTGTATTTCCTGACCATCCCGGCGAACGCGCTCGTCGCCGCTGGGTATGTCCTGCCAGACCAGTAGACCGAGCTTATCGCACCAGTAGTACCAGCGGTCGGGTTCTACCTTCACGTGCTTGCGTGCCATGTTGAAGCCCATCTGCTTGGTAACTTCTATGTCATATTTCAGAGCCTCGTCCGAGGGGGCGGTGTATAGTCCGTCAGGCCAGAAGCCCTGGTCGAGCGGACCGATTTGAAATAAGGGTTCGTTGTTCAGGAACAGTCGATTATAACCATCGTCAGCCTTGGCTACGGCAATCTTTCGCATCCCAAAGTAGCTTTTTACCTGATCTACCACATTGCCTTCCGCATCTACCAGCGCCACAGACAGGTCATACAGGAAGGGGTTGTCGGGCGACCAAAGCTTGGGCGACGGGATGGATAGCACTACGGGAAGGTTGTCACTGCCCTGCTGGGTAGCCACTTCCTGCCCGCCATCGGTCGCCACCAGTTGCAGCTCAGCCGCGGTAGCCTCATCATTCGTCTGTACACTGACTGTTAAGGTTCCGTCATCAATGTTGGGGGTGAGTCTGATCCGCTCAATATAAGAAGCCGGCGTCGGCTCCAGCCAGGCAGTTTGCCAGATGCCGGTGGTCGGAGTGTACCAGATACCACGCGGATCCAGGGTTTGTTTCCCCAGGGGCTGGGTGCCTTCGTCGGTTGGGTCCCATACTTCTACCACCAGTTCATGCTCGTTTTCGGCGGAAGTGGCGCCGCTTATTTCCAGGGTAAACGGATCATATCCACCTTTGTGCTCTCCTACTTTCTGCCCGTTGAGCCAGACGGTAGCCTGCCAGTCTACCGCCCCGAAGTGCAGTAATAACTGCTCGGCGTTCCAGTCTTCGGGTACCTGGAAGGTACGACGGTACCACAGTTTCTGATTGGGTTTTACCATTTGCTTCACCCCGGATAAGGCTGATTCTACCGGGAAGGGCACCAGAATCTTCCCGGTATACTGCGTAGGCATGCCGATTTCTTGCTCGGTAATGGCGTAGTCCCACAGGCCATTCAGGTTAAGCCATTGCTCCCGCACCATTTGCGGACGGGGGTATTCCTGATGGGCATTGGTAGGCGAAAGGTCTTCGGCCCAGCGGGTCATCAGGGAAACGGTTTGGGGTTGCCACTCGGGTGGCGTTTCCTGATCGGGTGGTTGCTGGCAGCGTAAAAAGGGAATCAATAGAAGCAGTAGGCCGGTCGTTCTGTACATGGTTAGTAGGTTATTATGCTTAAAAATGCGAAACTTATGGCGCTTTTACTAAAAATGCAGGGTAAAGGTGGTGCCCTTCCCTACTGCCGAGCGCACGGAGATGGCTCCCTGATGTAACCGCATGATCTGCTGCGACAGGCTCAGCCCTACTCCCGAGCCTTCGGTCTTGGTGGTATAAAAGGGAATGAAGATCTGTTCCGCTACTTCTGCTTCCATGCCTGCCCCATTATCTTCTACCTCCACCATCACCTCCTGCTGAGCCGTACGGTACGCCCGAAGCAATAATACCGGAGTATCCGCTTCTCCTAAGGCTTCCATGGCATTTTTGATCAGGTTGATCAGTACCTGTTCTACCAGCTCCAGATCCACGGTAAAGGTGAGTTCGATAGGGTTTAGGTGTTGCTCCCAGGCAATGCCCCGTTCGCGGAAGGCCGGAGCAAATAGGGTTTGTACCCGTTTCAGCAGGTCTTCTACCCGCACCTTCCGGAAGTGGGGCCGGGCCACCTGGGTCACACTGCGATACGCCTTTACAAAGTTGACCAACCCCTTGCTACGGTCTTCCATCACCTGTAGGCTTTCCAGCAAATCCTGACTATCTTCTTCTCCCAAAGCCGCTAGGGTGAGCTGTTTTTCCTGCCAGGTGTGCAGCAGGGTCTGGTGTACCATGCCGCTGAGGTTGGCAATGGGGATGACGGAGTTCATAATCTCATGGGTGAGTACCCGGATGAGTTTCTGCCAGGATGCCAGTTCCTGTTCCTCCAGTTCCCGACGTAAATCCTGTAAGGAGATGAGTTTGTAATACTGTCCCTGTAAGAAGAATTCTGATGCCTGCAATGCCAACTGCATGAGCTGACCGTCGCGCACCACCTTCACCATCACTTTCTGTCCGGCTTCTAAGGATTGTATCTGCTGATACAGCGTTTCATCCACCGATTGCACATCGGATAATTGCCGAAGGAGGGGCTTTTGCAGCAGGCTACGCGCTGATGGATTGATCAGCGTAATACGCCCCGATTCATCAAAACCCAGTAGGGCTACCGACACGTGCTCAATGACATTCTGCAGATACTGATGGTTGCTTTCCTTCTCCCGACGCAACTGCTGGTAGGCCGAGACCAGTTCGTGGTAGGCATAGGCCAGGATCTTGCCCGAACGGGCTGCCTTCTGCTGGTAGGTATTGGTAAAATCTCCCTGCCGGATGGCAATCACCAAATCCTCCAGTTCCCGGTGCGACTTCTCAATATAGCGCAGCAATTCCACCGTAATCACAATGGCAGCCAGCGCCAGCCAGAAGGATACCAGCCAGAAATGCGTTTGCGTCAGCACATACACCATCGCATATCCCAACCCAATGACCAACAGAATTCGGATGATGATATTGACGCGGAATAGGGTGTAGTGCATGGGTTGTAGGAGTTTTTTGTGTACAAGTAAGAATAAGACTCAGCTTTTACTTTCGCTTGTTTTGTCTCGTCTTATTTATTCTCTATGCGTTTTTCGGCGTCATTGCAAGCTATAGCGAAGCAATCTTCTCCCTTTAAGGAAGATCGCTTCGTCATTCTTCCTCGCGATGACGGCCAGTTTTAGTGCGTCATTGCGAGCGGTAGCGAAGCAATCTTCTCCCTTTGAGAGAGATCGCTTCATGTTCGTTTGTGATGACGGTTGTAGGGTAATATTCCTCATCTTTCCCCTCCTCAAATCCCATACTTCTTCATTTTTCGGTATAGGGTACTGCGGCCCAGGCCGAGTTCGGTGGCGGCCTGGCTGAGGTTGCCCTGGTGTTTTTGGATGGCTTCCTGGATGGCCCGTTTCTCTACCTCATCCATATTGAGGGAGGTGGCTTTGGTCGGGGTGGTCTTTCGTTTGCGGGCATCTACCAGTAAGTCTGAGGCTTCCAGGCGAGTGCGGTTGGTCATGATAACAGCCCGTTCTACGGCGTGTTGCAGTTCCCGCACATTGCCCGGCCAGGGGTAGTGCTGCAAAGGTTCAACCGCCGGGGGGGCCATCGGCTCCAGTTGCTTCTGGTACTTCCGGCTATATATGGTCAGATAGTGGTTTACCAGTAGCGAAATGTCCTCCGGACGGTGGCGCAGCGGGGGAATCTCAATCTCTACCGTATTGATCCGATAGAGCAAATCCTGCCGAAACTGCGGTTGACTGCCTTCGGACAAGGCATGGATGGGCAGATTCGTGGCGCTGATCAGGCGAACATCTACCGAAATAGATTGGTTGGTGCCTACCCGAATGATCTGCTTGCTCTGGATGGCCGTCAGCAATTTGGCTTGCAGGGGCAGGGAAAGATTACCGATTTCATCCAGAAAAAGCGTACCACCGGAGGCCACTTCAAAGCGACCGGCCCGGGCTTCTATGGCTCCGGTAAAGGCTCCTTTGGTGTGCCCGAAGAGTTCGGACTCAAACAAGGTTTCACTCAACGTACCCAAATCTACCTTGATAAAGGGTTGCTGGGCCCGTAACGATGCCCGGTGAATGGCCCGGGCTGCCAGTTCTTTCCCGGTGCCATTCTCGCCTAATATCAGGACGTTGGCATCGGTTTTTGCTACTTTATCAATGGTATCAAACACGGGTTGCATGGCTTTGCTTTCACTAATCATTTCGGCAAAGCTACTGTCCAGGTCCTGGCTGAGGGTTTTTTGTTGGTGGCGGAGCTTTTCCACCTCGCCTTTGGAGCGGCTCAATTGGAAAACCGAGGCCACCGTCGCCATGAGTTTCTCCTTTTCCCAGGGTTTGGTCAGGAAATCGACCGCTCCTTCTTTCATGGCATTCACGGCCAGTTCAATATCTCCGTAGGCGGTAGTGACGATGACCTGTACTTTGGGGTCCAGCTCCCGCACCCGCCGAATCCAGAACAGCCCTTCTTCTCCGCTGGTTTTTCCCTGGGCAAAGTTCATGTCCAGTACCACCACATCGTAGGAGTGCTGTTGCAGGTGGGCGGCTATCTGCGAGGGCGAGCTTTCGGTTTGTACGTGGGTAAACTGCTGTTTCAAGATGAGTCTGGCCGTATACAGTACTGCCTGGTCATCGTCCACAATGAGTATATTCCCGTCCTGTTGTTCCATTAGTGCCAAGATAGGCATTGTTTCATTTTGGTACAATGCCGAAGTGTTTCTCTGCCTGGTGGGTAGTTTGTGAGGCAAGGGATTTGAGTAATAGGAAATAATAACTGGTTTAAAATTTTCCTCTCGTAACTTTACATTAACATAAGGTTTCATTCTAGTCCGACGCTTTTTGCTTTGTTCATTTTTTCCTTAATGAAAAAACGAACCAAAAAAATCAAGAAACCTCAATGCTTCTTCGCACAAGGCTAACACACGCCCGCTGAGCTTTCAGGCCACCGCGCTAATAAATAGAGTGTTATGAAAATTAAGCCTGCTTTAAATGGCAAGTTATCTCCGGATGAGGCTATACCGAATTTCGGGGATGATCGGATTTATGGTTGCTCATTGATTGATTAACGGGAGATGGATCTTAGCTTCCGTAGGGGAATCCGTAGGGGAATAAATCCGGTAGGGTTGGGCGGGCTTTGGGTAAATTTGGTCTTTTTTTACTTTACAATCCGGCAGGTAAGAAAAAGAGAAAGTTTGCTGAAGTGCCTAATAGCCAGAAAAGTGGTCAGGAGTGGCAAAAAGGGTGCTTGAAAGCACTTTTTCGACTTCTCAGGAGCTTTTTCGAAGTTCTCTAAAGCATTTTTTAAAAGCTTTAGACAACTTTTCCAAAAGGTTTAGAGAGTTTTTCCAAAAGCTTTAAAGCTTTTTGTTGTATTATTCCAAGAAAAAAAAGACCGCCAGCGTGATCCCGGATTGGGCTTGCTGGCGGTCTTTTTGCTTACCCCTAAATAAAGGAAAAAAGGCTACCCTACCAAATCAGGTAGGTATTCCCTATTGTAATATCCCGGCAGGCTTCGTATCTTTTTTGCGCTTCGGGTATTTTTTTATCATCATCAGCCTGGATACACCACCTAACACCCTCAAGTCATGCGCTACCTCCTGTATTGTCTCATCATCCTCAGTACTCCGTTGGCGATCCTGCCCTTTGTACAGGCCCAACCGGCCAGCACCACCGATACTACGGCCTTGCAGTGGAAACATTATTCTTCGGAGCAGGGCGACCTACCCGTCCCGAATACCGGAGGACAGCAGACAGCTTCTCTGGTGGTGGATATTGACCAGGATGAGGTGCTGGACTTTGTGATTACCGAACGCACCGCTGCCCCATCGGTGGTGTGGTATAAGAAAAACGGGGAACGCTGGGATCGATACGTGGTAGAAGCGGAGGCCATGTACATAGAGGCGGGGGCGGCCCACCTCGATATAGATGGAGATGGGGACCAGGACATTGTATTTGGCGGGGAAAGCCGCAGCAATGAAGTGTGGTGGTGGGAAAACCCTTATCCCAATTACGACCAGCCCTGGCACCGCTACACCATTAAAACATCAGGCAGGAACAAGCACCACGACCAGCTCTTTGGCGACTTTGACGGAGATGGCGAGCAGGAGCTGGTCTTCTGGAACCAGACGGGGCAGACGCTGTTCCTGGCCGAAATGCCCGATTATCCCCGAGAAGCTCAGGAGTGGGATTTTGAACCCATCTACCGCTACAGCACCGATAGTCAGATGGAACAGCTTGGGCAGGCCGGTTACCCTGCCTGGAAAGGCGTGAATGAACACGAAGGACTGGCCAAAGCGGATATTGATGGCGATGGCACGCAGGATATTGTGGGGGGAGGACGCTGGTTTAAGCATACGGGTGATGGGGAGTTTGAAGAAAATATTGTGGATGCTTCCTACACCTTTACCCGAGCCGTGGCCGGACAACTGGTAGAAGGCGGCCGACCGGAGATCGTCTTTGTGGTGGGTGATGGTATTGCCCCCATGATGCTCTACGAATATCAGCAGGGTACCTGGCAGAAGAAAGAGATACTGCCCGATGTAGACAACGGCCACACCATTGATCTGCTGGACTTTAACCAGGACGGGCACCTGGACCTCTTCTCAGCCGAAATGCGTTTCGGCGAAGGTAACCCCGACGCGAAGATCCGCATTCTGCTGGGCGACGGACAGGGGAATTTCAAAGAAATGGTGGTAGCCACCGGCTTCGGAGTACACGAAGGCCGGCTGGCAGATCTGGATGGTGACGGAGATTATGACGTACTGGGCAAGCCCTATAGCTGGAAAACTCCTCGCCTGGATATCTGGCTGAACGAAGGACCGGCCCAGCACTAAGGGCTTCAAAGCGGGCTAAGCTGACAATGTACTAGCGGGAGGAGGTTGCTTTTTGCGCCGAAGTTCTCTCCATTTCTTTCCTGATCCCCTCGTATGAAGGCCCCGAAGGTGGTTTTTGAGGAAAGGTTTTGGATAGGAAAGGCAAGGTTACCGTAAAGGTGGTACCTTCTCCCAGCTCAGACTGTACCTGGATGTAGCCACCTAGTTTCTGAGCTGCCTCTTGGGCGATGTATAGCCCCAGGCCCGAGCCTACGTCGTTATCCCTGGCCCGAAAAAACATATCAAAGATCTTTGTAATGTATTTTTTCTGAATACCCACCCCATTATCCTGCACCTTAACGGTCACGCCCCGCTCAAGTACCCGCACAATAATCTTTAAATATGGGTGCTCCTGGTCTAAATTGCTATAGCGAATAGCATTGGAGAGCAGGTTATGCAGAATCATTCTCAACCGTCGCTGGTCCGTGACAAAAGCATAAGGCTGCTGCACATCTACCAGCATATCCATCTTCGTAGCCCGCTCGGAGTAACTGCACGCTTCCAGCATTTCTTCCAGTAGTTGTTGAAATTTAATATCATCATACTGAAGGTCGAGGCGGGAGTTACGGGAAAAATCAAGCAGTTCGCGGATGAAAAGATCCAGCCGGTGAAGGCTTTTCTCCTTGAGTATCAGGTATTCTTTGATGACCGCAATATCTTCTTCCTGCTGGCTGAGGTCTACCAGCCCCATCATAGAAGCAATGGGTGACCGAAGATCATGGGACACACTGTACACAAACTGATCAAGCTCGTCGTTGATCTTTTGTAGCGCCTGGTTATTTATTTCCAGGGTAGAGCGGGTGGTTTTCAGGTCTTCCACCAGCGCTCGATGGTTGCTGGCGTACACCAGCCCCAGCAACCCAATGGTAAGCAGCAGCAGAAAAAACTCAATCTGATCTAGCTGTAACTTTAATTCCAGCGAAATACCCTGAAATGCAAACAGCGAGAAATCAGTCAGGTACATCACGGTGATGAGGATAAACAACCCGATCAACGAGCCATACAGTTGGGTGCGATAACTATATAAGTTGAGTACTACTCCCAGCAATAGCAGAACAAACCCATAATGGGTATGGCTTTCGTAGCCAAAGGTAGAGGCTTCCCAAAAAACAAACATACCTGAAAACACAAACACAGCCGCCAGCGCCCATTGATAATGAAAGTATCGATTGATCAAAAGTACCGACAAAAACAGCAACATAAACCCCAGTAAGATGATGATGCAAAGCAGAGGAAAGTCCAGCCCGTAGGCGATTCCAGCCCCCAGCACCATGACAAAAGCAAGCACCAGCGCAGACTGATTGGCGACACGAAGCATTCTGCCGTCTTCCGGAGTCTGGCATTGGATCAGCCCTTGTTCGGATGCATTCTTCCAGGCGCTGCTTAGTGAGATCATATTTTAAAGGATACTTCTCTCATAGATACTATTTACTTTCACAAGCAATATGCTTATTTTTCTTGTACTATAACAAGTTTTTTGGCAACGATATACCAACACCATCAATCTACTTACTAACAGTATCCCTGTATTCCTGGCGGTAACCCTTGGGGTTTTGGGCATAAAATGCACCTCTGCGCCCGAAACAGCGATTCAGATCCAGGTATGGTACGGCAGCGAACAGCACTTCGGTCAGCGCGGGATACCCCAGCGCTGGGTCAATATTCTGGGCAATGTGCTACCCGATACGCTGGCGACACTCCGATATTCTCTGAACGGAGGCTTCCCTCAGTTAGTTTCTCTGGGCGAAGATGGCCGACGGCTTGCCCGCACCGGCGACTTCAACGTTGAACTGCACCTGGATTCATTGCTTGTGGGTAAGAATGAACTTACCCTTGTTGCCGAAAGTAATGAGGGTGCAGAGGTAAAACAAACTGTAAACGTATATGTCCGTAAGCAGCAGTCATGGGCACTTCCCTACGCTGTAAACTGGGATACCGTTCAGCATATTGCAGATGTTGTGCAAATTGTTGACGGACACTGGGCTCAGGTGCCCGGTGGAGTCCGCACCCTGGCCCCGTATTATGACCGGGTGCTGGCTTTTGGAGATACCTCCTGGCACAATTATGAAGTAAGTACTTCGGTGATCTTTCATGGTTTTGCCTCCCCTCTGCCCGGCCCGCCCACCTATGGAGTGAGCCATGCTGCCATTGCCACCCGCTGGCCCGGTCACGATGCAGATGCGGAGCAGCCTCATGTAAAATGGTATCCGCTGGGAGCCACCGCCGAATTTCGCCTCACCGATGGCCTGGATAGCTGCCGCTGGCGGGTGTTTGACGGGGAACATCTGTATGTAGAAGACAGCAGCCAGCACTTTTCCATTACGCTGGGCACGCAGTACCACATGAAACACCGCGTACGCACCCTGCACGATTCACTCACCCGCTACCAGGTAAAGCTCTGGGAAGACGGCCTGCCCGAGCCAGCCACCTGGGATTTGGTAGCTGATGAAAACAGTACGAAAAACATCAGTTCCGGTAGTGCCTTGCTACTGGCCCACAATACCGACGTCACTTTTGGCCCCATCTCCGTTATTCCCCTGCCCCATGAATAAGTACTTACTGCTGCACCTGGTCGGACTGACCGCTAATTTCTGTACAAATTGTACTCCCCAACCTTCCGTCCGTATCGAGGAAGCTATTTACGAAAACCGTCCCCATTATGTAGTGCATACCCCAACCGCCACTTACTGGTACGACCAGGCAGGAGGTGGCCTTTCCCGCCTGCTTGATCAAGAAAGCAATGACTGGATTAGCTTTAAGCAAGAGCCCTTAGCTTCATATCCCGCTTCAGCCGCTGCCGGTTTCCGGGGCTTGCCCAATTTTGTTTTTCAATCGGAAGAAAGCGGAGCCGGGCATCCGGGCTTTGAACAATGCCGCAGCGAGGTGTTGGATGGTTATCGGATTCGTAGCCGTAGTCTCAGTGGAACATGGCAGTGGACCTGGACTTTTCACGATTCACACGCCAGCGTGACCATGGAACAGGTAGATCCTGATCATGCTTACTGGTTTTTGTACGAGGGCACTCCGGCCGGAATATTCTCACCAGCCACCCAGTATTGGGGCACTGATGCTGAGGGATATCATACCCATAACCCGGATTACTATGCCGGAGAACGGGCTACGGGCCACTGGCAATGGGCTTATTTTGGCGACTCCTCCAATGCGCGGGTACTTTTTGTCGGAATGGTTCAGCCGGATACCCACGAAGATTTGCTGGGCTTCCTAGGAAATACCGAAGCTGGTCTGTCTTCTGCGGATGGCATGGTGGTATTCGGCTTCGGGCGGAAGCAAGGGGCTATCCCGCTGATGACTGCCGAGGATAATACCTTTGTTATCGGTTTTCTGGATCAGCAGGTTTCTTCAAAAGAAACACATGGTATACTGGCTGAGAAAATTCATTCTGTGCTTTCTGCTGCGCGCAGGGACTCATCGGCGGGTAAAAGACAATGAAAGATTGGACTTTGATGGCTGTTTTTCTACATAAAAAAAGCAGCAAGATGGATCTTGCTGCTTTCATAACATTGTGTTATCCGTATGGATTGCCAATATGGTTATACCCGGAAGGAATTGATTAATCGTTTCATATCAAAGAATGACACCTTGGCCGGCTTAGTGAAGTTGCGCCCTGATACGATAGGTACATTATTGAATACTGAAGTTTCTACTTCTTTATAAGGAATTGTGATCAGATCATGCACTACCGCAAAGCGGATATAGTTATTGTTAGCATACTTGGTCAGCTTTGTCATTAACGTATTGTCAATAGAAGAAGCAAAGTAAATATGGTTAATACCGTTGGCCTCACAATACTCCTCAATCTCGGAGAATTTACCGACTACTCCTTTATCACCAAGAAATGCATCATCAAAAAAACCGAAGAACTGGTGGCCAAACTTTTTGTTAGGCTCCAGGGACTTAAGCAATTTTCTGGCGGTAGGCGTATAACCGACGATAATATAGTTGATCTTGTTTTCCTGTTTGTTACTAATCAGGCGGTAGCTATACAACAACAGCACTTTAGCACCAATAGTAATAAGCGTTGAGAAGAAATACGCATCAATCAGATAGCTGATCTGGAAATACTGAGGAGTAACCAACAGAAATACAAAGACGAAAAGTATATGTACTAATACAACCTTACCAGTACTCTGAATAATTTTATGTACTCTCTTAAAGGTATCAGAGTTATATTGATTAGAAAATAAGGCAATAATAATCCACAGCAATACCCAGATTGCATAGAAAGAAGCATAAGTGCTATTGGGCTCACTGAAGGCGTTGAAGTTTTTCCAGAAGGATAAATCAAAGGCAAGAAACAGGCAAAGCGCATCCAGTACCATGATTACCAGGAAAAACGTTTTTGAATACTGCGAATATTTAGAAAGATGAAACATATTAATAAAAAATTGAATTACTCAAAGTTAAAAAAATATTTTAGACTATGAAATATTTATCGTTAAAATGATAAAAAAAATAAAGAAATATGGATATGATTAAAATTTTTACTGCTTAGTTACTATTGAAATCAACCCATTTGTTTGCTATTCTTACATTGAAACGTAATCTCATACGGAATGTTTCTAATAAAATCAATGAAAAATAAAAGAATTACTTACCAATACAGAATTTACTAAAAATATTACTTAACAGATCATCCGTGGTGATTTCTCCGGTAATTTCTCCCAAAGCGTATAATGCATGTCGGATGTCCTGGGCCAAAAAATCATGTGTTACGTCCTGTTCCAGCCCCACGATAACCTGTTCTAACGAGGATTGTGTTCTAACCAAACTTTCATAATGACGAACATTGGTTACCAAGGTTTGATTACTATTTAGACGATCTAATTGAGTTTTTTCAATAAGTTTTCGTTTAAGTTCTTCCAGATGTTGCTTTTGGGTTGCCGAAATAAAAATTAAATCCTCGGCAGCTGATAATGTCCTCATAAGGGATGAGCGGGCCTGATCTACTTTATTTCCTACCCGAATTAAGGGAATATCCAACTGCTCAAGTTCCTTGGTTTCCCGCAATACACCCTCCAGGTTATCTTCCCTCAGATCAAACAAATAAAGAATAAGCGCTGCCTGCTTCATTTTTTCATAGGTGCGCTGCACCCCAATGGCTTCTACCGTATCCGTAGTTTCACGAATACCCGCCGTATCAATAAAGCGAAACCGTATGCCATCAATGGTAATTTCATCTTCAATATAATCTCGGGTGGTACCAGGCACGTCGCTTACAATGGCTTTTTCTTCGTTTAAAAGGGCATTCAACAGGGTTGATTTCCCCACGTTGGGCTTCCCGGCAATTACTACGGGCACTCCGTTTTTAACCACATTACCCAAACTAAAACTCTGAATCAGCCGCCGTACCGCGGTAAGAATTTCATCAACCAGTTTCCGAAGCTCGCCCCGATTAGCAAATTCCACATCCTCTTCTGAGAAATCCAGTTCTAATTCAATCATGGAAGCGAAATGCACCAGTCGCTCACGAAGCTCACCGATCTCACGGGAAAACCCGCCCCGCATCTGATGCAAAGCAGCTCGATGTGCCGCTGCTGAATCGGCGGCGATCAGATCGGCAATAGCCTCGGCCTGGGCCAGATCATATTGTCCATTTAAGTAAGCCTGTTGGGTAAATTCTCCAGCGCGTGCCGCACGAGCTCCCTTCTTAATAAGTAATTGAATAATCTGCTGAATGATGAAGGATGAGCCGTGGCAGGAGATTTCCACCACATTTTCTTTCGTAAATGAGTGGGGGGCAACAAAAAGCGACACTACTACTTCGTCAATGACGTTTTCGCCGTCGCGAATGGTGCCAAAATGCAATGTGTTTGAAGATTGTTGGGTGAGATCTTTCCCAAAGAAGACCTGGTTCACCAGGGAAATTGCCTCTTTCCCCGACAAGCGGATGACGCCAATCGCCCCCTCCCCTACAGGAGTGGATAAAGCAATAATAGTATCTTGAAATTGGTTAGGCATAAAAATCAGTTATCTGATACAAAACGTAGCTGATAACTGGGCTACATATATTCTAAAAGTAGTGCTATTGGCCCATTTCGGCCTGATTAAATGCTTCCAGTAATTTAAGAAAATCTTCTGCCGGACGAAAACCGCTTACCGGCGTAATTCGAGCCAGGGCTTCATCAAAAAATACTACCGTAGGATATCCGGTAACTCTCAATGCCCGGGCAAATTCAGCGTTGGTAAATTCCTGTCCTTTGAAATTTACTTTATCGTTGCTATCAGCTTTCAGTTTCACCGCATAAAAATGCTCATTCACGTACTCCACCACTTTTTCGTCGGAAAAGGTAGTTTTATCCATTTTTTTGCACCAGCCACACCAATCAGTATACACATCCATAATCACCTTTCGGGGATTATCTTTGGACAGTTCCTGTGCCTCCTCAATCGTCAACCAGTTGATTTTTTTTTCATCTTCTTCCTTAAGCAAAGATGCATCAGGGCTGGTAAAAGCGGTAACTCCGAAAAACAACAGGGTACATCCTGCAAATATGCTAAACTGCTTGATAGCGTAATTATTCATGATCGTTAAGCTTGTTATTTTTTATAACGCACCATTTACAAAAATGATTCTGCCTGATAATAAGCAAACATCACTCCACTTGTATTTTGTCAAACAATAAATAAAGGCGATCAACTAAATACAGGAGGAGGCTGATCGCCTGTTCTTTTTTGGAATCATCATATCATCCACAATACAAATGGTTTCCAGAAGGCTTTCAGCCCATACAAACCCGCATGCTTAACCTTTCTTCATGTCTTCTTCCACATGTTTGACCAGTCGGTCGCATAGGTCATTCATTTCCTGAGACATGTAGGCATCTCCGGTAGCATTCAAGGTGGTTTGTGCCAGACCGCCAATGGCATCAATGCAGAAACGCTTCATTTCATTGACTGGCATTTCTTTGGTCCATAAATCAATTCTGAGGGTGTTTTTTTGCTCATCGTCCCACAAAGAAAGGCTCATGGATTTGGTAGCGCTAGGGCTATCCTGCACCTGATCAGATGCATTCCAGGTTATTTTTTCAGGAACGTTGGCCTCATCCAGCGCTACGGTAATATGTATTTCTGACTTTTTCATGATGCTACAATTGTATCAACAAATTTTT
Organism: Cyclobacteriaceae bacterium; assembly: GCA_040222715.1. GTDB lineage: Bacteria > Bacteroidota > Bacteroidia > Cytophagales > Cyclobacteriaceae > Tunicatimonas. The sequence continues at coordinate 10,622 of JAVKCN010000140.1, read as the reverse complement.
TGCAATATTACAAAGTTCACCTCTCAGAACCTACATGAAAGCTGGCTTGATTGATGATTGTGATTATCAAACGCTACATCATATGGGCTGTTTTCAGCAAATCAGGGCAACATCTGCTGGAAATCCTGGTATGAGGGAGGATTCAAAGGCTCAGTACTACAACCTACCTCTTGCGCTTTTTCGTTAATGTTTTCCAGCCGATCATCGGGGTTGGGGTGGGTACTTAGAAATTCAGGAGTACCGCCAGATTGCCCATCCTCCGTAAGTTTCTGGAAAAATGAGCCCGCTCCGGCACAGTTGTAAGGAGTAGGCGCCAGATACTCCACTGATTTTTCGTCGGCTTCGGTTTCAAATTCCCGGCTGAAGGCCAGGCCTGCAGTAGTAGAAGCCAGTTGTGCGGCCATCTGCGTCAGTTGCCCCGCATTCTCTCCGACCAATACACTGAGTAGAATACTTAATCCGTACTGCCGCTGAATATTTCGGGACGAATGCCGTAAATCAGCGTGGCCAATTTCGTGACCTAGTACTCCAGCCAGATCGTCTTCACTATCCAGATATTTGATGAGCCCGGTATATACGTAGGTGTATCCGCCGGGTGCCGCAAAAGCATTCAGGGTTTCATCATCCTGAATAATTTTAATCTGCCAGGGAAACTCATCCCGGTAACTCACTTCTCCGGAATTCAGTATTTGCATGAAAATATTTTCCAGGTAATCATAAGCTTCCGGATACTCGGCCGGATCAAGCACCGGATATTCCTGCGGATTACTATCAATGGTTGAATCTAACTGCTGGCCTAATTGTATCTCCTGATTTAAAGAGAATACCTGAGGATTGTTGTTTTTGTCGCAGGCCGCCAGCAAAAGCAGCGCACCAATAAAGAAGGAGAAAAATAAAGATCTTGGCATAGTCAAAAAATTTTATTTTTAAAAAGTAATCGTGTCTACTGTCTGGTTTTTAGCCAGTTTCATGCTTTTCACCACATTATTGGCTTTGATATGCACAATGTTTATCTGATCTTCAAACGTATTTAACAGCAATGTGTTTTGCACCTTAACCTGCTGAAGCTCGGAAACATCCTTAATTTCCAGATAACACCACAGCGTTAGTTCTTCACGTTCAAAGCCCAAATATTGCGGCTGCGCAGCTGCCTCATTCACCGTAAATGAAACATGGTCCTCCAGATAAGCGCCTACAATAGAATCCAAGGCGGCAGGGTTTTCAGGATTAAGCACATCTATGTAAGGGGAATCTTCAGCCTTCGTTTGGTTCAAAGACTCTTCCAGATCATCAGCAAAGACTTTCACCGTGATTTGTAAGCTTTTCTCAGCCGGAGCATAATTAATGCTGCATACACTGATATGAAAGGGGTGCAGCAACGATAACCCTAAAAAAACAAGTCCTAAACTCATTTGTAACATAGCTTCCAATTTTTGCAGTAAAGAAACGGATGGTTCCTTTAACTATTGTTTTTCAGAATGGCCAGGGCCGAAGCATGATCCTTCTCGAGTTGGGCCGTCAGTGCTTCTAAACCGGACAGGGTCATATCACCCCGAATTCGGGCTAAAAAAGAAACCGTCAGCGACTCCCCGTAAATATCCTGGTCAAAATCAAAGATATTTACTTCAATTGACTGGGTTTTGCCCTGTAGGGTAGGCCGGTTGCCAATGTACAGCATTCCGCCATAAGTGTTATGCTGGTGCCGTACCCGAACCGCATAAATTCCATCTGCCGGGATAAGTTTGAATTTTTCTTCTACGCGAATGTTGGCCGTGGGAAACCCCAGATTCCGGCCGATGCGTTCACCACTCACCACCGTTCCGCTAATCTCGTAGGGGCGCCCCAAATGCAGATTGGCTGGGGCAATATCGCCGATCTCCAACGATTGACGAATCTCTGTGGAACTGATCCCGATATCATCAATATCCTGTCGGGGAATTTCTTCTACCTGAAAGCCAAAGAAATCGGCATTCTCTTTCAGGTACTCAAACCCTCCTTCCCTATTTCTACCGAACCGATGGTCGTAGCCGATGACCAGGTATTGGGTACCCAGCTTTTCTACAAGCACCTGTTGCACAAATTCCTGAGACGAAAGGCGGGAAAACTCTTCAGTGAAAGGAATCTGCACCAAATGATCAATACCGGCTTCTCGCAACAATGCCGCCTTCTCTTCGAAGGTATTCAGTAATTTAAGGGAGTCATCTTCCGGATGAAGCACCAGGCGGGGATGCGGCCAGAAGGTTAATACGACCGTCTCCCCATTTACTTCCCGGGCCAGTTCTTTGAGCCGGTTCAAAATCTTCTGATGCCCTACATGTACTCCGTCAAACGTACCACTGGTGACTACAGGGTGCTGCGGTCGCGGATGAATCTCTCCCTGCCGATGAATCTTCATAAAGTAGTCGCTTTCAACATGGTCGTCCATTCGGAAATGCTGCGGGCATTCTGCACGTGGAAGTCTCCAATGCGGGTCCGACGCAACTCCTGCAAATACGCTCCTACTCCCAGCCTCTCCCCCATATCGCGTACCAAACTGCGGATATATGTTCCTTTAGAACAAACGACCTCAAAATGCACTTGCGGGAGCGCAATCTCAGTGAGCGTAAATTCCATAATCTGTACCTGCCGGGGTTTCAATTCTACAGTCTTACCCTGCCGGGCGAGTTTATACACCCGTTTACCATCCACTTTTATTGCCGAGTGCTGGGGGGGAATCTGTTCAATCTCACCGACAAACGTCTGACGAGCTTGTTCCAGTTGATCCAGCGTAATATGGCTGGTGGATTGTTCACTGTTAAATGCAGTTTCCAGGTCAACAGAGGGTGTGGTTTTTCCCAGCACCAGGGTTCCGGTATAGGCTTTCTCCATGCCCTGAAACCGCTCAATCTGCTTGGTCATCTTTCCGGTGCAGAGAATAAGCAACCCGGTAGCCAGGGGATCTAATGTACCGGCATGGCCAATTTTCTTGACTTTGGTGAGTCCTCTCAGCTTTTTTACTATATCAAAGGAAGTCCACTCCAGCGGCTTGTCTACCAGAAGCACTTCTCCTTCCTGAAAATTAAATGCGTCGTCTTTCGGTTGGGATAAATTCAAAATACGGGTTTTTAGATAAACCACGTGCTAGCGATAGCCAGGGTTCCAATTATGAAACAGTAAATAGCGAAATAGATTAATTTTCCGCGCTTCACAATGGAGATCATCCACTGGCAGGCCAGCAACCCGGATAGAAAGGCTGCCAGAAACCCAAGCACCAAAGCCAGCCCCGAGATGGAACCTGCCGCGGCTGGTGCCTCCCAGTAATCCTTCAGTTCCAGCAGAGATGCTCCAAGAATGGGTGCCAGTACCATTAAAAACGAAAAACGGGCGGCTTGCTCTTTCTCCACTCCCACCAGCAAAGCCGTGGCGATGGTAGCTCCGGAACGGGAAATACCGGGCATGATGGCGATGGCCTGGGCTATTCCAATGATTATTGCCTTCGGAAAAGTCACCGGTCCGGTCTGTTTCTTCGCGTAAAAGGTCATGGCCAGCAAGGTTCCAGTAAGTAGTAACATAATCCCGACCAGCAGCACATTGCCCCCGAAAAAGGCTTCAATTTCATCTTTGAAAAAGGCCCCAATGAACCCAACCGGAATCATGGAAACCACAATTTTGGCTACATAAGCAGTTTCTTCATTCCACTGAAACTTAAAAACTCCCTGGATGATGGCGGCAATGTCTTTTCGGAAGATGATGATGGTACTGAGGGCAGTCGCGCAATGTACGATCACGGAGAACAATAGATTATCTTCGCTTTGCACTCCTAACAATACAGTGCCAAGCTCGATATGTCCGCTACTACTGACTGGCAAAAACTCAGTAAGCCCCTGTACGATGCCTAAAATGATCGCTTCAATAATTGTCATATGATGTAAGTTACCTGATAATTGGGTAGGTCAGGAGGATTAGCGCAGAGTCGGCAAGCCCTACTCCGGTTTGGTGAGGATGGCAAAAAACTCTACGGCAAAGCCCGTTAAGACCACCAGCGGCCCCAGGGTAATCCCTAAAAAGCCAAAACCGTAGGGTTCCGAATCAAGCGACATTAGCACGAATCCTACAATCAGGATGGCAATGCCTGCCAGCATCAATCGATAATTCTTCTTACCAAAAGGCAAGGGTTCTTTCTCAGCCATAATTCTTATGTTCAAGTGTTTGTGTTTTCAGGGGTGCAGAGAAATCTCTTTTCAGGACTATACTACCCAGGCACACATGAAGACGAGTATCCATCAATATAGTTGGTCTAATGACATTTTCATATACTTTTTCACGGCCCGATACGTGCTGATAAACCCCATCACTCCTCCCACAATGAGCAGTGTGACCAATAGTATCACCAATTCCTGAGGGCTCTGCAATTGCTCCAGATCAGCAATCTGCTGCTGCGCGTACTGCATAATGGCCAGCAGCAACCCTCCGGCAAATATACCACCCAATATACCATGAAACAATGAACGGGTAAGAAACGGGCGCTGAATAAACGAGGCCGTAGCGCCTACCAACTGCATACTGCGAATCAGGAATCGTTGGGAAAACAGGGCTAACCGGATGGTATTGTTGATCAGGATGGCAACGATGACCACCAACAGGAAAGCAAATCCCATTAGTACCAGACTGATTTTCGTCACGTTGCGATTGATGGCATCGATCAGGCTCTCTACGTAGGCAACCTCAAAAACACCGCTGAGTCGCTCAATATCCAGTTTTATTTTTTTAAGCTCGGTGGGGTCGTAGTATTCAGGTTTTACGTGAATAACGAACGCATCACGCAGGGGATTCTCACCTAAAAACTGCCGAAAATCTTCCCCGGTCTCTTCAATAAATTCAGTCGCAGCCTCTTCTTTAGAAATAAAAAACACGGGCTCCTCCCCTTCCTGCTGGTCAATATATTCTTTGCTGGAGAGTGTTTTCTGGATTTTGAGGCGGTCGCTGGAAGAAATGGTTTGGTTCAGAAACACCTGTACTTCTACGTTTTCCTGAATAACCTGCGTCAGTTTGTTGGCATAAATCAGCAACAGGCCAAACAACCCGATAACAAACAGGGCCAGTGTGATGCTGAACACCACGCTCAGGTAAGGGTAGCTGCCCAGTTTTTTCTTTTTGCGAATTTTAATTTCTGCTACCTCCATAGCATCTGCTTATTTTTTCCGGCCATTGTTTTTTTTGCGCTTGGTTTCATCGGTTGCCTTCATGGCTTCCTCTAGACGTAACTGAAATTTTGATTTTTTCTTATTACGGTTGCGCTTTTTATTCTCTTCCAGGGTTTGCCTGATTTTATCATCATCCACAAACCGTCGGATAATGGCCTGCTGCCCAAAGGTGACTAAGTTAGACACAAAATAATAAAAACTTAAGGCGGCCGGAAAGGAGTTCAGGATGAACATAAACATCAGCGGCATAAAATACTGGATGTTTTTCATCGGGCCAGTCACCGAACTTGCCTGATTATTGGACCAGGTATACAAGATGGTGGAGGCGGTCATAAGCAGTACGAACAGGCTAATATGGTTGCCATAGAAACTACTCAGCAGAGGAATATTGGCATCCCAGCTGACAATGGCATCGTAGGTAGACAAATCATCAGTCCATAAGAACGGTTCCTGTCGTAGCTCAATTGAGTTAGGAAAGAAGTAGAACATGGAGAGGAGAATAGGCATTTGCAACACCATCGGAATACAGCCACTCACCGGGTTTACTCCCACTTTCTGGTACAGTTTCATCTGCTCCTGCTGCATGCCGGCCATGTCATCACCGTGCTTTTCCTTTAACTCATCCAGTTCAGGTTTGAGCACCTTCATCTTTGCCATAGAGAGATAGGACTTATAAGATAGCGGGAACAAAACCGTTTTGATAATAAACACCAGGATCACAATGATCAGCCCGTAACTGCTGATGAAGCGCTCAAAGAAGTGAAATAGCGGTGAGATCACGTATTTACTGATGGGTTTTACAATGGCCCAGCCAAAATCGATGTTGTTCTCAAAATCAGGGGCTACGGCTTCCATCACCCGCTGATCGTTAGGTCCAAAATAGTATTTGTATCCAAATTGCCCGCTGCTGATCGGAATAGGCACCTGCATACCCATACGCTGCACAATATCTGAATTTTCGGGTGGCGCGGTTAACGTAACCTCTGCTCTGGGGAACGACTCATCGGCAATAATACCTGAAGAAAAGAAGCGCTGCTTCATGGCAATCCACTTCACCGGCTCTTCCGAAGCTTCGGTTTCTGTATCTCCGGCTCCCTGTAAAGCTTTCGTTTCTTCCAGATCACCACTGGCGGTAAAGTAATTCAGAGAACTGCGGTTCCGGCTTTCTTTGATGTCTTTTTCAACCACTCGAAGTTCATCATCCCAGCGAAAGGTTAGGGTTTCATTACTGAGTAAACCACTTCCATTCTCAATCGAAAGGTTGTAAAACAACTCATATCCCTGCCCGGCCAGTCGGTAAGTTTGGCGAATGGTGCGCCCTCCTTCCAGCGTAGCAACAAACTCTATAGAAGCAGTGTCTCCTTCTGCTACTTGCTGGTTCTGGCTGGAAGTGGTATAAAACAGCTCATATAAATCTACCTCACCCTGCCCCGTCGGTGCTAAGAGCGAGATCTGACTGGTTTCTGATTTCAACATCTCCACAGCGCCCCCACCGTAGGTATTGTATTTTTTTAGTTGGATGTGGGAGGGTTTCCCTCCCTGAGTGGAAAACTGAATTTCTATATCGTTATTTTCCAGGGTCAGGGTTTGGGCTTCGCCAGTAGCGGCGGCGGCAAATGCCCCATATCGCTGGCGATTGGCCAATTCCTGTACTGAGTCGGGCAATGGCTCAACCTCCTGACCTGGCTGGCTGTTCGTGGGAGAGGCAGATTGCTGCTGATCATTCTGCGTAGTTGTTTCTGATTCCGTGGGCGTAGGCTCAGGAGCGAAAAACTGAAAATATACGATAAGCAGTAATGCTGATAAGGCTAATCCAATCGCTTGATTCTTGTCCATGTTCTGGGGCTTCTATCAATCCTGATACGTTTGATACGCTTAATTGACGAACCAAAGTTCGAAATATGAGCGCAAAAGGGAAAAATTATACGAGTTTACTTCTCTACGGGTTGTTTTACCTGATTTTTTTTCAGGATGGCAGCTTTAACAAACTGCACAAATAACGGGTGCGGCTCCAGTACGGTACTCCGCAGCTCCGGGTGAAATTGCGTCCCCAGAAACCAGGGATGGTCTTTAATCTCCATAATTTCCACCAACTGATTATCCGGGTTGACTCCGGTGGGCACCATTCCGCTTTTCGTGAATTGTTCAAGGTATTTATTATTAAATTCGTAACGATGCCGGTGGCGTTCGTGGATCGTTTTTGCTTTTCCATACGCTTCGTACGCCAATGATCCTTTTTTGAGTTCGCAGGCATAGGCTCCCAAACGCATCGTCCCTCCTTTTTCTACAATATGCTTCTGCTCTTCCATCAGATCAATCACCGGGTCCTTGGTTTCAGCATCGAACTCGGTAGAACTGGCCCCCGTAATACCCAGCACATTTTGGGCAAACTCGGCCACGGCACATTGCATACCCAGGCAAATACCGAAAAACGGCACTTTTCGCTCACGAGCATACTGCACCGTCATGAATTTTCCGGGAATGCCTCGTTCTCCAAATCCAGGGGCCACCAGTATTCCATCCAGTTCTCCCAGTACTTCTTCTATGTTTTCGCTGGTAACGCCTTCCGAAGAGATCCAGCGGATCTTCACGCTACACTCACTCACTGCTCCGGCATGTACAAAAGCTTCTGCAATAGATTTGTAAGCATCTGGTAATTCCACATATTTTCCTACAACTCCGATGGTCACTTCATCAATAGGATTTTTTAAGCGTCCTAAAAACTCTTTCCACTGGACAATATTGGGCTCTTTCCGGTTTGATAACTGAAGTTTGTTCAGCACCTGCTCGTCCAGCTTTTCCTTTAGCATGTAGATGGGCACATCGTAGATAGAATCGGCATCAATCGCTTCAATCACTGCCTTCAGATCTACATTGCAGAATTGGGCAATTTTTTTCCGTATATCGGATGGAATGTGGCGGGAAGCCCGGCAAACCAGGATATCCGGTTGCACTCCGGCTTCGGACAGCCGCTGCACCGAATGTTGCGTGGGTTTGGTCTTAAGTTCTTTTGCTTTCTCCAGGTAAGGTACCAGGGTGAGGTGAATCACTACAAAATTCTTCGATCCTAATTCCCAGCGGGCCTGTCGTACTGCTTCTATAAAAGGTAATGACTCAATATCCCCTACACAACCGCCAATCTCGGTAATCACAATATCGTACTCCCCGGTTTTGCCTAATTTGAAGAAGTGCTCCTGAATTTCATCCGTAATGTGCGGAATTACCTGCACCGTTTTTCCCAGATACTCACCTTTCCGCTCTTTAGAAATAACATTGTGGTAGATACGTCCGGTCGTTACATTATTGGATTGAGAGGTGCGAATGTTCAGGAATCGCTCGTAGTGCCCCAAATCCAAATCGGTTTCCGCGCCGTCTTCCGTCACATAGCACTCTCCGTGCTCGTACGGATTCATCGTTCCCGGATCGATGTTAATGTAGGGATCAAACTTTTGAATAGTGACTCGAAAACCCCGAGCCTGCAGCAGTTTCCCCAGAGAAGCTGAAATAATACCTTTTCCCAGCGATGAGGTTACCCCGCCGGTGACGAACACATATTTTACTGATCCCATAAGTTAGTTAGCTTACGGGGCACAAAGGTAAAATTTTTATCAGAGAATATGCATGAAGTAAGATAAAGATTCGTGGCCTTTATACCTGTGCCCGTTGCGCCCGCTCCCATACCACCGACTGATTTCCCCTCAAATAGCGTAGTATGCCCGCAATTACCGCATAATTCATCATGCAAAAATAATAGGGAATGAAAAAAATCTTGCGCTTAATAGAGCGGCTGGCCAGCTCTTTTCCTACCAGAGCAAGGAGGTAGAAAAATAATTGTCCCACAAATACTGCTACGTAAAACGGAATTCCCTGCCACGCAAGCAGCGCATTGGCAATGAATAAGGTGATGAGCGCAAAAGGAGTAATGGTCCACCGCAGTACTCGATGGGATATATATTGAAAGCTGGTCCAACCGTAGCGAAAGATATTCAGCAGCCCACTGAGGCGCACAATGGACTGAATCCCACCTGCGGCAATTCTGATTTTCCGTTTTAGCTCTTCTTTCACCGAAGCTGATCCCCGCTCCATAGCGTACGCCTCTGGTTCGTAAACCACCCGATAGCCTTCTTTGGCGATGGTAAGCGTCGTATAAAAGTCCTCAATAATTGTATCCATCGGTATTTCCGGGTACAAATCTGTTCGGATGGCAAACAACTCTCCGGCTGCTCCTACCACCGTTCCCAATGCAGAATCCCACTTCTTCAAGGTAGATTCGTACTTCCAGTAGAACCCCTCTCCCGCACTACTGGCCTCATCCTCAGATTTCACCAAAATTCTTTTTTCTCCGGCCACTCCCCCCACATCAGCATGATTAAAATGGCGGGCCATGTTTAGCAAGGCGTCCTGGTTTACTTCGGTGTTGGCATCAGTGAATACGACAATGGGAGAAGTCACCTGCGGCATGACTCGATCCACGGCTGCAATCTTTCCTTTTCTTTCCGGAGAAAAGTAGTGGCGCACTCCCGGATACTGTTCGGCTAACTGAGGAGTGCGATCGGTCGATCCATCTGTGACCACAATTACGTATAGCAGTTCAGAAGGATAAGTAAGATCAAAGGTGTTGGCTAGTTTTTTTTCTATGAAGTCCTCCTCGTTGTAGGCAGCAATGACTACAGTTATTTCGGGTAGCTCCCGAGCCCCAGTTTCCTCTTCTATCATTTTACCGGATTTGCTAAGTTTTTTAAATAAAATAGCAACAAATAATAGTATTCCGTATCCGACATAAGTGTAGAATACAAGAAAAAGACTTGCCCAAAATAATGCTGTCATACTGAGTAATATGATAGTTTATTAGAAATAGTACATTTGTAATAGCTTGTAAGTAATTTGACTTAAGGCGCCATTATTTAAAAACAAAAATAGAAAAAATGTAACTATTTTAGTAATAAATATAGTATTTGTTTTCCGAACTATTGAAATGTTTTAACCCGGACTACCGTTAATATTATAGAGTTTGTACCATTTTTTTTGTTATTTTATCATTTCTTTACGTATATTTGAAATATAAATAATTTTATTTTTTTTATAAATTTATAAATAATTGCTGTGAAGCTTATTTACCCTGCACATATTTCTAAAATACTTACGGTGTTCTTCTGCATTCTGTGCTTAGGAAGCATGGCAGAAGCAGCCAATACGCTTCCCGGCGCAACTATTTTTGAAGAGGCACCGGAGGACATCGTTCTGAATTCTTATGAGATCCGGGAAAACCGTGACCCCGGATCAGGCAGCATCGGGGTGGGTGATTTTATCGATGACCAGGGAAACAGCATCCTCTACGAACTGGTACCCGGACCCGGTAGCGATGACAACAACTCCTTCCAGATTGCTAAAAAAACCAGAAACAGCCAACTGCAAGCCATTCAGACCTTTGACTTTGAA
>JAVKCN010000139.1:0-41694 GCA_040222715.1 Cyclobacteriaceae bacterium | reverse complement strand
AGATGAAATTGTGAACGCTTATGCCGGGCTTGGAGCCAGGATTCAAATATTAGAAGGAGCGGTAGTACCGATAGGCATGAATATCTATCCATTTGAGAAAAAGAATTTTGGTTTTCAGATGGAATTAGCGGGTTTAGTGGGTGGAGAGAACAATCTGCTAAGAGGGAGCTGGGGGATTCGGTATAGATTTATCGATGAATAAAGGCCACGCAAAATGTTAGTTAGCCGCAACCGGGCGGTACGGAATCAAACAAGTCGATCTGACGGCAGGGCTAAACGTAGTGCCCCATTAAAAATGAAGAAAAATATATAATGTCAAAAATGAAAGCGGCGATTCGTAGAAAATACTGTTCCCCGAATCAGGTAAAGATTGAGTCTATCGAAAAACCAACCCCCAAAGAGGATGAGGTCTTCATTAAGGTTTATGCTACCACGGTCAATAGAACCGATTGTGCGAACCTAACCGCCAGGCCATTCATCATGAGATTTGTTTTGGGGTTTCTTAAACCAAGAAAAATAATATTGGGGACCGACTTCGCTGGTGAAATTACCGCAAAAGGTAAAAACGTGAAATCATTTGAAATCGGGGACAAAGTATTTGGCTTTATTGATCTGGGGGCTGAATCACACGCTGAGTACATCACCACAACAGAGGAAAACTTATTTTCTATTCCTGAAAAGATAGATTATCAACAGGCAGCGGCAAGCCTGGAAGGCGCCAATTATGCTTATACTTTCGTCCATAAAGTAAACATCCAGCAAGGCCAGCATATTCTGATCAATGGAGCCACGGGTGGAATTGGTTCGGCCCTACTACAATTCGTCAGACTATATGATGTCAAAATTACCGCTACCTGTAATACGAAAAACGTCGATTTAATAAAATCGTTAGGTGCTGATAAAATCTATGATTACACCAAAGAGGATTTTACAGATACCCCTGATCAATATGACTTTATATTTGATGCAGTAGGTAAAAGTACTTTTGGGAAATGTAAGCCCTTATTAAAAGAAAATGGAACTTACATATCTTCAGAGTTAGGTCCTTATGCCCAAAATATTTTTTATCCCTTCCTGAATTCAATCTCAAATAAAAAAGTAATTTTTCCAGTACCCTATAGCAAGCAGAAAACGATACCCTATATTAGTAATCTTCTGGAGCAGGGGAAGTTCAAGCCTGTGATAGACCGGGCATATTCTTTAGAAGAGATCTCCCAAGCTTACGAATATGTCATTAAAGGAGAAAAAACTGGAAACGTATTAATCAATGTATAAAAAACGAGCACCCAACAACGGCGCTCGCCCTCCTTCGGCCGTTACTGCATTGCGTAGCTGTTCTTCTCACTAAGAAAAACGGTATGCCCCCCAATGCAGCAGGTATACAGTGGGGTTTCTCAACTTCTCTGCCCTTACGCACGCCACCCCAGCAAGACGACAAAACTACCCTATGGCGAAAGCGTACCTTGGAGTACATTTTCTTCTTCAGTATATTGCTACTATAATAAATATATACGCGGGTCTGGCGAGACCGGGTCTCGCCCTTTAGGCTTGTAATATGGCGTATACACACTCGTTGTGCAAGTCTAACGGACGACAACGAAAGCAACAGAACGAAGAAAATGGAAAAAGTATCAACAACCAAACTATTGACGCTTAGACACGCAACTTTGCAGGATAAGAGAAAAATTTACAGTTGGTTGGCTCATTCTAACTTGACAAGTGAAATGCTCGGAGCGCCAAATTTTCCTGACATTCCAATTCCGACTTGGGACGAGTTTAACGAAGACTATTTAGACCATTACTTTGACGGATCACCTTCATTGAAAGGGCAATGCTTCATACTAATTCATAACGGACAAGAAGTCGGTCAAATAAACTATAACGAAATTGACACTATCTCCAAAGCGACTGAAATTGACATTTGGTTAGCAGACCGAAAATTTACAGGTAAAGGACTTGGAACTGAAGCAATAAAGTTACTATGCGAATATCTCGAACAAACATTTGGCTGCAAGACAATTTACATTGCACCTTCAAGACGAAATTTAAATGCAATCAGAGCCTATACAAAAGCAGGCTTTATAGAATCTAAAAATCTTCCTAACAACATTATCCCAGATTACAACGACACAGTAGTATTAATAAAAACTCTACAATAATGACATTGACGAAAGAAAAATACCATCACACAACAACAAAGCTTATGAGCAAGCGGGCAGACAGTGATAGAATGAAACATATATTTAACAAACTACGCTAGGGCTGGCTGGAAAATGCTTCTAAAGCCCACCTGCTCATATACATAAACGTTAATCCTCTTTCTAAATAAGCTAATTCAAGCAAAAAAATTGACTCACGATAAGGGTATAGCCCCCCTCACCCCAGCAAGACGACAAAACTACCCTATGGCAAAAGTCTACCTTGGAGCACCTTTTCCTCTTCCGTATATATCAATATCGCCATATGGAGCATATTCACTCGTTCTATGCAATTTGAACATCGAAATTTTGCTTACCATTTATTCCAGGATAAAAACCTCTTCAATTTTCATATTAAATATCTTTGAGATATCATGCGCCAATTTAAGGGAAGGGTTATATTTTCCCTTCTCAAGAAAAACAATGGTTTCCCTGCGCACACCAACTTTTTGAGCAAGATCAATCTGCGTAAGATTATCCCTGGCCCTAAGCTCTTTAATTCTCGTGATCACCTATACCCACTTTTTGGTAATACAGTCGCATAAAAAGGAAAATGAGGACCATGGCTGACATTCCGGAAACGACCACAATTTTAGCAGCCTTAACCGTTTCCAGTGAGTTTAGAGGCAATTGATCCAAAAGAAGCGACAAAATGACCAACCACAGTATAACAGAATATTTATAAGCCTTGGCTGCTGCTTTTTCTGATATTTTTTTTGATAGCTCATCCTCGACATTAAGACCTTCTTTTGCATCCCGAAGTGCCTGCATACCGGTATATATGGCAAACATAGCCAAGATTAGCATAAACCCGGCAATACCAAAAATCAATTCCGGGAAGGGTTTTGGTGACTGCATAAAAAAGGCTCCGGAAAATACCAGAAGCACTCCAGCCACAATGAACTTAGTGATTGCTAAATTTCTTGCTTTCATAGTGATGTTATTTATTTCTAACATATAGTTAGGTATTTCTAACAAAATATCCAAATCCAAAAATGAAAAAACATGTAACATATGCTATGAATGAATGGAGTTTTATCGGTCAGGAAACTTTCGTGTGTATTGGAAAGTCGGGGACGCCCAGTCGGGGACGCCTAGTCGGGGACGCCCAGTCGGGGACGCCTAGTCCGCCACAATTAATAATTTTAAATCAAGGCCGGTCCGCGTAGGCGAGGCTATGTGCGAGACGGAAGGTTAGTGCCTTCTAACCTTCCGTCTCGCACATAGATAGGCGTTGTACGCCACTGTAAGAACGCCCCCTTGGTGTAAAATTCGCAGTCTTTTTGATCGGTGGAAATTAAAGAGGATCAGGTTTAATGAATATAAGGGAAAATCTATCGTTGCGGCATAGATGACAGCGGACGCCGTGCGGTAGATTTTACATTTTTTACAATTCATTTTACACTATTTTATTGGAGATCAATACCCTTTGGCTATAGGTTTACAGAAATAAACCGGCTGACTATTCATGAAATATATTCACGTATTTGCGCTGTTTTTAATTTCTGTTTTTCACACCGCCTACGGACAAGATCAAACAAGCGTACCAGAACAAAATAACAGGAACCATAGATCAGGATTATCCGAGTCTCAACTTAAAGAGGCGGCCGCTTCAAAGGTACCTATGAGTATGGTTCGGAATGTAAGGCAAGCAAAAAACGGTGACATTTTAATTGCTTCTTATGTAGGTGTTTATCGATACGATGGAACAACTTTTACCAATATGACAAGTACCATAGAGTGGCCGACCTTCTGGGATGTGTTGGAAGATAGAAAAGGAAACCTTTGGTTGGCTTCCCAAGATTCGGGTGTTTACTTCCAGCCTGCCAGACAGACAGGGTTTAAGCTCTTTAAAGCAAAGGATGGGACTGGTATTAGTTCAGCGCTTCATATTTATGAAGACAGAGCCGGTAATATCTGGTTCGGTGCAAGCCGTTACGATGGGAAATCTTTTCGGACGTTTACCACAAAAGATGGATTTCCCAGTAACCATATTCGTTTACTGCTTGAAGACTCAACCGGTAAGCTTTGGTTTGGTGCCCAAGGCGAAGATATGTTCGTTTATGATGGAAAAACATTTACTGTTTTAAAGAACAACGATGGCAAAGCGTTTAACAACGTGTGGTCAATCATCGAAGATAGAAAAGGCAATATTTGGTTCGGTGCCGATGGTCTTTGGCGTTATGACGGCAGCACTTTTACACACGTATCGCAGAGAGGGGCCTATGCAATAATCCAAGATAAGAAAGGAAACATCTGGACTACGGGTGAAGTAAAACGCTATGGGAACGTCTGGGCACTTTCCCGTTATGATACAAACACCTTGTACAATGAAAAGCCCACGGTAACCGAAATCATGTCACAGTCACGACCAGCAATGCTTTTGGGGATTTTAGAAGATGATGATGGAAATATTTGGTTCGGCTCTGGAGGTGGGGTACATCGTTATGATGGAAAGACTATCACGGACTTTAAAAGTAAAAAGGGGCTTTAAATAATAATTATGAAGTACATACCCGTAGGTGCTTTGTTCCTGGTGCTTGTTTTTGGCACTTCCTGTGAAGGCCAAAACAAAACAGACCTTTCAAAAGAAAATACCAAGTCAGCAACCAAAGAGAGAGTCTTTTCTACCGAATCTGATGATCCTAATTTTCATACCAAGTATGAGTATACTGATGCTGTCGGGAAGCACCTGATCATAGAAAACTGTTTTCCGAGAGGTGGATCACGATACACTGCCCCCAATGGCGAAGTATATGCGTATGCTGTATTTTGGACCCGGATAATCAATGAAACGGATCATCCGCTAGAATTGAAGATTGACTTTCTGGATTCATACGAGGTTCCATCTGCGCCTGGTAAATACTTTAAACTATCGGTCCCTCCCGACACCATGACACTTGATAAAGAAGGCTTGTTTAATTATGGACTGACCAATTTAGAGTCTTTTTTAGATAAAAGTATTCATAAACCATCTTCGTTGAAAAGAACCATTAACCCAAAAGAATCGAGTGATTTTTATGTTCTAAAACTTGGCCTGGTAACTGAAGGATCACGTGATGTTGATGGTGGTGACATATTGCGAACAGGACTTATCCTTAAAGGGCAAGATCTTTTTTATAGAGTTTCAGTATATAACCGCCAGGCACCACCCTCAATAATAGGCGAAGAAGAAATTTCTTGTGGTAGTATTAATTTGAAAAATCTGGTATTACAGCAATAACTTAAGTAGTGTACAATCAATGTATATATGAAATCCTTTTATGTTGCCAATGATGAAATACGCGTATGCCCTGCTCGTAATGTCTGTCTTTCACACCTCCTGCGGACAAAGCCAAACAGACGTTCCACAAGATAATTTCAGTAAAGCACACAATGGCTACTCCGAGTCTGGGCTTAAAGAGGCGGCTACCTCCCAGGTGCCTATAAGTATGGTTCGGAATGTAAGGCAAGATAGAAACGGAAACATTTTGATTGCTGCATCATGGGGTGGTGTTTTTCGCTACGATGGAAAATCGTTTACGAATCTCACCTATAGTAAAATAGATCCGCACAGATACTGGGACGCGATGGAAGATCGAAGTGGAAACCTTTGGTTCGCTTCCACTGATTCCGGAGTTTATCATTACAATGGCAAAACCTTCCAACATTTCACAACCAGGGAGGGACTTGTTAGTAATATGGTTTTTTCTATTTATGAAGACAAAGCCGGTAATATTTGGTTCGCCACGGGAGGTGGGGCAAGCCGTTACGATGGGAAATCTTTTCGAAATTTTACCACGAAAGAAGGACTTTCCAGTAATGATCTTACTACTATCATGGAAGACAAAACCGGGAAATTATGGTTTGGTACAAGGGGGGAACCATGTTTTTATGATGGAAAAACGTTTACCGTTTTAAAGAACAACAATGGCAAAGCGTTTAACAACGTTTGGTCAATCATCGAAGATAGAAAAGGCAATATTTGGTTCGGTTCCCATGGCCTTTGGCGCTATGATGGCAGCACCTTTACAAAGGTATCAGAAAGGGGTATTTATGCGATCATCGAAGATAAAAAAGG
The DNA here is from genome assembly GCA_040222715.1 of Cyclobacteriaceae bacterium. GTDB lineage: Bacteria > Bacteroidota > Bacteroidia > Cytophagales > Cyclobacteriaceae > Tunicatimonas. The sequence goes on along the minus strand of JAVKCN010000139.1, from coordinate 35,436 downwards.
AAACATCTGGACTACTGGTGGAGTAAATTATGACGTCTGGGCACTTTCCCGTTATGATGCAGAGACCTTGTACAACGAAAACCCTACAGTAACCGAAATCATCTCAGTACCGCCAGCTCTTCATGGAATTGTGGAAGCGAACGATGGAAGTATTTGGTTTGGATCTGGAAACGGGGTGTATCGGTATGATGGAAAGACCATTACGGACTTTAAAAGTAAAGAGGTTCAGAAATGAAGTGTATACCACTCTAGCGCACCGTTTGCCACGCGTGCTTCCCACCCCAGCAAGACGACAAAACTACGCTATGGGAGAAGCCTGCCTTGGAATGCCTTTTCCTCTTCAGTATATTGCTGCTATAAGAAATATAACCGCCATATGGCGTATATCCACTCGTTCTATGCAATGGCAATAAAAACAATACATGAACAGGTTTGAACAAATTAAGTTATGGCAAAATACTCTCTCTAAACAACTTGAGCCAGACCCGAATGAAAAACAAAGAGAAATCTTAAGAGTTGGTTTTGAAAGTTTTCGGGAAAGATCCAAGGTACTTGCTACTGAAATTGGTTCATATTTACCAGAATTTACTGTTCACGATATAACACATATTGATGCTCTTTGGGAAACAGCAGATCTTATAATATCAGAAGAAGATAGGCTTAACCCAGCTGAAGCATTTGTACTTGGAGGTGCATTTTTAATACATGACTTAGGAATGGGCTTAGCGGCCTACCCAAAAGGTATTGATGAATTAAAAAAAGAACCAATATGGTTGGATTCAATTTCGGCAGCATTTAGAAAGAAGTATAACAGAACAATACAAGATAATGATTTTCAAAACATTGATGCTGAACTAGAAAAGTTTGCTTTAGAAAATGTTCTCAGATTACTACATGCTAAACAAGCTGAAGAGTTGGCATTAATTAAGTGGAAAAACGAGAAGGATGAAGATCAATTCTTGATTGAGATATCCATACTTAGAGAATCATATGGTAATATAATAGGTTTGATAGCTCACAGTCATTGGTGGTCAGTGGATGAATTGGAGCAAAAACTACCATCAAAACTAGGCGCATTAAGTCAATTCCCTGTTGATTGGACAATAGACCCTGTAAAACTTGCCTGTATTCTCCGAATAGCCGATGCAATTCAAATTGATGATAGACGAGCTCCTTCTTTTTTAAGAACAATCAGAAAACCTTCTAACTACTCTGATAAACACTGGAATTTTCAACAAAAATTATATCAACCTAGACTAGAACGAAATAGGGTTATTTTTTCATCCAAATCTCCTTTCCAAATAGACGAAGTTGATAGTTGGTGGATTTGTTATGATACTCTGAAAATGGTAGATAATGAGTTAAGAGAAGTTGATTCATTATTAGCTGACTCAAATCGTAAAAGGTTTAATGCTATTGGGGTTGCTTCTATTGAAGACCCTAAAAGGTTATCAAAATTGATTACAGTTGATAAATGGCAACCCGTTGACACCAAAATCAAGGTTACTAATGTTGCTAAACTTGTTGGCAATTTAGGTGGAAAACAGCTTTATGGTGACAATGCACTGGTTCCTATAAGGGAGCTAATTCAAAATGCTTCAGATGCTATAAGAGCAAGAAGAATGTTAGAAGAGGAGTCTGCGGATTTTGGGAATATAATTTTTGAACTAGGAGAAGATGATGAGGGGCAATTTATAGAAATTCAAGATAATGGTATAGGAATGTCTCCTAAAGTTCTTACTGGTCCTTTTTTAGACTTTGGAGAATCATTCTGGGGCACATCGTTAATGCATGAAGAACTTCCAGGATTAGAATCTAAAGGTTTTAGTTCTACAGGCCAATACGGTATAGGTTTTTTTTCTGTTTTTATGCTAGGCGCTAAAGTATGTGTAACCTCAAAAAGATTTGAAGATGCTAGAAATAACTCACTCACACTTGAATTTAATCATGGTATTAAGTCAAGGCCGATACTACGACCTGCTGTTAAAGATGAAATAATTAAAGATGGTGGCACTCGCATAAGGATTTGGGTAGATTCAAAGACAATCAGAAGATTATTAGAAAAAAGATCTAATTGGTATGAGCGCATTTCCTTATCTGAATTGATTGAATCACTTTGTCCTGCTATTGACTGTAATATTGACATTCGAGAAAATGGGAAAATTGAGCGAGTAATAAACGCTAATGATTGGATTACAATTCCTGCCGTAGATGTCATCAAAAGAATTATAGGAAACTCTAATTATTCTTCGCTTTCAAAAAAAGAAAAGGTATTTATTGATCAATTATCTACACATATGCAAATAATTGATGATGAGGAAGCTGGTATTGTTGGCAGAGGTTTTATATACGGAGAAGAGCAAAATATAAAGAATAAAAATTTCTTCCCTAATGTTGGAATTGTTACAATAGGAGGTTTGAGATCTTGTCAATTGACAGGACTAATAGGTTTGTTTAAGGGTAAACCTGACAGGGCTTCAAGAGACATAGGGTTGCCTATAATATCATCAATTAAGTTAAAAGAATGGTCTAGCAATCAAGCGGATTTACTTGCTAAATTAGATCTAGGTATTGAAACCCAACTTAATTGTTCTGCTATCATAAGAGCTTGCGGAGGTGAGACTAGAGCTGTAAAAGTAGCACAGCATAAGAGTGGAGCACTGAATTATGATGAATTATTAAATATCATAAAACAATCAAATCTAAATCAATATTACATAGTTCAAGATGCAGCAATTTATCTCTATGAAAGGGATCATAATTGTAAGATTGATTTCAATGAAGATGTAATTTGGGTATCTATGGGTACGCCTGGAATTCTACAAACTGGGAGCATTGATTATTATGTATGGTGGCCTGAAGAAAAACATCTTGGTGATGAAAACAATTTTTCGAGTAGTTTGGAAGGATTAGTGACTAAAGCCCTATGCGAACACTGGGATTGTAGTTTGTCGGAAATAACAAATTCATCTCAAATATCAACTGATGAAAAGTCTATCAAAGCAGTAATTGGATTGAATGAAGATAAAGAAGTAATAATTAATAATTTAAACATTATGCTCCGTCCATAGAGAAGCACAGCATACAAAAAGGTATAAAATGCATAGCCACCCTGCGGGATGGCTAAGACATCTTATACAGAACGTTAATCCACTTTTTGATTAAACTAATCTAAGTTGAAATTAGCTAACTCACGGTAAGGGTATAGGAAAGCAAGGGGTTTTCTGGTATGCGCGGTCGAAAAGGGCGTTTGGGATAGGGTTTTCGAGTTCTTTAGAGCTTTTTTGAAAAGATGAGGAGAACTTCTCCAACTCCCGGCCACCTTTTTTTAAAAGCTGGCCAGCTTTTTCGCAACTCCTGAGGAGCTTTTCGAGGAAAATCGGGTGGTTGGGAGGCTATCGAATAAAAAAACCCGAAGGCTACTGCCCCCGGGTTCTTCGTCCGGCGTTGGTCTAAGGTGTTTATTGTATCACGGGTCCCTCGTTGATCGGGGGGGCTTCGGTTTTCTTTATCTTCTTATAGTCCAGTACCTTCAGTGTCTTCTTCAGTCGGGGGCCGGGTACAAAGTTGTATTTGGCCTTCTTCACATTGCTGGCGTTAACCTCCCCTTCGTGCTCACTACCCTCACTGCTGATGGTCACCCGCAGGGAGCCCAGTTCGCCCAGCCGGATAATCTCGCCCCGCTCAATATGCCGGGGGATAATCATCACCAACGATTCCAGCACGGCAATCGCATCGGGTACACTCACGGTGGTAATCTCGGCAATGGCTTCGGCCATCGCCCGGAAGTCGGCATCCCCGCTGCTGTTGGCTACGGCATAGTACTTGGGTGGGTCCTCCGGCCGGGCGGGGTTGATCTTGGATACTACATTATACGGGATACTCATAAGGCGCTTCAATTTTAGTAAGTCAACAATGCTATCTTCTTCATACGGTTGCAAGTTTACCACCATTCCGGCAGCCTGGCCACCGAGGCTTCGGCGCTTTGGTACATGGGTGCTATTTGCCCGTAAGTCAGTCACTTAGCTCGTTTTTACCGCCTGCTTTTTTGTACTTTTCTGCCGGGCAGTGCAATCGCCCCGCCGCACCAGATGCGCGAAAGCCCGCAGCAGGTTTAGGATATTTTACCCAATGCTGTTTGGCTCCCCACCCAGCCGGGGGTGGTTTCCTTACCATAGGCAGCACCCAAGCCCTGCCCCATTGTGTTTTATTAATAAATGGGGGCGGGTCTTTTCTTCTGGCCATACAAAACTTTATCTTGGTGCTAAAATCCTTTTAGCCATGAAGCATCCTCAACAAATCTTACCTGCCGTAGCCGCCATCATCTTCAACGAAGCAGGAGAATTACTGCTGCAAAAGCGGGGCGATGTGGGGCAGTGGTGCATTCTCTCGGGGCATGTGGAGTTTGGCGAGACGGTGGAGGAAGCCCTGCGGCGGGAGATCTTTGAAGAAACCCAGGCCCGGGCCGAAATCGTCCGCTTCATCGGGGTCTACTCCTCCCCCATTTCCCAAACCTATTATTATGACGACCGCCACGTGCAGTACGTTACCACTTACTTTGAGGCCCGCTTCACCGAGCCGGTTGATCTGCACTTTGTGAATGGGGAAACCCGGGAGCTGCGCTTTTTCCACCCCGAGCACCTGCCCGCCGACCTGGCCCAGCTCCCCACTCAATGGCTGGCCGATGCCCGACACCAACCTGGTACCGTCTTCCTCCGATAAGTCCCGGTAAGCCACTCAAGTCTGCCACTTTGGCGCTACATACCACCTACCGGCATTTTTTTTACCGGGGGCTGATGACCTTTGCCCGCTCAGGGCGATACATGGGTAAACCTAATTTTAAAAGCTTACCATCATGAAAAAAGTGTATTCAGCCATCGGAGTCAGATTAGGCACCTTTATCGGCGGACCATTGGCCGGGGGTTATCTGTTATCGCAAAACTTTAAAGCCATCGGTCGAGCCGACCTGGCCCGCAGAACCCAGGTATTGGGCATGCTCATCACGGTTGCTTTCTTATCAGCGCTGGCCGCCGCACCCGAAGGAGCCACCGACAAAATTCCCGGTGTGATATTTCCGCTCTTGTTTATGTTCCTGGCCAATCGCCTGTTTGACCGTTATCAGAAGGAGGCCGTAGACCAGCTTTTACAGGCGGAGGAAGGCACCCAGTTATCTAACTGGCGCGTGGTAGGCATTTCATTGCTGCTGGTCACCATCACCCTGTTGCTGTTGTTGTTCCTCATCTTATTACTGAACCCTACGCTCTGAGGGTGAAGCAAGGTATCAGGCAATAAGTATCTTTTTTGCTTTTGCCGCTATCTGCTTCAATAAACACTTGTTTCTTCGAGGGTGATGACCTTTTCAACACCTCCGCAATACATAGTCAACTCCTATTAAAACCATATAACACATACGACGATGAAATCTTCTGACAATGCCATTCGTACTTATTTCTCTAAACTTGGTGCTATGAAAACACTGGTCTGGGTCGCCTCCCTGGGCATGATTGCCGCCTACGGGCTGCTTGATCCGGGCACTACGCAGCCCCCGGATGATTACTACTATCCGCAGGATCAGTACGCTTCCCCCCTGCCGCAGGCCCCCTACGCCCAACCCATGCCGCAGTCCGGGCAACAACCTCCGCAGTACCAGCCCGGTAACCAGCCGTTTCCGGCCAATAACCAGTCGCAACCGATGAGGCAGACGCCGCCGCCGGTACAATCCAATGGTGGTTACCCCAATGGGTCTGCCAATAACGATCCATCCAACGCTCCGGGGGCGTACCCCCAGGCGCAAGGGTCAAACTATCAGCCACCCGCCCCTACCAACTACGGCTACTAAGTAAGCAGGCAGGCAACAATAATCTGATATTTTCCAGATTCATTCCTCATTAGAACTACGACGTATCCCTTTATCAAAGGGGAAAGCTTGCTGTCTGAGCGCAGCGAGTTTCAAGCTTTCCTAGATTTTTTGTCTACTTTTTCATCAATGGAAAAAGTAGAAGCCTGTCCGGCTAGAGGACTGCCAATATGAAAGTCAAAAGGTTGTACGGTTTTCCAGTAATTAAGACCTAAAGCATAGTTCACTTTAAGGTAGACCTACTGGTAGTGCTCCGGTCACATCCCACTATGCCTCCCCATTGGCCGCGTAGGCTTCCAGCTGCTGCTGCATCTTGAGGATACGATCCTCCAAGGATTCGGAACTCACCTTCTCGCGCAACCGGTCTACCAGCAGGGGAAAAGCGAAGGGAGTAGGCCGGGGCGGGTGCCGGATCAGAAAGTGTTGTTGGTTAATCTGCCGCAGCGTATCGGCCAGTTGGGCGTGCTCTACCTGCTGGTACAAGGCTTCGTCCAGGGCCTGCGCCAGTAAGCGGTTGTCGGCATCGTACTGGCAAAACACATCGTAGATGATCTGGGCCGACGCCTGTAAATGGCGATTACCAATGTACTTGCCCGGGTAGCCCTGAAAGACCAGCCCGGCAATGGCCGCAATCTCCCGGAAGCGGCGGCGGGCCATCTCGGTGCTGTTCACACTGGCCAGCACATCGTCCAGCAAATGATCCGTGCCGAACAAATCCAGCTCCAACGCTTCTTCCAGGGGAATCTCCTGGTCCGAGAGCAGCTCGAAGCCGTAATCGTTCATGGCAATAGAAAAGGAAATCGGCTGCACCTGACTGATACGCCAGGCCACCAGCGCTGACAGTATCTCATGCACCGCCCGTCCGGCAAAGGGATAGAAGAACACGTGGTAGCCTTCCGCCGTCTGCAAGCGCTCCATCAGCAAGTGCCGCTGGTCCGGCAGGGCCGACCATTCCCGTTGCAACTCCAGTAAAGGTTCCAGGGCGATCAACTCCCGGTCGGCGTAGCCCCCTTGCAGGTAATGGTCCAGCTTGAGGCGAATCATCTGCGCCAGGGGGGTAGACAGCGGCAGACGTCCGCCCGACCAGCGAGGCACCACCCCGTTTTTACCCCGGGCTTTCCGCACCAGCACCGTCATTTCTTTAATGCGTTCCAGCTTAAGGTTGCGTCCGGCAAACCAGAAGTTATCCCCCTTGTTGAGGCGGGAGATAAAGCTTTCCTCAATCGTACCGATGTAGCCACCCGCAACGTACTTGACCTTCAGCACCGGATCACTCACAATGGTACCGATAGACAGCCGGTGGCGCAAAGCCGTACGGCGGGAAGTCACTTTATAGGTACCGTCTTCCACTTCCACTTTAGCAAACTCATCGTACTGCCCCAGGCTGTCTCCCCCGGTGGTGATAAAGCGTAAGGCCCACTCCCACTCCTCGTTCGTTAGCTCCCGGTAGGCATAAGTAGCCGTAATCTCCTTCCACAGTTCATCCGGGCGGAAGCCTTCACCCACCGCCAGCGTCACCAGGTACTGCACCAGCACATCGTACGCCCGCTCCAGCGGCTTGCGCGATTCCACTACTTTCTGCCGGATGCCCTCCTGAAGCGCCGCCGACTCCAGCAGTTCCAGGGCGTGGGTTGGTAAAAAGTAAATACGGCTGGTAGCACCCGGCTGGTGGCCGCTTCGCCCGGCCCGTTGCAGAAATCGGGAGATCCCCTTCGGGCTCCCCACCTGAATCACCGTTTCCACCGGACGAAAGTCTACGCCCAGGTCCAGGCTGGAGGTGCAAACGACCAGCTTTAAAATACCCTGGTGCAAAGCTTCCTCTACCCAGGTGCGTACCTGCGGGTCCAGAGAACCATGGTGCATGGCCATCTGTCCGGCCAGGTCGGGCACCTTCGCCAGCAGGGTTTGGTACCAGATCTCGGTTTGGGCGCGGGTATTGGTGAACAATAAGGTGGTGCGACTTTCCTCCACAATCGGCAGAATCCTGGGCAGCATCCGAATGCCCAGATGCCCCGCCCAGGGGAATTTCTCCACCTCATCCGGTAAAATAGACTCCACCACAATCTTCTTCTCAATATCTGAGCGGACAATCCGGTGGTTGGATGGGCGGGATGCACCTAACAGTACCTCAGCGGCCTGCTCCAGGTTACCGATCGTTGCCGACACTCCCCAGGTTTTGAGGGCAGGCCGCAACGCCCGCAGTCGGGACAAAGCCAGTTCCATTTGTACTCCCCGCTTGGTACCCAGCAGCTCGTGCCACTCATCTACGATCACACATTGCAGGGATTTGAAGTAGCGGCTGTTCTGCTTCTGGGCCAGCAGCAGGTGCAGACTTTCCGGAGTGGTAATGAGGCATTCGGGCATGCGCCGAAGCTGCTTCTGCCGTTCGCCGGAAGAAGTGTCGCCACTGCGCACCGCCACCTGCCAGGAAAGCTGCATTCCCTCCACCGCCCGTTCCATGGCCAGATGAATGTCTTTGGCCAGGGCTTTGAGCGGAGTAATCCAGATGACATGTAAGCCATTGGCCGAACGTTCCGTAAAGTCTTTGGGGTGCTGCCGGATAAACTCCAGTAGACAGGGAATCCACAGCGCATAGGTTTTACCACTGCCGGTCGGGGCATTGAGCAAACCACTCTCGCCGTTCAAATACGCCTCCCATACTTCCTGCTGAAACGGAAAGGGAGACCAGCCCTGTTGCTGAAACCAGTTGAAGCCGGGGGTGAGTGCCTTGTGCCGGGTAGATGCCATCGCTATGCGCTAACCCCCGCTCGGCTAGCTTTGTTCCATCAGTTCGCCCAATTCCAGCCAGCGGTTCGATTTGTCCTCCAGCGCCTGCGTTAGTTGCTCCAGTTGCCGGGAAGCTTCCGTAAGCTCCGCATGGTCAGCCTGCCCGGAAGCGGATAGCTGGGCCAGTTGCTCCATCAGCTTTTCTTTTTCGGCTTCCATCCGATCAATCTCCTGTTCCAGCTGTTCGTACTCCCGCTTCTCTTTATAAGAAGGTTTCCGGCCTTTGGCATCCTCTGTTTTCGGGGCGGGCGCTGCCGGAGTCGCCTTGGGGGAAGTAGCTCCCGAAGCCGGTTTCTTCCCGGTCTCCGAAGGGCGGCTGCTCTGCCGGTCACTACGGTAATCGGTATAGTTACCGGGGAAATCCTGAATATGTCCACTCTCCTGGCTGAATATAAACATGTGATCGACCAGCCGGTCCATAAAATAACGGTCGTGCGTGACCAGGATCAGGCAGCCATCAAACTGGAAGAGAAAGTCTTCGAGAATATTCAGGGTAATTAAGTCCAGGTCGTTTGTCGGCTCATCCAGGATGAGGAAGTTGGGGTTCTGCATAAGCACCCGCAGTAGTTGCAGGCGTCGCTTCTCCCCTCCGCTTAGGTTTTTCACTCGCTGGTAGTGCATATCCGTAGAAAACTGAAACCGTTGCAGCAGTTGGGAGGCGGTGATGACCTGCCCCTTGCCCACGTCAATCACTTCGGCCACTTCCTTCACCACGTCAATCATGCGCAGATCGTCGGAGAAAGACATCTCCTGCTGGGTGTAATAGCCAAAGGCCGTGGTAGAGCCCAGCTCCATGGTTCCGGTGTCGGGAGCCAGTTGCTGGGTGATCATATTCAGGAAGGTCGTCTTCCCCGAGCCATTGGGCCCGATGATGCCGATGCGGTCTTTGCGGCGAAAGGTATAGGAAAAATCATCGATGATCAGCTTACCATCATAAGATTTGCTGAGGTTTTCAATCTCCAGGATCTTCTTTCCCTGCCGCTGTCCCTGCATGCTCAGTTCGGCCTTGCCGTCTTCCGTTCGCTGGGTAGCCTGCTCCTGCAAGTCGTAAAACGCCTCTACCCGGTACTTGGCCTTGGTACCCCGCGCCTTGGGCTGGCGGCGCATCCAGTCCAGTTCCTTGCGCAGCAGGTTCTGGGCTTTGTCTACGGTTGCCTGCTGCTGGGCCATACGTTCGGCTTTCTTCTCCAGAAAATACGCGTATTTGCCCTGATAACGGAATACCTCTCCCCGATCCAGCTCCACAATCTCATTGGTCACCCGCTCTAAAAAATAGCGGTCGTGCGTCACCAGCAACAGGGACATGTTCTGGGCCGAAAGGTAATTCTCCAGCCACTCAATGGTTTCCAGGTCCAGGTGGTTGGTGGGCTCATCCAGGATCAGAAAGTCCGGCTTTTCAATCAATGCCTTGGCCAGGGCTACCCGCTTGCGCTGTCCACCGGAAAGCTGAGCGACGGGTTTGTCCAGATCGTAAATACCCAGTTGGCCGAGGATCTGCTCAATCTGGCTCTCATAATCCCAGGCATTGCGGCTGTCGATCTGCTGGATCAGGTCGGCCAGGCCCTCATCGGCCGGGTTATGGTGCAGGATATGGCGGTATTCTTTTAATAAAGTCAGGGTAGGATCATCGCTATTATAGATAAAGGTGATGACCGTATCTCCGGGCGCAAACTGCGGTTGCTGCTCGGCAAAAGCCATACGCACCCCCTGCGAAAGCACCGCTTCCCCACTGTCGGGCACTTCCTGGCCGGCAATAATCTTCATCAAGGTAGACTTGCCCGAACCGTTAATCCCGACCAGCGCGACCTTCTGGCCCTGCTCAATGCCTAAAGAAATATTTCGGAACAGGAACTTCTCCCGCCCTTCGGTGGTGAGGTAATGTTTGGTGAGCGACTCAACAGATAAATAAATCATATATCAAATGTACGAGAAAGGACAAAAAAAAAGTGAACCTAAGAGGATCACTTTTTTCACTACTAATACAACAACCTAAAACTACTCAATCAAAAACCTTTATATGTGACGAAGAAAATTGCTTTTCTTCGCAATTGTGTTCTTTTAACACTAAACACGTTTCACAATAATAAAGGTTTCAAAAAAGTGTGAACAATATTATCATTTTTTTTAAATACTATCTAATTATCGAAAATTCATGCAGTTTTGGCGGGATTTAAGGGCTTTCAACGCATTATGCCAAAACCAGAAGCGATTCCCTCAATGAATATGACGGCAAGTTACTAAGAAAGGATTTAAAAAACTCCCAAACGGTCTCAAATAGTGGATTATTTTTATAAAATATAGATAAATTGCTGTTATCAAGCCCCAAAACAGGGTTATTCATCCTAAAATGTGGGTCATTCAGGCCGATGCCCGGGGTCGTATGCTTTTGTCTGCATAAGGTTTGATTCCGTGGTTTCACTTTTTTGTTTAGAAACTTTGAAATCTCTGATGCAGAGAAAAAGACAAGCCTTTGCAGTACGCTTTTTTGTTAAGATTCGTTATAGGTAAGTTTTCGGCCGGAATTCATTTGCTTCAGGCCGTTGAGGTATCAGATTGTTTAGTACATTTGCAGCGAATCATGGAAAAACAGGTTGTTATGGTGGGGCGCCGCATTTTGCGGAAGACGATGATTGTGATGATTGTATCGACGCTACTGTTGGGCGGATGCCGCAGCAGTAAGCCTCGTAAACTTCCGAAGCGAGGGCCGATCCCCTGTCCCATACACGATTGCTAAACCGTAAGGTACCTTATGCCACAAGACATTATCGTTGCGATAGACGGATATTCCGGTTGTGGAAAAAGCTCGACCGCCAAAGCGGTGGCCCATGCGATGGACTATACCTATATCGATTCGGGTGCCATGTATCGGGCTGTGACCTTCTATCTACTCCGCAACAACATTAAGATATCGGACACCGAGGCAGTTGTGGCGGCTCTTCCGCAGATCCATATTCATTTTAAAGCAATTCCCCAGGCATCCCACCCGGTTTACGAAACTTATCTGGACGGTGAAAACGTTGAACAGGAGATTCGTAGTATGGCTGTTTCTGAGCAGGTAAGTGCGGTAAGTGCCGTTCCGCTGGTACGAAAAGCCATGGTTGAATTACAACGGAATATGGGAGCAGACAAACGCGTGGTGATGGACGGGCGAGATATCGGCACCAATGTGTTTCCGCAGGCGGAAGTCAAAGTATTTATGACCGCCGAGCTGAATGAGCGGGCACGTAGGCGGCAAATTGAACTGGCCGAGAAAGGCACGAAGGTTCCCCTGGATGAGATTGCCCGGAACCTGGCCGAGCGAGATCGCATTGACACCACCCGTACCGAAAACCCGCTCGTAAAAGCGGCCGATGCCGTAGAGGTGGATACCACCCATCTGACTTTTGATGAGCAGATAGCGCAGATCATTACATTAGCCCGGCAAGCCATACGATCATAATAAATTAACCAAACCCACCATTTATGGAGGTTACCATAGACAAAAATTCAGGATATTGTTTTGGCGTTGAATTCGCTATTCAGATGGCAGAGGATGAGATGGAAGGAGAGCAGCAGTTATACTGCCTGGGAGATATCGTACACAACGACATGGAGGTAAACCGCCTGTATCAGAAAGGATTACGCATCATTTCCCGGGAGGATCTGGAAAAGATACACGACTGCAAGGTGCTGATTCGCGCCCACGGCGAGCCGCCGGAAACCTACCAGACGGCATTACGCAATAATATTGAGCTTATCGATGCCTCCTGTCCAGTAGTACTTAAACTTCAGAACCGGGTGAAGAATGCGTTTGATAACATGCAGACCATGGAAGGGCAGATTGTTATTTACGGGCAGCCCGGCCATGCCGAAGTGATTGGGCTTACCGGGCAAACACGGGGCAAAGCCATTATTGTGATGAAAGACGAAGACCTGGATAAGATAGACTTTACCAAACCGGTGACACTCTTTAGCCAGACCACCAAGAGCACCCAAGGGTTTTACCGGATCAAAGCGCTCATTGAGGAACGCCTGCAAGCTGCTCAAAATCATCTGGATACCGTGGTGTTCAATGCCAACGACAGCATCTGCCGTCAGGTATCTAACCGCGAGCCCCAGCTACGAAGGTTTTCTAATGAACAAGACGTAATTGTATTTGTTAGTAGCAAAAAAAGCTCTAATGGCAAAGCCTTATACAGTGTCTGTCGGTCGGAGAACGAACGGAGTTATTTTATTGCCAACGAAGAAGAATTAGAGACGGCCTGGTTTGACGGAGCCACCACGGTGGGAGTATGCGGAGCAACCTCTACGCCCATGTGGTTGATGGAACAGGTAGCCAACGGTATACGGGCCATTGGCAAACCGCTGGCGGTCACAACATAAAACAAGAGTTTCCGGGGTATATAAACCTTATGATAACTTCTGGATTATTATTCAGGTTATTCCCTGATTTTAATTATTTTTGCTGCGATTTTAACGATTGGTCATTTACATAAAGCGTTCTTACCTTCAATGCCAAATCATATCAAACTGAAACGCGGATTTGAGATTAACTTAGCTGGGAAACCAGAAAAAGTAGTGGGCGAAACCCCTCAATCCGACACCTTCGCCATCAAACCCACTGATTTTCCCGGCATGCTACGCCCTAAAGTAGTAGTAAATGTGGGCGACACCGTAAAAGCAGGTACTCCGGTCCTTTTTGATAAAAAGAAAAGTGAAGTGATGTACTGCGCCCCCGTGAGCGGGGAGGTGGTAGAGATAAAGCGAGGTGAAAAGCGCAAGCTGCTGGAAGTCAAAATCCTGGCGGATAATGCCATGGTATACGAAGAATTCAAACAGTATACCGTATCGGATCTGTCTGCCATCAGCAAGGAAGATGCCCTGGCGCAAATGCTGAAAGGCGGCGTCTGGCCCCAGATTATCCAGCGCCCTTATGGTATCGTAGCTGATCCGGCAGATACCCCCAAAGATATTTTCATTTCTACCTTCGACACCAGCCCGCTGGCTCCCGACTATGAGGTGCTGCTCAAAGGGCAGGCCAACTTCTTCTCGGCCGGTATTGAGATTTTGAAAAAACTCACCAGTGGCAAAGTTCACCTGGGCATCAACGCCTCGGCCGAAGTATCTTCTACCTTTTCCGATGTGAAAGGCGTAGAGACTACGAAGTTTTCCGGTCCGCATCCGGCAGGTAATGTAGGAGTGCATATTCATCATGTAAGCCCTCTCGGAAAAGGCCAGATTGTGTGGACCCTCGATCCTTACGGGGTTACCCAGATCGGAAAACTGTTTCTAACCGGCACCTACGATACCACCAAAGTGATTAGCCTGGCGGGTTCTGAAGTGAAAAAGCCTCAGTATTACAAAACCTACCAGGGAGCATGTATTGATAAAATCATAGAGGGGAAAATTGATCATAAAAACGTGCGCTACATTTCCGGCAATGTGCTGACCGGAGAGAAAATTGAATCCGACGGTTACCTCGGGTTTCACCACCACCAGATCACCGTGATTCCGGAAGGAAATGAATACGAATTTCTGGGTTGGATGAAACCAACGACCGATAAGTTAAGTTTTCACAGAGCGCTGGGGTTACTTTCCTTTTTGAATTCTTCGAAGAAGGAATACGTACTAAATTCCAACATTAAGGGTGAAGAACGAGCGTTTGTTCAAACCGGAATTTATGAGAAAGTAATACCGATGGATATTCTCCCCGAATACCTTTTTAAAGCCATCCTGGCGGAAGACTACGATGATATGGAGACGCTCGGTATTTATGAAGTGATTGAAGAAGATGTGGCTCTGTGCGAGTTCATTGATGTTTCCAAACACGACATACAAGGCATTATCCGAAAAGGAATTAATTTAATTCGAGAGACTAGTTAATATGAATGCTTTACGGAAATTGCTGGACAAGCAAAAACCTCTGTTTGAAAAAGGAGGAAAGTTAGAGAAGTTTTATTACGCCTTTGAAGCGGGAGAAACCTTTATGTTTACTCCCAACACCACATCAGGCAAGCGCGGCACCCATATCCACGATGCAATTGATCTGAAGCGCATGATGATTACGGTGGTCATTGCTATGATCCCGTGTTTGCTCTTTGGGATATACAATGTGGGACACACCCACTTTCTGGCTATTGGCGAAGCGGCCGATTTTGGGCAGAAAGTACTGATCGGACTACAGGTAGTACTGCCGATAGTCATTGTTTCGTATGCGGCCGGGGGGCTGGTTGAGGTGGTCTTTTCTGTTATCCGCCGTCACCCGATCAACGAAGGCTTCCTGGTGACGGGAATGCTGATCGCTCTGGTTCTGCCTCCCACCATTCCTCTCTGGGAAGTAGCTTTGGCGGCGATCTTTTCGGTAGTCATTGCGAAAGAGGTATTTGGAGGTACCGGCATGAATATTCTGAACGTAGCCATGACGGCCCGCGCGTTTCTGTATTTTGCCTATCCGGGTAATATGTCCGGGGATGTCTGGTACTACCTGGGAGATGCTCAGTATGCTGATGGGTTTTCCGGAGCAACTGCGCTGGGGTTATCTGCCGAGACTGTTGTCGCAGAAGGTGCCCAGTCTGTAGTAGCCACGCTGGATGCTTTTCAGAGTGGTTTGTTCACCTTTACCAATATGTTCATAGGTTTTATCCCCGGTTCAATCGGTGAAACCTCTACGCTCATGGCACTCATTGGTGCGCTTATTCTGATTGCTACCGGTGTGGGTAGCTGGAGAATTATTGTCAGTGCCTTTGCCGGTGTTCTTGCGCTGGGCGCTATTCTAAACATATCCGGGGCCAACGAATTTATGAGCATGCCCCCTTACTATCACCTTGTGATGGGAGGTTTTGCCTTTGGCGCAGTATTCATGGCCACCGACCCGGTGTCGGCTGCACATACCGAAACCGGAAAGTGGATTTACGGATTCCTGATTGGAGTCATTACGGTGATTGTGCGGGTGTTGAACCCCGCTTATCCCGAAGGAATCATGCTGGCGGTGCTATTTATGAATGTTTTTGCACCGCTCATTGATCATTATGTAATTCAAGCCAACAAAAAAAGAAGATTACAACGTGCAACGGTCTAACACATACATCATCATATTTTCCGCCGTACTTACGATTATACTGGGCGGACTACTTGCCATCTCAGCAATCGGGTTAAAACCCATGCAAGACATGCAGGTGGCACTGGATACGCAGAAAAAGATTTTAGGCGCGGTTATGGATGTTCAGCCGACAGATGATATCCCGGCCATTTATCAGGAGCGAATTCAATCGCTGGTGGTAGACAGTCAGGGAGAAGAGATCACTGAGGTAGATGGAGCAACGGTAACTGCTGAGTCTATTGACGTAGGAAAGCAATTTAAACTGCCTGCGGAAGATCGCCTGTACCCGGTCTATAAGTTTATGGGGGAGAATTCTGATGAGGTGGAAGCCTATATTTTACCGGTATACGGTAACGGCCTCTGGGACAATATCTGGGGTTACATTGCTCTGGAAAGTGACATGGAAACGATACGAGGGGTTGTATTTGACCATGCTGGTGAGACTCCCGGCCTGGGTGCCCGGATTACTACCATAGAGGTACAGGAACGCTTCAAAGGCAAAAAAATCTATGATGACTTGGGCGAGTTGGTTGCCGTAAGAATGGTGAAAGGTGAAGGTGGTGACCCGAGCATCTACAATAATAATGAAGTAGATGGTATGTCAGGCGCTACCATTACCGCCACGGGCGTAAACAATATGTTACAGAAATACTTGGGTTACTATGAGCCTTACCTGGAACAAGCGTCAGGTAAGGATGTAAAGAAACCCGAAAGCAAAAGTCAATACACGGACGTTTAGTCAAAAAACGAATTATTACTTGTATTCTTCGTAATACCTTTTTATTAATGACACTCTTATGAGTACAGAAACTGAAGTAGTAGATAAACCCGTAAAAGTTAAAGAACCCAGTGAGGCGCTTATGTCTAAGCGCCGGAAGAGACTGGTTTCTGACCCTCTGAATGATGATAATCCTATCACCGTTCAGGTCCTGGGGATTTGCTCAGCACTGGCAGTAACCACTCAACTGAGCCCTACCCTGATTATGGCTGTCTCGGTGGTTTTTGTGGTTGTATTTTCCAACCTGACCATCTCACTCATGCGAAACTTCATTCCTGGTCGGGTTCGGATTATTGTGCAGTTAGCGGTTGTTGCAACCCTGGTAACGCTGGTAGATCAGGTGCTGAAAGCTTACTTTTACGATGCCTGGAAGGAGCTTACGGTGTTCGTTGGGCTGATTATCACAAACTGTATTGTGATGGGTAGGCTGGAAGCTTTTGCTCAGGCTAATAAACCGTACGATTCCATTTTAGACGGACTGGGCAGTGGTCTGGGATACGCCTGGATTATTCTGGCAGTGGCCTTCTTCCGCGAATTGCTCGGTTCAGCCTCTGTTTTTGGGTTTAAAGTATTTGAAGCCGTTGGCATTGAAAATTTCCCGACGAATGGTCTAATGGTGAGCCCAGTAGGTGCTTTTGTTATCCTGGGACTTCTTATCTGGATACAGCGCACCAAGACAGGATACGTAGAACGATAAATAATAGAAATTAACTATGGAACTGATTAATTTAGGGATTCGATCCATCTTTATAGAAAACATGGTACTTGCCTACTTCTTGGGCATGTGCTCTTTCCTCGCTGTTTCTAAGAAGGTTTCTACGGCAACCGGATTAGGCGCTGCGGTAATCTTTGTACTTACTTTAACCGTGCCTATCAACTGGCTGTTGCAAGAGTTTGTGCTGAAGGAAGGTGCCTTGAGTTGGGCAGGCGCGCAGTTTGCAGAAGTTGACCTCAGCTTTCTCCAGTTTATCATGTTCATCGCCGTGATTGCCGCTACGGTGCAGTTGGTAGAAATGGTGATTGAGAAAGTGTCACCGGCACTGTATGGAACTTTAGGTATTTTTCTGCCCCTCATTGCTGTAAACTGCGCTATTCTGGGATCTTCCCTGTTTATGGTTCAGCGGGATCAGACATTTATTGAATCTATCGTATACGGATTCGCTTCTGGGGTAGGTTGGTTTTTAGCCATCATTGCCCTGGCCGCGATCCGGGAGAAACTTAAATATTCCAATGTCCCCGACGGGCTAAAAGGACTGGGTATTGCCATGCTCATCACCGGGCTAATGGGAATTGCATTCCTTTCCTTCGTCGGTATTGCGATATAAAACGTATTTCTTTCGTATTTTAAGGTTTTACCACCACTGGTAAAACCTTTTTTTATTGTATACCCTCTATGAAGAACAGAACCTTACCTACCTACTTTTTCCGTGGACTGCTCTTTGTGGTTCCGGTCGCATTAACCATATATATTCTGGTTGTTTGTATCCGGTGGCTGGATAGCCTCATCTCCATTCCGGTACCCGGTTTAGGTCTGCTGACCATCATTGCATCGATCACGCTGATTGGTTATCTGGCCTCTACCCTGTTGGCAGCTCCCTTGTTTCACCTGCTGGAAGAGCTTCTCACCCGGCTTCCCCTGGTGAACATCATTTATTCTTCGTTGAAAGATTTGATTTCAGCCTTCGTCGGAGACAAGAAAAAGTTTGACCGTCCGGTGCTGGTCGCTCTGAGTGCGGATCTTGCCATTCAGAAACCCGGTTTTATCACCCAAAGCGATTTATCGCAGTTGGGGCTGATCGATCAGGTAGCAGTGTATCTACCTCACTCCTACAATTTTTCCGGTAATTTATTCATTGTGCCCAGCCATTGCGTAACTCCCATTGAAGCCTCCAGTACTGATATTATGAAGTTTATTGTCTCTGGTGGAGTTTCTGGTCTGGAAGAGCAAACCAGTGGGAACGCAAAGTCATGAAACAGTACGATTGTGTTGTAATAGGGTCAGGCCCTAACGGACTGGCCGCAGCTATTGAACTTCAGCGATCAGGTCTGTCTGTGTTGGTGTTAGAAGCAAAAGACACATTAGGAGGCGGAGCAAGGTCAAAAGCGCTGACGCAACCCGGGTTTATTCATGATGTCTGTTCAGCCATTCATCCATTGGGAATGGCCTCCCCCTTTTTCAGCCAGTTGCCTCTGAGTCAATTCGGGTTAGAGTGGCTTAATTCCCCGGTAGCCCTTGCCCATCCACTGGACAATGGCAGAACCATTACCCTAACCCGGTCCATAGAGGATACCGCCCAACAGTTGGGCGAGGATGCAGCAACCTACCGTAATCTCATGTATCCTCTGGTAGAAGGCTGGGATGATATTGCGCCCGATTTTCTCGGCCCGTTTCGCTTTCCCAAGCATCCTTTCAAAATGGCTCAGTTTGGGATCAATGCACTGCGATCGGCTTCCTCTCTGGCGAATGCCAAGTTTAAAACTCCCGAAGCCAAAGGAATTTTTGCCGGACTGGCCGCTCATTCCATGCTTCCACTTAATAAAATCTCATCAGCAGCCATTGGGCTGGTATTAGGTGCGTTGGGGCACAAGGTCGGTTGGCCATTCCCCAAAGGAGGGACTCAGTTGCTTACAGACGCATTGGTCGCTTATTTTCAGTCATTGGGTGGAGAGGTAGAAACAGCCCGAGAGGTGCGTTCTGTATCGGATATTCCGCCCTGCAAAGCCACTTTATGGGACATTACCCCCTGGCAATTGCTGGAAATAAAAGGCTTGCCCCTTCCTCAGAATTATCGACGAAAGCTAAAACGTTTCCGTTATGGCCCCGGCATTTTTAAAGTAGATTGGGCCTTGAGTGATGCGATCCCTTTTACAAATCCGAAGGGAAACCAGGCAGCTACCATTCATCTGGGAGGCACACTGGAAGAGATTGCGTTATCCGAGCAAATGGCCTGGAAAAAGCAGCACTCCGACAAACCTTATGTGTTACTAGTGCACCCTAGCCCTTTTGATTCAAGCCGGGCGCCGGAAGGTAAACATACTGCCTGGGCCTACTGCCACGTTCCCCGCTATTCTCAGCAGGATATGACCGAAACCATCGAAAATCAGGTAGAACGGTTTGCACCGGGATTTCGAGAAACAATTATCGATAAGCATACCATGCATACGGAACAGGTGCAGCGATACAACGCGAATTATATCGGCGGCGATATTAACGGCGGAGCACAAACCATTACGCAGCTATTCACTCGCCCCACCTGGAATCTGACTCCTTACCGAACTGCACTAAAGGGAGTTTATCTATGCTCTTCTTCTACCCCTCCCGGAGGAGGTGTGCATGGCATGTGTGGTTATCATGCTGCCCAAACGGTGCTGGGAGATTTATTTCCTGACGCACAAAAAAAGGGCACTATTCGAGAATAATGCCCTTGGTAAATATCTCCTAAACCCTATCCGGCGTTGTAATAAAAGCGCTCGTGTACGATCTGGTCGTCTTTCCATTGCTGTACAGCTACCTGCTCCAGTTTAAGCCGGTTGCCATCCTGAAAAGTCACATCCATCCAGGACTCTACCGTGGTCACTTGATCGTCTTCATTAGAAGCCACTGAACCTACTCCAGCTCCGTGGAACTCCTGTATACTGGATAAGAATTTCTTTTCGTACTCCCGGTTCGCATCTTTCCCTTCTCGTTTGTCTCCCGTCGCTTCCACCAATACACAATCCTGGTGATAATATTTTTCAAAAGCATCTAACAGCTGGCCTGAGTTAATCATCTTGTACAGATCCTGGGCTTTTTCCTGATAAGTCATAGTAAGTTTTTAATTATGTTATTGACAAATGTTGTATATACAATATATAACGACCATTTGTATACATGGTTACTAAAATCAGTAGAAAAGTCGGCTGGTCTCATGAAAATCATCCGCAACAGCCTCTACATTAACATGTTGTGTTACTGAAAATTGTAGCGAAAGCCTAGTTTCAACCCAAAAGACTGGGGCAGGCTGCTGAATGTAGCCGAGTTCTTGGTCAGTTCGCTCAAGGCAAACTGATAAGATGGAGTGAATGACACCGAATAATTCTCCAGAATTTTATAGAACACTCCCCCGCTGATTAAGGCACTCAGGTATTGAGCGTTAAAGGGGCTACTGCTTTCGTTGGTTACGACAGTTTGCGCATAGCGCTCAGAAGAAATGCTATTTCCCAGAAAGAAATTCGCCGCTACTCCCGGACTCACCGATAAAGTTACTCTAGAGAAATTTAGGTTGTATCCCAGCTTGAGGGGAACCGAAACAAACTGAAAATTATTGGCAACCTCCTCGGCACTGTTAATGGGAGTGGTATTGGCATAGGTGGCCCGACTGGTCATAGCATTGGCGGCCAGTAAGGGATAGCGCTCGCCGGTTTGCACATCGACCACCGTAAAATTCGTCTCCGTACTGGTCTGAAAATTCTGATAGTCCAGGCCGCTTTCTACGCTCCAATGCTCACCCAGGGAGAACCCTACATCAAACCCGTAACTCATAGAAAGCGTCGAGCGATTATCCAGCCCGGCCTGATCAACGGTGGCCACCCGATTGGGAGTGGCGACACTTGTGTTATAAAAAGCTTCCGTAACGGAGGCATCCAGACTATTGGGTGCATTATTCAAGGCTAGCATCTCATTACCCTGGCCTGGTGACTGAAAATTAGGATCGAAAAAGCTGGGGGCCATGGCCAGTCCGGCGAAGAATTGTATGCCATCCTTCTCTGTTTCATCACTATTTTTTTCCCGGTACTGGGGCACATAATAAAGCTGCTCGATACTATCAGCCCAGGCCGGTGCAGCGAGCGATAACGCACCGGGTGAAAGAGCAGCAAGCTGCCCTACCCGGTGGTTTATAGAGTGAAGTTCCGCTTCACGCTTGCCTACTTCTTCATTAGGGAAAATAAGCGTCTTTGATACTGAATTATTTACCTCTGCCGATGTCCCGTTCTGAGCAACTTCACGCGCATTCGCCTCTGAAGAGCGCGCTGCATCAAGCGTAGCCAGCGGGCTTTCGGTGGTCGGTGTTTGCCGTACTGAGCGACTGTTGTCGTTATCTGAACCACGTAAAGAACCTTCTCTACTACCGGGTACATCCGTACCAGGCACTTCTGTATCTGAAGGGCGACCGGCAGTTTCACCTGCCGGGTCGCGCTGGGCGATGGCCGCTTCAGGGGCATTTTTCGTCATATTCTCTGATGCACCGGGAATCGGGGTTTCTGTGCTAGCATTGGTCTGCTGGGCCACATTTTCCGTTTTCTGCTGACCAATGATATACCAGCCAAGGCCGGCAAGACAGAGCAATAGCGCGGCGGCTACTCCCCGGTAAAAAAAGAAACCTCTTCTGTACTTTCCGCCTTCCTGCGCGGTAAGCTGCTGGTCTATGTTTTTCCAGATATCAGGAGCAGGCGGCATTTCCGCTTTTTCAAAGGCCTGCCGCCACTGCTCCTCGTACGTTTGTTTTCCTGATGGGTTAGCCATGTTTTACCTCCCCGGTTTCGGTTATCAATTCTTTAATCAGCGAGCGGGCTCGGGAGTACTGCGACTTGGAAGTTCCTTCACTGATGTTGAGCATATCTGCAATTTCCTTGTGTTTATAGCCCTCAATAGCGTACAGGTTGAAAATCACCTGGCAACCCTGAGGCAGTGATTGCAGGATGGATAGTAAATCCCGGTAATTGTAATTTGCAATTTCTGTGTCTTCATCTCCCAGATGGTGTACTTCTTCCACGTCCAGATGGGGGTATAAATACACTTTCTTACGGTGATGGTTGAGCGCGGTGTTGATGACGATCCGTTTGATCCAGTACTTAATGGATGATTCGCCCCGAAACTTTTCCAGGCTATTGAACACTTTGACAAAGGCTTCCTGCAACACATCTTCCGCATCTTCCCGATTCTTACAATAGCGCATACCGACCACCATCATTTGACTGGCAAACTGTTGATAAAACTCTTTCTGTGCTGTCCGGTCGCCTTTAATACATCGGGCGATCAGAGCCTGTTCTTCTTGCATGAAATGGTTCAGTTCCAGGCGTAATACGCTGTTTCTCACGATCGTCTATTTCCTAGACCCGCGTTGTGGGAAGAACGTTGGAAGGGAAAGAAAAATTTCTCTTGAATCAGTAGATAATCGGCAGGAGGTAGTAAGCGGGAGACAATGAGCAGAGAGCAATGAGCAGTTAACTTCGTTCAGACAGGTAGCGTCTATCATTGAGTCAATTGTTCATTGTACACTGTTAACTGACTCAATACACTGCTTTATAATCAATCTTTATGTCTATTCGCGTTACGCTATCGGTCTGTACGGTGATCGGAGCAATATGGCCTTCTCCGTCGAAGCGATTGGCAAACAGCCCCTGTTCCTCTTCCACCAGCAGGGAGTACTGCCCCGGAGGTAGTGCAAGTTGAAATCGCCCCTCAGCGTCGGTGGCGACGGTAGCAACCTGTTTTGTCTGTAGATCATGGAAGAAGCCGGATTGCTCAGTGGCCTGATCTTGCTGGGTAAGTTCGTAGATCTGAAGCGTGCGCTGTACGGCCTCTCCCTTATGGGATTGATCGTTGGCGGTATCCTTCACAATGGTGGGCATCAGGTTGCCTTCGTACCAGCGTACTTGCCCGGTAATACCCTGGTGAATGGAGTTTGTATGGGGCAGAGGCGTCAGGTCGAGATCACTGAGTCGGGTGCGTAATTGCTGCATAAAGGCATCTCCCGGATCGTCTTTCTCTGTCAGGTAGGCGGCATCCTGTTCTTTCCATAACGGGTGCCCGATGAACTGCTGATACTCATGATGGCCGATGACGTAGTCAATCGCATACTTATCCATCAGGTAGCGGATCAGTTGCTCATTGGCCGAAAGCTGGGCCTCGGTTAAGGGGTTTTGTCCGCCATCACCCACATTCTCAATGCCGATGGCGCAGTAGTTTAAGCCAATGACATGCCGGGCAAACAGGCTGTCAGCCATGAGTTGGTAGATGGTCCCGTCGCGGTCAATCAGATAGGGCACCGAAACATTGAGCGCGCTGGCCTTTCCAATCTTGGCCCGGGAAGCGGGCAGGGTAGGCTCGTAAAATGCTTCAAAAGAGCCTTCGAGGGTAGGGATGGCCGTCCAGTGTACGACAATCATCCGGGGAGTGATGGTCGGGGTAGTCGGGTTCATCCCGTAGTGTTCCCGCATATAGTCCAGCGACAGGGCTTTGCGCTGCTCGTTGAAGATAATGGGACGGGACTGGATGCTGACGGAAGGCGGAGCTGTTTTGCAGGTAACCAAACCGACCACAATGCCGATCAGCAACCACCGAATGAAAGAGAAAGAGATCATACTTACTAGCGAAGCGTGCGGACAAAGTGAAAATTGAGCCCTACACTGTATAGGTTTCGTTGAGATTGAGAGACAGTATCTAATAAAGGGGATAGCAACACCTTCGTCTGGGCTTCCAGCCCAATGTAGGTTCGCGGGTCCACACTGGCCTGAATGCCCAGACCACCCAGCACTCCCAGGTTATGCACCTTCTGGCTGCGAAGGTAAGGCACCGAGAGCCGCTGCTCTACTTCCTCGGAGATCTCACCGCTGCGCACTGCCACCTGGTTCTTTTCATTGACCAACAAACTATTGGTGACCCCCATGAGCGGAT
The DNA here is from genome assembly GCA_040222715.1 of Cyclobacteriaceae bacterium. GTDB lineage: Bacteria > Bacteroidota > Bacteroidia > Cytophagales > Cyclobacteriaceae > Tunicatimonas. The sequence continues at coordinate 11,279 of JAVKCN010000139.1, read as the reverse complement.
ACACCTTAAACTTATCTGTCTGGTGAATTGTCCGGCTGATAAAGAAGGGAATCTCCAGATAGTTTTGCACGAAGTCAATCAGATAGGTACGAGACAAGCGGATATCATCGTAAGCGGCGGCAACATGGGTATTGGAGAACCCTTTCTGGGAATACAGTATGGCCGTACCAATCGTCCAATGGTCGTTGATGGCGGTCCGGAAGTCAATACCAAAGTCGAAGGTATGCATCGGTTGTTCTCCGTTGCGCACTGACTCTACCGCGGGGGGCAGTGCCCGGGTTTGGGGCAGACGATACGAGATGCCAGGGGCAATATTCACGCCCCAGGTAGCCTGCTGCGCCGAGGCAGTCAATGAGAAAGCGCCCAAGAAAAAAAGAAGTAAAGGTTTCTTCATGTTCCCACTATTACAGAAAAAAATACTTCTTTAATATACAACACCTTCCACGAAAGAGAAACAGTAAGCCTGATTTTTGTTTACCTCAAGGGCGATAGGCCCGGTCAGTGAGGGGTAGAAGAGAACGCGGGTGTACAGGTATTTGGCCAGTTGTATCAGCACGTAGTTCCGGGAACCGGCGTACTCCCACCAGCTATCCGGTTGCTCGTGCCGGGAATGGGCCGCAATGATCCCCACCTCCACCGCGCTGCCCAGGGTCTTTTCGTAGACCAGTCGGCTCCGTCGGGCATGCGCACTCTCTGAGAAAACATTGATGGCCGTGATGGAATCGGCCAGGTACTGCTGCACCTCCAGCGCGGCAGCATAGGTTCGTTCATAAGCCACCAACGGGGCCGTGAGGGTATGTACCTGAGCAGATGCTACTCCCTGTGCCACCAGATACTCCGCTGCCTCTTCGGCAATGCTTGCATAGTCAGTATAAAGAATGTCCCTGCCATCTATTTTTAACCGATCATAGTAAACCAAAGGGTGACGGGCAGGAAACCAGAGCGTATCCAGCTGGATAGAATAAACATATAAATCACGGTCTTCACCACTCCCCCCTTCGTACCGGTTATTATCGTATTTAATCATGACCGAGTCTACCTTCAGAGTATCTGGTAATGTCAGGGTGTACCAGACAGGTTTATCTGCTACTGTGATCTCTCCCACCAGGGTGGTATCTACAAATACCTGGGCGTGTGCCTGAATGCCTCCCGCTGAGGTGCCATATGCATGGATGCCCAGGCGTTGAAAGGATGCAGCGCTGCCCTGGTTTTCGGCTACACGAAATATCAGCCCACCCGAACTGTATACCCGAAAGACCGAGTCGTGGGCAATGCTGCTCACAATGACCTGATCGTAAGAATGTTGCTCCAGTTCCTCAACGACCTGCCGCAGGGCATCTTCCGAGACCCACCCTTCCACCACCAGTACTGAGGCAGCTACCCGCTCGGTGGGAGCAAGAAAATGAAATAGTGCTTCTTTGCCCAGCAGCGCTACTCCTGCCAGCAAGAGTAGCAGCCCTCCTAATACCATGCTGATCACCTGTTTTCTCATCATTCAGGCTCGCGAAGTACGGGGAATTCACGGGTAAAATCAATGTTTTTACCATAAAGAGAGCAGGGTTAAGGCTCAGGAGACAGACCTGAAATTTTAAGCTTCACCCAAGGCATGTGGTATGCGTTTGGTGTACGCTCTGTATCGAAACAATTTTCGCAAAAAAGAATTTATGGTTACCGTATGGCTTACTGCATATATACACCGGAGGAAGTACTGAAACATGTGGCAGATGCCAGCCCTCACTACTCGGCCAATGACGTACGTGGCCTCTTTTCCCTGTTCCTGAAAACCGTCACGTTCCTCCATCAGATCGGCGGACACATTCACCTGCCTTTTTTGAAGATCACCAACAGTATTGGCGGTAAGTTCACTGGCCAACAAGACAGCTTTGCTCCCCAACCGCCATCCGGGGCACGTGGAATTCCGGTAAGTAAAGGGCAGACATGCCTCCACTTTTTTTAAACATTTGGTAAGTAATTTGACTTTTGGTAGTAGTTATGAGGGTAAACCATACGCTTTTTTTTTTATCAACATCCCTGGTTTTTTTGACGGCTTGCAACCAGGGAATCATATTATTTTCCGGTAGGCCGACAATGATCGACACCACGCGCTCGGCTTACGACCGCCTGGTGCTCCCGCCCCAGTTTGGCAGTTCGGTAGCGTTGTACCGCAGCACCCAGCATGCTTTTCAGGAGGACCAACTGACCACCCTGCTGAGTCCGGTCGCGGTAACCCTGTTGGCACTGACCCCGCCTGCATTTACGGCGGAAGAACTGGATCAGGCCACCAACCGCCTGTTCCACTACCCAGCGACCACCTCCCCCAATCCCTACGGCTTTGCCCCGGACGAACTGATTGACTACCCCGACGCCATCTACCAGAAACGCTTCCGGCAGATCACCTCCGACATACCGCTGGTGTATAACCACCAGGTCAAGAACTTTATTGATGTATACGCATCCCGCAACCGGGACCAGACCCAACGGATGCTGGGAAAAAGCACGCTGTATTACCCATATATTGAGGAGGTGCTGGCCGAAAAGCAAATGCCCGATGTGCTCAAGCATCTGGTGATGGTAGAATCTGCCCTGCAAACTGAAGCCTACTCCCCCCGGGCAGCGGTGGGCTTATGGCAGATCCGCTACGCCACCGGCCGCGAACTGGGGCTGGAGATCAACTCCCTGGTTGACCAACGCCTGGACCCCTACGCCGCCACCCGGGCCGCTACCGACTATCTTTTGAAGCTGTATAAGTTGTATGACGACTGGCTGCTGGCCATTGCCGCCTACAACTGCGGCCTCGGTAACCTGAACAAAGCGATTGTACGGTCGGGGGGTAGTAGCGATTTCTGGCGGGTGAGCCGGTATCTGCCGCAGGAAACCCGCAGCTACGTTCCAGCATTAATGGCCATTGCCTACCTATATGATTATCAGGCCGAACACAACTTACACGCCGTCTACCCCATCCTATCGTTCCGGCAAGTGGACACGGTTCGGCTCTACCGGGAGACCACCCTGGAAAGCATTGCAGCCACTGCCGCCGTCTCGCTGGACGAGCTGACCTTTCTCAACCCATCCCTGATCCGAAACCGGGTACCTTATCGGAAAGATGGTTACGTGCTGGTGCTGCCCATCAACAAAATAGCGCGCTTTGAGAAGCTCCGCCGGGCCTGGGTTCGCCCCCCCGACCTCGCCCGGGAAGTAGCGCAGACCGCTCGCATTACGCGGGAAAAGCAGCCGATTGAGCCAAAGGCACCCAACCTGCGAGCCGTCTCTTATACGGTGCGCTCGGGCAATACCATCTGGGACATTGCCCGCCACTACGGCTGCTCAGTGAAGGAGATTCAGGACTGGAACGGCAAGCGGGACCACGTCATCCGGGTGGGAGAAGAGCTTACCTTGTACATACCCAAAACAATGGCGGCCCCCTAAGGGGTCTTTCAGGAGTTCACGGCCTTGTTGCGCATGGCTTTCCGGTTACGGGGCACCACTACAAACAAGAGAAACAAGCCGATCAGCACCAACGGAATACTGAGCCACTGCCCCATATTCAGGGGTATCTCACCCTCCCAGTCTACCTGGTTTTCCTTGAAAAACTCGTGCACAAAGCGCAGCCCAAATACCAGGATCAGAAACAGCCCCAGGAATAGTCCTTCGGGAGTCTTCTCTTTCATCCGCGTCCACAAAAAGAACAGCAGCACAAAGACCAGGAAGGTCGTAGCAGACTCATAGAGCTGGGCCGGATGGCGGGGAATGCCGAATGTATGGATGGTGGCCACATATGCCCCCCGGTGCTGGGTAAGCTCGTAGTCCAGAGGAGTACCGGCAGGTTCGTAGATATGCTCACGAATGGAGGTGTAGCCCGTCAGTATTTCCTTGATGCGCCCCTCCACAAAGCCCCGAATCTCGTTTTCCTGGTAGCCGCCTTCCTGAAAGGTAACCGCCACATCAATAGGCTGGTAGCGGGCATCCTGCGTTCGTTCATCCGCCCGGTCGCTGCCGCTGACGGTAATGTCGGCAATGGCCTGGTTATTTTCCAGGACATCTATCAGGTTGCGGGCAAACACCACTCCGTATTCGCTGTCGGTTGGCTTCCCGATGATCTCCGAGTTCATAAAGTTACCAAAGCGGATCAGCCCCCCGGTAAGGGCTACCACGATCACAATGCGGTCGACCACCCACAGCCAGCTTTGCCCCGGCCGCTTCTGCCGCTTGATGTGCCCTTTGAATTTACCGAAGTCGAACTGGATATCATAGTTGCTGTACAGGTACAGGGCAAACAGGATACCGATGGCCGCCCCGTGGCTGGCCAGTCCACCTTCCCAGATCTTCAGGATGTCAAGGGGATGAGCCAGGTACTTGGCAGGCTCGTAGAAGAAAACATGACCCAGGCGAGCACCGAGGATGGTAGCCAGCACCATGAAGACGGTAAGCGTTTCCACATCACTTTCCTTGTGGCCCTCCTTCCGAAAGATATAAAACAGGATCTGCTGGGAAATGAGGAATCCGGCAGCAAATAACAAACCGTACCAGCGTGGAGACCAGCCCTCCCAGGAAAACACTTCGGGGTCGGCGGTCCAAACGATAAAATCTAAGAGTGCTAACATACTTCTTCTACGTCCTTTGGCCGCAAAGATACCATTTTTCTGCTAACGCGCAGGGCAAATCCCCGGCGGTTTCACCGAAGATCCTGGAGGGAGCCAGTGTTGGGGTCAGAAAGTATTCAGGATGACACCCATATCACTGCCGGAAGCACCCGCCACCGCCATACCCAACAATAGGGCAACCAAAAGGCTTGTATTAGTGTCCTGATACCATGAGACACTACGTTCCATGAAAAGAAGCTTGCTTACCGTACTGATCTTTGGCTCACTATCCTTTTCCTGCCAGGATGATGACCCCGCGGTTTTCCACTTGGAGGAGGGAACCTATACGGGCACCTTCTACCGTAGCAGCCCCAATGCCCGGTGGGCCACCTCCCACGTAAGTCTTACAATAGAAGGTGGACGGTTTTCCGGCAGCAGTGATACTCCCCATTATCCTGCCCTCTGCGAAGGGAGTGTGGTGCCAGTCGGGGCAGACGCGCTCCGTTTCTCCAACGACTGCGCCTGGACAGCTGACTTCGACTGGAGCTTTATTCTAGATGGCACTTACCAAATACAAAGCGCAGATACCGGACTGGTCTTTTATCGGGAGTACGAAGGCTCAGTATACGACACGTACGCGCTTTCCCGGGAAGAATAATTGTCCAATGAATCAGGAGAAGACATGATTTGAGACCAGGGCGGTATGCACCAGTCCCAGCCGTCTTTACTACTCAATCCCCAAAAAGGGTATCTGCCGCTCTTTACTGATCATGAATGAGACAAAGCCTATGTAAGCAGTGTTGAGAAGATATACCACCCCGGTAATGATCAGCGGGAGCGGAAATATACTCAAAGATATATTCATCTTCTCGTGAAGAATAGGACTTAGAAAAAAGAGAATAAAGGAAAGGAAGATCACTACGGTCCATACCAGTTGAATAAGCACTTGTCGTTTGCCAAACTGATTCGCTCCTTTAATCTTATCCTTATTAATAATCCAGATAATGAGCGGAACAATGACATTGCCCAACGGGAACATCCAGTAAGCCAAGGCCGAGAGGTTGATGGCATGGAGGATGCCGCTGTTCTCCTGCTTGGTAAAGTCCATCAAGTCTTCCACCGGCATGTCCAATGCCCTGGCCAAAGCAATCAGGGTGTGGCCCCGGGGCTCGGTCTGTCCTCCTTCAATACGTTGCAGGGTGCGCACGCTGATACTGGCACTTTCGGCCAGGAATTCCTGAGAATAACCTTTCTGCGTTCTTCGTTGCCGTATTCTTTCGGCTACAATATGTTTCGTTTCCATAGTCTTTTAGTTTTTCTCAAAACTAAATAATACCCTCTCTCCTTGTTGCGTCACCCACCCGTCATTCTCACGACATTCGTGTCAAACCGGCTTTTCTAGCTGGGAAGAGCACTTCCTGCTACCAGGTGACCCGGGCAATTCGCCCGTCGGAGCCACTTACCCAGGCAGCCTTTCCTCCCCACCTGCTTTGAATACTATGGTACCCTACCGAGTCCAGCGGATGCCAGCGAATTCCATCCGAAGAATAATCCGACCCACCCGGACCTACGGCGATATATGTATTAACTGATGACAGATACGCCACCCCGGAACGGTAGCCCCGCGGGGGATTTTCCGCCAACTGCCAGGTGCGGCCACCATCCGTAGTGTAGCTGGCATTCTGGGTTGCTACTTCCGGGCTTTGGTAATCTCCACCGACAGCCACTCCACGTAGTGAATCGGTGAAGGTAAATGAGAATATCCCCTGCGAAGCCGCTCCCTGAGTCATCGGAGTAGGACTCGCCTCCCAGGTTTTTCCCCGGTCAGAGGAGCGAAGGACGCGGGATGCTCCTCCCCCGGTAGCGATCCAGGCATACCGGTTATCCCGCGCGATGATGTTGGTGCCACTGGCGGCAAAACCGGCTTCTCCTTCCTGAGGTGAAGGTAGGTTTTCAGACGGAACTCGCTCCCAGGTTTGCCCGCCATCTTCGGTACGAAGTATGGTGAAATAGCCGTCCATCGGGTCGCCCATGACGATGCCATGCTGCTCGTCCCAGAAAGCCATACCATCCAGGAAAATATCAGGAGAGGTGTTCTCGTACTGCTTGGCCCAGGTTTCTCCTCCATCGGTGGTTTTAAAGATATAAGCCGGAGAGCCTGCTGCTAACACATAGGCTACGTTTTCACTGATGGCCTCCACATCCCGGAAATCAGCCGAATCTATACCGGGAACAGATCGTTGCTCCCAATGATTGCCTCCGTCGGTCGTGCGAAGAATGGTACCGTATTGCCCGCTGGCCCAGGCCGTAGCCGTACTGACCGTGGATAAACCCCGTAGACTGGCCTGGGTCGGCGTATCCATAAGTTCCCACCGGAAGCGTAGTGCATTTGCCTCATGCTCCTCATTTTGTTGTTCTGGCTGCTCGGAAGGCTGGCAGGATGACACAAGAAGCAGAAGGCACAGGCTGTAAAAAAAGAATCGTTTCATGCGGCTGAAGATAGGAAAAAGCAGGGATATCGGGGGTCGGGAGACGAGAGACTTCGGAAGTTTGAGAAATCAAGGAAAAGAGCGGCGTATAATGGCCCAAAACTTCCGAAGTCTAACTACCGTGAAAGGAGTCCGAAGATAGGAGCAAAGTGACATTACAACTTCTAACCGGGTCCCGGCGGCCTTAAACCTTCAAAACTTTGAACTCTGTACTTTGAACTATAATCAAGAAAGCGCGAAAAGCTCCTTCAAATCCTGATCCGGCAATTCGCCGATCCACTGTTCGCCCTGGCTAACAGCCATATCGGCCAGTTCGCGTTTTTCCTGAAGCATGCGGTTGATCTTTTCCTCGAACGTGGCCTGGGTTAGCAGACGGTGGACAAACACGTTTTGCTTTTGCCCGATGCGGTAGGCGCGGTCGGTGGCCTGGGCTTCTACGGCGGGGTTCCACCATAAATCATAATGGATTACTCGACTGGCAGCGGTAAGATTGAGCCCGGTGCCTCCGGCTTTCAACGAGAGTATCATGGTGCGCACACTGGGGTTCTGCTGAAAATCTTCCACCATCGTATCCCGCTGTTTGCGGCTACAGCCTCCGTGGAGAAACAGTGCTTCGGTATGAAACTCCGAATGAATCATCTTTTGGAGTAGTTCGCCCATTTCCCGGAATTGAGTGAATATAAGCACCTTCTCCCGGTTACCGTAAATGGTATGCAGCAACTCCACCAGACGGTTACTCTTACCCGATAAGTCAGGTGCCATATCTCCTTTCTTGCGGTAATGGGTGGGGTGATTGCAGATCTGCTTCAGAGCAATGATCAGCTTGAATACCAGCCCCTGCCGTTCTATTCCAGCTTTTTGCTCTACCTGCCGCATCACTTCATCTACCACATTCTGATAAAGGGCCGCCTGTTCTTTGGACAACTGGCAGTATTCATCGGTGCTTACTTTTTCAGGAAGATCGCTGATGATGCTTTTGTCGGACTTCAGCCTCCGCAGGATAAAGGGCGATGTGGCCTTGCGGAAGTGTTCTAACCGCTCCTGATCCTGTTCTACTTCGATAGGATAGGCAAATTCTTTCTGAAAGTTTTTCTGGGTGCCCAAATAACCCTTGTTAGAAAAGTCCATCAGACTCCAGTACTCGCTCAGCCGGTTTTCTACGGGTGTGCCACTCATGGCAATACGCACCTCGGCTTTCATCTTTTTCAGGGCTTTGGTCTGAGCCGTGCCGGGATTTTTAATGTTTTGCGCCTCATCAATCACCAGCGTGTGCCACTTCCGGGTAGCCAGCTTTTTCTGGTCGCTTCGGGCAATTCCGTAGGTGGTCAGGAGAATATCGAAACTGTTTTCGGGCAGTTGTCGATTGCTGCCGTGGTAGATGTGCGCCTGCAAGGTTGGGGCAAAGCGGGCGATCTCCTTCCACCAGTTGGTCAGCAAGGTGGTGGGGACTACGACCAGCGTTTTCTTTTTGTCCAGATAGCCTTCTTCTTTGAACTTTAGCAGGGTGGCGATCACCTGTAGCGTCTTGCCCAACCCCATATCATCGGCGATGATGCTACCGAAGCCGACCCGGCTGTTTTTGTACATCCAGGCAAAGCCCCGCAACTGGTAAGGGCGCAACTGGGCTTCCAACCCTCCGGGTATCGTAACGGCTTCCGGCTCCAGCAGCGAACGCAACAGTTCACGGACGGCGGGCGAAAGCTGTACCTGGGTTCCTTCAAATGCTTCGGTCAGGGCTACCTGCATCAGATCCCTTCCCTGAAGTACCGGAGGGTTCTCCAGCTTATCCAGCAGCTTTCGTACTTCTTCGGGGTCAAGGTGGACGTACTGGTCGCGTAGTTTCACAATGCCGCTGGCTCCTTCAACCAGCTTAGCAAACTCTTCGGGTGAGATGTGCTGATCTCCCAGGGCTACTTTCCACTGGTAGCGGAGCAACTCATCCATGCTCATGAAATGCTTCTCTATTCCTTTTTCTTCGGCATCCAGTTGCATGGAAAGCTGTGGTCGGATCAGCTTGTGCAGGCTTTTAGGAAGCAGCACCGGAATATTGAGCAAGCGAATGACCGGCAGCACCCGGAAGAGTATCCCGGCAAAGTCCTCTCCATCCACTTTCAGCGATTCTTTACCCCGGCTGCTGATGAGCGGTGAGAGCTGGGGAAAGTACTGGAGCAGCACGGCCACATCCTGCAAAAAAGCCATGCGCATATCGGAGAAGGTTTCTTCGGCAAAAAGTAATTCCAGCGGCAGCGGACCTTTGTCGCTCTTTTTATCTTCTACCCAGAGTTCAATCTGGAAATCAGGCTCATCTTCCACCACCTTGATCAGGGGAACGACCGGTTTTTCGGTGAGGTAAAAATGCTTGAGCCAGAGGTAGATGGTGACCGGCACTTCTCTTTCCTCAAAACCTACACTACTCAGTGTTTCCCCTTCGAAAAAAGCCCGGTGGATAGCATCGCTCATATCGTACCTACCCGCTTCGGCATGAAAGATCAACTGATTCAGAAAAGCAGACAGCAGGTAGCGCACCTGATCGGCCGGTGAAAAATACAAGGGTTTCTTATTCCCTACCGATAGTTGAAGCAGATCGCCGGGCAAAGCCAGAGCCAGTTTTTCGGTAATGTCCCGGATTTCCTGCCGCAAGTAGGCCGGGAGCCAGCGGATGGTGTGGAATTGCGGTTCCAGGCGATAAATCTGCGGAACAATGACTCCCTGACGAAGCAGCACCAGACACAGCCGGTGAGCCAGTGACAGGGCCTGCACTACCGGAGGGCACTCAGCCAGTAATTCAGGATCAATTGATTCCAGCCACCGAAATAGCGTTTCCACCGGCGGGGTCTTTCCGTGATTGAAGGAACGGTCACCATCTACCGTTTCAAATTGGATGGATTGCACATTCAGCCGCTCGTCCAATGGTATTGTTATCTGCTTGATGGACGCGGGGTGCAAGGCTGGGGGAGCATCTTCGCTGGCCTTCATTACACTTTCCAGTTCTTTTTTGGCCTCTTTCCCGCATTTTTTCAACTGTTTATCCAGTATATCTTTAAAATCCTTCCCCGGATAAAAAAGGGGATTCGCGCTGAGTAATGAAAGCAGATCGGAGCGTCCCTCAGGAATCATGGCAAAGTCCAGCACGGGCATCTCCGCGGGCATAGCCTGCGATGGAGGTTCGGGAAGCAGGGATTTGACAATACGTGGCAGAGAAGGAATTTCATCCTCCAGGGGCTGGGAGGCACCAAGTCCTCGATCTTCCAGTTTTTTCAGCACATCCTGCCCGTGCATCTCAAATACCAGAAAAGGGTTTTTATCAATTTCGTTGGCAATGAGGTAGATCACGGCAGCAATATGCTTGCAGGGCATGGCGTAGTCGGGGCAGGAGCAGTTCGCCTCCATGTCGTTCCAGCTCCGAGGAAAAAGGCGTATGTGGCGACGTTCCAGTACCGTTGCCAGATCGTTCGGCAGCTTGCGGGCGAGCAGGCTGGACAGAAACACCGGATTTTCGGCAATCACCTCCATCACTTCCTGCTGCTCGGCACGGGTAAAAGCAGGTAGATGCACGCTGACTTTGTAAGGGCGGGGCCGACTGCCATCCACCAAGGCGGTTGTATCGGTACCCTTGATGTTAATATTGTGGGCTTTGCCGTTTCGGGCATACGATTTTCCCCGGGGCAAACGGTTGCTAAAATCTATGTTAGACAGGGCGTTGAGCCATTGCTTACCCCACCAGGTGTAGCCAAACTGCTTGATCATGGTTGAAAGGATTGAAGAAGAAAAGGTCAGATGATTTGAACAGGTTCGTTAAGGTTCAACAAGATAGCAAGTGGTTAAATTTCAAAATGACGTTAGTCAATATGAGAATTCCGCACCAAATTCCAATGATTAGCTTTACCAAGGATAAACGTAATTGTTTAATTTTTTTAAAAGAGTCAAAAATTAAAATTTTCGTTTGTAGGCAAATAAAGGCAACTCTATTAGTCAATATAACAGGCCGTACCGTAGCACTGTTTTTTCATAAATAGAGAACTCATCAAAACTGTTACTTTTGATTTTTCACTATCAAATTAATCTATTATAACGTCAGTTATTGAGTAGTTCTAAAGATAATACAAATTCATGCAGCATTGAGTAGTCGGTTTCTATCTTCAAAAGCGATAATCCTTGGTTGCTGGTCAGCGAAGGTGTATGCGAGTAGGGCAGCAAATACGTTACAAAG
>JAVKCN010000138.1:0-66932 GCA_040222715.1 Cyclobacteriaceae bacterium | reverse complement strand
ATTCCCGTACTTTTCGGTAGCGATATTTTTATCGTTCATAGATCGGCTGATTAAAGGGTGAGACTTTTTATTGGCCGATCTTACTATTTTATCTCTCTTTTGCAAGACTCTACTGACATTTAAAAGTGTACGGTGAAAAATTTTTTGTCAGTTAAAAATTAATTAGTTCGGTCTTACCGGGTTGTATCGGTAATTCTTGGTCCTTGAATCTAATAGTTGCCGGAGGGCTGTTCCCATCTTTCGCTTCAATTTTGCACTTCTGCTGGTAAAAATTCAGCGTTAACCATACGCCTCGGTAATATAGTTGCATCTTCAAGGAATCGATCTCTTTTGGGAAACGAGGATTTAGCCACAATACATCATTTCGTACTTCCAGGCCCGTAAAGCAGCGTTGCAACATATCAACGGTACCTGCCATAGATCCCAGATGTATGCCCTCGGCAGTGGTACCACCTTGTATATCCTCAAAATCGCTGGCCAAAGCCTGCCTGAAACAATGCCAGGCGCAGTCCCGATCAGCACGAGCTTCTACCCAAGCCCGGACGATGCGGCTGAGCGTGGAGCCGTCTGATGTACGGGATAAATAGTAGTCAATGTTTTCAGGAATTTGGCTAGGAGCGAAATCATAGCCTAACCTTCCGAATTGCTCCACTAATTCCTCCGAGGAAAATAAATAGAACAACATGAGCACATCGGCCTGCTTGGATGCCTTATAGCGGTGGACAGAATCGCCTTCGGCGTCCAGAATCCGGTCGAGGCGTTGGATATTATTATACTTCTTACGGTATCCTGACCAATCAAACTCGATGAGTTGATCGTATCCTTCGAATTGGGCTATGATTCCGTGCTCTATGAAAGGGACAAAAAGTTTCCGGCTTATTTCATCCCAACTTTGCAGTTCGCCTTTATCAATTCCCAGTTTTTGAATCAGTTCGGTTTTGCGAGACTCACCGATGAGTTCCAACCCATTAAGCGTATGGGAAAGGAGCCATGATGCCAGGACGTTGGTGTAGGCATTATTATCAATACCGGCTTGGTCAGCTTCAGGATAGGCGGTATGAAACTCATCAGGACCCACCACTTTCAGGATTTCGTATCGCTCTTTGTTTTTGTTCCAGGTAGTAATACTGGCAAAAAAGCGGGCGATCTCCAGTAGCATCTCGACGCCATAAAACTTCATAAAGCTGGTATCGGCAGTGGCTTCATAGTATTGCCAGATATTGTAGGCAATGGCCAGATTTACGTGTCGTTGTAGGTAGGTGTTATCCGGCACCCATTCGCCTGACTCCGGGTTCAGGTGCACCACCTGGCTTTCTTCCCGGCCGTTACTACCACTTTGCCAGGGAAACATAGCACCCCGCAAACCTTCCTTGCTGGCCATTCTTCTGGCCGCGTTCAATCGATGGTAGCGGTATAGTAATAACGAACGCGTGAGATCAGGTATCCTAAAGTTTAGCGAAGGGAATATGAACAATTCGTCCCAGAAGATATGGCCTCGGTATGCTTCTCCGTGCAGGCCACGGGCAGGAACACCGACATCCCGACCTATCGTATGCATGGAGCATGTCTGTAAGAGATGGAATATATGCAGGCGAAGAAGTAACTGAGAATTTTCCGGAGCTGAAAAGGCAAAGTCGAACCGCTTCCATAACCTTGACCATGCCTGAACATGTTTTTTTTCTAGCGTTGTAAATGACACTTTTTCAGCAATAGCTTGCCGGGCCTCTAGTAAGGGGTCACTGATCGCCTGGTCTCTGGAATTAAACAAGGCTACTTTTTTTTCAACGATTACTGCTTTTTGCTGATGGACATCCAAAGTGTAGTACTGGCTTACTTTCCCAGCTTCCTGCTTGGTTTTACGTTTCGCCGATACCAGCATATCTTCTTCAAAAACCTGACAAAAGGCTGCCTGGGCCACGAATATACGTGATTGGGTCGATTGGACGAGCAGGTATATAGCACCTTCTTCTGTTTCACCTCGTTCAATGGTTTTTAGGTGCTGATTATTCAATTCCCGGTACCGTTTCACGCCTTCATTCTTGACAGTTCCATCAAGCGTTGACCTGATACAGATGCTACCCGACCAATTTGACGCTTTGAAGTCCCAACGAATAGCTGCCAGATGGAGATTATCCATGCTCACCAGCCGAGTGCTTACCAGGTTGGTCTCACGGTTTTTTGGGTCTACGAAATGCATTTCCCGTCTTAGAACACCTTGTGCTATATCCAATTCCTGCCGGTAGTGGATAACCCTGCATCGCTCCAAACTAAACCAGTCCTTATCGCCCTCTACTTTGAAACTGAGGCCGAGCCAGTTGGGCCAATTCACGAGGTCTTCGTTTTCAATAACTTTCCCGGCAATCGTAGATTTTACCCGATTGTAACCTCCGGCCAGATAGGTGCCGGGATAATGTACCTCATCAGCTTCTGACTCTTCTGCTGCCCCTCTTGTAGCAAAGTAGCCGTTTCCCAGGGTACAAAGCGCTTCGCGAAGACCTTCCTGAGCGGGATTTAGTCCGGTATATTCCAGTTTCCAGTTATTCATCTTTATTATGCTGCTTTTCAATGATCCTGATGAAACCGTCTAATAAAGTATCTATCTCCGCTGTGCTGTCAATACGATAGTCGGCATACGTAGGACTTTGATGGTTGTCCACTACTATTCCTGTCCCGTTTTCAGGAAGCAGCTTAAAAGCATCTTCATCGGTAATATCATCCCCAATATAAAAGTAATGAAGATTCGATGCCGGCAATTGTAGCTTGGCCGCAATCCATTGCATGGCTTTCCCTTTATTCCAATCCAGATCAGGGCGAACCTCGATCACCATTTTCCCTAATCCGGTTCTCAGCCCGGAATACTGATCTACCAGTTCTTGCGTCAAGGCAGTAACTTTTGGCCATGCGTTCTTCCGGGCGTTGCGGTAATGCACGGCAACCGCGTACTTTTTGGGCTCTATTTGTATACCTTCCAATGATGATAACTTTCTCTGTAGCGCACGAGTGACCTCTTTAATTACCTCTATGATGGAATTACCTTCCGGCAAACCGAAAGTCTCTTGTTGCGGCCCTTCTATATCAAACCCATGACTTCCCGCATAAAAAAGGTTTTCTAGGCCTACTAATTTTTTAACATCAGCTTTGTCTCTTCCGCTGATAATGGTTACCGGAGCCAATGTTGCCAACTGGGACAATTTTTTCCGTGTGTCGGGAGAGAGCAATGCATCTTCAGGATGTGCTATAATAGGCGTAAGGGTACCATCATAATCAAAAAAGAAAACCGGTTTTTTGGATTTCAATTCTCCACCGATATGATGTTCGCACAGGCAGGCATGGCTAAGGGCTTCAAAATCCTGAGGATAACGAAGACTGCTCCCGGTGTAAGCTAATTCACCCAGGTTGTTGATGATTATATCTGTTTTTGATTGCTTCAGTAGTTCGGAGTTGTTCTCCTTCAATATTCCAATAGCCAGCCCAAATCCGCCCTTTACAGCCGCTTCAATGCCTGCCGCAGCATCTTCGGTCACAGCGGCTACGGAAGGTTCTACCCTTAACAATCTTGCCGCATACAGAAAAGTGTCCGGTTGCGGTTTACCCGGTATCTTTTTTTCTTCGGCTACGATACCATCAACTACCACATCAAATAAGTGAGTAATGCCAGCCGCCTCCAGTACGGTCCGACAGTTTTTGCTGGAAGATACCACCGCCGTTTTCAGGCCCTTTTCCTTCCAGACTTTTACCGCTTCAATAGAAGGTAAATAAACCTCTACCCCTTCCTTAGCCAGCAGCTCATGGAACAGGGCATTCTTTTTCTTGCCCAGGCTATGTACGGTAATGGTGTCTGGCGTTTCAGTACTGCTGCCTTCAGGTAGTTGAATGCCTCTGGCTTCCAGGTAACTTGTGATCCCTTCGAGGCGGGGTTTGCCATCAATATACTTCGGATAATCGGTAGCAATTACAAATTCATGGTATGTACTACCGGTTTTTCTTGCATCTTGGGCGAACAACTCATCAAACAGAAGTTTCCATGCCCGGGCATGCAGTTTGGCAGTTTGCGTTAACACCCCATCAAGATCGCACAAAATGGCTTCAATCCTTTTCTTCATCAGTGACGGTTTAGGTTTCAAGATTTGTCAAAGCACAATGCTTAGCCTTCCCACTTCCAATTCCTTATCTCCGGCATATCCATCCCGTTTTTCCGGATATAATACTTGTGTTCAATCAACTTATCCTGCATTTCCTGTTTCAGGTACGCTACCTCATCACCTAACTGCGGTAACCTCTCCAGCACATCCTGCACCAAGTGAAAACGATCCATATCGTTCAAGACCGTCATATCAAATGCGGTGGTAATCGTACCTTCTTCCTTGTATCCCCGTACATGCAGGTTGATATGATTGGTTCGCCGGTAGGTAAGCCGGTGGATAAGCCACGGATACCCGTGAAAGGCAAAAATGACCGGTTTATTTTTGGTGAATAGCATGTCAAAATCAACATCCTTTAATCCATTGGGATGTTCTGTCTCCGGTTGTAGCTTCATTAGATCAACCACATTGACGACTCGCACTTTCAGGTCAGGCAATTTTTCGCGGAGGATAGATACCGCCGCCAGTGTCTCCAGGGTAGGCACGTCCCCCGCACAGGCCATGACCACATCGGGTTCCGCATCCTGATCGTTGCCTGCCCAGGTCCAGATACCGATTCCTTTGGTACAGTGAATAACGGCTTCTTCCATTGGAAGCCATTGCGGTGCAGGGTGCTTACCAGCCACCACCACGTTCACATAGTGCCTGCTACGAAAACAGTGGTCCATCACTGATAAAAGACAGTTGGCATCCGGTGGTAGGTACACCCGCACTATTTCGGCCTTTTTATTGACGACATGATCAATAAAGCCGGGATCCTGGTGGGTAAACCCGTTATGATCCTGCCGCCATACATGGGAGGCCAAAAGAATATTGAGGGAAGCTATTTTTCTGCGCCAGGGAAGATCGGCGGTTACCTTTAGCCACTTGGCATGCTGGTTAAACATGGAATCAATAATGTGAATGAACGCTTCGTAGCAATTAAATAAACCATGTCTTCCGGTTAACAGATAGCCTTCCAGCCAGCCTTCGCACTGGTGTTCACTGAGCATCTCCACGACACGCCCGTCTTTTTTAAGAAATTCATCTGTTTCAGCAGTTTCAGCCTCCCACTGACGGTTGGTGGCCTCAAAAACTGAATTTAACCGATTGGAAAGGGTTTCATCAGGGCCAAAAACCCTGAAATTCCGTTGCTCCTGATTCAATTTGATGATATCCCGAATAAATTCTCCCAAACTACGGGTATCACCTGTCCCCATTACTCCCCGCACTGGTAATTCAATTCCATAATCACGAAAGTCAGGCATGCGAAGTCCTTTTAGCAAAACGCCTCCGTTGGCATGGGGATTAGCACCCATGCGCCGCTCACCTTCAGGTGCCAGCTCAGCCAATTCAGGTAAAAAGTGACCTTGTTCATCAAAAAGCTCTTCGGGTTTATAGCTTTTAAACCATGCTTCGAGTTGCGTGAGATGGTCCGGATTATTGGCAGGGTCTGACAAAGGAACCTGATGTGAACGGAAATGGCCTTCTACCGGTAAGCCATTGATGGATTTTGGGCCCGTCCATCCCTTTGGGGATTTAAAAATGATCATAGGCCATTGAGGGCGTTCTGTATCATTATTCTGGGCTGCGTTAGCTTTTATGGCTTGTATTTCTTCAACTACTTTATCCAGCAACTGTGCCATCTCTTGGTGCATTTGCATCGGGTCATCACCCTCGATAAAGTAGGGTTTCCATCCATAGCCTAAAAAAAGTTGCTCCAGTTCTTCATTTCCAATGCGGGCAAGTATGGTTGGATTGGCAATCTTATATCCGTTAAGATGTAGGATAGGAAGCACCACCCCATCGGTGACCGGATTCAGGAATTTGTTGGAGTGCCAGGCGGTAGCCAAAGGAGCGGTTTCTGCCTCACCATCGCCCACTATGCAGGAGACAATTAAATCCGGATTGTCAAAAGCAGCCCCAAAAGCATGGCTGAGAGAATAGCCCAACTCACCGCCTTCGTGTATAGAGCCCGGACATTCCGGAGATACATGGCTGGGAATTCCGCCCGGAAAGGAAAACTGGGTAAACAGTTTCTTTAGCCCTTCCTCATCCTGGCTGATGTTGGGATACACTTCACTATACGTTCCTTCCAGATACGTACTGCCCACGAGCGCCGGTCCGCCGTGACCGGGACCTGAAATGTAGATCATGTTCAGGTCATATTTTTTTATGATGCGGTTCAGGTGCACATAAATAAAGTTTTGGCCGGGTGTCGTGCCCCAATGTCCCAATAGCATGGGTTTAATGTGTTCCAGCTTGAGCGGCTCTCTCAGCAGCGGATTGTCACACAAATAGATTTGTCCTACTGAAAGATAATTGGCTGCCCGCCAGTAGGCGTGCATTTTAGATACATGTTCCTCGGATAGTGATCCTTGCACCGTTTCGATATTTTGTATTTCCATTATTTTAAATTTTTTGACAATTATTATTTTTAGATCCGATATAGAAAGATGTTGTGCTTCATGCGATCATCAATTCTTCAATAGTAGTAATAACTATTTACCAAAAATCACGCGGCGGATGCCACTGATCGATCCTACCCAAACGACTATGTCCAATAAAAGGAAATATGTGCTTAACTCAGTGCCCACTCAAATGTAGCAGGATCACCACTCGTTGTGGTTTTTTTAATCAGACTAAATAATCTCATATCAGTACTTCTAATGGCCTCCAATTTTTTCCATATTGGAATAATTTGGTCCGCTATACTTTTGCGGTTTAAAACAAAGATTTTCCAACGCTATTTATCCCCTTCGGTCATGCCTTGTTTACGCACAATCTCTACAGAACACTTGGCGTGCAAAGCCACCGCCTGAGAGACTGAACCCAGCAGAAATCGCTCAAAGCTTCCACGACCATGCGAACCAACCACAATCAAATCGGCTCCAAATATATCAGCTTGTTCTAAAATGGCTTGTTTTGCGGAACCATTAATCACCGCCGTGGATATTAACAGCGTTGCATTGTTCTCTTGCAATAATTTAGCTGCATTTTCTACTGCTTCTTTGGCGGCTTTTTGTGCTATTGATTTAGCTTCTTCATAATAATCTCCCATGCCACCCGTGGGTAATGGGGTATACATGTAGGGTATAGGGCTTGCAAAAGCTGAAATAATCCGCACTTCCGTATTGTCAGGAAACGGTCTGTTAGCTATCTCTTCTGTAGCTGCTCGGCTGTGATCAGAACCATCGGTTGCTAATATTATTTTCATAACTTTTCTTTTTCTACAGTATTTAAATCTTACGTCACCTCATGTTTATCAAGCGGAAAGATAATTAGCCTCCCGCCAGTAGGCGTACATTTCCATAAGGTCAATTTTTTGATCAGTGTCTATTGTGCCGTATAGCCACCATCGATCACTAGTTCAGCACCGGTCATAAATTTTGATTCCTCGGAGGCCAGATAGACCACCCCATAGCCGATGTCGTCCGGTTCTCCCATGTGTCCGACAGGATGCATACTGTCCAACATCTTTCTGCCTTCTTCCACATTCCCCTGGGCTTTCAGGTAGTTTTCTACCATCGGCGTCCAGATGTAAGCCGGGTGTATGGAATTGACACGAATGCCATAGCCCTGCCGGGCACAATGCAGCGCCGCCGATTTGGTGAACAGGGTGACCCCTCCCTTACTGGCATTGTAAGCCGGCAGGTTAGGGTCACCCACCAGACCTTCAATAGAAGAGAAGTTAATAATAGAGCCGCCCTCCCCGGTCTTCCGCATGGCTTTGATGCCATATTGGGTACCCAGGAAGGTGCCATCCAGATTAATGCTCATGAGTTTTTTCCAATCGGCCAGCGTTACCTCTTCTACATTTCCACCCACTCCAATGCCGGCAGAATTAGCCAGAATATGCAGTTTACCGTACGTGTCAAGTGTAGTCTGAATAACACTTTTCCATTCATCTTCCCCGGATACATCCTGTCTGATAAATACAGCTTCACCTCCCTGCTGCTTGATCACTTGTACTACTTCGTGACCCTGAACTTCATCCAGGTCGGTTATTACTACTTTTGCTCCCTCACGGGCCAACAAAAGAGCGCTGGATTTTCCTAAGCCAGAGGCACCTCCCGTGACAATGGCTACTTTGTTTTTTACTCCGCCCATATGTAAAATAGTAAATGGTTACTAAGGTTAGCGTTGCCATAGAATCAGGGTGTCTTCCAGGGGCACCAAAACGTCTTTATAATCAGGAATGATCCGAATGGTATAGTCATTGGCAGGCCGGGAAGTCATAACCTGCGCATGAAACTTATTTTCTCCCTGATCTCCGATTGAATCAGCTTCCATATTTACTCTTACCGGCGCTTCACCGTTTGTGCCTTCTGCATAAAGCTCCACCAAAATGTTATCAGGGTTTATTCCATTCAGCCATAATTGAGCGTGAAAGAGATATCCATTTTCCACGTTTTCTATTTGCACTTCCCCGAATTTTATTTTATCCCATTTGTTTTTAAGACCCTGCTGTGCATTCACGATTCTTTTTCCTGCAGAGCCTTTTTTCGACGCCCGTTTTATATATCTGGCAGCAGCAGGTAGATAATATTGTTCCGTATATTCCCGGACGGTGCGATTGGCTGAAAAACGGGGTGTCAGAGTTGCCATACTTTTACGCATCCGTTCTACCCAGCGTTCAGGTATGCCATTCTGGTTGCGTGTGTAAAATTCAGGGACTACCTGCTGTTCCAGTAAATCATACAACGCCCCTGCCTCTGCCGCATCCCAGGCGGGGTCATCCCCATGCTCCTGCACATCGCCCAATGCCCAGCCCGCTTCAGGGGTGTAGGCTTCGGCCCACCATCCATCCAATTCCGACAAATTAATCCCGCCATTGACCAGTACCTTCATACCACTGGTTCCACTGGCTTCCCAGGGGCGTCTTGGTGTATTGAGCCATACATCCACTCCCTGCACCATGTTTTCTGTTAGATGCATATCGTAGTCGCTTAGAAAGACCACGTGCTTATATAAATTGTATTGTTGAATAAATTGCACCCATTGGCGTATCAATGCCTTTCCTGATTCATCATAGGGGGGCGCCTTACCGGCAATGACTAATTGAACTGGCCGTTCAGGATTAGTGAGTATACGAATAAATCTTTCCGGATCGTGCAATAAAAGACCTGGCCTCTTATAGGGAACAAACCGCCGGGCAAACCCCAGCGTTAAGGCATCGGGATTGAATACCTGTTTTGCCGCTTTAACAACATCAAGTGAGAGGCCGGAAACTATTGATTGCCTTTCAAATCTTTTTCGGATAAAACTGATGAGGTGATTTCTGGATTGGGTTCGAAATTGCCAAAGCTTTTCATCTGTTATTCCGGCAATATGCTGTTCAAGGTTTTCCAAATCCCCTCTCCACCGGTCTTTTCCGCAGGTCTCCGTCCATATTTCATCAGCGAATTCAGAATCCCAGCATGGCATATGGACACCGTTGGTTACATGCCCCACCGGCACTTCAGCTTTCGGCCAGCGCGGGAAAAGATTTACAAAAAGATTCCGGCTTACCTCTCCATGCAAACGGCTAACGCCATTCACTGCACCACTGCCACGAATGGCGAGGTAGGCCATATTAAAACTCTCTGAGGAGTTATTGGCATCTTGACGGCCAAGGGCCATCAAATCATTAAAATTAATGCCAAGTTCTTCTTTAGCGTATTCGCCAAAGAATTGCTCCATCAGTGAAGGGCTGAAATGGTCAAAACCGGCTGCAACAGCGGTGTGGGTAGTAAATAAATTACCGGTCCGGGTAACGACCAGTGCCTCTTCAAATGAAGTTCCCGTTTCTTTCATAAAATCATGGGCACGTTCCAATACCAGGAAAGCAGCATGACCTTCATTCATGTGACAGACTTCAGGTTTAATATCCAGGGCACGGAGCAACTTCCAGCCACCTATGCCTAAAATAATTTCCTGTTTTATACGAAGTTCAGATCCGCCTCCGTACAGTTCATCGGTAATTCCACGGTGAATAGGTAAATTAGCAGCATCATTGCTATCCAGCAGGTACAGCTTCAAATTTCCCACCTGTACCTGCCAGGTACGCAGCCAAACGGGGTAGCCGGGTAATGATACCTTCAATCGCAGCCACTCGCCGTTTGGCAGGCGTAACGGTGTAATGGGTAACTGACCCGGATCATTATAGGGAAACAGGGCTTGTTGTGAGCCATCTTGATCAATCTGCTGACGAAAATATCCTTGGGCATAAAGCAACCCCACCGCAACCACCGGCACCCCCAGGTCGCTGGCTGATTTTAGCTGATCGCCCGCTACATTGCCCAGTCCGCCAACATAGATGGGCAACGCTTCGCTTAGCATGTACTCCATACTGAAATAAGCAACCTGGATAAGCGGGGCATTGGGATAGTTTTGCTGAAACCAGGTCGGAGTAGAAGCCGTCTGTTCATTCAACTTCATAAGTTCATTAATTTGCTTCCGAAAAGCCGGATCTGTCAAGTGCCGCTCAAGCTGCTCCCGAGACAGCGTTTGCAAAACAATCCACGGGTTATGGGTAAGCTCCCATAGTGCCGGATCTAATTGTTGCCATAATTCATCGGCAGCATGATTCCATGACCACCGTATATTAAGGGCAAGCTCCGCCAAAGAGTCAATTCCTTCGATGTCTGTGTGGATCACGCCATATAGCTGGTTTGTATTTAAGGTTTGTTGATTCATATGCTTTACTTATTTACTTATAATCAATTGTGCATATTAATAGATTGCTGGTTTGATCTGAGCGACTTTTTCAGAGAAGACCTATTTACTGATACATTGAATCAAAGTTAGAGTATTACCAGCGTAGACATTTATGATCTCTCACTTTAGATGTATGAAACTGTGTCGATTTGAGATTCGTAGCCTATCTCTCTTTAAGTCGCTCGCAAATGTTATTAGCATCAACGCTGCACTAGCTCACCTCATTTCCAGATGCTATACCATTCTCAAAGCAGTCCAACTTTTTAATGGTAGTTTCGGCTATGTTTTTTAAGGCTTGTTTGGTTAAAAATGCCTGGTGGCTGGTAATCAAAACGTTCTTGAAAGTCATGAGCCGGGCAATGGTGTCGTCCTGTAAAATATCTTCGGAATGGTCCTCAAAAAACAATTCTTCTTCTTCCTCATAGGCATCCATTCCGAAAAAGCCGATCTGCTTTGTTTTAGGGTCATTGATCACCGCTTTGGCCGCTCCCGAAAGGGCAGCATTCATCCCTGGCGAATCGTCCCCCGCAGTGAAAATACCGATGGGTTTTACATCATTATCCAGAGCCTACAATTCTTCCTTTACCTCTCCGCAGGTCGGCATCTTCTTCCCGAAGTAGGGGTTGCGGATTTGCTTCGTTTCAGCTATCCAATAAGCGCCTTTCCCCTCAAAAGTCATGGGACAAAAAGTGGCGTAGAGCTCCCTATCCTCTTCCAGGGCAAAACTCTTTACCGTGCAGTACACAATCTCGGAGATGTGGCTGAAATAGGAGCGTTTTTCTTCGAGTCCCTGCACGTGCTGCACTTCGGCCAGCTTGGTTTTATACAGCGAGGCGTGCTGTTCCCAGGCTTCTTTGCCTTCATCCTTTAAAGAGGAACCATCCACTGCTTCCACCCTGGAGGACAGCAATGCTGCCGCTTTGTCTGCTGCGGCAGCATTGCTGTTTACCAGAGCATTTTTCATTTCCAGGTACGCGTCTAACACTTTTTTCATCGCCTGGTTTACAGCCGCACTTTCCCGGTAGGGGGCATCAAGGAGGAGGATGTCTTGGTGGGCAAAATCGTCACGGATTGACTCGTGTGGGCCGTGCATGGCTTCTTCCAGCTCCCTTTCGTTGTGGTGTCCTTCCATCGTGGAATGGTCATGCGCCCCTTCTTGGACTTCCACTTCATCATGGTGATCATGGTCGTGGTCGCCATGTTCCTTCGGTTGGTTGCCATTGCAGGCACCCAGAATAGTAAGGGTCGCAAGGCTTGTGCTCATTAAAATTGCACTAATTGTTTTCATACTGTTGTTGTTTTGAGATTAGAACTCGTTTCTAAAGCAGGGTTTTTACCGTACCAGCGGTTGAATACCACACAAGCAGTCAGGTCTCCGGTTACGTTTACTGCCGTTCGGAACATGCCGAGCAGGCGTTCTACGCCTACGATAATGATGATGCCTTCGGCAGGAATGCCGGCACTGCTGAGCACCGAAGCCAGAATGACCACCCCACCGCCCGGAATGGCCGGAGTGCCAATTGAAGCTGCAACAATGGTTACTATTACCACAATGATATTCAGCAGGCTCATTTCCAGGCCGTAGGCCTGGGCAATAAATAAAGTGGTAACGGTCTGATAGAGGGCAGTGCCATCCATATTTACCGTAGCACCAATAGGAATAATGGGTAATGGGTTAAAGTAGTTTTTAGAAGAAATACAAATTGATGAACCGACCAATCACGGCATCATGCATCTGCTCGGACTTGGAAAAGCAGATGGTTCTTCTGGCAAGCCGTTTGATCCGGGTGCGTAAGTCTAAATTCTTCCGCTCAATCCGCCAGGTTAAGTCCTTTCCAATGCAGTGAATAGGCGTAAAGCGGATACTGGTATAACTTTTCCAATCGTCGGTTTCTAGTCGGTCAATGAGCCGATCTGGCAGCAGGTCAATCAATCTTTGAAAGGTAGCATTCGTGCGACGGCCGAACGTAAAAGCCAATACTTTTCGTGTCGTTTTTTCTAAGACATACCATAACCAACGTTGCTGAGATTTAGCTTGAACAAAGCTCCATTGCTCGTCACATTGTGCTGATATACAGATATCTACTTCCAATCTGTTTCGGGCCATACGCTCGGTTTCATCCGGTAGTTTATTGATAAAATTGTGATTGATATAGCTCACTTGAACCGCTTTTTTTTAAGATGCCTGATCACTGTATTTTTATTAATGCTAAGCACACGAGCCGTATCTCTAACCCCATTGCCATTATGGGCCATACGCTCAATTTTTTCTTTGACACCTGGCTTGTGGGCTTCGTAGGTATACTCCAATTGAGATGTTTTTCCACATGCTTTACATTTCAAGCGCTGGTGCCCACTTTGCTTGCCCATTTTGATTAACTTTTCACTGCTACAGTAGCGGCATTGTAGTGTTTGTACGATCATGAGTTTTTAACAAAGATAATTACAACAACTACTTTGACCCATTACCGAATAATGAAGTTGCTGATGGATTTATTCACCTTGAGTACTTCCTCGGCTGTTTGCAGTGAAAGAGGCATTACTGCGGCCGAGCTGGTAGTGGAAAACGCCAGCAATTGTACGTCCCTGATCTTACGGAGAAAATGAAAGGGGTTGCTTTTGCCAAACACGGTTACCAAGGTAAGGTAAACACTCACCAGCACCAATAGCCCACCCAACACGACCAGCACGTAATACCCCAATCCGGCCAATGAACTTAGCCCCACGCTGGAAGTAAGCTGTGCCATCAGTCCGAACACGGCTAGGGGTACTAGTTTCATAGCCCACTTTACTACGGTCATGCAGATTTCCTGTATGGCACTTAAAAGTAGCTTGACCGGTCGCAGTAAATTTTCGGGCAAGGCCAGTACTGCCACGCCTATAATGATGGTAAAGATCACGATGCTGAGCATCTCACCACTTACCATGGCCGCCAGCGGGTTTTCGGGTAGCAGGTTGGAAATGGCACCGGGGATGCTGTTAATGCCAAAGGAAAGTTCAGCACCTTCCTGGGCAGTGCCGGCCAGTTCTTCAGCGTGTTCGGCAGCAGCCTGCCGGTGCAGGTAGCTGCCCGATTTAAACAGTGTGGCCAGTACCACCCCTATGGTGACCGATATGGTGGTAGTACCTACAAAGTAGAACAGCACCCCGCCCCCCAGCTTCTTCAGGTTTTCCTGATCGTTGCTGGCAATGCCCGTGATGATGGAAGCTACAATGAGCGGGATCATGATCATCTGCACCAGCTTGAGGAACAGTATGCCGGGCAGGGCCAGCCAGTTGCCTAAAACCTCGGCGGTACTCTTAGTCAACCAGCCATTTTGAGGGCTGAGTAAAAGGCCAAAGCCCACGCCCAGAAACAGGGCAATAATCACCTTCAGCCACAGCCGGTTTTCCACCAGCTTTTGCAGGTAGGTGTTCAGCGATTTAAGGCTTCTTATTTCCGAATCAAAAATGCTCATACCTTGATACCCAAACTTTCATTGGTTTTATGAATGGATTTCTCTGGACTTTCTTCACTTCCGGTGAGGGCGCGGATGGCATCAATCGTCTCCGGTATCACGATGGCCTGATTATCCACTACATAGGCGTAAAAAAGCTCATCTCCCTCCACTTTCAGCATATCCTGCCAAAGGGCCACCTCGTACATATCCCCCCAGGGACGCCCCATATCCAGAAACATTTCCTTGATGGTGTTATTCGATACCAGCCCGTCACTATAATTGATAAATTGAATGCGGCTTGAGGTTTTGAAAGCTTCCAGTACCTCTTCCTTTGACGCCTCACGGGTAAGCCCCACATTCCAGTAATGGAGATGACTCAGCGTTTCGGGTACTTTTACCGCTGCTGTAACCACATCCAGTTCCGGGTCCACACTTTGGGCATCGGGCCCTTGGTGACTAGGGATGTCTTTTTCAGGAACCATGGTATTCATAATTCCGCCAAGGTGGCTCTCCCACGGATCAGTGGCCCGGCGCAACAATGTTCCCCGGGCACGCTGTAACAGACCTGCCCTTTTAAGAGCGGTAAGCGTACGCAGAATCGAGGTAGTGTTGCAAGAAACCACCCGGGTACTATCCCGGTTGAGGGCAGAAGTATAGTTGTTTTCCGCACTAAAGGAGTGGCCGGTGGTTTCGTGTTTTTCTCCACCTTGCAGGATAAATTTTATTCCCCGCTCTTTATATGTTCCTACATTTTGGGCAGCTATTTTCTTAGGGGTACAATCAACGGCAAGATCCACCTTATCTAGAAGTTCAGTCATGTTGCCTGCCAAAGGGATGCCCGCCTGCTTCATGGAACTTTGGGCATTATCCGTGGCGGCATATACCGAATATCCTTTGTCTACCGCAGTTTGGATGCGCCAGTCGCTGATTACATCACAGACTCCGGTTAACTCTATGTCATCTTGTAAAGTAATGGCATCGGCTACTCTTTTGCCGATTACGCCATAGCCGATAAGTGCTATTTTCTTTTTCATCATGTTATTGATTTTTAATTGTAGTATGAATATTATTTATGTTGGACAGTCCGAATACGATCAGTACAAAGCTCTGACTGATTTCCATGATCACTAACATTTTGGCAGGGGTAGTTATTGGCACAATATCTCCATAACCGATGGCCGCAAATGTTACCACACTGAAATAAAATGTCTCGAATAAATACTCGAAGTAATTGAAGCTTTCAAAAGGTTTAAAACCCAGAAAAGAAGAGGTGTTGGCAGCGATCAGACACGTAACGTCGACAGCATAGGAGAAAATAATGAGCATAACCAGCAGCCCGAAAATCCAGAGAAGTTGCCCGAAAGAGTGGCACTGTTTAATGGACTTATCAACCTGCCTGAAGGTGAAAAATGTAAAGTAGCCGCTCTTAATAAAAGCGAGAAAGATAACCAGATAAGGCACCCAGCTTAGTTCATGATCCACAAACTGCATAAGATACACATACACAAGCGCTACTATCACGACCATTAGAAGAGCCGGACGCATCTGTTTAAGTAGTTGCTTTAAGAAATTACCTGTGTTTATTTTATAAGTAATCATGATTCGTCAGTTAATCACCTGTTGATTTTTGACAACAGCTGTTTTTCCTGATTGTCGAAGAATAATTACACCTATCATACCAGCAAGTACTGAAGCAAATAAAATGGTCAGTTTGGCAATGAATGTATACTCCTCTTTTTGGAAGGCCAATTCCGTGATAAACAGTGACATGGTAAAGCCGATGCCTGCTATCATGGCTACTCCGGGAATGTGTCTCCAGGAAATTCCTTGCTGCAACTCTGCCAGTTTAAGCTTGATAAGCAGCCAACTAACTCCTACAATACCGGTGAATTTCCCCACCACAAGACCAAAGGCGATCCCCAGGCTTACGGGGTGACTCAAAATTTCAATTATATCCCCATGAATATGAATCCCCGTATTGACCAGGGCAAATAACGGCAGAATGAAAAACCCCACTATGGGCGCCAGGTGATGTTCTATTTTTTGCAAAGGAGTTTCCGCATCATCTGATTTTTGCTTAATCTCTTCCAGAATATCGAGTTGTTCTTCCGAAATAAAATGGCCCCTTATTGGTTTAATTTCTAAGAATCGCAAATGAAGTTTCTGAAGATTTCTTAGATAATCTTCTTCCTTTATTTTCACTTTACCGGGAATGGTAAAAGCGGTGAGAATACCGGCAATCGTAGGATGCACCCCTGAGAAGAAAAATGCCAGCCAAACACCTCCAATCCCTATAAGTGCGTAAAACCAGGCTTTACGCACTCCCATATAATTACCACCCACCAATAGCAGAACGAACAGTACACCGTGCAGCAAATCCACATAAGAAATACCGGACGTATAGAAAATAGCGATGATGAGTACGGCACCCAGGTCATCAACTATGGCTAGTGCTACCAAAAAAACTTTGAGCCCTGCCGGTACACGATCACCCAATAATGAAAGCACTCCAATGGCAAAAGCAATGTCTGTAGCCATGGGGATGCCCCAGCCGTGCTCTGTAGGTGTATTTAAATTGAAAATGAGGTAAATGAGTGCCGGAACGACCATGCCGCCAATGGCTGCTCCGATAGGCAAAATAGCTTTTCTGAAAGAAGACAGTTTTCCTCCTATAATTTCCCTTTTCAACTCCAGGCCTACCTGAAGGAAGAAGATCGCCATTAAGCCATCATTTACCCAAAGTAGTAAAGACTCGGAAAGGGAGAACGGACCCACGCCTATGGATAGTTCGGTGTGAATAAACGTTTGATACGCCCCCTGAAAGGGAGAATTCGCCCAGATCATGGCGGCCAGCACCGCTAGAAAAATCGCCATGCCGGAAGCAGATTGATTTTTAAAAACGTTGTTCAGCGTAGTATTAATTTTGGTAATCATAGGGAATCCTCGTTTTCCAGGACCTTTTTCTTATAATTCCGTATAATCAGCCGATTCCCTTTATCATACGTGAAATAATTCCAAACCCAGTTCAGGGCCACCATCAGCTTGTTTCGGAAACCGCTAATGGAAAACAAGTGAACCACTGACCAAAGTAGCCAGGCCAGATATCCACCAAATCTGAACTTGCCCAGATCAGCTACCGCCCTTCGCTTACCAATGGTGGCCAGTGAGCCTTTGTCCCGGTACTTAAATGGTTGAGGTGACTCTTCTTTACCGGCTATTTTATTCTGGATGACTTTACCCAGGTACTTGCCTTGCTGTATAGCAACCTGGGCCACTTGTGGATGTCCTTTGGGCGTCTTTTCGGTGATGATGGCAGCAATGTCGCCAATGGCAAAAATACTGGAATAACCTTTCACCCGCATAGTATGATCTACCTGGAGCCGGTTTCCACCCGCGATGCTTTCTTGATCTATTCCTTCGGGAAAACTGCCCGTAACACCGGCCGTCCAGATCAGGTTTCTTGCATAAAGCGTGTTTCCGGAGTTGGTGGAAACCATAGTGCCATCATAGTGCTCTACGGCTTCATGGAGCATCACCTTCACCCCAAGCTGTGTCAGATATTTCAGTGCTTTCTCGGAAGCTTTACCGGACATGGTGGCCAACAGTTGATCCCCCGCTTCCAGCAGGTAAATGTCCATGATCTGAGATGAGTACTCCGGATAGTCGCCCGGTAAAACGTATTTTTTGAATTCTGCCAAAGCTCCCGCCATTTCCACCCCGGCCGGGCCGCCACCCACAATGATAAAATTGGTCAAAATGTCTTTTTCCTGTTCATCACAGGTGATCGCGGCCTGTTCCAGGTTTAGGATCATCAGGTGGCGAATATTCAACGAGTCCTGGATACTCTTCATTCCTAAGCTCCAATTTTCTATATCAGACATACCGAAGAAATTGGTTTTAGTGCCCGTAGCAATGACCAAGTAATCATAGTCAATGATTCCTTTGTCCGTAAGCAACTGGCTTTTATCCGCGTTTATTTGCTCAACTGAGGCATATCGGAAGATCGTATTTCTGTGGCCACTGATTTGCTTACGAAATGGGAAAACGATGCTATCCGCCTCCAGACCGCTGGTCGCCACCTGATAAAATAGCGGTTGAAATTGATGGAAATTATGCCGGTCAACTAAAACTACTTGGACTTGGGTCTTTTTTAAAGCCTTGGCTAGCGCAAGCCCGGCAACCCCCCCTCCAATAATTAGCACACGAGGGTCGTTGGTTTCGGGTAAACAAACCATCTCCCCCACATCACAATAGTTATTCATATACATGCATCTTCAAAGGGTGCTTTGCTATTTTCTTCCAATACAAGTGTTCAAACAGGCTCGACCAGTACATGCCAAAAGTGAAAGCAAATAAAAGTTCTTCTAAGGGCACTCCCAAAATGAGTATATGGGTTAGTTCATCCAGGTTCCAATACAGGTTCACATAGTTTGGAAAAAAGAGTAATATGCTGCCGAAATAGACAAAGTATAGCAGGGTAAAGAGCAAGCCCCCCATCCAAATCTTGCCCTTAAGATCAGGACGACAGTATAAAGTAGCAATTGCACCGGAAAACATGGCTATAATACCGCAGTAGATATGGTTTAAATCGGTAAAATACGCCAGTAAGAGAAACACTATTGGTGGAACGAACAAAATAAAGCGGTGCATCCTATGGCGCTGATCTCCACGGTCGGAATGGTTCATTTCTACCGTTACTCTTTTGAATACTAACTGATAAAGCACGGCCCCGATGCCCCCGATGGCAAAGGCAAAAATCAAACTTTCTATATCAAAGCCTGTTTTTTGGGCAAGATCAAAAAGAGAAGGCGGATACCAGTATTCGGGAACAAATAATGGCTCTGTGAGACCAAAAGGCATGGTGATCAAGCTCATCCTGCCCATTACTTTCCTATCATCTCTTTTGAACAAAAAGATCATGCCCCATAAAGCAAGAATAATCAACGACCAGATCAGCCATACATAGTCCATCATGCTTGCTGAATCAGCGGTACTGTTTAGTAAACGAGATGTTATAGACGGATGCCACCAGGGCGCCAAACAACCAACCCAGTACAAACATTTCTACCAGTCCGATGAACGCTTCAGTCCAGGGTACATTCATTCTTATCACGGCACTGGTATCCAGCCCGTGTAACAGACTATTAAAAAACAAGATGGTACCCTTACGGCCTACGGTTGCCATTAAAATAATACAACCCAGGTAAAATATGGCCCCAGCCACCCCCCAGGCGAGTGCGAATTTCTTAATGTTGATGTGTTGCATGATCGCTTTTGTTTTTAGTTTGCTTTTCTTCGTTACTGTCATGTCCGGAATGGCCTCCGTGCCCTCCATGGCGGCCCATTATAAACAGGTGAGCCACGAAAAATATGACGATGAATATAAAAAGCGAATTGGTACCGTTGAACCCAAAGACGGGCAATAGGAATAGTAAAAGAATTATTCCCAGGCACCCCATTAACATCCAAAGCATGTGATTTTTCATGGTTTTTGTGTTTTAGTGATGGCCAGGGTGTTTTTATGCCCCAATCTTTTCTTTGTTCTTCATCATTGTTTCTTTATCCATCATGCCTTCTTTGTGCATCATTTCCATCATCTGCCCCATCATATTGGGTTTATCTTTCATCATGGTCATCATATGGGCACACATGGATGAATCCGAGTCAGCCATGTTCATCATGTTGCTCACCATATTATGTATCATATCGGGCTTATCTTTCATCATAGCCATCATTTGATCATTGTCTGACATCATCATACCCATCATCTGCTCATTGCCTTTCATCATCATTTGGGTATGATCATCTTCCATCATTTTGGTCATCAAGTGTTCAGCGTATTCATGATCGGAAATGATGGTATTAAATATTTCATTTCGGGTGTCATCATTTTCTAACATTGTGCTTACATCCTTTTGTTGCTGACAGGCAGATAAAGCGGCTATCAATAAAGTGAGTGTCACCACTGTTTTTAAAGTATTTTTCATAGCGTTATCGGTTAAGGTTCATGCTTAGTATAGGTATATCGGCATGGTTTGCCAGGTTTTCGGTAATGCTCTTTCCTATCAGGTTAAAGAAACCCGTTCTTCCATGCGTGGTGAGTGCAATAAGGTCAGCATTCACCGACTCGGAAAACTTGAGAATACCGCGTTCTTCATTCAGTGAGTTGTAGATATTGGTGGTGCAGGTTCCCCCACGGGGACAGGTTTCATGAAAAGCACGCATTTTCTCAAGACTCCTGTCCGTCTCCTCAAAGGCGAAGGGCGCATTGACATACAGTAAATGAATATTTGATCCATTGAGGTCGGCAAATTCTACCACGGTACGAAAAGGTTCTTTCACATCCTCTTCAAAATCGGATGCAAAAACCACATTCTCGACTGGCCATTCAGCCTGTTCTTTAACGATCAAGACCGGAACCGTAGCGTCTCTCAGTACCTTTTGGGCATTGGATCCCACAAACAATTCTTTTGCACCAGATGCACCGCGTGACCCCATTACTACAAAATCATGATGATGAAAGGGAATGTGTTTGAGAATTTCCTCTCTACCCACATCAAAGACGAGAAACTTTTCGGCTTTTAACCCCTTGTTTTCCGCTTTCTTTACCAGCTTATTAAGCTCATTTTTCGCGTACCCAATTTCCTTTAAGGTTTCGGGGAATCGCCGCTCCTTCTCCTTATCAAGTTTGACCCATGGCACAGGGGTGATCTGTAAGTGCAAAAAATGAATCTCCGCACCTGATTTTTCTGCTATGGCAATGGCCAGATCTGCTGCCCGATTGGCAGTGTCCGAAAAGTCGGTAGGCACTAGTATATTTTTCATACGTCACAATTATCTGGATCCGGTTCCAGGGTCTTTACTTTCAGCATCTGTAATACATCCGTTGTATAAATAATACCATCCCCAGCGTATCCGGTTTTTCCCCTTTTATGAATTATCTCCAGCGCGGTATTAACCTGTTGATCAGGAACGACCGTCTCCAGTTTGGCTATTCTTGAATGGGAAAATGGATGTTTCAACGAGGGAAAGTCCTTTCGGTCATCGGTATAATGTCCGGTACCTTTTCCTTCAACAACGGTTAAACAGCAAATGCCTTCTTCACGCAAGTGATTGACAATATCTGTCAACCTTTCTGGCCTTACAAACGCTTTTATTTCTTTCATTTTTGTAAATCCCTTTTTATCCCTTCAAACTCTTCTTTACTGATTTCTCCCTTGGCATACCTCTTTTTCAAAAGGTCTAACGGTGTTTCTTTTTTCGTTCTTTGTCCGGGTCTATTCCAGGGGTTTGCAAAAATCCAAATGATGAAAATCACCCAGATCACCCACCAGATGATGTGCATACCCCAATAGTGTCCTTCAAACCAATGCATGCTATTTTATTGATGATTTCAAATAATTTATCAACCTTTGATCGCTGATTGTTAATCAAAATTACGAGAAAGTACGGCTCTCTATTTTTGAAATCTTGTCTTTGATGTACGATATTTTGCGATCAAACCATCTCTGGTTTAGTGGTTACCGTCACTGAGGATCATAACGCTACTTATACCCACTACCATGACTCCGGCCATTACGGGAGCCCCCCATTTACCACGAAATTGTCTGTGTCCCCCCTCTTGAGCCCTACTGAATTTTTCAGGGTTCTTCTTTAATACTCGAAGGCGCGCTTCGCCATCGAAGTACTACCCAGTGTCTTTGTGTCAACAAGGAACTACTTTGTTTACGCCAACGGAATTCTGACCAACGGGGCCGGTATGTGTCTTAGATGTCTGGTTATGACGACTCAACGAACCAGAATTATTGACGATCAGCGTTACCCATACCAAAAAAAACCTGGCCATTCTAAAGGGTAACATCCCTTATACATGTTGCAAAACATCAAGTAATTTCTGGCGAATATGCAAAGCCACCATTTTAAGGTCTTCGTTGGCAATGGTCTGCATAGAACTGATCGGATCTACTACGGACACCTCGATACGGCCATCCATAAGATCCTGTACAATCACGTTGCAGGGTAACATGCTGCCAATTTTATCTTCGGCCTGCAAGGCCTTACCTGCATATTCGGGATGACAGGCCCCTAGTATCTTATAGGGATTAAAATCCATGTTAAGGTTGTGCTTCATAGTTTCCTGAACATCAATCTCGGTTAATACCCCAAAACCCTCTTTGCCCAATTCTTTCACCACATGATCTACTACATCCTGAAAAGAGTTGTTTTTGACAAGTTTGCTGTGATAATAGTCCATAAATAATCTCAATAAATTATCGTGTCTGATCGAATACCTACTGGGGTATATGTACTTTACTAGTTTTTTTCCAAAGTCCGAGGTTGAAGAAATTTGGCACCAAGCTCAGATGAGCTTCTTTGTAATCCAGTGCTGCGCATAATTTTAGCAAATGCAAGTTGATCACCGAGTCACCAACGGGGACAATTAACCACCCACGGCCGTTAGTTGGATGATATACATTTTGAGCTCTTGCCTGATAAACACTTAAGAAAATCAACCTGATAATTGCCGCCAAAGCATTTACTTTTCGTAAAAGTGCCCCTCTCCATTTTATGATCGTGTTGTAAAATATAATAAAACCAAGGCGGTAACTATGGCCAGCGTAAATGACCAAAACATCAATCTTTTATAAGGACGATCGTATTTTGCTGGTTTCTTGTCTGGTTGTAAAGTAGCTTCTGGTTCAATCGGTTTTACCGTGGCCGCCGGTTGTCCGACTTCCGCAGTTCCAGTACTAGTGCTTTTTGATGTAATATAGGTCATAATAGCCCGCACCTCATCTTCACTAAAAAGAAAATCAGGCATCGGTACCCTGTTGTACTGCCGAAAGGCAGCCACTGCCTTTTCATCACCCGCCTGTATAAGTGTCTGTGAGGACTGGATGAACCGGATGATCCATTCTTCTTCATATTTTTCTGCCACTCCGTGCAGATCAGGGCCTACCAAGGAGCCTCCGCCAATCGTATGGCACGCCGTACAGTTTTGGATAAAGAGCTGTTCTCCATGTTGGGCGAAAGTCTCCGGAGCAAAAAGTGAGGAAAACCCGGTTAATAGTACAAGAACCGAATAGTTCGGTGACCGTTCCATTAGTTGGCCGACTTTAAAAATTCCAACACCTTTTCTGCTTCCACCCTGGTGAGCTGCGCCCGCAGCTCCATATGTTTAACCGCCACGTCCCACTGCACATCACTAAAAGTGGCTGGAGAGGCAGTATTGTGACATCGGATACAGGACTCTGCCCATAGCTGAGCCCCGCTTTTCTGCAAGACGTACTTAGGGGCACCTTTCGTAGCCCGGTCAGCGCTCGTAGCATTTTGCTGCGAGGCACACCGGGTCAAAACGATTGCCGCAAAGAGCACGACAGTAATTAAGAGGGGTATCTTCTTGATATGTTTCATCTTCTTTAGTGTTAAAAGCCCAATGTCCATTGCATATACAAGGTATTGACATCCGTGGCTTCGGATGCTTCCCCTTCCTCAGCATGGCCGCCGGTAACGCTGTCCAACTGGTAAGCAACCTTGATGGCCGTCCTCCAATCGATCCAGTAGTTCAGTCCGATGGCGAGCTGCGTACGTTCTGACTCCCAGGGTGCTTCTTCGGGAGTGTTGAGCGTGGAATAGCGCCCTACCAGTTCCAGGTTCTTGACAAATTGACTGGAGCCAAATGTAGGCCGATAGCCAAGCTGAAAGAAGGTTGAATTGGACTTGTTGTCAAACGTGTAGGATTCGATCCCACTACTTTCTTCAACTTCGTAGGTTTGATCATCAATATTGATGAAGTTGACTTGCCCCTTGAAATCGATCAGCCCGCTCAGCCAGGATACTTTTCTTACGTACGTCCAGTCAAATGCATAGAGCCAGGCACCCACCTCTTCCAGTTCAGAATCACGGTTACCAAGCTTGGCTGATTGAGCAGAAAAACCGATTTCCAGCGATTGATCTCTGAATGGGAAGACGCCTAAACGCCCTCCTACTGCCTTGTTATTGTTGTTGTCCTCATCACCTTCGTGCACGATCATGCCTACTTCGTCTGCTTCTTCCTCGCCATCCTCGATCCGGGGACCGTTCATTACGTAAAGTGAGTAATTGAACTTCATTCCTCCCAGGTAGGACGCCCCTCTTAATTCAACACCCAAGTCTGAGGTTGGAAGAATTCCATCATGGCCGTAGCCAAGTGGAACTGTCGGTAGCCTATTAATCCAGGAGGGATGCAACCGATCAAAAAAGATCCCGAATGGAATGAGAATTTTACCTGCTCTGAGGTTTAGATTGGGGGCGAGACTATAATTGATGTTGGCATACTCTAGTGCTATTTCTAACTCACCATCCTCTACGGCAAACTCCAACTCCCCTTCAAAAAACAGCTTATCCGATTGCTTGTATAAAAACAAGGGGACAAACCGGGCACTCCCAAAGGTAGCTTCTTCATCGTTGGACAAAAACGTGGCATCGGAATAGCCCCGCAGCAAAAACCGGCTGTTGCCTGGTTTGGGGTCCAGGGTGCCGGGCTGATTTTGGGCCCTGGATTCAACTGCCGCCAGGATGACCAACACGGTGCTTAGAAGGTATCTGTATTTCATTAGCCAGAAGATTTATTGTTTCAGTGTTCGTAAGTAGCTGACCAATTGCCACCTTTTCTCTTCAGAAAGTGTGGCTTTGTAGGACGCCATTGGCGCTCGCCCCTCGGTGATTTTCCAGAAAATCGCTCCGTCACTTTGGGCGTGAAAGGCGGTGGTTGTCAAATTGGTAGGTTTCGGATTGAGCGCTGCGCCGGCTACCCCATCTCCTTTGCCACTTTCACCATGGCAAATCACGCACAGGGCGGCATACATCTTTTTACCTCCTTGGATGGCTTCTTGTTGTCCAGCTACTGGGTTTTTAAGTGTATCGGCTTCAGCAGGAGCCTTCCAATCTCCTCTTTGCTGGACAGGTATTGATGCGGCCAAAAAAATGGTGAGCACTGTCAAATTAGCTGCGGTCATGATAGGTTTTCTAAAATGATGAAAGGTAGTCCGGTTCATAGCATTGGTTGTTTTTAAAGCTTTAGCAAAAATACGGGGATTAATACGTGGTCTTTTTTCGAAATCCTGTCTTTTATGTATGGGATTAGGGTTATCATTTTCAACCAATTTGTTCATGAGACTTTTCCTTCAACTTGTCAGAAATTCTCTTGAACGATGCCTTATGTTGGAGATGGCTATTATCAATGAGCAGTCCCTTCAGGCCATCTTTGGTCGTTATACCATAAATGACAGACTTGCCGGCCGCATCTTCTTTTTCGTCAAACCGGTAGAATTCTGAAATATTCAATTCCTCAATTTGAAAGCTAGCACACAAATCCTTACATTCCAGACAATCTTTCTTCCGGTTGAAATTATAGGTATACCCTTTTTCTCTTAGGTCGGTTAGTGCTTCAGATATATTTTTGTAGTAACGGTTCTCGTTTCTAACTATTTCTTTATAGTCAGATACAGAAAGACCGGTAACCCGCTTAAATTGACTGGATAGATAATGGACGGAACTGTATCCGAGCATCATGGCAATCTCGCTTAGATTGAGTTCGTCATAGCCTACCAGCTCCTTGACTCGCTCTATCCGTTTGTGGATGTAATAGGTCTCTATGGTTTGTCCTTCATGCCTTGAGAAGAGCTTACTTAAAAAGTTATAGTTCTTTCCAATTTCCTGAGCTAGGTATTCCGACAATAGACTGTCTTTTGACGATGCCTCCTGCATTTGGATATAGTCCCGAATTCCTAATTTTATATTTTCTACCAGGATATCTTCTTTGTCTTGAAGAAGTTCGAGTCCGTAGTGGTTCAGGTGGGAAGCTATCTTTTGTTGGGTGATATCTTCGGGTACCTGTACGGAAGCATAGCCGAGCCGAATGGTCGTGACATTAACCCCGAGCTGAGCCAGTTCATTTTGTACAACGAAAATGCATCGGGGGCATACCATATTTTTTATATGCAAATTGATAGTTTTCATCTGTTTGCGGGTAGCTTCTCTGTTTCCCCGACTTAACATGTACTGTTAATGAGGAGGAAGGGGTTGTCTTGGACATCTCTGGCTATTAAAGCCATCAACCAAATTGGTTTCAGTTGCCTGAAAAGTCAGGTGATGACCAACCCACCACAGAGAAAGGTGATTAATAAATTTGATAAGAAGAAAGCAGGGCTGAAACCGTTGCCAAGGAAGTGGGCAAACAGAATAGTTCTCAGCCGAAACAGATGAAGCTAATGCAGGAAGGACTGAATGAAAACTCGTAGATGAAAGCCACTAACGGGGGGAGGAAGGTTGGTATATAGAAAGGAGAGCGTTTGTTGAGGATACATTTTAGGTTCATGAAGAACCGTATACGCCTCATAGATGCAGTAGAATACCGGTAGTTGAAGTGCGTGCTGCTTTAGCTCATATTTAATTAGAGAGGCATAGACTTGGTTCACTAGGTCTTGACAGCACTCATCCTTCTCAGGGCTATCGTGATGATCATGTATAGTATTATGGTGATGATCCGTCTGGGAATCATGAGGGTGGTGCGCTTCTTTATGATGATCAGCTACACCAGCATGCGCAGTACCCCCCCCCAAGAAATCACCCCTGCATCACAGAGGATATCACACACAAACACACCGATAAACCCGGTGAGCAACAGGACTACGATATATCGTTTATGGGTATGCAATTTTTGCATCATCATGTGCGGATGTATGATTCAGGTAGTCAATGTAGCCAAACTCAACATGAATATCAATGATATCGATCAGTTAATACATTGATTTTCGTCAGCCCATGACTTATCGGATCAGCCTCATCCTAGTTACAAAAATTTTGTAAAATTTTTTCCCGATTCTATAAATCGGCTTTATCACAATTGGTGTATTATTGTAGTATAAGTACGTTCATTAGCGATTACTATTATGACACAACAGACCGAAATATCAGATAGAAAGACAGATCCTTCGCCCCCCCAAAGGCAACTCTCTTGTTTAGGAAACATTCCCAGTCACCGGGATGACTTGCGCGGGCTGTACCACGAGCTTGGATCGTAGTGTTTTATCCTATTAATGGTTTTTTGCTGGATCTGATGATTGCGGGCATGGCCGTGGTCTTTAGTTCGGTGTCGGTAGTAGCGAATAGTTTGCGCTTGCGTAAGACCAACATTCAATTTTGTATTTACCTTAATTTTTCAACTATGGAAACACTGAAATTCAAAACTACCATTAACTGTGGCGGCTGTGTAAAAGCTGTTACCCCGCACCTTAACCAAGTGGAAAGCATAGAAAGCTGGCAGGTAGACACCCTTAACCCGGACAAGATTCTAGAAGTACAATCTAAAACCGGGAATCAGCAGCTTGTGATAGAAGCGGTAGAAAGAGCTGGGTTTAAAGCTACTCCAGTAGTACAGAATGCTGGGTAGATGCACGATTTGCCCTGTTATGTCGGCTATTTTACAACTTACAACTCAGGGGTTTCTTAAAATTACAGTAGATTTTTTAATTCTTTAAACCACTATTTTTTATCAAACTTCTCAATTTTATTTTACTCATCGGCCTAGCATTTTTCTTAACTAATTGTCAGGAAATACTCGAGTTACTCGATCAAAAACCCGGCAAAAAGAAATCACGAGTTCGGCATCTTATCCCGACTTAGTCGAGTTTAGTGCTTCGCGAAGTTCAGCGACAGGCGAAGTATTCGAGGTGCTACCCAGCCCAACTGCCATTGATCCCAGCATGAATCCCACCCCCTTCTCAAATAATTCTGCATCCACCAGCGGAGATTACCTATTAGAAATAATGGATGTGAATGATAAAGATTCGCCAGATTCTAAGGATGCCGTGGAAAGAGTGCGTATTCTTTTTACTGGTAATGATGGTACAGAGTACCTTATTGACCGGATTGATGTGATCCCCAAGCCCGAAGGTTCGGGCGATCATACCTTCTTCGGTGGAGTTGGACTCAATAAAGTAATGCACGGCAATACCGGCATTGGCACTGGTTTGGTGCCTAAAGTGCTTTCCTCAGTGTCTACTTTAACGGGGGAGCTCCAGAGAGTCCTGCTGAGTATGGGAGCTGTAAACACTTTAAAGACAGAGAACGAGTATCATGTCTACTACTGCAAAAAGATCCAAGAAGGCAAGCATCATATAGTGGTCGTTAATGTGATTCGCACACGGCATTATAGCTTATCCATATAGGCATTATAGTTTTGCTCGGAGGCAAAATAGAATACCGCTTTCTTCTGACCCGGTTTGAAAACGATAAAAGCCTCCGCTTTATTTACTTTCTCGTTTGAAAATGGGTCTGTAGCGTACCGCACATTGTCCGTATTCTCGCGAATTTTGCTTACACACATTTGACAGCAGCCATAGTAGGTTTTTCCATCCGCTTCAACCGGTATTTGTTCTACTCCCATGAATGCATCGTTTACCATACACACCAATTCGTTCGGGATTGGTTCCTCTTCACCAATATCAACCCGTATTTGACTGAATGTATCCGAAAAGGCCCAATAGAGGCCGACTATAACTACCGCACCAAAAAACGATAGTATAATAATGGATTGTCTATCCACTTTGGCTTTTATTCTTTGTTTATTCGATTCTCTTTTCTTCTTCATATCTCATCCTATTGATACTGTGCTGAAGGCACCAGCACCCAACTCACTATTCAACCTCTAACTGGTACCCTCTTAGCCAGGATATAATACATTTTAATGTGTAATAGATTCATGTTCAACCATTAAATCATCCATTATCTGGTGATCGTCATCATGGTGACCATCATTTTGATCGTGGACATTCATTGCAAAAGAGCCCATGTGCATGCCATCTGCGTCATGATGATGGTCATCGTGTTCGTTGGAATGAGAATAATTTCCATGGTGTTCTTCGTATAGGCCCTCATAATGGTGAAAAATCGAATCATGGAAGTGGATATCATCAAAATTACCTTGCTGAATAGCCACTTTTAGCTCCACATTGGCATCAAATGCACCAGTGTAAGCTTCTCTGAACCGCTCAAGTGCCACAAGGTCTTCCTGAGACAGCTCGCTATGCATGTCATCGTCATTGCAGGAATAAAGACCAATGGATAGTCCTATTACTGCTACCAATATGATCCTAGTCGTTTTCATAATATTGTATTTTAATTGATTGTTTCTTTTACACTTCCGCACTTCAACATTTTGTCTCCGAAGTATGGGTTTTTAATTTCCTTTTGATTGGATAGCCAATAGGCACCGGCATTGTTATTTGCCATGGGGCAATACTCCAGGTACACTTCACCCATAGAAAGTTCACCACTTTTTACTAAAGAGGCCATTTCATTACTCAACGAAGCGAAAGCTTTGCGCTGGTCATCCAAAGTAG
Organism: Cyclobacteriaceae bacterium; assembly: GCA_040222715.1. Lineage (GTDB taxonomy): Bacteria > Bacteroidota > Bacteroidia > Cytophagales > Cyclobacteriaceae > Tunicatimonas. Next base: position 37,289 of record JAVKCN010000138.1, on the reverse strand, counting down.
TAGCCGAAACTACCTTTGTCGCCCCCGCCTTAGCTTCCTGCCCATTATTTACCGAGCCCAAAGACGCTTCTAGTTTAGTTGCAGCCTTTTTGGCCTCATCCGTCTGTGAAGCGACCAGGGCTTCTTTCAGGTGGATATAATGGCCGTAAGCAATACCCAATTTTTTGTCTTTGAACATAGGGTTCATTTTCTGGCCCATTTCCTTTTTGTCACCGTGACTACTGTGATCATGTTGAGCAAATGCTCCCAAGCTTACTAAAGCCAGCGCCATTATTAAAATTATTTTTTTTCTCATTACACTTTTCATTTTATTGATTTTTTAAAGGTTAAACATTTGAACGAGGGCTATCCCAATCACCAGGAGAATTACGATACCCCAGATGATTCGTCCAGCCCACATTTTTAATTTTGAAGGGGCTTTTTCATTCCCTGTTTTACAGCATTCTTTCATTTTACTTGATATTTTCCTGTACCTCTCCGCAAGTGAGCATAGATTCCCCGAAGTAGGGATTGCGGATTTCCTCTTCGGTACTCAACCAATTCGCTCCCTTATTATCATCTGCCATTGGGCAAAACTGGACGTACAGTGTCTGATCCAATGGGTTAAAGGCTTTGGTCATGGCAATCATTCCTTCAGATACTCGCTGAAATGTAGTGCGTAGTTCTTCTATCGTTTTAAGATGCTGAACATGTTGCAGTGCATTTTTCAGGTCGCTGCTGTAGCTCATCCAGGCATTGTGTGACTCACCGGTAAAAGCAGACATATTCACCTTATCCAATATTGTTTTGAGATCGGAAGCGGCTTTTTGAGCCTGATCAAATTCATCGGCCGTTAAGGCATCCTTAAATTTGAGATATTCAGTATAAAGGGGCTGCAATGCCTCTTGCGCCTTCTGACTAATTGCGACTGGCTTGGTCTCTTTTTTCTTGACCTGGCCTGACGAAGCGGGCATGTCCATACCCCCGTGGTTATGCCCGGTCATTGCCGGGCCTCCTTCCGGATTCATCATGCTTGGCTTTCCGGCCAACTGTGCTGCCGCATCAATGCTGAAGGTACCATTGACTGCTATCTCTTCCCCTTCTTCTAATCCACTTTCTACGATAAAGCTATCTCCCAGGGCTGGCCCTAAAACCACATCGCGCATCATGAAGCTCACTCCACTACCGGTAGTATTTTTTACATAAACTACCGAACGCTTGCCTGTCCACATGACCGCAGTTTTCGGAACAATCACATTGTTGGACTTTTTCGGCAATGTAGCTTCTACCGTACCGGATGCAAACATTTCAGGTTTTAGCTGATTGTCTTTGTTGGGCACTACTACCCGTGCTTTGGCTACCCGAGTTTTTGGATTAATTACAGGATCTAAAAAGCTTATCTTACTTTCAAACGTTTGACCCGGCAGTGATTGGACTGTAAACCGCACCTGGTCTCCCTTATTTATCCAGGGCATATCCGACTCATACACATCAAACAACACCCATACGCGTGATAAATTTGCAATCTCATAAATGGATTCCCCTCGTTTGATGTAGTCACCCACATTTACATTTTTGCTTAACACATAGCCTGAAATATCTGCCGTAATTGGAAATTCATCGGAAGGGGTGCCACTTTCTAATATTTTATCTATCTGGCTGTCTGAAAGCTTCCAGTTTTTGAGTTTTGCCCGGGCTGATTTAAACAATTGTGGCTGTGTCTCTTTGATTTTTTGCGCTTCAAACAATTCCTCCTGAGCAGTAACTAAATCAGGCGAATAGATATAGGCAATTACCTGTCCCCTGCGTACATATTCACCTGTGAAGTTAACATTCAGTCGTTCAATTCTGCCAGGAATATGACTGGATTGAGAAGAAACAAGCCTCTCATCTTCCTGTACCTTTCCGTTCAGTCTGACCGACTTAACCGGATCCATGGTACCTACAGCAGCCGTTCTAATATCAGCCAGTTGCATGGCCGTAGACGACATACTTACTGCCATGGGATCAAGTACTTCATTCTGATCATCCTCCAAAGGAATAAGGTCCATGCCACAGATAGGGCAGTCTCCGGGTTCACTCTGACGGATCTGAGGATGCATGGAGCAAGTCCACACGGTCTCGCCAGCTATTTCTGTAGTGTGCTGGTGCTCATCATCCATTTTACTTTCGGGTGATGCACCACCAAAAATCAACCAACCCAGCAATAAACCTATTGCCAGCGTTGACAGTGCTATGATTATTATTTTTTTATTCGTATTCATCTTAATATGTTTTTGCAGTTAAGTAATTGAGTTTGGCCAGGGCAATTTGATACTGTGTTTCGGCCGTTGCCTTCATCTTTTCATATTTTAACAGCTGTTGCTGCATACGTAGCACTTCCTCAAATTCATTTCCTGAATTTCCGTAAGCCGTAAACAATAGATTTAAAGCCTGATTGGATTCCTGTATTTGTTGATCATATAACGCAAGCAATTCTTGCTGTTGTTGAATTTCAAACCAGGCCATTTCGTAGCTTGACGTAAGGGTATTGGCAAAATCTTCTTTTTGGAGTGAATAGCTTTCCTGCATGAGTTGCGCTTCTTTAACAGCGGCTTTGTATTTACTCCTGAAAATAGGAATGCTGACAGAAACCATGGGCATCATCGCATTTTTGCCATTGTCTTGCGGAGCAGCCATATCGGAGGCTAAATCCGTACGGTCTCCAACCAACACATAGTCCAGGCCCAGGCCAAACTTTGGAAGTCCTTGTTTGTAAGCTATCTCCTCACTTGCCTCACTGGAGGCTATTTTTAAGTCCAGTTCTTCCAATACCGGGTTGTTCGTAAGCAAGGAGTCCTTTCTGAAATTATCAGGCAAGGCTTGAGCAATGAGAGAATCCTCTACGATTACCAATGCGTCTTCCTCTCTGTTGAGCAGCTTATTAAACCGGGTCAGCAGAGGATCTTCCTTATCATTCAGAATGGAAAGGTTGGTTGTGGCATCTTTCAACATAATATCAACACGCAAGAAGTCAACCATAGTACCTGCTCCATTTTCAAACTTCTTATTGGCAATGGTTTTATAAGACTCCAGTATTTCAATTTTCTCCCGCTCAATCTCTTTCCATTGATTAAGTTCATAAAGCGGATAATAGGCCGTTGCCACCTGGTAGTACAACCTGTTCCGAGCGTCTAAGAAGGCTTGATATTTTGCCTCCGCCATTAAAGCTGCGGCATCTTCCTGCGCCCGTAGTGTCCCGAACCAGGGGAACATCTGCGTTAGGGAAAACCTTGCCTTTTGTGGTCCCACTCTCGTTTCCACCGGAGATATAAAATATCCAAAGGAAAATGAAGGGTCGGGCAGTGTGCTCACTTGTGGCACTCGCTGTAATGCCGCTTCAAATTCCCGGTATTTGGCCTGTAATCCCGGATTGTTTTCTGCTGCTATTTTAAAATAGTCATCCAGGGTCTGCGCCTGACTCAGGCTGGTTCCGAGAAAAACAAGTATTACGATATTTATAATGATCTTCATGATAGTGTCTTTTTAAATTTTCTTTCTTCCCTCAAACAGTATAAAACTGGCACGATGAAGTAGGTGACGGCTGCGAAGAACATACCTCCGAATGCTGGAATAGCCATTGGGATCATGATGTCTGCACCACGGCCCGTTGAGGTAAGTATAGGCAGCAAGGCAATGATGGTGGTGGCGGAGGTCATCACGGCAGGTTTTATTCTTCGTTGACCAGCTTCCACTATTGCCGCTCTTATTCCTTTCAGACTGTCTGTTTTATTACGATAAAAACTTTGATCTAAATAAGTAGCCATTAATACACCATCATCTGTTGCAATACCAAACAAGGCAATAAACCCGACCCACACAGCCACACTTAGATTGATCGTGTGTATTTGGAACAGGTCACGGAAATTAGTACCGAAAAGGGAGAAATCAGCAAACCAGGTCTGGTCATACAACCATAGCATGATAAAGCCTCCACTAAATGCCATGGCAATACCAGTAAACACCATTAATGAAGTCGCTACAGACTTGAATTGGAAGTAAAGGATGAGGAAGACGATACCCAATACCAACGGAACAATGATTGAAAGCCTCTTTTCAGCCCTTACCTGATTTTCATAGCTTCCTGAGAACTTGTAGCTGACCCCGGCAGGAACGACTAAATCACCTGTATCTATTCTTTCCTGAATAGCTGCCTGGGCATCATTCACCACTCCAACTTCCGAGTATCCATCCCTTTTGTCAAATAGTACATAGCCTACCAAAAAGGTTTCCTCACTTTTGATCGCCTGTGGCCCTCTCACATACTCAAAGTCCACCACCTGGCTGATCGGTATCTGTGCTCCTGTAGGTGTAGGCAAAAGGATTTTACCCAATGCTTCAGGATCGTCCCTTAGTTCGCGTGGATAACGTACCCTCACTGGAAAACGCTCCCTTCCTTCCACAGTTGAAGTAATTTTCATTCCTCCAATGGCTGTTTCAATGGTCTGCTGTACATCTTCCACATTAAGCCCATAGCGTGAAATCTCGTCCCTGTTGATATTTAGATGGAGATAAGGTTTGCCCACAATACGATCAGCAAACACAGCTTCCGCCTTTACCGAAGGCACTTCTTTTAATACCTCCTCAAGCTGCAGCCCAAAGTCTTCTATTGTTTTCAGGTCCGGGCCATATACTTTAATTCCCATAGGTGCTCGCATACCTGTTTGAAGCATGACCAGCCGGGTTTCAATAGGCTGTAACTTAGGTGCTGAGGTAACTCCCGGTATTTTGGTAACCTTCACGATTTCATTCCAGATATCATCCGGGGATTTTATTTGTGGCCGCCAGTTGCGGAAATAACTCCCATTATCATCAGGGATGAGTTCCTCCTCAGTAACCCCTCGGTTAATGGCTTCTTCATTAGAAAGGCTATCACCGCTATTGAGTATGAAGCGATCTTTCTTATCAACTTTGAACCTTACCCGGTGCCCTTTTTCACTGAGCATGTACTCCGGTTTATAGTTGATAATGTTTTCATACATGGAAATAGGTGCCGGATCCAGAGCAGATTCTACCCGTCCTAATTTGCCTACCGTTAATTCCACTTCTGGGATGTTGGTCAGGAGCATATCCAATTGACCTACTACTTTACGGTTATATTCAATACCAGAATGCGGCATGGAGGTTGGCATCAGCAGGAAACTTCCTTCGTCCAGGGAAGGCATAAATTCTTTTCCTACACCTGGGAAGGTATGGGTCAAGCCTGACCAAACTGTAGTTGTCCGAATATCCCAGCCGAGGTTATCAAACGTTTTAGGTATAAATCCAAAAATAGAATTAAAACCCAACCAAACATTGGCACCAAGCAAAATCAAGAAGGTAGGTATTAATAGAAACTTAATTTTATTATCCAGGCACCATTTTAATATAGATTTATAGTAATATTCTAAAAGCGTAAACGAGCCCAGGATAAATCCTACCAATAAGGTCACAAAAATAAAGTTGATTAATAGAGACTTTGAGGCTCCTAGTGGTAGCCAATATTTAGCTAAAAGCCAGGTTACCCCCATAAGTACAATGATCAGCTCGGCATAATTGAAGAGAAATAATACAGGCTTGGAAAAGCTTTCTTTTTTAGTGTCAAAAACATTCTTGACAATTCCGATTGCACCAAACAGTACCAGCAAAACACCACCCCATATCTGACCAATAAAGAGCCCTACAATTCCAAATAGTACTAATGCATAGCCACCATATTTCTTAAGAAACTTATTATTGATTTTGAACCCAAAGAACCAATGTGCCAATGTAGGCATGATCAGCAGACTCACAAACAGGGCAGCTATCAAGGCAAAGGTTTTAGTGAAAGCCAAAGGTCCAAAGAGCTTTCCTTCGGCAGCTTGCATGGTAAAGACCGGAATGAAGCTGACAATGGTGGTAGAAACAGCAGTGAGAATAGCAGCACCCACTTCCGAAGCTCCGTTGTAAATAGTATCTATCAGTTTTTGACCGGGAGGAGCTTCATCTATATGTTTAATAATGTTTTCAGAAAGTATTACTCCCAAGTCCACCATTGTACCAATGGCAATGGCAATTCCTGACAAGGCCACTATATTGGCATCCACGCCAAAATAGCGCATGGCGATAAATACCATCAATACCGCGATAGGCAGGATACTAGAAATGAGAAATGAAGCTCTGAGATTATACACCATCACGATCACTACCAAAATGGTAATGAGCACTTGAAGCGAAATAGCTTCTTCCAGGGTTCCCAATGTTTCATAAATGAGTTCGGAGCGGTCATAAAACGGAACGATGGTCAACTGGCTTTCCCTTCCATCTGCCAACGTTTTTTTAGGAAGGCCAGGGGCTATTTCTTTGATCTTATCCTTGACGTTGTTAATGACCTGTAAGGGATTGGCCCCATAGCGCGCCACCACTACTCCACCAACCACTTCAGCACCATCTTTATCCAGCAGTCCTCTACGGGTGGATGGACCCAGGGTGACTACACCAATGTCTTTAATACGAACAGGAACATTTTCCTGAACAGCCACTACGGCCTTTTCAATGTCATCAACTTTTTTAATGTAACCCAAACCACGCACCAGGTATTCTGCCTGATTGATTTCAATGGTTTTGGCCCCTACGTCTTTGTTTGATTTCTGTACCGCCTGCATTACTTTATGCAATGGGATATCATAGGCTTTTAGAGCATCAGGGTTAACATCAATCTGATATTCCTGTACAAAGCCACCAATGGATGCCACTTCCGAAACGCCTTCTGTTGCGTTTAATCCATATTTGACATAGAAGTCCTGTACTGTACGGATTTCGTGTAAATCCCAGCCCCCCGTTGGGTTTCCATCTTTATCTCTGCCTTCAATGGTATACCAATACACCTGGCCCAGGGCAGTGGCATCAGGCCCGAGTGCCGGCTGTACCCCTTCCGGCAATAAGCCGGAAGGCAGGGAACTAAGTTTCTCAAGGATACGGGAGCGTGACCAGTAAAACTCTACATCTTCACTGAAAATGATGAAGATACTGGAGAAGCCAAATATGGACGAGCTCCGTATGGATTTTACGCCTGGGATACCTAATAAATAGGTAGTCAACGGATAGGAAATTTGGTCTTCTATGTCTTGTGGTGATCGGCCCTGCCACTGGGTAAAGACAATCTGTTGGTTTTCTCCGATATCCGGAATAGCATCTACCGGAACCGGATCGGAAGGTAGCGCCCCTATCTGCCAACCGAAAGGGGCGGTCACAATGCCCCAGGCAATGAAACCTATTAAGATGAGAACGGTAACTAATTTGTTCTCAAGGAAGTATTTAATGATTTTATTAAGCATTTTTTTTCATTCAACTTTTGAATTGATTTAAAAAGGCATAGCCATGATGCCTTAAGGCTCTAAAGAGCGAAGCCTTAATCACGATCAATTGAATGAAATGCTTAAATAAGAAAAGATTGAACGAGCACTGGTATATCACGTTCAATCAGCGGAGGGGAATAGTTTATATACTGCGCTTTATCGGCTTTAGAAGCATTTGGACTGCTTATAAAGGTTATGACAAAAGCAGCTACGAATTCTGAATGTAAAGAACTACCAATAACCTGAGGTTTAAATTCATCTTCCAGCTCAAGAGATTGAAACTCATCTTCACAACAAGGTTTTTTCTTGGTGTGCTCTTCTTTTGACGAACTTGTTTCACAATCCTTGTCTCTATCGGACATTCCGCAGTTTAATTCGGCATGACCGAGAACAGATTGTGATTTCACCGCCAATCCGCCACAATAATGAGTAGCTACTGCCAAACCGGAATTACCGATTAGCAAGATAAATAGTAGCGATATGGAGATTATTTTTTTCAAGAAGTGATCCTCGTCCTTATTAATAGTATAAAACGTAAAATTAAGATTAAATGATTCCAGATTCTGTTCAATATCTTGTTTTAAATGTATGAAATTTTGCTCCGACATACCTTCCTCTCAAAGGTAATACCGCCTTTAAGCAATTCATTCAACTGACACCTTTACTATAATTTTTGTCGTTTGAGATGAAAATCCACTGAAACTGCATCTTTCACTTTTACAGCTCCAAATAGTTTTTGTGGAAGGTACAGGCCGAAATAAGAGAAATAGCCTATCCGGCTACCTTTTGGGTGTTTACCAATCTCACTTTCCTCTTTAACTAGACCAGAAACCGTATTGATTCTCCCTTTCCTGCTAACTTGGTTTCGGCTTTCCCAAATAGTACGTTATTGCGGGAAGGGCTCTCATTTAATCCTATAAACCGGATGCTTATCTCTGGAAACTAAATTGCTTTGACGGCCTTGGCAAAAATTACGGGTGACCGTGGAATGATAGCAATCATAACCAGATGCCTTCATAACGATTTCACCCCTGATAGACGAGCTTCTAGAAACTTGGGATAGAAACGGTGAGTCAGGCAGAATTTGAGGCTACCTCCATCTCTTGACAGAAGGCTGGTCAAAGGGATCTAACATAATCAGGGTTTCCTTTTACCAAGTAAGATATTGTCAATAATAAAAGTGCTTATAGAGCCGACCTGAGGAACAGAAAAGAGAACGTGTTGGATGGGTAGCCTTTGGGGTAGTGCCTAGTTTTTAATCGGATTTGAATCGAGAACTAAAAGCTAATCACTAACATAAAAATGACCAGTCTGATCATCGTGCCCCCTACCCCAGGATTGGGGCAAGGAACTGACTGCTCGGTCTCGGAAGAAGGTTGTGTTACAGCCAATGACTTATTAATTATGTACATAAAATCCATAATTACATACAAACATGCCTCTTCCCTCTCGGTTTACTGTAGTACCTGAGCACAATTGTGCAAAAAAGCAACAGATGGAGCCGAATTCAAAGAAAATGGTGCTGAACTTAAAAGAACAAACCAACCTTGATGGGAAAGTATGAGAAAAATAGCCTGTCCCTGACCGGGGCAGTGGCATTAGGTACCGGGGTGATGATCGGTGCGGGTATCTTTGCCCTGCTGGGACAGGTAGCCGAATTATCAGGAGCCTTATTTCCGGTAACCTTTCTAGTAGGGGCCGTTATCTCCGGTTTTAGTGCTTATTCTTACATTAAAGTATCTAACAAGTACCCCTCTGCGGGGGGCATAGCGATGATTCTGAAGAAAGCCTACGGAAAGGGCACCATAACGGCTGCCGCATCGCTACTGATGGCTTTTTCAATGATCATCAATGAAAGCTTGGTAGCTCGCACCTTCGGCACCTACACATTGCAGTTGTTTGATGTGGCTGATAACAGTTACCTAGTGCCTCTTCTCGGAGTAGTTTTACTAGTTATTGCCTTTCTGGTCAACATCTCTGGTAATAATTTCATTGGAAAGTCCTCTATGATTATGGCCTTGATCAAAATTGGCGGCATCGCCATTTTCGCCATCGGAGGGCTTTGGGCGGTCGGTTTTTCTTTTGAACAGGCCCTGCCTGACCCGCAGGCAGAAGATTACCCGATTACCAGTTACTTAGGAGCTTTGGCGCTATCAATACTGGCTTATAAGGGCTTCACGACCATTACTAACAGCGGTGGTGAGATTACCAAGCCCCACAAAAATGTGGGCCGCGCAATTGTCATTTCATTGGCTATTTGTCTGGTCGTCTACCTGCTGGTGGCGATGGCCGTATCGGTTAACTTAACTATACCAGAAATTATAGCAGCCAAGGACTATGCCTTGGCGGAAGCCGCCCGTCCTGCTTTTGGTCAATACGGGTTATGGTTCACCGTGGGTATCGCTATTGTAGCCACCGTATCGGGGATTATCGCCAGTACCTTTGCCGTATCGCGGATGACGGCCATGCTCACCGAGATGAAACTAATCCCCCACCGGCATTTTGGGATGCCCGGGCGTATTCAAAAACACATGCTCGTCTACATTGTAATAATCGCCATCGTTCTTACCGTATTTTTTGACCTGAGCCGAATTGCCTCATTAGGGGCCATCTTTTATTTGGTGATGGATATCGCCATCCACTGGGGGGTACTCCGACATCTTCGGGAAGAAGTCAAGGCGAATGCGGTGATTGTTACTTCCGCCATAGTGCTTGATGTGGTCGTCTTAGGCGCTTTTCTTTGGGTAAAAAGCAACAGTGATGTGCTGGTAGTAATTGTATCCGTCATGTTCATGGCTTTAATATTTATTGCTGAACATTGGTTTTTAAAGGCAGGTCAGCAATGGGCGTTTGATAGAAAACTGGATGATTAGTTTTTTGGCGCTGAAGATATACAAAGACTGATGAAACAGGAAACTTAATTTAGTATGCGCGGTGGGAATTGGAGGTGGCGCGCTGGACTGGGAGGTAGATGAGCAATCGCAGATCAGTTCATACTGTCTCAGGTCAACCAATAACTCGACCCTAGTATGATATGGTAGTTACCAGAAGAATTGAACTCTACGTGGATGCTGATCAGGAGCGTAAATCAGCCATTTTTGCATTTTTAAGAACTTTGCAACACCACAATTGGCTTATAGCCAACAAAGCGGTTTCTATGCTATGGTTTTACCAATTTGCGGAAGAAAATCTTATGGCCTTTGATCAAGAGCAGCTTCAGCAACTTACTACCTTGATTGAAACGGCAGTTGATGAGAAAGTTAAACAGCCCTATCTGAAAGAGCGCAAACAGTTAGTAAACCATGCCCGAAAAGAAGCTAAAGCCAACCTGCGAGAAGCCTTTGGGGTGACTTATACAACGTTGGTACGACGGGCATTAGCTTCTGAAACCATGCATAAGGGTGGTTTGTATGATCTTAAAGGGGGAAGCTATCTACTTGATGGTATGCTACGCCGGGTGAACCAAGACTTTTCTAATGATTTAGTCGATGTGAAGCAAGGCAAAAAAAGTATCCGTCGTTACCGATATGGGTTGCCCATCTACTTTCATAATCGGGCTATTAAATCTTTTGAAGGTGGACCGAAGAAGGGCGAATACTACATGAATTGGCTGAACGGTATTCGTTTCGGCCTGGTATTCGGGCGAGATAAAAACAGCCGTAGTAGCGAAATTCAAAAGATAATGGACGGTGAATACGGCTATGGTGATTCAGCGATACAGCTAAAGGGCAAGAAAATCTTCTTATTGCTGTCGCTCAAACATCCTGTGAAAGAAGCCAATGTCGATCCCGGCATCAGTATCGTAGTAGATGCCGGTATGCTAATTCCCGTAGCCTGCCAATCCGGTGAACATAAACAGATATACGGTAATGCCGATGAACTCTTACGCTTTCGAATCCAAAAACAGCAACGCTACCGGCGACTGCAAATGGGCCTGACTATTACGCACGGTGGGCGGGGACGAAAAAAGAAGCTGGCTAAATTAGAAGATTTGCGTAACTTAGAACGCAATTGGATACATACCTATAACCACAAGCTTTCGACGGCGGTGATTAAGTATGCCCTTAAGAACCGAGCGGGTAGAATTGTGGTTAATGAAGTGACGTTCACCCAGTCAAGCGATCCGGAAGATCAAAAGCAGTTCGAGGCGAAAAATTGGGCAGGAAGTGAACTAAGTCAAATGATTGCCTATAAAGCTAAAATTTACGGCATAGTGGTAACCATCAATAAAGAGGTTGAGCGGCAGCCTCAATCGGTTTAAGGATAGAATATTCTTTGAAATTGTCGTCGCAGTAGCATTACGAAATAGTGCCACTGCAATGGCGACTTTGTCGGGCGCTTTCTCGTCCGTAAGGTGAGGATCATTATCACTCACTAAACTACTTTTTAGCCATCGAAATGACCCCCCGGGTTAGACGGTTAAAGCTATAGCAGAGTAGTAGAGAAAGATGTCGGGAATTGCATCTACCGGCACGGGATCAGGTGATAAGGCTATACGCAAGTAGTAGAGAAAGAACCATGTTACGTTTTTGCTAGCCGTATTGCTTCGATTCATGGTATACTAGGGTCGTAGTGGAACGGTTAAAAAGGTGGGGCAAGCGGGGACGCCGGTCGCCGGGACGCCGGTGGCTTGTTTAAATTGCCTATTCTATTTGCTGCCTGCGTAAGAAGCCAGGTACAAGGCCCCTCAGAGGTAAAAGCAATACGTATGGACAAGCAATTAGTTTGCCCATCACCTCTCACTGTTGGCTTCCGTATTTATTACCCGATACAACCATACCAGGGGCAGTTTTATCTCCTATTACAGCAAAATATCATACATAAAAACCATAATTTCGAACCCCTATGAAATCTTTATCCGTTACCTTTACGTTACGATACTAACGTATGCATAAAATTTTCTCCATAGTACTGTTGCTTTCGGTGATGGTAAGCTCTTCGGGGTTTATGATGACCAAGCATTTTTGTGGAGAGATGCTCGCCCATATTACGCTTGGTGATGAAGGGAAGACTTGCTGCGATGACGAAGAAGATATGCCCAATGACTGCTGCCATGACGAGTCGGAACAGCTACTGTTGGATGATTTTCAACTTGATCATCAAACGCCGCAACTTCAGCCGCTGACTTTTTTTACGGTAAGCATAGTAGCTCACTTCATACCGTTTTCTTCTGAAACTTCTCCAGCCTCCCCACTTTGGGTGGCCTTTCACGCTCCTCCCATTCCGGGGATAGATGTATATCTACGCATACAATCCTTTCTAATTTAGTCGAAGTATTAACGCCTTTTCCATTCTCCAACTCAACCATGGGTCTGTCTGGGAATGGCTATTCATTCCATTCATTGAATAGAGGAATTCTATTATGCGTCACGCTATCATTAAATTTTTTTTGGAAAATAAACGGCAATTAGGGCTGGAATCCGCAGAAATTACAATCTATTCAGGATTGCTCCATTTAGTACAGTCTAGCTACCGCCGAAGGGGTATCTAAGGTAGCTTCCGTGGACGGCTGGATCTGCCCTCGTCCTTACTTTATTGATTAGTCAAATCTTTAACCTTTATATAGTAAAATCATGAAAAAGCAATTCGTCAGTGTAGCGCTTAGTCTAAGCTTCATAGTTTTTGGAGCACAAGCGCAGAATCATCATCAAAAAGATCATGAAGACCATGCGGAAATGAGCGTATCTCACGATGTTCCGCTAGAGTTTCAGCAGCAATTGGCCGAGGTGTACGAAGCCAGCCTGGATTTGAAAGAAGCCTTTGTAGCCTCAGAGGCAAGCCAGGTAAAAGATGCCGTACCATCGGTGCGGAAAGCTTTATCTAACGTCGATATGGCGTTGCTCAAAGACAAGGCACACATGACCTGGATGGATCAATTAAAACCGCTGGACAGCAGTTTGGCGGCCATTGGCAATTCAGAGGCCCTTGATATACAACGTAAAAGTTTTGCAGCCTTCAATGAAGCCTTGTATCAAAGCATTAAAGCTTTTGGAATGGCTGGAAAGGGTGCCTATTATCAATATTGCCCCATGGCCAACAACAACCAAGGGGCCTATTGGCTGAGCGACTCTGAAGAAATTCGGAATCCGTATTTCGGCAATAAGATGCCGAACTGCGGTTCGATAAAAGAAGTCATTAATTAACAGTAACCGGTGGCACGGACTAAGCCTCTGGCTACATAATTCCTGCTGATATGAAAAAGAAGAAAAAAGAAAAAGTGACCGGAAAGATCACCACAATTTTGGCTATTACTGCTTTCGCCGCTTCGTTCATCGGGTTTACTTATCTTAACCTTACTCAACTAAACGAAAGTAATCCAGCCAGGAGCGAACCACTAATAGCCCCAATAGAAGCGGGCATTCTCCCCGAACTGGTGTGTATGGTCAACGATACCTATATGGGGAAAAAGCAAATACCGGTGCCGATTGACAATAAAACCTATTACGGATGCTGTGAGGCTTGCGTGGGTAAACTGCAAAGCAACCAAACATTCAGATTAGCTCAAGATCCCACCACCGGGGATACGGTAGACAAATCCCAGGCTTATATTGTCCTATCACCCAGCGATGATCACCAAGTGCTATATTTCACCGCTAAAGCTACTTTCGGCCAGTACCAGCAACCGTCGGAATGAAAAAAAATAGGCGCTACTATATCCGAAAGTCCCATCGATATTTAGGGGCGATCCTTGGTATCCAGTTTTTACTCTGGACCGTAGGAGGGCTTTACTTCAGTTGGAGTTCCTTGGATGAAATTCATGGAGACCATTTGACACAACCAGCCCCTGGTATTCCTTTTCCGACCCAGCTGGCATCACCCCAGCACGTGCTAACCAAACTACAGCAACTACAGCCGGTGGACTCGCTTCATTCGTTACAACTGCTACAGGTATTGGATAGTCCGGTATATCAGATTCGCTATTATACGACAATCCACGGCGACGCAATTACGAAAACTCAACTGGCTTGGGCAACTACCGGGGCTTTGCGCCCCGCTATTTCACGATCAGAAGCCGTTGAAATCGCTCAGCATGTGTTTTCAGAAGCTTCCCCGGTGGAACAAGTCGAATATCTGGAAGCAGTCGGATCGCACCATGAATACCGTAGTAAACCCTTGCCTGCTTGGGTCATTACGTTTCACCACCCCTCTCAGGTAAGCGTCTACGTAGCGGCGGAATTAGGTACCTTGCAAAGCATTCGTCACCAAGCGTGGCGCACCTTTGATTTTCTGTGGATGCTACATACGATGGATTATAGTAGCCGAGACAATTTTAACAACTGGCTGCTGCGTAGCTTCGCCCTGTTAGGATTGGTGACTATCCTATCAGGATTTATACTGTATTACATTTCATCACCAACCGTGAGGGGGTTAGGTAAGCGGGGACCAATAAAAAAAATTACTTCACTATGAAAAGACTAAAACTACATATCAAAGACATGATCTGCTCCCGTTGTGAGACGGTCATTCGTTTAGAAATGAAAAAGCTAAAAGCAAAAGTGATTTCCATCAAGCCGGGCTACGCTACGGTGGAAGTACCGGCTTCCGTAGAAATGGACTTGATCGCTAAAAGACTGCGTCATCACGGATTTGAGTTGTTAACCGACCCGGAGAAGCAGTTCGTAGAACAGGTTAAAACAGCGACGCTAGAGTACTTACAGCACCAGGAAGAATGCGCAGCCACGGGAGGGAAATCGTTAACCCTTTCTGAGTTTTTAATGAATACAGTGGGAAAGAGCTATTCCTTAGTGAGTAAACTGTTCTCCAGACACGAAAAAAAAACATTGGAACATTATTACATTGAATTACGGATAGAGCGGGTAAAAGAACTGATCGATTACGGAGAGCTGAATGTAAGTGAAATTGCTACCAAACTGGGCTATAGCAGCGGGCATTATCTGTCCGCTCAGTTTAAAAAGTTCACGGGAATGTCCGTTTCTGAGTACCGAAAAAATGCCGAAAAGCTCGGAAGAAAATATTTTAACAAGCTTTAGTGATAATTTAGCATAAATTATCCATGATTTCGCATATATTTTCTCGGGTTACTGCGAACAAATAAAGCTAGCAACTGGTCATTATGGTATCAAGAAGGTATTTTTTTAACTCATAGTCACACTTTTACATCAGAATAACTATGAAGATAAGTGTATTTTTAACTATTCTTATTCTTACCAGTACGGTGTCCTACGGACAGGATACTACTGAGTATACTATCACTATCGCTCAGGAGGAAGTCTCAATTGCCGGTCAAAAGAGCGGGGCTATGACCGTCAATGGTAGTATTCCCGGCCCCACCCTGCGCTTCATCGAAGGTGACTACGCGGTGATCTACGTTAAGAACGAGATGGATACCGAAACCTCGGTGCACTGGCACGGACTGCTGTTGCCTAATTTCTACGACGGCGTGCCCTACTTGACTACCCCTCCGATTATGCCGGGCGAAGTGCAGAAGTATGAGTTTCCTCTTATTCAGGCAGGCACCTACTGGTACCATTCGCATACGTTACTACAGGAACAAAGCGGTGTCTACGGTTCTATTATCATTGATGCCCAAGAAGAAAGACTGACCTATGATGCTGACCTGGTAATCGTGCTATCGGACTGGACGTTTGAGAAGCCTCAAAATGTGCTCCGGAACCTGAAGCGAGGGCTGGAATGGTATAACATTAAAAAAGGTACGGCTACCCCACTCAACCGGGTGATTGCCCAAGGGGGGCTGGGTGCCCAAATTAACTTTTGGAAGCAGCGCATGGAAGGGGCTGACATTGCCGATATCTACTACCCCGCATTTCTGACCAACGGCGAACCTACCCGGGAATACCCGCAGTTTGAGCCCGGTGAGCGAGTACGGGTACGCTTTATCAACGCTGCTGCTTCCTCTCAATTTTGGTTAACCTTTGGTGGGGAAGATCCACTGTTGGTGGCTGCCGACGGACTAGACGTAGTGCCGGTTGCTCGTAACAAAACTTTTATTGCCATTGCCGAGACCTACGATTTTATCGTGACCATTCCGGAGAATGGTAAGATGGAAATCCGGGCGATGGCGCAAGACGGTTCGGGACATACCTCGACCTACCTCGGGCAGGGTGAAACAATCCCCTCCCCTATTGTGCCTCGGCCCGATAAGATTGCGATGATGAAGCAGATGGCGCAGATGGATATGAAGATGGGCGCTCCCGCCATGAAGTTCCATCCCGATAAAGAAGAACCCTACGAGTTAATGAAGGAATGGGGGATGCAAATGGACGAGAAAATGGACATGGATCATACCATGATGCTTAGCGATAGTACCGCTTCGGAAGGGATGGATCATTCTCAAATGAATCACTCAATGGGTGATACTACTAATAGGGACAGGCAGAAAAAAGCGGCGATGAGCGAAATGGGCCACCACGATGAGGGCAGCATGAGCGGAATGGATACGGAAGGAATGCCCGGTATGGGTATGTTCGCCGAATACAATTATGATTATTTAAAAGCCCCTTCCAGCACCGCGATAGACGAGGATAAACCGGTAAGAAATATTCTGCTCAATCTTACCGGCAACATGTGGCGGTACATTTGGAGTATGAACGGGGTACCGCTCAACGAAGCCGATATGATTAAAATTTCCCAGGGCGAAAAGGTGCAGATTACGTTTAATAACCTGACCATGATGCACCACCCGATGCATCTGCACGGTCACTTTTTTAGGGTGATCAACAAGCACGGAGAATACTCTCCCCTAAAACACACGGTTAATGTGCCGCCCATGCAAAAGACAGTGATTGAATTTGACGCTACCGAGGACAGTGATTGGTTTTTGCATTGCCATGTGCTCTATCATATGATCGGTGGTATGGCACGGGCTGTGAGCTATGATACCGAGCGAGACCCACGTATGGCAAAGTTCCCAGCCAAGATTTTATTTGGAGAAGGTAACCATTATTATCGCTGGGGGTTGGTCGACGTAGCTTCGCATATGGCCGAGCTGAACCTGATCGCTTCCAATGTCAGAAACCAATTCAACCTAAATGCTGAATTCGGCTGGAACCAAGTAATGGAAGCCGAGGTGACTTACGAACGTTACCTATACGATTATTTCCGCGTGTTTGGGGGAATCAACGTGGAAAGTGAGACCGAAAATAGTCTGGATGACACGGAACCTACTGCTATTGTCGGTATTCGCTACTTTACGCCCTACATGTTCAACCTGGATGTGCGGGTAGATAACAAATTGCGCCCGGAAGTACGGCTAAGCCGGGAGATGATGATTTTTCCCCGTACCTCCGTCTTTGGCAACATTGAGTACCAGGCAAACTTCGGCTGGGTAGATGCCCCCGTTGATCCCGAAGATCCGATGCGAATCATGAACTACGCAGGCGAATTGACCTGGAATGCGGGACTAGAGTACATGTTATCGAGGAATTTCTCCCTGATGGGAAGCTATGACAACCGTTTCGGCGCGGGCGGGGGATTATCGGTACGCTTCTAAACAATTTTTTTCGTATCAACCCTAATTCTGTGGAATGGATAGTTTACTTTTAGTACTAGGGCTCATTTTGTTAGCGGTGGTAGGCTATGATTTTTTTCGTACCACTCTTTCCGGAAGCGGAGCGGGCTTTTTAACCCGTTTCTTTCTGACTTTATCCCATAAGTTCCAGTTAAGCTTAAGCCGAATCTTTGGTCGTAAGGTCTTTCGCTTGAGCGGCATGCTGGTTAATCTGACCGTGCTGGCTGCCTGGATACTGTTAATATGGTTAGGGTTGTTCCTGGTATTTTCTTATCGTCCCGAGGGGATTGTGAACAGCGATGGAAGGGTGGCTACTGCCGTAGAGCGGCTTTACTTTACCGGCTACGTGCTCTCTACCTTAGGCATCGGCAACTTCACCCCTACTACCCCGCTTTTTGAAGTGCTGGTCAGTCTGTTTTCTTTCTTCGGTTTTATCTTCTTCTCTACCTCCATGACCTATCTGATTTCGGTATCCTCCGCAGTGATGCACAAGCGGGCGTTAGCGTTATCTATTCAAACTATTGGTGAAAACCCGGCGAAGGTGGTAAAGGGCCTGCTGGAGCCCGATTCATCCTTTAGCCACCAGCAAATTACGGCCCTGCAGCAGATGCTGGACCGCCACAACGTTAACCATCAGGCCTATCCGGTGCTACACTACTACAATAGTCCTGATATCAGCAGTGCCCTGAGCGTGA
The DNA here is from genome assembly GCA_040222715.1 of Cyclobacteriaceae bacterium. Classification (GTDB taxonomy): domain Bacteria; phylum Bacteroidota; class Bacteroidia; order Cytophagales; family Cyclobacteriaceae; genus Tunicatimonas. The sequence goes on along the minus strand of JAVKCN010000138.1, from coordinate 18,771 downwards.
ACCTAGCGGTACTGGATGAAGCAACAAGCATTTTACTGCACAGCCGTGACCAGCCACTCTACCAGGAATTACAGTCACTTCGCCATTCACTGGATCAATTCTTACGACATATTCGGGAAAAATTCCGTCATCAGTCGGATGTGGATAATCCCGATATTAACTGGAGCGAAGTGGACTTACCCGTCGGTCTGCTGCCGTCAGAAGTTGGCGAAGACCCCCAGCTAACTGAGCGTCGGAAGATTTTGGGGGAGTTATTATACAGTGAAGCACTGAGCTGGTCGGACGTTTACCCGAAGTCCGCGCTAAATGCCGCAAAACAACCTGCATCATGAAATTACAACGACACTCTATGCTTACTTGCCCGGTTTGCCAGCATCAATGCTTGATGCATATGCCCCTAGTTAATTGGGTGTCCGCCTTTGTTTGTGAAAACTGTTCTTCTTCTATCAAAGTAATGCCCGGTGTATGCTGTGTCTTTTGTTCCTATGGTTCTGTGGGGTGTCCGGCCAGCCAAGGCTGGCAGCAGTTAAAAAGCCGATTGGATAAAGAAAAAGAAGATAGAAGCCAACTTCCTATTTCTGAAAATCACTAAAGTCAATTGTACCATAAATACTCAGAAATTATGAGAATACATCTTATTTTATCGCTGCTACTTTTTTGTTCCTTTTCACTAAAAGCCCATGAAGGAGAAAACCAGACCGATAGCGCAACCACCCAACCTGCTGCAGAAGAGTCATACGATCAAAGTAACTCAGAACAGCATGTCTCGGAAACCTCGGAAGAAGTAACCGCGAGCTTTGATGAATTTCCCAACCTTCATCCGCTTATTGTCCACTTTCCCATCGTATTGCTCCTAGTGGCGGTTATTTTAAGCCTAGCTAATAGCATCTTTTTAAAGAAAGAAATTGACTGGATACTATCGGGTACGCTACTGGTAGCCACTGCGGGGGCGTATGCTGCCGGATGGTGGTTTCATCCACATACCCACGACCTTTCCGCCAAAGCCCAACTAGTGTTAGAGCAACATGATCTGTACGCTGAATGGACCCTGTACTTATCCATTGCCGCTTTAGTAGCGCAGGGACTATATCAGTTTGTTTTTCAGGGAAAACGATGGGCCGTGCTGGTCGTGACCGTGATTCTCGTGGGGGCAGCTTATACGGTAAGCCGGGCTGGGCACTATGGATCCCAATTAGTCTATATCGAAGGAGTGGGCCCGCAGGGAGACTATCTGGAATCCGGGAATCACTGAAACCAATAACGGGTAAATACTTGCCAAAAGGCCCTAACTGAACAGAATTTCGCATATAATATCCATAATTTCAAACTTTTTAGTGCGGTCGGCTGCCAAACAAATGCCGCAGCGTTTTTTTTATAATGATATATTCGTTCATTTTTCAGTTTATGACTTTTTTTCAACCATCTATCATCTTTTTATGCCCGAAGGACTGATTCCTTCCCTTACGGGAGGCCCTTTCCACGAGAGGAAACGCCAGATTATGGATTTCAGCGTCGCGCGGGGTTACGATTCGAATATGAACGCCCACCCATACATCGACGTAGTCTGGACGGTAAGTAGCCAACCGGATGTTCGGGCGCAGCATGACCCTTTGCTTTTCAGGCGTTGCAGGCCGAAGACAAGATCGGTACCATGTTGCCCTGTAATGTGATTGTTCAAGAGCTTGATGCCCGCACCGTAAAAATTGCCTCGGTTGATCCTCAGGCTTCTCTGCAAGCAGTAGAAAATAAAGTCCTGGAGAAGATTGCGGGTGAAATCAAGGCGAAGTTAGCATCCGTCGTCAATAGTCTTAAAAGCCAATCAGGTAAACTCAAAAAGCACGACCGGCAGATCAGAAGTATCACCGGCTATGACTCAGATCATTGTGGTTGATGCTCGCATACGCTATCATAAGTCTTTTTATCAACTTAATTAAATAGTATATCACTTAAACCAAATAATTATGAAAACTACTGTAGTAACCACTATGCTTGTCTTTTCACTCACCTTGTTGAACCTGGAAATGAGCGGGCAAAACGTAGAGAAACTGTTAGAAAAAGAAGCAAAACAGGAAGAGGTGTTTACCGCGATGGTAGACGATGAGGAGCTGATGAAAAAATTCGGCCAACAACTTGCCTCCCGGCCGGAGGCAATGAAAGTGATGATGCGGGAGATGATGGACAACCCGGAGGCCATGAAAACCATGATGGCCAATATGATGCAGAACCCGCAACATCGGGAGCAGATGATGCAATCCATGATGTCAGATAAGGAGCATCGGCAAATGATGATGAAGAAGATGATGGGCAATGAGGAAGCCAAAGGCGAAATGATGAAGGAAATGAGTAGCAACCAGACCTCCCGGCAGCAAATGATGGGGCACATGATGCAGGACAGTACGATGCGAATGGAGATGATGGGGAACATGGTGAAGAAAGCTGATAACGATCCTGCCCAACGAAAAATGATGTGTCAAAAGATGATGGACAATCCGAAAATGATGCGGACCATGATGGACATGATGCAGCAGGAAGGCATGATGGAAGGACACGATATGGCGAAAAGTGAAGAATCGGAAAGTGACGGCCATCAGGATCATCATTAATCACAAGCCTGTATAACATTTAAACACTAAAGCGATGATGAATCAAGATGGAGGCATTGGTATGCACGGAGGTGGTTGGATGTGGCTACTTTGGATTTTAGTAGCAGTAGTTCTCGTACTTTTGATTGTCTGGCTGGTAAAGCAGATTCGTAACTAAAACTAGTTAAATGAAGAGAATCAAGAGAAGAGACTTTATTTCCAAAGCTGGGGCAGGAGTGGCTGTTGCATCAACATGGCCACTCACTTCCGGCTGCAACCATTCGACTTCCGACCAGAATAACACCACGCTAACGCAAGCATTCCAACCGGATGTTGATTTGGAATTGGTGGCCGTGCAGTCCGAAGTGTCACTTTTACCCGGCCCGAAAACGAACGTTTGGATTTTTGAAAGCAGCTTACTCAAAGGCGATAAAGAGGCGCTTCAGCTCTTGGAAGGGAGTTATTTGGGGCCGATCATCAACGTAAAGAAAGGACAAAAAATCCGTATTCGCTTTCAGAATAACTTGCCGGAAGAGAGTATCGTCCACTGGCACGGCATGCACGTACCCGAGCAGTACGATGGACACCCACGGGATGTAATTAATCGTGGTGAAACGTATATCTACGAATTCGAAGTGATGAACCGGGCCGGTACTTATTGGTTCCACCCGCATCCCCACGGAAGAACCGGACCGCAGGTATATAATGGACTAGCCGGGCTTTTATTGGTCACTGATGAAGAAGAACAACAACTCAACTTGCCCCAAGGAGAGTTTGACCTGCCGGTAGTTATACAAGACCGCACATTTGATGAAGATAATCAGTTGGTCTATCTTGAAAACGGTCAGATGGACCGTATGACCGGTTTTTTTGGAGACCGGATATTGATCAACGGCAGCCCTGACCAAAAGTTAAACCTGAAAGCGGGCGGCAAATACAGATTGAGATTACTAAACGGGTCAAACGCACGAATCTATAAACTGGCCTGGGACGATGGTAGTCCGGTGACTGTTTTCGGTATCGACGGAAGTTTGTTAAGTACGCCCAAAGAGCTACCCTATCTCATGCTCGGGCCGGCAAAAAGAGCCGATGTTTGGCTGGATCTAACCGGCAAGCCCGAAGGAACTGAACTGACTATGAAAAACGCACCTTTCCCCCTGGAGGTAATGTCTGGTGGCATGATGGGTGACGGAGGAATGATGATGAATAGCGGCGAAAGTGCTCTGCCCCAGAGAAGTGAATATACAGTCTTTACGATACAGGCAAACAGTTCAGGAAGTAATGATTATACCTTGCCCCGGCAATTAGTCAAACCGGATTATATTGACCTTTCCACTGCTGAAAACCTTAACGACCCCCGGCAATTTGTTTTTGCTATGGGCCACATGGAATGGACGATCAACGGACGAACCTGGGAAACTACGGAAGTCGCTGATGAAGAAACCGTGAAGCTGGGAAGTACCGAAGTCTGGGAGCTAATCAATGGTGGTGGAATGATGGGTAACCGGGATGATGGCGGAGGTATGATGGACGGGCACGGTATGATGGGAGATGGTGGCATGATGGGAGGTGAGGATGGTATGATGGATGGCCAGGGAATGATGGGCAACATGATGAAGATGCCTCACCCGATTCATATCCATCAGGTACAATTTAATATTGTGAAAAGAAAGATAGATGATATGGACCGCCAATTATGGAACGCTATAAAAGATGGGTTTGTCGATGAAGGCTGGCATGATACCATTTTACTGATGCCCGGCATGAAGGCGGAGGTGATCATGCAGTTTAAGGATTTTCAGGGCTTGTTCGTATACCACTGCCATAACCTGGAGCACGAAGACATGGGCATGATGCGAAATTTTAACATTACGTAAAGACATGGATAATCTAAGTCCGGATATGTTGATCGTGCCCATGATTGCTTTGACGTTGGTAGCCATGATGTATGCACACTTTTTAAGAAAAGTGACTGACCGGCAGCAGTATCAATATTTGGTGCTCACTGTAGCGATTACCGCCTTTATCCTGAACTTTATCTGGGAGGTAGCTCAAGGTCCTTTGTACAAAAGTTTTCAGTACGACGGGAAGCATATTTCTTTTTGTGCGCTGGCCGCCGTAGCCGATATGTTTATGGTACTTGTGCTGCTCCTTGGCTTCGGATTCTATAATTCTGTGTTTTGGATTAAGCAGCTAAATATCGGAAAAGTAGGGATGCTAATACTGGTGGGAGGCATTGGCGCAATCCTGTCGGAAAGATGGCATACGGCGCGAGGAGATTGGTCTTACGATGAATCCATGCCCTTACTTCCTGGGGCGGAGGTTGGGCTTTCGCCGGTTTTACAGTTCGCTATCCTACCCCTGGTCGTTTTTTTAATAAGCCGGAAAACATTGCGAAACTATAATTTTCAATCACATAAAAGATAAAAATCATGAGTTACTACTATAGCACTACGTTAGAAAACGTCTCATTTGACGAGGTGATCGAAAAGGCCACCAAAGCCCTTAAGGAAGAGGGCTTCGGTATCCTGACCGAAATTGATGTGCGAGCCACGATGAAGGAAAAACTGGACAAGGTCTTTCGTCCGTATAAAATTTTAGGGGCCTGTAATCCCCCTTTTGCTTTCGAAGCCCTACAAGCGGAAGATAAAATCGGCACGATGCTGCCTTGCAACGTCATCGTCCAGCAGCTCAATAGCAGCACCGTAGAAGTTGCCGCGATTGACCCGCAGGCATCTATGCAAGCAGTAGAGAATGACCAATTAGCCGCTATCGCTACGAAGATCAGCGATAAACTTCAGTCAGTGATTAATCAACTTTAACCCATATTACGATGGGCTAGTTTGCCTGTAGCTCTAAAAAGGTAAAATAAGGAATAGCGGATGTCAACCCTCAGTCCATCCTGATCATTAGAGTATCCTATAGCTTTACACTTTTGATGACTTCTTCCCAGCTTATCAGTTCGTCCTGCTTTAGGAACCGGTAGGTGCCATAAATATGGATGTGGCGCCAAGCAATAGGCGAAACTTGCTTGATTGCTTTAATCGCCTCTTTTAATGACTGTTGATCATCCTCTATTGAAACATCCTTTACCTGATTAGTAGGCCGCTGACCCATTGACCTTTCCTCAAACTGTTTCTGTTTTTGTTGGAGCAGTTCTGAGAGTAGATAGGTATTGTAATAAACCATACAGTTGGCCACCAGCCGGGTACATTCGCTCCAAACCTGCTGCTCCTGGACAGAATGCACCCGGAACTTCCCCTGATTTACATAGGCAATATGCTTACGCAAACTATGATAGCTTTCCCCTCGGTTCAGGGCTTTCTGCACGTTCCGACGTAGTTGCCGGGAGTTAAGATAACGAAGAATATATTCGGTGCGGACAATGTTATCGTACTCCCAAAGGGCTTGCTTCGTTTTATTTGTCCGCGAGTAGGAACTCAGCTTGCGAATAATGGTGCTTTGGGTGGTTCTTTTCAACGCTAGCGAAGCCATTATTCGCTGAACGTTATCCCATTCATCTTCTACGGAAAGCCGACGGATCATGCGAACCGGTTTGAGTAACTCGTCTTCGTAATGAATAGGATGCCTAAAGCTGTAGATCATCTTAGCCCGAGAAGAGATCTGTTTGTAGCGAGGGGCAAACTGATAACCGAATAAATCAAGGATAGCAAAGTTGACTTGATTGGTTCCGTGTGTATCGGTAGAATGAATTTGAGATTGTACGTCGGAAGAGTTATTGAATAGTAAGTCAAAGACATAGTGGCTCTCGTGTTCGTTGGCACCAATAATTTTGGCATTGACCGGAATATGATTGGCGACCATGGTATAAGAGGTTACCCCTTTGCTCAGGCCAAAGTACTTCGACGAATAGCGTGAATTGATAGTCTCAAACTGGGTTTCGTACTTTTGTCCGTCGCTGCTGGAATGCACCGTGTTGGGCTGAATATGGAAGTGCTCGTACATTGATAAGCGGGCCGTGGCGTTCACTACGCGATCATTGGCTGCTCGTAGTGTTTCTACCCGCAAGTAGTTATTCGTCATACTGACCAGTTCATGATAATTCAGATCGGATATCTCGGCCATGCGTTTGAAACCATGATTGGTAGCCAACGCCAAGATGCTAGCTAATAGGTACTGCGGGTCACTTTTCTTCCGGCCGCGTTGGGGAAGTATATGGGTGAAAGCGGAAAGAAAATTAGTATGCTGATCGACCAAAGGCAACAACGAAGTGATATGAATCGGCGTGAACTGTCGGTACACTTGGTGATTACTAGCTTCTTCATCTTCTTGGTAGGTCAACTGCCATTTCAAGGTATTTCCCTGCTCGGTCACTCTAATGTCCTGATCGTCCTTTTGCCGAATCCTTCGGTTAACAACTTGGTAAAGTTCTCCGATAGCCTCCTCCCACTCGTCCAGTAGCTGATCAATGGGTTTGAGTAGTCGTGGGAAGTCTAGCTTCCGTAACAGATCAGGTTTATTTTTCCACTGCTCCACCGGAATTAAGTCCTGATCAAAGCTACGGTGTTCCCCACTGTCGGGCACAAAGATGTCACCCGATTCTAAGCGGTGGGTAAGGGTATGGTAGACAAACACTTCATAGCGTACGGTATTGAGCTGATGCGGCTTGTCAGAAAGACCGTCGTATAGGTAACGGCGTAGTCGTCGGGAGACAAACTCAGTAGGTAGTAGGTTGCTATCAATCTGCCCAAGTCGCCTACCGGACTGGAACACTTCCTGCATCAGTTGAATAGCTTGCACGAAAGGGCTGTTCGTTCGGGTACCTTCAAAATGAAGGTGGGTAAACAGATAGCGCATGGTGTAGCCAAGCTTTCGCTTGTTAAGATCATAGTAAGACCACTGAAGGGCTTTGTCGTCCAGCCTGTGCCGTTCAATATACTGGCTCACCAGGTCAATATCTTCCGCCCCGATTATCGATAGGGCTCGTCTTCTTACTTCACCAAAAGTGGTGTCGTCGCTAATTGCCGAATCCGTAAACAGGCGTAGTAGATGGGGCACTTTACGTAACTGCGCGTTGGCGGCGAGATGATAACCGGCTACCTGATCTTTCGCGTAGGTTTTGGCCTTATCAGTAAAATCACGCACATGGTATTGGAAAGCCTCAATGAGGATATCGTTGATAAGTTGCCACCGACTGTAAGCGAAACATAGTAGATAGAGATGAATGATATTGCTCTGAAACTGCTTGAGTTTGTAGATGGTATAGTAATGAGCCAGCGATCCGTAGTAGTAGATATTTTCGTGGGAAAGGTCCAGTAGCGGTAGAACTCGGGTGGCAATATCATACACGGGCTGAAGCAGTGTCTTTCGCTTCACCTGCTCCCGCATGGCTTGGTAGTTGAAGTTGGCCGGTTCTTGCTGAAGATAGGTCAAACGGTAGTAGGGCTGAGAAGAAGTTTGGTCGTTATCCTCTTTTTCTAACAGTACATCAAGCAGCGTCATTTCTTGCGCCGAAACATGCCGGTTGAGTAACTGCTCTATCCGAGTCCTTTCCCGCACCAAAGCTTTACTGACAATATGCTGTTGCAATACCGAATAACCGGGCAGCACAATGCGACGGTGATGCAGAAAATGAACGAGTTCACGGAAGATATAGATTGGTTTGCTGTGAATACGAGCGAGGTATTGCGCTTTATCGAGCAGCAACTTCCGGATAGCGGGCGTAGTAGACTGGTACCCGGTTAGCGTAAGAATCATTTTCTGCTGAGTCAGGCGGGTTGGCTTAGAAACAGAAGACACGTTTTCTTCAAGATCTTTCACCAAAGCAGACGAGTATTCTTCCGCAAAATGAGTCCGAAGAACCGCTACCACGTCACTTTGCACTTCCGCAAAGGTGAAAATATAGAACTGCTGCTTGGCTTTAAAATAACCGTGTTGTAGGATAAAGTATACCTTGGCAGGCAGTCCTCGCAAGGAAAACATAGCGAGTCGTTCGGGTTCGTCCAGATGAAAATACTCTTCGCGCTGGAGCTCATCCAAAGCGGGAAGGCCGTAAAGTTCATCGACTTCTTTGGGAGAGAGTATCGTAAGATGTTTTTCCTCCACCGGCTAGAATATTTTTATAGCAATAACGACCGTTTCTACTAAAGGTAATCAATAGTGATAAGGTATATATAATAGTATAAAAATATTTTGCTGAAAGTAGCTACATTTACCTTATCACTAAACACGTTGGTTTTTATCCTATGTAATATGGTATACGGTTACGTTCGGGTCAGTTCTACGCAACAAAACAAAGACTCTCAGATGAACCTGATCTCACGTTATTGTGTGGATCACAAGTTGGGGATTGATGAGTGGATCACGTTGGAAGTCTCTACTCGTAAATCTGTCCGTAAACGAAAAATTACCGAACTACTGGAACGCCTTGAGCAAGGTGATGTAGTAATTGTCTCAGAACTGTCTCGGCTAGGCCGCTCGATGAAAGAAGTGCTCTCTACGGTGGAAACCCTGGTAGAAGAAAAGAAAAGCCGACTTATTTTGGTCAAGCAAAACCTAGACATTGATCCTAACAACCAGAAAGACCTTATCAACAAAGTACTAATCACCATTTTTTCTATGATGGCTGAACTTGAGCGAGACTTCATTTCCGAACGAACGAAAGAAGGGCTCCGAGCCAGGAAAGAGAAAGGAATAAAACTAGGCAAACCGAAAGGTACCGTTCAGACATCCATGTATGATCAAGATCAAGCCAAGATACTTCATTTGCACCAAATGGGAGTACCCCTACAAAAAATGATCGACGTACATCTGGGATACGGTAAGTATCTTTCGCTCAAGCAGTATATTCAAAAGCGATCTGATAGTAGCTGATCGGCCGTGTTTGGTGGATCGCCGGGGATGCCACCCAGCAGATGCTCACTACAAAGTCCGTAAATGTTTGATTGCCTACTTGAAGATGATTGTTTGAAAATCGTAATTATCGCTTTGAAATATGTTAGAGATACCTTAATAGAATTAGGTCTTTTGCTTCATGGATAGACTTCACTCATTTACACGAAAAAATAAATCTGGTCCGTACCCTGCTGGCACCCTCTTGCTGGTTATACCGGGGGCGGCTCCATCCGCACCCTACCGCCGGTTGGCAGTCGGCCCACTGCTCTTTTTTCTTAGTTTCACGGCTGGTCTTGCCCAAGAGCAGGAAAAACTACAAACTGATAGTACGGAGATCGTTAGCCACTTTTCGGGTAATATCTTCTTGACTCAGAACGGCATTTCGCTGGTACCCACGTTCTCGCTGGATAAACCCGCTGTGATGTTTCTGCTTTCTATGGGTAAGAAACGGTTAACCTTTGAGCCGGACATCCGCTTTTCATTAGAAGGTAAACCCTGGTCCATGCTGCTTTGGTGGAGGTACAAACTTGTCCAAAACAATAAGTTTTCTTTACGATTAGGGGCGCATCCAGGCTTCAATTTTCGGACGATTCCAGCCATCTCCAATGGAAAAAGTAAAGAAGTCATCGAGACAAGAAGGTTTCTGGCGGGGGAAGTGGTTCCTACTTATACCATTTCACCTAACATCAAAGTGGGCCTGTACTACTTGTATTCGCAGGGCTTCGATGATAGCCAAAAGTACACGCACTTCTTGGTGCTTAATAGTGCTTTTCCAACTATTAACCTTTCGAAGCAGTATCGTTTGGGGGTGTTTCCTAACGTATTTTATCTTCGACTGGATGAGTTGGATGGGTTTTACGCATCATCCACCTTCCGCTTACAACGCAAAGACTTTCCGCTTTTCCTTGAGTCTATCGTTAACCAAAAAATCCGCACCAATATTCTACCCGAAAGAGGTTTCGTATGGAACGTTTCGCTCGTATATTCATTCAATAAACAGTACGTAGAGGGGCGGCTTAGATATTAACAACTATGGAACAACCAGAAAAACTAGAGGATTTTTACCGCCGCAAGTTCAAGTGGCTACCCGAAGAGGTTCGCCAACAGATTGGGCACTTCAATATCTTCCAGTTACAGCCATTCGTAGAAGGCAAACCAACATCAATTCCATACCGAAGACGTGATTTCTATAAAATCATGCTCGTAAAGGGAAATAGCCGGGTGCATTATGCCGATCAGGTAATTGAAATAAAGGGACAAGCGTTGTCATTCTCTAATCCGCAAATACCTTATAAATGGGAACATCTAGATTGGATACGGGAAGGTATCTATTGTATCTTTTCTGCTGACTTTTTTCATCAGTTTGGGCAGTTTCAGCATTACGAAGTATTTCAACCGGATGGCTCATATATTTTTGAATTAACTGATGAGCAAGCCATTCGGATTCGTGAGATATTCTCCGGTATGGAAAGCGAATTCAGTTCAGACTATAAGTATCGCTACGACGTAATCCGTAATCATATCTTTGAGCTTCTTCACTTTGCCCTTAAGCTAGTACCATCAGGAGAACACGAGACACAGCCCATCAATGCCTCACAACGCATCGCTGTGTTGTTCTTGGAACTGCTGGAGCGTCAGTTTCCCATTGACGATACTCATCGAAGGGTAGGCTTGCGTTCGGCCTCCGATTTTGCCTATCAGCTTAATATTCACGTTAATCACTTAAACCGGGCTGTGAAAGAGGCTACACAGAAATCTACCTCTCAAGTCATTGCCGAGCGCGTGTTGCAAGAAGCTAAAGTGCTGCTGCGTCATAGCGATTGGAATGTAGCCGATATTGCCTATGCGCTCGGTTTTACGGAAGCCACGCACTTCGCTAATTTCTTTAAAAAGCACACCCAAATAAGTCCATCACAGTTTAAAAAGAGCTGAATGCCATTCTTTGATTTTCGTAAGTGTTGGTGTGTTTATTGTATTTTCTTCCGGTTACTACTATCTACCTTTATTATCAAGATCAATTGATAGTTTCACTTCTTTATCTGTCAATGTTTTATCACCAAACAAGCAGTCTATGCAACCGAATAAGAGTTCTTCAAAAGTTAAAGAGAAAGGTATGAATCGGCGGAGTTTTATCGCTCATTCGGCTCTTGCCGGAGTAGGATTGACCTCTATTGCCTCTCCTTCTAAAGATCAAAAGTATCTTCAAAGCACAGTAGCCACCAAGAACCTCGCTGAAAAGCGGATGCTCGGCTCATTGGAAGTTTCGCCGATTGGTTTGGGATGTATGAGCATGACCAGCGGTCACTACAATCCACCCCGGCCAAAAGATGAGATGGTGAAAGTCATTCGAGAAGCAGTAGATCAGGGAGTTACTTTCTATGACACGGCCGAGTACTATGGTCCGTTTACCAACGAGGAAGTCGTCGGCGAGGCCCTGAAGCCGGTTCGGGATCAGGTGGTGATTGCTACCAAGTTTGGCTTTCAGTTTGAGGGTGATCAACCTACGGGACGAAATAGTAAGCCGGAACACATTCGGGAAGCTGTCGATGGGATGCTGCGAAGGCTACAAACCGACTATATTGACTTGCTTTACCTGCATCGTTTAGATCCGGAAGTGCCCGTAGAAGACGTAGCCGGAACGGTGAAGGAGTTAATTCAAGCAGGTAAAGCGCGGCACTTCGGCGTGTCAGAACTCTCGCCCGAAACGTTGCGAAAAGCTCATGCAGTACAGCCTATTGCCGCTTTACAAAGTCAGTACTCACTGATTGAGCGAGTGCCTGAAAATCAGATACTTGATACATGCGAAGAGCTAGGTATTGGTTTCGTGCCCTGGGGACCAGTCGTTCGGGGCTTTCTCACTGATAAGTTTAACGAGTACAGCCGATTCTCGGAAGATTCTCGTTTCGCCTCGGTGGAGTATTTTAAACCGGAAGCTTTGACGGCGAATATGGCACTCCTAGATTTAATCCGAAGTTGGGGAGTAAAGAAAAATGCTTCGCCGGCTCAAATCTCGCTGGCTTGGCTGCTAGCGCAAAAGCCGTTCATAGTACCTATTCCGGGAACAACCAAATTACATCATCTGCAAGAAAATTTGGGGACTATTGACATTAAATTTACCGCTGAAGAGCTGGAAGAATTTAGAAACGATTTCTCAAAGATTGACGTTGTTGGCGCCCGATCTCCAGAATCGGCCTTGGTAGATCAGTAAAAACAAGATAAAGATGCAAAAACGAACATTAGGTAAGAGCAAGTTAAAGGTATCAGCCATTGGCTTAGGCTGTATGGGCATGAGTTTTGGCTACGGTCCAGCGGGTGAAAAGAGTGAGATGATCAAGGTTATTCGCTCGGCGGTAGAGCAAGGCGTAACCTTCTTCGACACAGCAGAAGTGTACGGTCCTTACGTTAATGAAGAGTTAGTAGGAGAAGCCCTACAACCGTTTCGGGACGAAGTGATCATCGCTACTAAGTTTGGCTTCCATATTCAAGATGGGAAAATGAATGGAGTGAGCAGTCGTCCGGAGAATATCCGAAAGGTAGCGGACGAATCGTTGAAACGTCTTCAGGTGGATGCCCTTGACCTCTTCTACCAGCATCGGGTTGACCCAAACGTACCGATTGAAGAAGTAGCTGGAACGGTTCAGGATTTGATAAAAGCAGGAAAAGTAAAGCACTTTGGGCTTTCTGAGGCAGGGGCCCAGACAATTCGTAAAGCGCATGCCGTGCAACCCGTTACCGCGCTACAGAGCGAATATTCACTCTGGACGCGGAAGCACGAAAAGGAAATCATCCCGACGATTGAAGAACTTGGTATCGGCTTGGTGGCGTACAGTCCGCTAGGCAAAGGCTTTTTGACTGGAAAGATTGATGAGCACACCACCTTTGCAGAAGGCGACATTCGTAACCGGCTACCCCGCTACACCGAAGAAGCGCGGACAGCCAACCAAGCACTTTTAAATGTCATAAGCCAGTTTGCTGACAGCAAAGGAGCATCGCCCGCTCAAATTGCCCTGGCCTGGGTAATGGCTCAAAAGCCTTGGATCGTCCCAATTCCGGGTACTACAAAGATTCATCGCCTGAAAGAGAACATCGGTGCAGCTTCTATCCGGATGACTATAGAAGAGCTAAAGGAGATTGAAAAGGCTTCTTCGCAAGTGAAAATCATAGGAGATCGCTACTCGGAAGAAATGGAAAAGGCCACTGGCTTGTAGGGCATCGGCAACCTTACTCAAACTATGTGATGGATACCCACCACGTGGCACCCTTAGTTTCTCTGTTCCTTATTTTACCTTTTTAGAGCTACAGGCAAATTAGCCCTTCATCAGACTAGCAGTCGTATTCATCAGAATAAAATCCTTGGTTTGTTTGAGCCTTGATTCCCGCAGCTCATTTCGTCTCTTTCGGTATATTTCTGATGTTTTTGTATTCATTTAAATTGGCTACAACGACCAGGGCGAGCCGGTCGGCCGGTTTTGTTTGCGTTTTTCTTTCAAGTTATCATTTTCCTACCGTTGGAGCAATTAACCTGCTAGCTGATAAAAGTCAGGCTGATGGCTGCCCGATGTTGTAGGGCGTTTTCGTTCATATACTCTGAGGGTAAATTCCTAAAACATGCCATATAATCACTACTATCCAAGTCCCAATTGCGGCTAACGATGTCAAATTAATTGGTTTTTCTCTAATGCTTTTGATGCCTTTATAGGTCAAAATTAAAAGTCCAATTATCATAGGCCAGCTTATAAAGAATCCAAATGTTAAAAAGAACAGAAAATCATCCCAAGAATTTGTAAATGAATCTGTATGCCACCTTGTCCAAATCTTGGGTTCAATCCTTTTAGATTTTATGGCTTTCATCCAGTCACTTTTAACGTTAAATGTATCTAGTTGAGCAGTATTTTCATTTAATATGAAATAGTTGGATTCTTTATAAATTCCAACGACATGCTCTTTATAGAAGTACCACTTTTTAAGTCCTACGATATGTTCATTACTCCCTTCAATCCATAATTGGATATATCCACCTGGATAATCTATTGTGTTTCCGCCCGGAGTCATATTCCGCCAATCTCCAAGTCCAAATGAAAATGAATTGAATGAACAAAGTAGGAGAATCAATGTGATAATTTCCCTTTTCATTAAATTTTATATGCCCTACAACGGTCAAGTGCAAGCCCTCGGCCGTCTTGTTAGCTAATTTAATTTCTTTTGTCATTTTTGCTACTTGGAGCAACTAATGTGCGTGCAAGAATTTTGCTAGGCTGAGGGCTGAGCCTTTATATTTACCCATACAGAATAATCCAATTTGTACCTTTAGAGAAAAGGAGGAGAACTCAGCGGCTGAGTAGGCTCAAGACCTTGACATCGTGTTAGTCCTCCTTTTCCTAAATGTTGAACCTTTGACCCTATAGAACGATAGGCCTGCATGCCTCATAAAGGTGCTAGTCGGTTCAACTTATTCTTTCATCTTTAACCTTTAAGTTATGAAAAAATCTGTATTCATTGGTGTAGATGTCAGCAAATTAACCCTTGATGCTGCCGTCTTCATGCCTTCATCCAATGTGTTGTCGCATCAACAATTTGACAACAATGCCAAAGGCTATGCTAAACTCCTTAAATGGATCAAATCTATGGCGACTCTCAAGGACTGTCTATGGTGTATGGAAGACACAGGAAGTTATAGCTATGGATTGGCCTGTTTTCTTGCCGGTGAAGAAGCTGACCTATGCCAAGAGTCTGCTTATCGCATCAAGCATTCCATGGGTATCCAAAGGGGAAAAACCGATAAAGCAGACGCTGAAATGATCGCTCGTTTTGCTTATCGCTTTCTGGATGAACTAACCCTGTATACCCCTCCCGTGGCTGCGGTAGCCCAGCTCAAAACGCTGCTATCTTTCCGGCTCCGGCTCATCAAGCAAAAGACCAGCACGATCACGACTATCGAAGCCAACAAGCAGCTACAGGGCTATGTAGACGTTTCTTTCGTCCTATCCACACTAAATCGTCAACTCAAGGTACTGAAGGAACAGATCAAAAAATGCAACCAGCAAATTGAGCTTCTTATTCAGCAAGATCAGCAGCTTAGTCATCAGAATCAATTGCTGTGCTCGGTTCCTGGTGTTGGAAAAGTCATCGCCGCCCAGGTCATCGCCTACACCTATGGCTTTACTAAATTCAAAGACTGGCGGAACGGGGTCGCCCGGAAATTTGCGTGTTATGTAGGTACTGCACCATTTCCTCATCAATCGGGCACTAGTGTTAGAAAACGAACCCAAGTATCTTCCATTGCCAATAAAAAGCTGAAAGCCTTACTTAGTATGGGCGCTGTCAACACTTTGAAGACAGAAAACGAATATCATGTCTACTATCGCAGAAAGATCCAGGAGGGGAAGCATCACATGGTTGTTATTAACGCTATACGGAACAAACTGATCAGTCGCATGTTTGCCGCGCCACGGTGGCCGTGATCCGAAGAGATACTCCCTACGTGAAGTTACAAATGCAATAGGACAAATATCTTTTTCGCCTTATTAACAGTAGGTGATGAAAGGGGGAAATGCTTGCATTTGCTGCTTTCATTACCTCGTTTGCGTACGCAAACTCTTGAGGTAGCAGATCCAACACGCATATAAATGCCAATACAATATTGGAACGGGACCTCTATGGCCCTTTCTTAAAAAAATTATACTAAAAAGCTTGGTTTATCAATAGAACGCGATGTTACCTGCATTGTTTATTTCATTCTTAATTGCTCTTCAAAATCTCTTGGTCCTCCAAAAAACTTCCATTCCGTCGTTGGTTCAATTTTCTCATTATTCCAATGGTCTATGTTGGCTACCCATTCGTATTTATGATCACCTACTAATTCAGTCTCAAGATGAACGGTCGCGCTAAACCAGTAAAGTTTTTTTAAAATCAACTCAAACTTGTCTAACCATTGAGACCATTCAGACTCTACTTGCTTGTACGAAGCCCCAAAATGGATTATTTGGTTTCTATATATTGGTTGAGTTCCCATGGGAATTGTATTGAACATCCATTTTGTAATCCAAGGATAGTCATCGGTATTCGGTAGTTCTTGAATAATTTTATAGTTGAGTTCGAGTAATTTGTCTCCCTTTGGCGGTTGGTTCACTATCGCACATATATGACCATACACAATTGATTCATGTCCCATTTTTCTTCTTTACATTGCAGGTAACGACCAAGGCGAGCCGTCAGGCCGACTTGTTGGCGTTTAACTTTCAAGTTCGCAATTTCCGTGTTTAGTGCAACTGATTTTCCAGCTCATTATTGCTAGGCTTGCCGGCTGCATTTTGTTGGTGGCTGGCTTTCATCCATCAATAAGAATTTCAGATGCTTCAAAATCTTTGTATGTAATTGTAACTGTATGGTTTTGATCATGGGTTGTTCTAAAGGCTAATTCCCAAATTACTTCTCTATGGCCTATCAGTGGGATAGTCATATGAACTGGCCAAAATTCTTGCTCGAAATTCTGTATCTGGAAATCAGAACGCCAATTTTGAAATTCATCCGTTATCAATGGGATTGCATTCTCTATTAATATCTTATAATCATATTCAGTCCGTTGAAAAAATTGCTTCTGGGCTTCTGTTGGACCTGGCAAATTCCCGTCAATAGCCAGTTCTATATCCTGATTAGAGGGACTGTAGAATCGCCTTCCTTCAAAATAATTTTTGGAAGCATCTTTAAAGTCGATGAACGCCAACTTACCAAAAAAATCATCTTCTACTGTCTTGGTCTTTCTGAAGCCTTACTTGTTTTCGGACCACTCTAAATTCAACTTTTTTTTCTCGCTATTGGTTTGGCTGTTAATTGTGGGAAAGTCACGGGTGGGTGTACGCGCTGGCACTTTTCCACTGTTCACGGCCTCAGTCAAATAAGCAATGGGCGATTGTCCCTTTAATGAGCTATGCGGATGATGATGATTATAGTCATACCGCCACTTTTCAATGATTATTCTAAGCTGCTCCAGATCTTCAAACCAATACGCATCTAGCACATCTTCTCTGAAGATACGGTTGAATCGTTCAATAAAGGCATTTTGTACTGGTTTACCGGGTTGGATATACTTTAAAGTTATCTCCTTTTCTTTACTCCAATTCGTTAATCTTTTGGAAATAAACTCTGGTCCGTTATCCACCCGAATATTGGATGGTAGACCTACTTGCTCTTCCAACCTAGTAAGTACTCTGACCACTCGATCTGAGGATAGACTCAGCCCCACCTCAATGGCTAATGCCTCCCGATTAAAATCATCGGTTATATTCAATACTCTAACCTTTCTTCCATCCATTAAAGCATCACTCATAAAGTCCATGCTCCAGACCTGGTTAGGAGCTTCAGGCACCAATAGTGGCTCTTTTACTCTAGCAGGAAGTCGCTTTTTATATCTTCTTCTTAGGCCAAGCTTCATCAATCGATAGATTCGCAACACTTTGTTACGACTCCATGGATAGCCCTGCTGTTTAAGTCTGCCGTAATAGTTATCAAAGCCTCGGGTAGGAAACCGATCAGCTAACTCTTGAAGCTTCTCTATTACTGGAGTATCATTTTTATGTGATTCGTAATACCACATTGAGCGGCAAAATTGAATCAATAAACACGCTCTTCGGATGCTGATTTGATAGGAGTCGCGTAAATACTCACACATCTTTCTTTTGGCAACAGGGCTTACCACTTTTTTGACAAGACATCTTTTAGCATGACGTTATCCAAGCTCAGTTCAGCATACATTTTCTTCAGTCTGGCATTCTCATCTTCTAGCTCTTTCAAACGTTTAAGCTGGCTAATATCCATTCCAGAATACTTCTTTCGCCAGTTGTAAAAAGTGCCTTGGTGAATGCCCATATCGCGGCAGATAGCTTCTACTTTACGGCCTTGTTCATTTTCCTTGAGAGCTTTAATAATCTGGCTCTCGGTAAACTTTGTTCTTTTCATAGTCTGACAGTTTAAATTACTAATTTGATTTCATTTATAAACTGTCCGAATTATTGGTAAGGCTACATTTCCAAATAGGATGTCTAAAAGTCCCATTTCTTTTTCTTTTTATTTGGCTTGCCACCAACGGCTCCATGTATGACTTGTGGCAAAATCGCAAGACAGTTTTCTATCCACCGTAAAAATGTTGAAGCGTAGTAGTGTTGTTGTATGGTGCAATTTCTTGCCATAAGTTATACATCTTTACATTTGCCTGAATGGAAAAATACAATTCTTATCTTAGGGAAAAGGAGGAGAACTTAGCTAATGCATAGGTTTAATACCTCTACAAAATGTCAGTCCTCCTTTCCCTTATTGGTTGAACCTAATCACCCGATAG
>JAVKCN010000137.1:0-21957 GCA_040222715.1 Cyclobacteriaceae bacterium | reverse complement strand
CGGGTGATTAGGTTCAACCAATAAGGGAAAGGAGGACTGACATTTTGTAGAGGTATTAAACCTATGCATTAGCTAAGTTCTCCTCCTTTTCCCTAAGATAAGAATTGTATTTTTCCATTCAGGCAAATGTAAAGATGCATTGGTTTCGTTTGAACCGACGACATTTCCCCGATTTGGCCAGCCTCGCATCCTTTTTCTTTCGGTAATGGTGCTTCTATTACTACCGCTGTGGATTCCCCTTCTATTATTTGGTGTACTGGTGCTTCGACTCTATGAATGTTTTGAAAGACCTTTTCAGTATCAGGAAGTGGATGTAGAAAAAACACAGGAAGTGGCCGATCAGGAAGATCACATCGTGCAAAACCAATTGACCCATCTGGTAGAGGTTAAATTCTCTCCTTATCGGGGATTCCTGCTCAAAATGGTGCTCACTGCTATCCAGCTGATGGCGGTGTATGTATACAACAAAGGCAAGTTAGGTAATATCCCCACCATTCATTTTGCCCGCTGGGTACGGATCGATCAGGGAAGACGATTGCTATTTTTCAGCAATTACGATGGAAGCTGGGAAAGCTATCTGGGCGATTTTATTGACAAAGCCTCGGTTGGGCTGACTGGTGTATGGAGCAATACCCGCTGGTTTCCCAAAACATTGCTGTTGTTGTTTAGAGGTGCCCGGGATGAGCAACGCTTCAAGGCCTGGACTCGGGCGCATCAAATCTATACCGATGTCTGGTACAGTGCCTACAAAACCTTATCTGTCCGAAATATTCTAAATAATTCCCGCATTTACGAGGGATTACAACAGGAGGATATGAGTAATACGGACGCTAAAAAGTGGATAGCATTACTTTAAAATAATTTCAATAAAACACTCTTATTCAGAAAGTTATGGATCTATCGGATATTCAGGGATTATTGATGTACGGATACGGTCATCTTCCGGCGGTAGATTACCTGTTGCTCAGTCTTGATGGTGACCGTGCGCAGTGTCAGCAGTGGCTGAAAAGTATCAGGCCGGAAGTGGCCGATGCCCGAAAAAGTCCTGCTGAGGCTTGTTATGCGCTGGCCTTCAGCAAGAGCGGCTTAGAAAAATTCGGAATGACGGTGGACGAGCAACATGGATTCTCCCGGGCTTTCATCGAGGGAATGGATACTGCCCATCGTAACCGGATTTTAGGCGACTATGCTTACAATGGACCCGAACATTGGGAATGGGGTAGCCGGAAGCACCCCCAGATTGATCTGTTGTTGATGAGCTTCGCAACCGATGTCGCCGCATTAGATGAACGATTGAAATCGCTTATTGATAGCCTGAACCAATTCGATATAAGTCTGCTGCATTCCATTCGCAGCTCCCGCCTGGATCGTAAAGAACATTTCGGTTTCGCCGATGGCATGAGCCAGCCCGTCATTAAAGGCTCCGGGCGTCCGGTGGGAGACAATGATGAATTGAATGCGGGTGAATTTATCTTTGGCTATCCGAATGAGTACCAGAAATTACCCCATGCTCCCGCGCCTTTTGGTAAAAACGGTAGCTATCTGGTATTTCGGCAGTTAGAACAAAAAGTGAAAACCTTTTGGGATTACTTACTGGCACAAACTACCCACCAGCAATCTGTAAGTGAAGCGATATATCTGGGTGCGAAAATGGTGGGGCGCTGGCCCGAAGGATCGCCCACCACCCTGACAGATGATCCGAACGATACTCAGTTTCAGCAAACGAACCTGTTTGGTTACTACAAGCACGATCGCTTGGGGCAGGGGTGTCCCCACGGAGCGCACATTCGCCGGACCAATCCGCGTGATTCTATGGAAGACAATCCTTCCCAGTCGCTGGATGCCTCCCGCAAGCACCGGATACTACGCCGGGGGCGAGGGTATGGCAAGCCTTTATCCAACACCTTTGACATTGAAGAAATGATACAAACCCCGGAAGATGGGGAACGGCGGGGACTGAATTTTATCTGTTTTAACACGGATATCGAGCGGCAGTTCGAATTTGTGCAAAACACCTGGTGCAACAATGAAAAGTTTGATGGCCTCTACGAGGAAGTTGACCCCATCTCCGGGGTGATGGGAAATGGTAACGAAGCCCGCTCCCCTTACTTCAAAATCCCCCAAAAGCCGTTCCGGCGTCGCCTGAAGGAAATACCGCCTTTTGTACTGATGAAGGGGGGGGGATACTTCTTTTTCCCCGGTCTTACGGCCATTCACTATCTCATTCACAAAACCTAACAACGATGACCAGCACTCTGAATTTTAAATCGGATGTTTTGCCCTTCCTGATTGCTACGGTGGGTGAGTTTATTGCCTTACATTACTGGTTTACCTATATGGAGGTTGAGCAATTTATACTGGCTAATATGCTGTTGTGGATTGGTTTTGGTATTGAGCGGGCCTCCGTGGCCTTGTGGTTGAAGAAAGTGTATCGGCCGAAGGAAGGTATTACCAGTACCCAGGTTCCGCTCTGGCAGCAATGGGCGGGTTGGACTTTCATTACCTTCACCGAAATTGTGGTGTGGGTAGTCTGGTGGTATACGGTGGATGACCTGGGGCATTTGTGGGGAGCAGTGGTGCTGTACATCCTGATGTTGGTCGAGCACAGCGCTGAAATGGGATTGGTGAAACGAAAAAGTCTGTGGATCTACGCCGGAACCTTTAAAACCAACCTGTTTACCCTGATGGAAGTACTGGGGGCTGCCGGATGGATGTATTTTCATCAGCAGGACCAGCATGGCCTGGCCATCGCATCCTTGCTCATTGGCTTATCCGTAGAACACATCATTCAGGGTAGCTCGTTGAAGCCCAAAGAACACATTTCCGGGTCTCCGGCATTTGGCTAATTGAATAGATTTGTGCTACGAATTAGGAAAATTACTATTTTCGGGACATGAACTACCTGTCCCGATTATTTGTCAGTCTTTTATTATTTAATCTGCTTGTAGGGTGCGCTTCCCGTCCGGGAGTGCGTAGTCGTCAGTTGCAAAATTTGGTGGAGGAATCTCCGGTGTTTCAGCGAAGCTTTACCGGTTTTGCGCTCTACGATACCGAGCAGGATGGGATGGTCTACGAATACCAGGCAGACAAATATTATACCCCAGCTTCTAACACCAAAATATTTACCCTGTACGCCTGTTTAAAAATGCTCGGCGATTCCATCCCCGCCTTACAATACCGACAGCAGCACGACTCGCTGGTTTTTACCGGCACGGGTGATCCCACTTTTCTGCACCCTGATATCACCAGCATCGACACGACTTACGATCAGCGGGTTTACAATTTCCTGAAGGAATCTGGGAATTCCCTGGTGTATGCGGAACGGCCCACCGCCGATGATTATTTTGGTCCGGGTTGGGCCTGGAGCGATTATGCGTATTATTATTCTACCGAGAAATCGGTTTTTCCTATTTATGCCAATCTGGTTCGATTTCAGTTTAAAAAGCAGGTACCCAAACCCTTGGCCTACCCAACTTATTTTACCAGCTTTATCCAGGGCTTTCCCGACTCCACCCAATCCTCTTATTTGGAGCGGGATCAGCACCAGAATGCCTTCCGATACGGTGTGAAACCTGATACCCTGGAGTTTACCCGCGATGTGCCTTTCATTCAATCTACTTCATTGGTCGTGGATTTACTACAGGATACCCTGAAACAAAGCGTAACTCACATACCCGATTATCCCGAAAATTTTACTAACGTACTGTATGGCCTTCCCTCAGACAGTGTATATCGGCGTATGATGCATCTCAGTGATAACTTTTTTGCCGAACAACTGCTGTTAGTGTGCTCTTCCACCCAGCAGGATACCCTAAGCTCAGAGTGGACGATTGAGCACATGCAGGAAGCTTATTTATCAGATTTGCCGGATGAACCGGTGTGGGTCGATGGCTCAGGATTATCCCGCTATAATTTACAGACTCCTCGCACCATCGTTGCATTGTTAGGTAAGGTGAGTGAGGAGCTGTCGGACGAGCGGATTAAAACCATTTTCCCGGCGGGAGGGGTCTCCGGGACAGTGGAGAACTGGTACGGGAATCCCAATGGGGAACCTTACGTTTTTGCCAAAACCGGTACCCTGAGCAACAAGCATGCATTGAGTGGATTTCTCTTTACCCGCTCGGGCAAGAAATTGATTTTCAGTTTTATGCACAACAACTATATTACTTCCTCTTCAGTACTGAAAGTCGAGATGGAGCAAATTCTGCGTAAGCTTTACGAGGAATACTAAAATGAAAAAGCAAACCGATAAGTATTTCTCTTTTAATATCTTTGTTTCAATAATTATGGAAAAGCGAGGAGCCATACCTAAGTAAGTATAGAACTGTGATCAGTGGGTCTGTTCAGCGAATGCCGGATGTGACTAGTCTAAAATAGGTGCTGCTTGGTCTTATTTTATAAAAGCGCTGAAATATCTTACGTACTTTTGAGTATGACTGGAGTATTACTCAAATATTTTGTCACCCGAAGACGGGAGATTTTCATTCACCTTATCGGTTGGGCGGCTTTTTTTGCGCTGCTGGTGGCAGTATTTGCCTGGCCTGCCCAATCTCAGCCCTACCCGGTGATTCGTATTTTTTTAGTCATGCTGATGCTGGTTAGCTTTTTCTATACCAACACCTCATTACTTATTCCCTCCCTGTTGGCGCGTAAAAAAATAGCCATTTATATCGCGGCCATACTCGCCGGTATATTTGTGGTAATCTTTTGGGATGTCTGGGTGCAGCGTACCCTGAATACGGAATTTTGTGACAAACACGGCTGGTACGAAGGGATCATTATTCAGCGGGCAACCTTACTGGGCTTGCTGGTGCTGGCGGTAAGTGGCGGGCTGAAAATGACCCGGGAGTGGTTCAAGACTGAACATCTGAAAAATCAGATGGAAAAAGAGAAGATTGCTTCTGAACTTGCCTTGCTTAAATCGCAGATCAATCCCCATTCTTTATTCAATAACTTAAATAGTATTTATTCTCTGGCGGTCAAAAAGTCGGAAGATGCTCCGAAGGCTATTGTGAAACTGTCGGAGATGATGCGCTATATTCTGTATGACTCCAGTGCCGAGCAGATCAGTCTGGAGCAGGAAATTGAACACCTGCATAATTTTCTGGACCTCCAAAAGCTGCGCATACACCGGGAGGCAAATGTACACTTTGAAACGGCCGGTGACTGGCACGGAAAAACAATTGCGCCCATGCTGCTTGAGCCTTTTGTAGAAAATGCTTTCAAACACGGTAATATTCATCAGCCCGGTGCCGAAATTGCACTTTCTCTTCAGATAAAGAATCAAACCTTATACTTTCATGTTAAGAATTCGGTGGATAGCCAAACAAAACAGAAAGATGCCTACTCTGGTATCGGGCTGGTAAATATTCAAAAGCGATTGGACTTATTGTATCCTCAACGGCATTCACTGAGAATCAACCCGGCTACGAAGGAATTTTTAGTCGATCTAACGATACAAATCAACTAACAGATGATTAAATGCATCGCCATTGACGATGAACCATTAGCCCTGGATCTGGTAGAAGATTTTGTGAGCAAAATTCCGTTCTTAGAATTAGTGCAATCATTCAGCAGCGCCCTCAATGCATTAGATATTCTTCAAAATCAGACGATTGATTTAATATTTCTGGATATTCAGATGCCCGATATCAGCGGGCTTCAGTTTATCAAAAGTCTGGAAAACCCACCCAAAGTGATTTTTACTACGGCCTACGCCAACCATGCCGTGGAGGGCTTTAATGTGGATGCTGTAGACTATCTGCTCAAACCATTCACTTTCGAGCGTTTTCTAAAAGCCTCCAACAAAGCACAGCAGGTACTTTTATCAGAAGGAGCGAATCCGCCGACTTCACCTGCCATTTCTTATATGTTTGTGAAGTCTGGCTATGATATGGTAAAGGTAGACTTTGACAGTGTTCATTACATTGAGGGATTGAAAGACTATGTGAAAATCCATACCACCGGGAAAATGGTGATTGCCCTGCTCAGTATGAAATCTTTGGAAGATACCCTGCCTACTCATTTTTTTCGGGTACACCGCAGTTATATTATTAATTTTAATCATTTG
This sequence comes from Cyclobacteriaceae bacterium, assembly GCA_040222715.1. Taxonomy (GTDB): domain Bacteria; phylum Bacteroidota; class Bacteroidia; order Cytophagales; family Cyclobacteriaceae; genus Tunicatimonas. Next base: position 15,887 of record JAVKCN010000137.1, on the reverse strand, counting down.
GAATCTGTTAGCCGCCGAAGTTTGTTAGTGGCTAAAACGGAAATTCCCCTGGGCGATATGTATCGTGATAGTTTTATGGCTAAATTGGGGCGAACCTAAATGACAAACCATGAAGTTTTTACTCCAGTGGCTCTGGCTGATAGCCTGGGGGCTGCCGCTTATCGTAGAAGCCCAGGATACATCGGAGTCGGCAGTATTACCACTAGATCTGGTGGAGTGTATTGATCTGGCGATTAAAAATAACACCTCAGTAAGGCTGTCCGAACTCAACGTTTTGTCCGATCAGGTGGCTTTAGAGCAGTCGAAAGCCAGTCTTCTCCCTTCCTTAAATGCGAATACCAGCTTTACCCACAGTGTTGGACGAACCATTAATGAGTATAGCTATGAGTATGTCAATGAGCCGGTACAACAACAGAATATGGGAGTTACGGCTGAAGTGTTGGTATTCAACAGTTTTCGCAAACTAAAAACCATCAAGCAAAATACGGTTAACCTGCGGGGCAGCCAGCACGGATTAGAAGTTCAGAAGAATGATATTCGTTTAAACGTTGTTCAGGCTTACGTACAAATTCTGCTCAATGAAGAATTATTGCGAAATGCTGAATATACCATTCAGACAACGCAATCACAGTTGGAACGCACGCAGCGGCTGGTAGATGCCGGCAGTCTGCCAATAGGCAATGTGCTCGAGCTGGAAGCCCAACTGGCCAATGACGAACTGACGATCGTGAATGCCGAAAACAACCTGGCACTGGCTAAACTGGATTTAAAGCAACTACTGCAAATTCCAGCCAGCCAGACGGTAGAGATTGTGGTGCCGGAAGTAGAAGTGCCGGAAACTATCGTCCAGCCTCCTTCCGCCGATGAAATTTATACCCAGGCACTCACCACCCTGCCCCAGATTAAACAAGCTGACGAGCAGATTATTTCAGCCGAGTACGGTATTGCCATTTCAAAAGCTGATTTCTATCCTTCAGTCTGGCTGAGAGGGGGGCTTTCATCCCGCTATTCCAGCATTGCCCCCGACCAAATCCCCAGAGGAGGCTCGGAGAACGTATCCAGTATATTACCAACGGGTGATTTTCTGCTAGCCCCGGCCGGTATCCCTGGCATTGAAACTGGCACGCGGATTCCGGTATTAAACGAAATGGTAGTACCCTCGGAGTTTACCGAAAATACTTATTTAAATCAGTTGGATTTCAATTTGCAGCGATTCGCACAGGTGAGCATCAATATACCGATCTTTAATAACTGGCAGGTTCGATCCAGTGTGGCAAACGCCAAAATAGGATTAGAAAATGCTCGTTTAACGGCACTTAATCAGCGCAATACGCTACGCCAAACCATCGAGCAGGTTTACCTGGATGTGAAATCAAACAATAAAGAATACCAGGCTGCCCAGCGAAGTGTTGCCCAGCTACAGCGAGCCTTTCTGGATACTGAACGGAGATATCAGGCGCAGGCCATCGATATTTATACCTACAATCAGGCCAAGAATAACCTTACCATCGCCGAGGCTAATTTGCTGCAAGCCAAATACAATTATCTATTGAGCCTGAAAGTGCTGGATTTCTATCAGGGTAAACCACTGACGTTTTAAGTATGGGGTTTCTGGATGTGTTGGTAGCTCCGGTGGTATTACTGCTGGTAATCGGTATTGCCTATTTTGTCCGTCCGTTATTTACGAACCATCAGACACGCCCGTACTTTCTCCCGGCTTTAGGAGCCAAAATATTCGGTGCATTGGCTGTAGGGTTTATCTACCAGTTTTACTATGGTGGTGGAAAGCCCAGTGGTGATACCTTCAATTATCATCAGAATGCCGGTATTATCTATGAAGCTTTCGGAGATGATCCGACTGTCGGATTCAAACTTTTTATGGCTGAGGGAGAGTATACCTCCGAAATATTTACTTATGCCAGCCGCATGTACTGGTTCCGGTCTCCGACGGAATATTTTGTCATCCGGATTATTGCACTGCTGGGGATGCTTACATTACATTCGTATGCGGCCATTGCCATTTTGTTTGCGGCTATTAGCTTTTCAGGAGTGTGGGTCATGTACCTTACATTCTATAAATTTTATCCGAAGATTCACTTACATCTGGCTTTAGCCATTTTGTTTGTGCCATCCGTTGTGTTCTGGGGGTCAGGCATCTTAAAGGATACGATCACGCTGGGGGCGCTGGGGTGGGCAACCTGGGCATTGGTGCGTATCTTCTTTGAGCGGAAAGGCTTACTGGTAAGCGCCGTTGTTTTGTTTCTGGCTTTGTATACCATCTATTCGATCAAAATATACATTGTGCTCTGTTTTCTTCCCGCCGCCTTACTCTGGATTTTTCTGAGCTATTCTTCCCGCATTCCCTCACCGGCTATCCGGTGGATGATTGCTCCTTTTGTACTGGTAATCTCCGGCATCATTGGTTATTATGCCGTGCTGAAAGTGGGTGAGGATAATGCACAGTATTCCATTGACCGTGTGTCAGAGACCGCCGAAATTACGGCCCGCTATCTGGCATACATGGGAGAGAAACAGGGCGGCTCCGTGTATACCCTGGGTGATTATGACTTTAGCCCGCTGGGCATGCTGCGTAAATTTCCGCTGGCCGTCAATGTGACGTTGTTCCGGCCGTATCTCTGGGAAGCCTACAATCCGGTGATGTTACTTTCCGCTCTGGAGAGCTTCGGTACTTTGTTGCTGACACTCTATGTTTTTTATCGGGCGGGGCTCTTCCGGGCCCTCTCACTCATTGTAAGTAATCCGATCATTCTCTTCTGTTTATTATTTGCCATAGCCTTTAGCTTTGCGGTGGGGATATCTACCTATAATTTCGGAAGTCTGGTCCGGTACAAAATCCCAATATTTCCTTTTTATGTGTCCGGGCTACTGATCTTATGGTATCATGCGGATGAACAAAAGAACAAGAGGCGTCAACTACTGGAAAAGAATGAGCAAACCGTATTTACTTAGCATTGGGTTACTGTTGGTATCCTGCTGGGCCTGGGGGCAGGGAAGTACGCTACCCCTCGACGATGATTATAATCACCTGGTCTCCCGTTACGAAATACGAACGGGACAACAAGCCACCGTCTTTGATACCAATACCAAACCCTATCGAAGATCTGCCCTGGGAGCCTTTCTGGATTCTTTGGTGCTATCAGAATCTGGCACAGACCGTTTTAATCTCCGCTTTCTGCGGAATGATAACTGGGCTTTCACTGATACGACCCTGACCGATCGCCGTGCCCCCTTACTCAAATACTTTTACCGTCGGCCCAGCGATTTCTGGCATGTGAAGACCAAAGGACTGCTGCTGCATATCAACCCGGTATTGCACTTTGAAGCAGGGAAGGATGGTCAGGCCGGTACTCCTTTCATAAACACCCGGGGGATACAACTGCATGGCACCATCGATGATAAGATTGGCTTTTACACCTTGATCAGCGAGAACCAGATGGCTTTTCCCGATTATGCCAACGATTACATTCGGGAAACACTTACTGTACCTTATCAGGGTTTTTGGAAAGGTTATGGCGAGCGAGGGGTTGATTTTCTTAATACCCGTGGCTACATCAATTTCGCGGCTACTCCGCATGTACAACTGGAACTGGGTTACGGGAAGAACTTCATCGGTAACGGCTATCGTTCCCTGGTGCTTTCTGACTTTAGCAACAATTACGCTTATTTTCGGGGAGAGGTGAATGTCTGGCGGATTCATTATACCTACCTGCTGGGGCAGCTTACCGCCGATATTCTCGGAAACCAGACCGGGCTGTATGGTACGCAGCGCTTTCCCATCAAGTACTTTGCCTTTCACCGGCTGGGCGTAAACATTACGGATAAGATCAACCTGGGGTTGTTCGAGACGATCGTGTATGGCGATGAGAACGAGCGGTTTGATGCCCGTTACCTGAATCCTTTTGTGTTTTACCGGGCCGTAGAGCAGCAAAATGGCAGCAACGGCAATGCGCTGGTCGGGCTGGATGCCGATTGGATTCTCGGGAAACACTGGAATGTCTATGCGCAGTTTGTGCTGGACGAACTGATCGTCAGCGAACTACGGGATAATCGGGGTTGGTGGGGCAATAAGTATGCTTTTCAGGTCGGTGGGAAGTACATTGATGTTTTTACAATTGATAACCTGGACTTACAACTGGAGTATAACCGGGTACGCCCCTATACCTACGCGCACGAAGATTTGTACCGGGCCTATACGCACTATCGGCAGCCACTGGCCCATCCGCTGGGCTCCAACTTGCAGGAAATCATTTTCATGGCCCGCTATCAGGCATTCGGGAGACTCACCCTGCAGGCCCGCTGGCACCAGGCCCGTTACGGAGCCGATACCCTGGGCTCTAACTGGGGAAACAATGTGCTGCTTGATAACCGGACCCGGGTGCAGGATTATGGGAACGAACTACGGCAGGGCATTGATACTGAACTCACCATACTGGAGGGAATTGCTACGTACCAGCTCTGGCACAATGTGTTTGTAGACGCCCGCCTGCTGTATCGTCGGGAATTTGCCGATGCCATTGATCTGGATCGTACCACCAATTATACCTCCCTCGGCCTCCGGGTCAATATTGCCCGACAGCGGTATGATTATTAAGGGAAGAGACTGAGAAAGTTCGCGGTATTGGATTGTATTGAGTACTGTTGTTCTACCCGTTGCCTTCCGGCCTGTCCCATTTTCTGACGCAGATCTGCATCGGTCAGTAACTTCTCCAGTGCCTCAAACCATCCCTTATCTGTGCGACAATGAAAGCCCTGTTGTCCATCCTGTACCATGGTGCTATTGACTCCTACCGGCGAGACCACTGCCGGAATGCCCAGCGCCATATACTGTAACGCTTTAAAGCCACATTTTCCCTGCGACCAGGGATCATCCGGTAACGGCATGATCCCGATGTGCATGCGCTGCAAATCGGCTACTTCCGTTTGCTTTTGCCAGCGGATAAAATCCAGGTTAGGCAGTTCCAGGGCAGGCGGGCGGTCCGCGATGACAAGGAAGCGGAAGGCGTACGCTTGGGATAACCGGTGTAGTACCGGTACAACGGCATTGAGGTACTTCAGGGTGGAGTGCGAGCCGGTCCAGCCAATCACCACATCCTGGGTTTGTTGGTTCACCATGGTATGATGGTGATATTCGGTATCAATGGTGGTGGGGTTGATGAGCACCCGGGGATTGTGCAGGCGCACAAAATCGGCCAGGTAGGCGTTTCCGGCACTCACGGTATGGCTCCAGCGGCATATCTGCGCCACCTTACTGCGCCACTTTAGGCGGGAGACCCAGGAATTGACGCCTGATTGGTCTTGCAGCCAGATGGCATCGTCAAAATCGTAGATGATGGGTTTGCGGAGCAGGTGGGCGATGATCCACTCTACCCAGGGTGGCCCCAGTGGAGTGGCTTCGCGGTGAATAAACACGGCATCTGCCTGTCGGGTGGCGAAAAGGTGACCTATCCGTCTGCCATAACCTTTCAGAATGCCCCGTGCCTTCCGAAGGCCTTGTCCTGGCTGGTATAATACCCGATTGGTAGCCTCATCCACGAAAGAAAAGATGCGGTAGCGATACCCTGCCCCCTCCAGCACCGACAGGTACTGCTCGTAGCGGAAGCGCTGGCTGGGAGCACCTCCGTACGGGTAAGGGCATAAGATGATTATCAGTTTCTTTTTATTATTTTTAACTCGCTTCAATCTGCTCGTATGATTAAGAAGTTTATCCGGGAAGTACGCGATTATTACCAACGTCCTCAGGGAGCCATCCACCTGATTGAGACCGCAATGTACGGTAATGAATACCAGTATATCAAAGATTGTCTGGATTCAGGGAAGGTATCAACCATTGGGGAGGAAGTAACTGCTTTCGAAGAAGCCGTGGCGCAGCGGGTGGGAGCAAAGTATGCCATTGCTACCTCCAGCGGTACCGCTGCCCTGCATCTGGGGCTGATGGTATGCGGCGTGCAGGCTTCAGACTACGTCATCACCCAGCCGTTTACCTTCATTGCCACCATTAATGCCATACTGCATGCCGGAGGTAGTCCTCTGTTTGTGGATATTGATCGGCAAACGCTGAGTATTTCACCGGCGGCCCTGCGTGCGTTTCTGGAGTCAGCGGCCGAGGTACGGGACGATGGGTGCTGTTACCATCGGAGTACGGGCCAGCGGATTGCGGCCTGCCTGCCGGTACATGCCTTCGGTCATCCGGCCCATCTGCCGGAAATTACCGCCCTCTGTCAGCAATACCATATCCCGGTGGTAGAGGATGCCGCTGAAGGGTTGGGCAGCACCCGGCAGCAGCAGCCAGTGGGTACTTTTGGCGAGGTGGGAGTATTCAGTTTCAATGGTAATAAGATGGTGACCAGCGGGGGAGGAGGGATGATGCTGACCAACGATAAAGCACTGGCCCGGAAAGCCCGATTTATTTCGATGCAATCTCAGGGACAAAGCAAGCCTGCTACCGCTGCGGTGGGATACAATTACCGTATGCCCGCTCTGAACGCCGCCCTGGGACTGGCCCAGTGGCAGCATCTCGATGAAAGCATCCGCCGCAAACGCCAGCTTACCGGCTGGTATCAGGGCGTGCTGGAGGGAGAAAGCGTTTCGCTGATAGCCGAACCGGATAACACCTTTTCCAATTACTGGCTGCAAACTCTGGCATTTCCCGACCAGGAGATGCGGGATGTATTTGTGCGAGAAACCAATGCCTCGGGCATCATGACGCGGGCTTCCTGGCCGTTGCTGCATCGGCACCGGCTGTTTGCCAGTCCGTACCATGCGGAGTTACCGAATGCGCACTGGGCGGAGGCGCATCTGGCGAATATACCCTCAACCATCATGCCCCATGCCTGAGTTGTTGTGGCTTATCGGCGGCGGCGGACACGCCCGCTCGGTGATTGACGTGCTGGAGATGCAGGGGCACTACCGCATTGCGGGCATTGCCGATCGGGCCGAGAAAATAGGGGAAAAGGTACTAGGATATCTGATTGCCGCCTCTGATCAGGAACTGGCCGCACTGGTGAGCCAGGATCACGCTTTTCTGATCACCGTAGGGCAGTTGGAGTCGCCGAAGGTGCGAGTGCGTTTGTATGAGGCACTCAGGGTGGCCGGAGGACAATTCGCGACCATCGTTTCCCCACTGGCCCGTCTCTCGCCCCATGCCCGTATCGGCGAAGGTACGGTGGTACTGCACCATGCGCTGGTGAATGCCGGGGCAAGCGTAGGGAGCAATGCCATCATCAATACCCAGGCCATCGTTGAGCATGATACCCATATCGGAGACCACTGCCATATTGCGACCGGAGCCATCGTAAACGGCGGAGTACAACTCGGTGACCGCACTTTCATTGGCAGCCACGCTACCGTAAAGCAGGGAGTAAAGATCACCGACGATGTAGTAGTAGGAGCCCATTCGTACGTGCAACAGGATATCACCGAAGCCGGAGTATACGTGGGCGTGCCCGCGAAGCGGATTAGGTAAGTCATGGATCGACAAACAAAGCATCCGGTGCCTGGCATCGAGGGAATAAAATGTAGCTACCTACTGCGGCTTTGCCAAAATAGGGGAACTATCTAAGCAGCTTTATCAATGGAAAGACATCGACCCTGTGTAAAGAGAAACGTCATCCTCTCAGGCATTGGTTTTTGCAGTGCCGGGAACGTGGTACTGTTACGGAGGGCGGATTTAGCACTGCCAGCTTTACGGCACTGCTACGGAGTACGGGATGTAGCGGTGCCAGCTTTACGGCAGTGCTGCGGAGCGCTTCCGAAGCACTGCCAGGTGTCCGGCACTGCTGCGGGGCGCTTCCGGAGCAATACTTTATAACGTAAAAGTACTAAATCCTCGCTCCGGCGCAGTGTTTTGTTTGGGAGAAGTAAGAAAGTAGCCCTCCCTGGCACTGATTTTCCGGCGGCAGGTAAGAAACCACCCTACAGAAGCACTGCCATTTATGCGGCACTGTTGCGGAGCGCTTCCGCAGCAGTGCCGTTTGGCAAATCAGCCTTCCGTAGCCGCATCCGTATATGCGGAAAAGTAACTTTTTGGGAGAGAAGCCTGTCCGCTATCTGCACTCAGGGTTGATGGGGGTGGGTTTCTCTGAGGAATACTCTTTTCGTCAGGCATCTTACATAGAGGACGGGCATCTCAATAGTGCGCATGTAGGAAAATCGTAAAAAGCCCCCTGTTTTATTCAGTCAGAAAGTTTTCGGGCATCCTTCTCCCCAATAAAGAAGACTGAGGGTTCACTGCTCTTTGCCGGGTAATCAGTATGCTGCGCCAGACCCACCCCGTGGGCGCCCTGCGCGTACCGATTTGGTAATAGTATTCTGGCGGTGCTTGGTAAATAGGTATCACTACGAAAAAAGCGCTATCATGTACTCCGGGACTTACTCTGGGCATGGTTGCTGAACCTGTCATGCTGGTGCCTGGGTGCGGAAGTCAGGCCATACATCATAAAAAACTGCCTCCGAGCGAGTAGTTCAGTAGAAAACCTTGCAATTGTGCGAGAATGTCGGCTATTTTTGAGTGAACAACCAACCAAACACCTCATGATCATTGTAACTGGCGGCGCGGGCTTTATCGGAAGCAACCTCATTAAAGGACTTAACGAACTGGGTAAAGAAGATATTCTGGTGGTAGACAACCTCTCTAATGCCCAGAAGCATTTGAACCTCAATGGGTTATTCGTGTCAGACTTTGTGGATAAACACGAGTTTCTGAAGCTGCTCCCTACATTGGAAAAGGTTGAGGCCGTCTTTCATCAGGGGGCCTGCTCCTCTACCACCGAAACTGACGGGGAGTATATGATGCGCAACAACTACCAGTTTTCCAAAACTCTCTTCCACCACTGCCTCGATCATCAGATTCCTTTCTACTATGCCTCCAGCGCGTCTGTCTACGGCAATGGGGAGAATGGCTTTACCGAAGAGCGCGCCTGCGAGTATCCGCTGAACGTGTATGCCTTTTCCAAATTCATGTTTGACCACTACGTACTTCAACAGCTACCGTCCAACCAGCGACGGCCGCCGGTGGTGGGATTGCGCTACTTTAATGTATACGGTTATCAGGAAAACCACAAGGGCAGCATGGCCTCGGTGATTTTTCACTTCTTTAACCAGTTGCGGGAAGGAGGCGGAAAGATGCGCCTGTTTGAAGGCAGTGAGGATTTTAAGCGGGATTTCGTATTTGTGGAGGATGTGGTGCGGGTCAACCTGCACTTTTTCCAGCACCCGCAGCAGTCGGGCATCTACAATTGCGGTACGGGGGAAGCCCGCAGCTTTCTGGACATTGCCCGTATTATCCAGGAACTGGAAACGAAAGAAACCAAAATTGAATACATCCCTTTTCCCGAGCACCTCAAGGGAAAATACCAGAAATATACCCAGGCAAACCTCAACGCGCTACGTGCGGTCGGGTATACGTCTCCCTTCACCTCGCTGGAAGCAGGGGTGAAAAAATACTACCTCCGTTTAATATCCCACCAGGGCTTCCTGACCACTGATTTTCGTTTCGATGAAAGTACGCATGCCTAAGCAGATTTTTACCTATTCGCTAGCAGGTAGTTTTTGTTAATAATATAATGAATTGCTGGGTTTTTTAGTGGATTTATACTGGTGACGCCATTTGAATGAAAATAAAATTGGGAAAACCGTGATTTTATTAAAACAATTGTTTTCCTTTGCCCGTAGTAAAAGTAAATTGTTTCTGCGCGGATACTACTTTTCACTTCCCCAATACAGCCAATCCTGACAGAGTCTTCGGAGTTTGTTTGTTTCATGCTAATTTTCATTTATTATGCGAGTTTTTACAGGGCTTGTACTGGGAGTTCTATGTCTTATGATGATGGGGCATGCCGGCCCCCTGGATAGCCAGTGGGAAAAAGGTCAGGTGACCTTACACGATGGTCGGATTGTGCCAGGAGATCTGCAATACGATCTGGAATCTAATGTTGTGGTGGTAAAAGTTGCGCAGCAGATGCGGGCGTTTAGCTCCCACAGTGTACGTTCGTTTACCATCACCGATGAGATGCCCCGTAAGTATTTTGCCGTACCTTTTCAATTGCCTGGCGGAACGGTGCAACCCATGTTTTTTCAGTTGGTGTATGATGGAAGTTTTACCCTGTTTGTGCGGGAGCGGGAAGTCTACGAAAAGGCGCTTAGATCAGCCAAGCTTCCCATGATTAAGCGAGCCCAGAAGGAGGAGGAAGACCAGGTGCTGGCATTGCAGTACTATGCATATATGCCCGACGGTAGTTTTCAGGAAGTAACCACCAGCCGCCGGGATTTATCGCATTTGCTTTCTCTGAACGAGGATGGGGTAAAAGTGCTTAATCACTATATTAACGATGAAAAAATTGATTTTACCCGGCAGCCGGATATCATTCAGCTCATCTATCATTTTCTGAATGAGGGAGCAGCACCAGGACGGGTGGTTAGCGATTAACAGACCAGCCCACCCGTTGGCGGGTTAGGCATAATTGTAGGAGCTGCTGCGAATATCTTTGAGCTTTTTCAGCAGCTTTTCTTCCTCTCTTGACAGATCTTTGGGAGTGGTGACTTTTATCTGAACGAACAGGTTCCCAAACTGCTGGGGATGCTGATAGCTGGGCATGCCTAAGCCTTTCAGGCGCAGGGTTTTTCCGCTGTCTGTCCCCTTCGGAATGGTTACGTTCACCGTAGAGCCTTTCATGGTTTGAATGTTAATCTTACCTCCCAGGGTCGCAGTATACATGTCCACCGGTAGCGTCATGTGAAGGTCGTTCCCTTTACGTTCAAACCGGGCATGGGGGTTGATCTCAACCATCAGGTACAGGTCTCCGTTGGGGCCACCGTGAATGCCGGGCTGGCCTTTTCCTTTGATCTTCAGGGTCTGGCCGTTTTCAATACCAGGTTTAAGTTTGAGGCGAAGGCGATTACCATTAAGGTTGATCAGGCGAGTACCTCCCTCATAGGCATCGTCCAGGGAGATGGACACACTGGCCTGAATATCCTGTCCCTTGAACCCACCGGAGGCATTACCACCCCGGGTACGTCCTGAAGTGCCTTGACCGAAGAAGCTCTCAAAGAAATCGGAAAAGCCACCACCGCCGTCGCCAAAGAGATCGGAAAAGTCGCCATCGAATTCGGTGGAGGTGCCGCCACGGCCCGCATAGGGGTTACCCCGGCCATTACCGTTAGGAGCATGCTGCTGGTATTGTTTCCAGTTAGCGCCAAGCTCATCGTACTGCTTTCGCTTCTGCGGATCTTTTAGTACTTCGTACGCCTCAGTAATCTCCTTAAACTTTTCTTCTTTGGCTTTGTCGCCTTTGTTTTTGTCGGGGTGGTATTTCACCGCCAGCTTGCGGTAGGCCTTTTTTATTTCTTCCTGCGTAGCCGTTTTATTCACCCCCAACACTTTATAATAGTCTTTGTATTCCATCGCCTGATCAGTTACAATTCCTCCAGTATATCAATTAATATCCTATTTAACACGTAAAAATTAGCGCTTTCGTTTGATTTGGGCAAAAAAAAGGCGGGTTAACGACCCGCCTCTTAAATCTCTCACTATGCCTTAGCCAATCTCAATAGTACGAGCGGGCTTCGGTTTTACTTCCTCGCGTTTGGGCAGGGTTACATACAGTACCCCGGCATCGTATCTGGCTTCAATTTTTTCTCCATCTACCGCATTTTCCGGTAAGTTGAAGCTTCGTTTGAAGTTATGATAACGGAACTCCTGTTTCACGTACTGATCATTCTGTTCCTCTTTTTTGTCTTCTTTCTCCACAGAAACCGTCAGCACATGCTGGTCTAACTCAACCTTAAAATCTTCTTTGTTAAAACCGGGAACCGACAGTTCCAGTGCAAAATGATCTTCAGTTTCTTTCACATTGGTAGCGGGCAATCGGCGGTTTTGTAATCCTGAAGCATCAAAGAACTGCTCCAAATCACGGGTAACAAAATCGTCAAAAAATCGGGGGAATCCGGTGTTATATCTAATCAGTTTCATAATGTTATGTGTTTAAGTTTTTATGTAATTGTGTTCGCCCATAGTATAAACAAATGGAATACCAATCCGGGAATGGCGCTGAAAAGCATAATTTTAGTGACAAAATGTCTTGTTTTGCTAGTTTTTCTATAAAAACAATGCCATTATGGCGTGTATTGCAAATGAAACTATTACAACTCGTCAGATTTTAAGTTTCACTGGCGGGTTTGTTTGCATAGAAAGCCACGAAACTGTATCTTTTTATACAATACACAACCAATGATAAACCATGCACACCTCCCTAGTAACATCTCCAATCAGAATTTTTTTATTTTTCCTGCTACTGACAATTGCCGCCTGCCAGTCGAAATCGGGTCAGGATGGTGAAACAACAGAATCTGCCACTGACATGCCCGTAGCTGCCACGGCTTTTGAGGCATCTCCTCAGCCGATTGAAGAGATTGAAGTGAGTACATTAGAGATTGGTAGTAAAGCACCTGATTTCCGGTTGCCCGGGGTGGATGGAGAATACCACGAACTGTCGGAATATGACGATGCTGAAGTGCTGACCATTATTTTTACCTGTAATCATTGCCCCACGGCGCAAGCTTACGAACAGCGTATCAAGGATCTGGTCAATGATTATCAGGATAAAGGAGTAACCGTAGTGGCTATTTCGCCTAATAGCCCCCTGGCCTTGCTGTACGATGAACTGGGATATTCTGATCTGGGAGATACCTACGAAGATATGCAACTACGGGCCGATGACGAAGACTACAATTTCCCCTACTTATACGATGGCGACGATCATGCCGTATCCATTCAGTACGGCCCGGTGGCCACTCCGCATGCCTTTGTGTTTGATAAAAACCGTTCATTGCAGTATGTGGGGCGGTTGGATGGTTCCGAGAAGCCAGGTACGGCCCAGGCAGAAGATGTTCGGGCCGCCATAGATGCTGTGTTGGTGGGGGAAACTGTTGAGACGCCTACCACCAAAACGTTTGGCTGTTCGGTGAAATGGGCCTGGAAGGACGAGATGAAAGACCGAGTGTATAAACAATGGGAAGAATTACCGGTAAGTCTGGAAACTATTGATGAGGCCGGAATCAGCGAACTATTAAAAAACGATTCGGACAAGCTCAGGCTGATCAACGTATGGGCTACCTGGTGTGGTCCCTGTGTGCTGGAGTATCCGGAGTTTATTGTGATGCACCGTATGTACGATGATCGACCGTTTGAGTTCATATCCATAAGTGCTGATCGCCCCGAGCAGGAGGGCAAAGTGAAACAGTTTCTGGAAAAACAAAACTCATCGGTCAAGAACTACATATTCACCAAAGACGACAAATACGCCCTGATTGAAGCCATTGACCCGGAGTGGGAAGGGGCGCTACCCTATACGATTCTGGTAGAGCCGAGAGGAAAGCGTATTTATAGCCAGCAGGGCACCATCAAACCCCTGGCTCTGCGGCAGACCATAGTTGAGCATGAACTGATCGGTCGGTATTACTAATGTGTATACAGTAAATGGTTCAATATCGATATTATGGTGTGATTACCCTTCAGCTTTAGTCCATGCCGGGTTAGAAACCGCGAGTGTCTTATTCAGCCCCCGATCGTCATAGGCCTATACTACGCGAATAATACTACGCGCACTTACCACCCCATACACCTGGTCCTGCGTTGTGATATTCATTGGTACGCAGCCGGTAAACTGACCGAATGCAGGTAGTAATCCGATATAGGGGCCAAAGAAAAAGGCAGGCATTCGCTCGGTTTGCCCAAGACCTAAGCGCACTGAAGTGCCAGGATGTATGTGTCCCGCCAGGTTATAAAGATTTCCTGTTTCAAACTTGGTCTTTGGAAACCTCCAGCCACCTCGCTGGGGCGTAGGTTCTACCAGGGGTTTATGGGTCAGTAGAAACGGTGCCACCGACCAGTTTTCGGTTTCTACACGTAGTTGCCCCAGGTCATAAGCCGCCTCGGGGAGCATATCGTGATTGCCTTTAATAAGCACAAAGGGAAGGGGAGCGTACTGCTGCATCCAGCGGGTAAAGTCCAGCCATTCGTTGTTCAAGGCACTATGAAACAGATCGCCCAGTAAAATTACCTGGTTTGGCTGATGCGTTTCAATCAATGTGCCCAGTACCTCCAAATCTTTCCAGTGCACCGCAGCCGGAATGGGCGATCCGTTTTTTCGGAAATGACCAGCTTTTCCTAAATGTAAATCGGCGAGCAACAAAAACCGTTTCTCTTCCCAGAAGATAGCACGCTGCGGCAACAACATCAGATGCTGATCTCGCAAAGTGATGCGTAGATGAGCAGGTAATTTTTTTGGGTTGTCCATTCGTAAGAAATCTAAGCAGCTATGATAGAATTCTGTGCGTGGTTAGAATTAATTATATGCTGTTTGGCCGATTGTTTATGCCCAAGAGTTTACCGCTTTTTCTTTTTCAACGTAATTCCCTGATCCCCTTCCAGGTTGATTCTACGTTCTTTATAGAGCCCTCCCACTGCTTTCTTAAAAACTTTCTTGCTCATGCCGAGCTGCTGCTGAATTTCTGCAGCGCTGCTTTTATCGTGCAAGGCTAAGCTTCCGCCGGCCTCCCGAAGCTTCTCCAGTACGGTAAATTTGGCTTGTTCGGTGGCATCACGCCCGCTGGGGTAAGCGGTGACATCTATTTTTCCGTCTTCCCGGATGTTCTTGATGTACAGCGTCAATGCATCACCAATCACCATTTCTGCCGGGCTATCACTGTAAAAAAGCAAGGCATCGTAATGGTGGTGAGGAGCACCCTCATCGATGATAACTTTATAGCCTAAATCAGTAGTATCGTAGACCAGGGCCGCGACTGCCTGCTGTTCCTCCAGTGCCGAAGTATCGCGCCGGAAGAAGGGTTGCAGCTTGGAAACGGCGATCAGGCGCTGGGTTCGCTGGTCAAGCACCACCCGAACCACTACGGTATCGCCTTCATTAAGCGGATAGAGCTGCTCTTTCTTGGGTAGTAGCAAATCCTTTTCTAAGTTCCAGTCCAGAAAAGCCCCGAAAGAAGCGGTGCCCACCACAAACAGGGGAGCAAATTGATTGATCCGTACTTTGGGTGTTTCGGTGGTAGCAACCAGTCGGTCTTCTGAATCGGTATAAACAAAAACCTTCACGAGTTCGCCAACTTTCATTTCCGGCGTCACGTATTTTTTGGGAAGTAGAATGTCCTGAGCCCCCTCTCTGGTTTGGGCTTCCAGGAAGAAGCCATGCGGGCTGTCGCGAATAATAGGTAAATCGTTGAAATCTCCGATAGTTAGCATGATGCAAAATAAACTAATTCTACGCTCAGGTGTTCCATATAGGGGCGTTTAAATTCAAAACCGAAAAAATGTTAATGCTCCATCCACAAAAAGTATCTTTACCCTAACCGTTATGAGTACAGAGGAGTATAGCCGCCAAGGCTATGAGCAACTGCAAAAAGAGGAATATGAACAGGCACGCTCTTTTTTTCAGCGAGCGTTGGCCGAAGAATCAGCCCATCCGGACAGTTTATACGGAATCGCGCGGGCACACTTTAAATTAGAGGCATTTGATAAATCTATTCAGGCATTTGACCGACTGATCAACCTGGTGCCTAATAATGCCATGTTTTATAGTGAGCGCGGCGTAGCCCTGCACTGGACCGGCAACAACGACCTGGCATTGGCCGACTTCGATAAGGCTGTGGCTCTGGAACCTGAAAACCCATATCGTTATTCCAGCCGGGCGTACATCAAAGACCGTCTCAAGGATTATCAGGGAGCCATTGATGATTATACCAAAGCAATTGCATTAGACCCTGAAGACGCGATTGCGTATAATAATCGGGGCATGATTGAAGAAAAACTGGGTTATATTCAGCAGTCGAAGCGAAGTTACCAACAAGCAGATGTGCTG
>JAVKCN010000136.1:0-183857 GCA_040222715.1 Cyclobacteriaceae bacterium | reverse complement strand
TAGGAAAAGGAGGACTAACACGATGTCAAGGTATTGAGCCTACACAGCGGGGCTGCCCCAGCCACTAAGTTCTCCTCCTTTTCTCTAAGATAAGAATTGGATTATTCTATATGGGTAAATATAAAGATGCAGCCGCCAGCCGGGCTAAAATGCATTTTGACGCTTGTCGCGCTAAGTCAGAATATTGAAACACGAACATAAAGCGCCACCAAGTCCGTCCTGACGGCTGCACTTGTCGTTATGCTCAATCTCACTCAAGGAAGAGAATACTGCAACCCTAAGATATTCCTTTCCTCTGACGCAATCTAGATAGCCATCGGGATGACTTGTATTGGATAAATTGCTCAAGTGATAAGTATAAATTAATTCACCATTTAAGCAGTAAGACAAAAATATCTTATAAATAGTGGATTTTTACTACTTTTAGGGTATGAGTCGTAAAAAGAGATTTATAGAGTTAAGTGAAGGCCAGAAGCGTTTGTTGGAAAAAGGCTATAAAACTGGTAAGAGCCATCTGTTCCGCAGAAAGTGCCAAAGTATGTTGCTTAGCAATGAGGGGAAAACCGTCACTGAACTTTCCCAAATATTTGAAGTAAGCCAAATTAGTATTTATGCCTGGTTTAATCGATGGGAAACTGATGGTATAGAAGGCCTCAAACTAAAACCGGGTCGGGGTCGTCCTGCCAAACTACGCACCGATGATCAGCAGCAAGTAAAGATCGTAAAAATCTTAGTAGAGAATGAACCTAAGAACCTTAACCGGGTCGTAGGGCAAGTTCAATCCGAACTAGGAGTGAGTGTGAGCAAAAAGACGCTACAACGCTTTTTAAAAAACTTAAATACAAGTGGAAGCGTTTTCGCAGGCGATTAAAAGACCGGCCCGACCCGCTGATCTACGCCTATAAGAAAGCACAATTAAAAGAACTATTGAAATTGGAAGCACAAGGAACTATAGACTTATTTTTTGCTGACGAATGCGGGTTCAGCCTTACTCCCTGCATTCCCTACGGTTGGCAGCCTATTGGGGAACGACACACCATCGCTCGGCGATCCGATAGAAGTGCGAAAGACTGGGTGGCCAATCTGTTCGGCCTACTGAGTCGTCAGGGCAAACTGATCACCTACGCCACCTCTCACAGTATCAATGGTCAGTTCGTAGCAGAGTGCCTTGATGAAATAGTCGAGCGGATCACTAAACCGACTGTTATTGTCCTTGATAATGCGCCGTGGCATACCTCAGAATTAGTCCGGAGCAGACAGAAAGTTTGGGCACAGAAAGACCTATACTTGTTTTTCTTACCGACGTATTCTCCTCACTTAAATCTCATTGAAACCTTGTGGCGGAAGATAAAATATGCGTGGCTAAAGGCGGAGGATTATGCATCAGTAACCACTCTTAAAGAAGCGATCTTCAACATCATCAGAAAATATGATAATGAGTTTTGCATTGATTTTTCCAAAAAATCTCTATCTATAACTTAATTATGTCTCGGTGCTTACTGTCACGGAACATCGTATTTAATTATTCCTACATTTGTGATCACTAATGGTAAAACTGATATGGGATATGCCGTGCTTACATGCCTGGCGGGTAACCAATGAGATCATTTTTAAAGAGGAGAATACATGACTACAAAGCGAATATTTTTTACAGGGGGATCGGGAAAAGCAGGAAAGCATGTGATACCCTACCTTCTCGACCAGGGACATAGGGTGATGAACGTAGATCTGCTGCCTTTGGATCACCCCGGGGTGGATAATCTGGTGGCTGATATTACGGATTCCGGCCAAATGTTTAATGCCATGCGTTCGTATGCCGGGTTAGATGAGTTGGAGCCAGGAAATGGTATACCAACATTTGATGCAGTAGTACATTTTGCGGCCGTACCCCGGATCTTGCTCAAACCGGATAATGAAACTTTTCGGGTCAACACCATAGGTACCTACAATGTGATTGAAGCGGCGGTTAAGCTTGGCATTAAGAAGATTATCATTGCTTCGTCAGAGACCACCTACGGTATCTGTTTTTCCGATGGCAAAACCAACCCCAATACGCTGCCTTTGGAGGAGGACTATGATGTTGACCCCATGGATAGCTATGGATTATCGAAGGTGGTGAATGAGAAAACGGCCCGCAGTTTCCAGCGACGGTCAGGTTTTGATATTTATGCCCTGCGTATCGGCAATGTGATAGAGCCTCACGAATACGCTGAACTGTTTCCGCAGTATTTCAAAAACCCGGAAGTGCGTCGCCGGAATGCATTTTGTTATATTGATGCGCGTGACCTGGGGCAGATTGTGGATTTATGTCTGAAAAAAGATGGCCTTGGTTATCAGATTTTCAATGCTGGAAACGATCATAACGGTGCGATTATCCCCAGCAAAGCATTGGCTGAACAGTTTTTCCCGGGTGTGCCCATTACGCGCGAATTGGGGGAGCATGAAGCGTTGTATTCAAACCGCAAAATCCGTGAAGTGCTGGGATTCAAAGAACAGCATAACTGGCAGAAATACGTGAAACGGGACTGATTGCTGCCTAATTTCTCCAGATGAACTTGACCTTAAAGGACATCGCATGCTAATCCACTTTCATCATAAAAGACGTTAACATTCATTTAAAAAACATTATCAGTTCAACTGAAACTCATATTGTTCCGAAACTAGCTGATCCTATTCGTCTGCAAGAATATGGGGCAGGTATTTTTAATCTGGTTTCAACCAAATCAGCCTGGAAGAAAGCACTGAAGAAACAGTATGTTACGGTGAATGATGTGATTGCTTCTACAGCTACTTTCATTCACGGGGGTGAATCCATTCGCCTATCCATCCCCGAAGATATTAGTCCGCAGAAAAAACTGATCTTTCCCCTTGAAGTATTATTTGAAGATGAGCACCTGGCCGTGATTCATAAACCGGCAGGTATTTTGGTGAGTGGTAATAAGTTTAAGACAATTGCCAATGCCTTAGCGCAAAATATCCAACCAAGTCCGCTAGCGGACGCTACCACGCCCCAACCTGCTCACCGATTAGACTATGCAACCACCGGGATATTACTGGTCGGAAAAACGAGCAGCAGCATTCGCACATTCAATAAAATGTTTGAAGATAAAGCGATTGATAAAACCTACTATGCCATTACGATTGGTGCAATGGACAATCAGGGAGAAATTACATCACCCATTGACGGTAAAGCGTCACATTCGGATTATGCAGTAGTGGCAACGGTTCCATCGGAAAGATTTGGCAAACTGAACCTGGTAGCGCTAAAACCTCGAACGGGAAGAAGGCATCAGTTACGCAAGCATTTGTCAGAAATCGGTAACCCGGTATTGGGAGATAAGGAGTATGGCATTGAAAATTTAATTTTAAACGGTCAAGGATTGTATTTACACGCCTATTCGCTACGTTTTATCCACCCGTTTACCAATGCGTCGATCCATCTAAAAGATGCATTGCCGCAAAGATTTAAAAAGATATTCAGTCAAATAGAATAAGAAAAGCGGTTGCCCGCAGACCTTTAATGCCTGACAGGCGATCATCAGGGGGAGTTGTGGCCCAACGGAAAGTTTGAGTATCTTTGGAAGACCGCCAAAACAGGTTTTGGGCCGGTGTTCATAAACTACAAACAACAACTCCTAATCTCTCTACCATGAAATACCTATTCCTATTTACTCTGCTGTGGTTTAGTTTTTTAACCGCTAAATCGCAGAACGCTCCGTTGGTGGTTCCGCTGTGGGAACAAGGCGCACCGGGTTTTGAGGACAGAAAAGACAAGCCCGAAGAAGCGAAGGAGTATTGGGTCAGGCAAGTGCATAACCCTTCGATCACTGTTTTTGAAGCTGAAAACCCCAACGGTGCGGCCGTACTGATTTTCCCTGGCGGCGGCCATCGGCTGCTGGTATTTGACGAAGAAGGCACCAAAACTGCCAAATACCTGAATACATTGGGTGTCACCGGAATCGTACTGAAATACCGCCTGTTCCGAGAAGAGAATTCACCCTACACCCTCGAGCATGCCAAAGAGGATGCAGTACGCGCAATGAGACAGATCCGGGCCCATGCCGGCGACTGGCACATTGATCAGGATCGCATCGGTATCATGGGTTTCTCCGCGGGGGGAGAGGTGGTGAATATGGTTGCCTTTGAGGATTTTCCCGGCGATGCAAACGCCAGCGATGCCGTGGAACAACAACCGGCCCACGCAAATTTTCAAATCCAGATTTACCCTGGTCCCCTGGGAATTCCCGAGAAAGTAGCATCGAACGCCATTCCGGCTTTTTTGCTGGCCAGTAATAACGATGCCTGCTGTTCAGAAACGATTGTGAAGTTACTGGAAGCATATCGGGCAGCCAAGGCTCCAGTCGAAGCCCACTTTTACGAAAAGGGCGACCATGGGTTTAACATGGGAGATCGATCCGAATACAAAACCATCAGCCACTGGCCCGGGCGCCTGGCCGACTGGTTGGAGGACAATCATTTTTTTGCCCATGAAATACAGCAAACCCGAAAGTAAGCCCGCCTCATCTCAAGCCATTTCAAAGGAATTATACGCTTGTATGTTTTGGGAGTGATGATAATCCTTAAGTAAATACCCTATACTGAATAGTTGAACAGTATAAGGCGTAATGCTTGTGGGTAATTCATTGATAATCACAAATTTATAATTTTATAGTAAGCACTGTGACAAAATTAGCTTATGTTTTAGCGTGATAGCGAGGAAGAATGACGAAGCTATCTCCCCGTGCCGCGTCGGCTCATTAGCAGAAGATTGTTTCCTCGCGCCTCGTCGCAATGACGTTATAATTATTTTCGTCATAGTGCTTAGACATCCGGGCTTCCGGTATAACAGACTATTACACACCACGCTTCAGTGATGCCTATGCCCTGTAATTAGGCTTTCTTGCCTTAATTCAGAGAAAAAGTTGCAGTCAATTACTGAAAAAATGTAATTTAGTGTAATTACTTAGTTAATTATACATAAAGTGTAGAGACTGACTGAAGGAAATAGGCTAACGAGGGATAATCGATTGATCTACGCTTTCTACCGCTATGCTTAATAACATGAAGGTAATGAAAGTACTGACTGTTGTTTGCGCTCTTTGGCTAATGACCCTGGATCTTTTAGCTCAGCCCGTTGGGTATACCTACGTAAAGCAAATCGAGATTCTGGCATCACAGGTTTCAGGGACGGCTTCTTTATCAGATTTCCCGATGTTGGTGAATGTTACAGATAATGATTTAAGAACTGTAGCCAATGGTGGCAATGTGGAAAACGCCAATGGGTATGATATTATCTTCACCTTAGAAGATTGCAACATTCAACTGGATCATCAGATTGAAAAATACAATGCAGCTACGGGCGAATATGTTACCTGGGTAAAAATTCCCTCGCTCAGTGGAACAGCCAATACCATCATTCACATGTACTACGGTAATGCTTCCGTGAGTACTTCAACCTCAACCACCGCGGTGTGGGATGCGAATTACCAACGAGTTGTTCACTTACATGATGATTTCAATGATGCCACCAGTAATGCCAGCCACGGTACCAACAGTGGTTCATCCGATATCGCCGGAAAAATTGCTGATGGGCAGTCCTTTGACGGAGGGAATGATTTCATTGGTTATAGTAATACCACCAATAACACATTTACAATTTCGTGCTGGATAAATGCCACAGCCGTTGGCGCCAGTGTAGGCCCGCAGGCGTATGAAGGTTCCGGGATAATTTGGGCTGATGTTTCCGGCTGCGATGACGATATGATCCCCCTGGGGTTAAATAACACGACTTTTCAATTTGGCGATGGACAGGCTGATTGTTCCTACGATAATGCGAGTTCAACCACTGCCGCTGCTACGGGTACCTGGTATTATCTGACGGTTACCAGAAATGGCGCTAATGGAGTCAAAGAATTATTTGTCAATGGGAGTAGTGAAACCATTACTGCCGGTAGTGGTACAAATAATCTGAATGGAAACACGGACATGATATTGGGTGGAAATACGATAGACGGACGATATTTTAATGGCATCATTGATGAAGCTCGATTTTCTGATATTATCCGGTCTGATGACTGGATACAAACGGAGTTCAACAATCAGAACAATCCCGCAGCTTTTTACACTGTTACTGCTCAAATGGCTTCTTCGGCCTTGTGCGAGGCCTTGCCCGTTAACCTGATCAACTTTAAAGCGTATCCTGTTGATGATCAGAATGTTATGATTACCTGGCAGACTGTTTCTGAAACTGATAATGATTTTTTTACCGTTGAGCGTTCTAAAAACGGCGCGGACTGGGAAAGCCTGACAAAGGTAGCGGGAGCCGGAAATTCATCGTCATTGAGAAGTTATCAGGTTAGTGATGATAATCCATATGGCGGAGCCTCTTACTACCGGTTGAGGCAGACTGATTATGATGGTCAGTATACATTGTCGCCGGCTGTAAGAATACAAATCACCGGAATGGATGATGTAGGTATACTCATTTATCCCAATCCGGCGGAAGATTATCTGATGGTTCAAGGAGATTTAACGGAGATTATGGGGTTTGAGCTCCTCAGTTCCATGGGAAAAGATGTTACTTCCTTTACCAAAATCGTGGATATTCAGGAGTCTCAAATAGGAGTAGATATAACAAGCCTGCCATCCGGATTGTATTTGATCAGAACCCGGACTACTACTCAAAAATTATTCCGAAAGTAGCAATAACAGAGCAATTGACGCCTTTCTGATCAATACAGGCCACGCCTGGCTTACATTTCCTGCTGAGGCAAACCTTCTTCCACAATAAGCTTTTTAACGCGTAATCGGCCTACTTCCAGATCCTGAATGGCTAGCTTCTGGATGCTACCCCGCTTCAAAGCCAAAGAACCGATGGCAATGGTTCCAATCGCCACAGCACCGATGGCTAAGGTCCCCATAGCCGTTACGGCCATTGCGGTAGCAACACGGCTAAGAGTACTCTGGTGCAGAATATCAGGCAGGGAGGTTTTATTTTTAGACCGTCTCATAGCAAATATTTAAGTTTTTCATTCAATTAACTTCACCATAGACAAATCGTTATCCATTCCGTTGTTTATTTTGGGTTGAAGGTGCTATCATTGTCCCAAGAATGCTAATGAGGTGGTAGTTTATACTACCGATTGAACCAAGGATTATGAAAAAAAGAATTGCCATTTTAGGAGGAGGAAATCTGGGGAAAGCCATTGCCATGGGACTGGCCAGCACCGAACAGTATGATGCCAACCATATTCTGGTCACCAAGCGTAAATTGCACGGCACTGACGAACTGGAAGCCATGGGGGTACAGACCAGCACCGATAACCGGAAAGCGGTGGCAGAATCAGATCTGATATTATTATGCGTGCAGCCCAAGCAACTCAAATATTTATTGATTGAGATTCGGGATGTACTTAATCCTCAAAAACATGTGCTAATATCTACCATTACCGGCGTCAGTATCGGAGATATTGCTCAACTCACACTGGAGGATTTTCCCATCGTGCGAGCCATGCCCAATACCGCCATTGCCATTCGCGAGTCCATGACCTGCCTGGCGGCACAAAACACCTCAGAGGAAGCCCTCCGGCAGGTAAAGGCGATCTTTGATGTCATGGGGCAAACACTGGTCATTGAGGAGGAACTGATGGCGGCTGCCACCGTATTAGGAGCCAGCGGGATTGCTTTTTGTTTGCGCTATATTCGGGCTGCCGCGCAAGGCGGAATTCAAATGGGTTTTCATGCCGAAGAAGCTCAGAAGATCGCTGTGCAGGTCTGCCGGGGCGCGGCTTCCCTGATCCTGCAAAAGAAGCAACACCCCGAAATGGAGATTGATAAAGTGACCACTCCCCAGGGTTGTACCATCGCCGGACTGAATGAAATGGAGCACAACGGCCTCAGCTCAGCGGTGATCAAAGGCATCATGGCTTCGCACGAGCGCATTGGGAATATCAACGATTGATTCCTCAGGCTCAGCCCATACTCAGTTGGATAAGGGCCGTTACCAGTTGGTCTAAATTTTTTGGCGTAGTATATAAGTGCGGGGTTACCCTAACACCTTTAACTGACTCGTTATCAATGGCTACGGTGAAAATACCAAAATTGCTCATTAATTTATTGGCCAGTTCACCGGGCGTAAGGGAAGCTACGCTTACGTTGGCAATACCGCAGGAGCGATCTTCGTTCCAGGGAGTGTTGATGGTGATACCCGGAACATCTTTCACCTGACCCGTCCAGTATTTTTTCAGATACCGCAGCCGGGCTTGTTTGCGGGTGATACCGATGGTCTCCTGAAACTCCAGTGCATCCAGAATTGCCAGCTGGGCAGTAACAGGTAGGGTGCCGTGGTGCTCAAATTTCCGGATATCATCGTCGGGGTAGGTATCATCAGCAAATAGCGGCCATACCTGGGAAATCTTGTCTTTCTTCATGTAGAGCAATCCGGTACCCAGCGGTGCACCCACCCACTTATGCAGGCTGCTGCCCAGATAGTCGCAGTCCAGGTCGGCGATCTTAAAATCCAGATGTCCAAGGGCATGGGCCGAATCGCAGATTACTTCCACCCCGTGGGAGTGGGCCATATTGCAGAGCTTGCGTACCGGCAATACCTGTCCGGTAATGTTAATTACGTGGCTCACGAGCATGACTTTAGTTTTAGGAGTGATGGCCTGCTCGAAGGCATCCACAATTTCCTCATCGTTGCGAGGATGCAGAGGCAGGGTAATTACCCGGTTCACAATCTTGTCGCGGCGGGCTCGCTGGTGAAAGGCGGCCCGCATACTGCCGTAGTCCTGGTTGGTCATGACGGCTTCGTCGCCAGCGGCCAGATCCAGCCCTAGAATGACCGTGTCTAATGCTTCGGTGGTATTTCGGCAGATGACCAGTTCATCCGTAGCGCATCCGGCAAAATCAGCCAGTGCCTGTTTCACCTGCTGCCGATCGTCCCACTGTTGCTGCCGCATATAGACGGACGGGATCTGATTCACCTGCTGGATGTGTTGCCACTGCGCTTCAAGTACAGGCCAGGCCGCCAGGCTGTAGTACCCGTTTTCCAGGTTCACAAACTGATCGGATACCCGATAGGCTTTTGCGACCTTACTCCAGTAAGTTTCGTTCTGCGCTATTTCCTGGTCGTCATGCCGGGAAAATCGGTGGAGATCGCGCTGTAAATCAGCCCTGTCGGCAGATAAAGCAGGTTGTAAAGCAAAGGGAGAAAGGCTTAGTCCACCGAATTGCTGTAAAAAAGAACGTCTGCTGCTTTTCATTGTATAAATCCAGATGTAATTTCAAGCGATTTTTTAGGGAGCATAGGTAACGGGGCTCTTTGATAATTGTGCATAATCTCGCGACCCGTATTTGTCACCCGTTTCCAAACTACCAAATCTACCTTTGAAAGCCAACCAATGAAGCATTTTACCTCCGTCCATGATATCACCGACTGGCCTGCCTTATGGCAGAAAGTACATCAGGTGAAAAACGAACCTCAGGGAAGAAAGCAGCTAGGCCACGGAAAAGCCATGTGTCTGATTTTTCTGAATTCCAGTCTGCGCACCCGCCTGAGTAGCCAGCGGGCAGCCATGAACATCGGGCTGGATACCGTGGTTTTTGATATCAACCAGGGTGGCTGGCAGTTGGAAATGACCGACGGCACCGTGATGAACGGCTCAACTGCCGAGCACGTGAAAGAAGCCGCCGCGGTGATCGGCTCTTATTATGACCTGATCGGTATTCGTTCGTTCGCTCAGTTGAAGGACCGGGACGAAGATGCGGAGGAAACCATCATTCAGCAATTTAAAAAGTACGCCGGAGTCCCGATCATCAGTCTGGAATCATCGGTACGCCACCCGCTTCAGTCCCTGACCGACCGGATTACCATTGAGGAATATAAGACGGTAGAACGCCCTAAGGTAGTACTCAGCTGGGCACCCCATCCGCGGGCACTACCCCAGGCGGTGGCCAACTCTTTTCTGGAATGGATGCAACCCACCGACTACGAACTCGTACTGACCCACCCCGAAGGCTACGAGCTGGCGGAGGAATTTACCCAAGGCGTGAAAGTGGAATACGATCAGAAAAAAGCCCTGGAAGAGGCCGATTTTGTGTACGTCAAAAACTGGTCATCCTATACCAGCTACGGACAAATATTACGGACCGATGATGCCTGGATGCTCACGGCCGAGAAGATGCAACGTACCCGGCAAGCCTTTTTTATGCACTGCTTACCCGTGCGGCGTAATGTGGTCGTCGCCGATGAAGTGATAGATAGTCCGAAAAGTCTGGTCATTCCTCAGGCGGCGCATCGAGTTACAGCGGCGCAAACCATCTTTGAATTGTTGCTCAATGACTAAGCTAAGTATTCTGAAAATCGGGGGCAAAGTCATCGATCAGCCCGAGGCCTTACAGGAATTTCTTACGGAATTTGCCAGTATTCCTTCCCCAAAAATACTGGTGCACGGTGGTGGATCTTCTGCTTCTCAGTTTGCCGAAAAAACAGGAGTGCCGGTGCAGATGGTCGAAGGTCGTCGTATTACGGATGCCGCCATGCTGAAAGTGGTGGTGATGATTTATGCCGGTTGGGTTAATAAGCAGATTGTCAGTAGCTTACAATCAACAAAAACCCAGGCGCTTGGGCTGACGGGGGCTGATTTAAATCTGATTTTGTCCCAAAAAAGACCACCCCGACCCATTGATTTTGGGTATGTGGGAGACGTCACGCAGGTAAATACCCAGGTATTAAAAAACCTGCTGGATCAGGGTGTTGTTCCGGTGCTCTCACCCATTACCCACGATGGGCAAGGCAATCTGCTGAACACCAATGCCGATACGATTACCGCTGAAGTTGCCATGGCCCTGGCGGCTGATTATGAAGTACACCTGGGTTTCTGCTTTGAAAAAAAGGGGGTATTGCATGATGTGGAAGATGATAATTCAGTAATTCCCCAACTTACCCACCGTGAATACCTTGTATTGAAAGAAGCGCAGAAAATTAATAAGGGGATGATTCCCAAGTTAGACAATGCATTTCGTATTTTGCAATCAGGGGTATCCGTTGTCCGGATTATGCATTTTCAGGATATTCGCTGCTGGCCGAAGTCCCTGCTCGGTGAGCAACTTTTTTTAGGAACCAAGTTACAACCATTATGAACGAAACAGCAAACCTAACCGATCAGGCAGTACAGCTGCTGCAACAACTTGTCGCCACTCCTTCCTTTAGTCGTAGCGAAGACAAGACCGCCGACATCATTGCCAATTATCTGGAAAGTGAAGGCAAAGAGGTCCATCGTCTGGCCAACAATGTTTGGGTAAAGTCAAAGGATTTTCGAGAAGAGTGGCCGACTCTGCTACTGAATTCCCACCATGATACGGTGAAACCCGGTGATTCCTGGACCCGCGATCCCTTTGATGCAACTATTGTGGAATTTGAAGGTGAGGATACATTATATGGGCTGGGTTCTAACGACGCGGGTGGAGCACTGGTCTCACTCCTGCACACCTTTCTGCACCTGGATGAAGTGATTGAACGAGGATATAATCTTATTTATCTGGCATCAGCCGAGGAGGAGATTTCCGGGGAAAGCGGGATCGCCAAAGTGCTTCCTGTATTGGGAGGGATTGATGCAGGTATCGTTGGAGAACCTACTCGTATGAAGATGGCCATTGCCGAAAAAGGGCTGGTGGTAATGGACTGTGTTAGTACGGGAGTGTCGGGGCATGCGGCCCGTCATGAGGGAGTGAATGCTATTTATGAAGCCATGCAGGATATTCGTTGGATTAAAAACTTCCGGTTTACCGAAAAGTCAGAGCTGTTGGGCGATGTAACTGCTACGGTAACTCAAATTAATGCGGGTACCCAGCACAATATGATTCCTGATGTGTGCAAATTTGTGGTGGATGTACGCACCAACGAGCTTTATACTAATGAGCAGGTACTGGAAATCTTTCGTCATAATCTCCTTTCTGAAATAATTCCTCGTTCGCTGCGGCTTAATTCATCCTCAATCGCACTGGAACATCCACTGGTGCAAAAAGGAATTTCCTTAGGCTGGGAGTACTACGGTTCGCCCACCTTATCCGATCAGGCTTTGTGCTGTGATTTCCCTACCTTGAAGCTGGGGCCGGGCAGTTCTGGGAGGTCACACACCGCCGATGAGTACATACGTGTTTCCGAAATTCAGGACGGTATTGAAAAATATATCCAGCTGCTTACGGGTATTCAAATTCTGAAAACCTAAGCAAAATTTATACACTACAACTCGATCTATGTTAAACCATTTTATGAAACAACGCATGCTAATTGCTTGTATAACAGCGATTAGCATGCAATTTTTTTCGTCCGACGCATTTGCTCAGAAGGAAGCTGAGCTGACCAAGGCTAAAGCGGCGGTGATCTCGTACATTGATGAACACGCCGAAGAACTGATCCGGTTGAGTGATGAATTATGGGCGTATGCTGAAACCGCACTGGCAGAAGAACAGTCGGCCGAAGCCCTTGCTGATTATGCTGATGAGTATGGGTTTACCGTTGAACGCGGAGTCGCCGACATGCCCACGGCCTTTATTGCATCCTATGGATTGGGTGCGCCAATTATTGGTATTTTGGGAGAGTTTGATGCACTGTCGGGAATTTCTCAGAAAGTCAGTCCGGTGAAAAAACACTTACTTCGGTTACCTCAAGTGCGCAATAAGGGGTTAATACCCAATTCTGAGAAAGTATGAACGTATCATGCAACCGATACGTGTATTCATTGTATATTTATTCGCCATCATCTACAACCAGCATACGTGAAACTTTGGCAAAAAAGCTCAACATCGATAGATAAAAGAATCGAGCAGTTTACGATTGGACAAGACGCTACCCTTGATCTTGTTCTGGCTCCTTACGATATCACGGGGACCATCGCGCACTGTATTATGTTAGAATCCGTAGGATTACTAACCAATAAAGAATTAGCGCAGCTACGGCCCGCCTTGCAGAAATTGCACGAACGCGTAAAGCAGGAAGGCTTTGAGATTGAGGATGGAATAGAAGATGTGCATTCGCAGGTAGAACTGATGCTTACCCGAGAGTTGGGTGATGTTGGCAAAAAAGTACACAGCGGCCGTTCTCGTAACGATCAGGTACTGGTAGATTTACGCCTGTATTTTAGGGATGAACTGCAACAGGTCGTGCTGGATCTGCTAAATCTGTTTGATCGCTTGCAGGAGCTCAGCGAGCAACATCAGGATGTACTACTACCCGGGTATACCCATACCCAGGTAGCCATGCCGTCTTCTTTTGGGCTGTGGTTTGGCGCCTATGCGGAAAGCCTGACGGATGATATGCAACTGCTGCTGGCTGCCTATCGCGTGGTGAACCAGAATCCATTGGGATCGGCGGCAGGCTATGGTTCTTCTTTCCCCTTAAATCGGCGACTGACGACCCAGCTACTGGGGTTCGAAGAATTGAATTATAATGTGGTGTATGCTCAGATGGGACGAGGAAAAACCGAACGCACGGTTGCTTTTGGGTTATCAACCGTCGCTGCTACACTGGGAAAGATGGCTGACGATATCTGCTGGTATGTTAGTCAGAACTTCCAGTTCATTCGTTTTCCCGATCATCTTACCACCGGATCATCCATCATGCCCCATAAGAAAAACCCGGATGTATTTGAGCTTATTCGAGCCAAGTGTAATCAATTGCACTCCCTGCCCAACCAGATTGCCCTGGTAACCACCAATATGATTTCGGGCTATCACCGGGACTGGCAGGTGCTTAAGGAAGGGTTGTTTCCCGCCTTTGGTCAGCTGAAAGACTGTATTTCTATTCTGGAATACGCTTTACAGCATATTTCGGTGAATGAGCAAATTATGAAAGATGACCGATATCGCTATCTGTTTACCGTAGAGCGGGTAAATGAGAAAGTGCTGGAAGGCAAAGCATTTCGGGATGCGTATAAAGAAGTAGGGGAGGAGATTGGCAATGGTACATATAAGCCGTCTTCCAAGGTGAATCATACCCATGAAGGAAGCATTGGTGATTTGCAAACGGATGCGATCGCCAAAAAGATGGAGAAAATTGTAGCGCAATTCGATTTTGAGAAAGCCGACCAGGCCTTGCAGGTGCTGTTAACCCAGAACGGAAACGGGAAGAAATAAACTGTTTTCAAAAATTAGAATAAAATGTCGGTGTTGAAAGTAAATATATACAGCGCAGACAGTTTTTTATTACGTGGTGTTGAGAAACTATAGGTAACACGCTCGTTTTCGTTAACCCTTTCTTCATTTTATCCCTGATTGCCCTTGCCACCATTGCTATACAGGTTATCCGATTAAGTCTGGTGAATCCCGCAAAAATTCTGCGGGAAGAATAAACGTGTGGCCTTACTAACTGAGGAATACTAAACCTTGTAAGTAAATGCTTTTCTTAGTAGATCCAGACTTTTAGGAACTGAAGTTTTAGGGTTTTCTTTTCCTTCCATTTCTAATGATACAAAGCCTTTGAATTTGGCTTTTTGAAAAATCTTTCCAATTCTATCGTAATCCATCTCCTTATCATAAAATGTGCCGCCACCATAATATGTTTTAGCCTGAACAATGGTCGCATAAGGCGCTAACCTTTCAAGGCCAGCGTAAGGCTCGCCCACAAAATTTCCGGTATCAACATTTAACCCCATGGAGGGAGAGCTTTTTAATTCGTTATAGATTCTTAATAAATAATCTGTATTCGATGATAGGCCCCAATGATTCTCTAACGCTAATATTATTCCCTTTTTTTCTGCATAGTTTAAGCAGTCTCCCATACCATCGATAACCCACTTGATTCCATCCTCATCCGTATACCCTTCTATGGGAGGCTCAATGCCGGTCTGGTAATAATCAGTTTCTCTTCTATTCTTGATGGTGCGCCAGCTTCCGGTATTCATGCGTACACAGGGAATGCCCATCTGGGAGGCAATGTCGATACACTTGTAGGTATGCTCAATATCAGCTTTCCGGTCATTAACATCAGGTTGAAGGAAATTCTGGTGGATAGATAGCAATGGGATAGACAGGCCACTGTCAAATGCCAGTCGTTTTAATTTATTTTGATAAGCGATAATTTCATTTTCCATCTGGCGATGTAGAATCTCTACACCATCAAAACCCAGGCTTGCTGCATCCTCAATTACTTTTTCTATGGGATATTTTTCTTTTTCAAAATGCCAGTAAGAATAGGATGAAACGCTTATTGGAATTCGGCGAGTTGGAGCTTTTTCTTCTACTGGTTTAGATTGAATTGCCGAACTCATCATGAAGGCAGATCCCAGCACGGAGGATTTTTTTAACCAGTTTCGTCTCGAGTTTGCTTTCGGATTTATAGTTGATTTTTTCATAAAAAAATTACTCAGGTTTAGATAATGAATGTGTAATCGGCTTTAGGAAGTGATCTTTTCTATGAAAGATAAGCCTGGTCAGTTACCCTGACTTTTTAAGAGGTTGTTTACATTCTAGTACTCGGCCTACAAACCTCTCTTTTCCACTTATACTTCGTTGTCTAAGCGAAAATCGTCATAAAGACTAAAACTTAAACAGCCTCTAGTTAAAAAAGAATGCTTAATGAAGTTCAGAATTACAGCGTACACCATAATTCTGAACTCATATTAATATTCGGGATTTTAAGGTCGTATGCCGTTAATTGGTATACCCGGGATTTTGCTCTAGCACGTCATTAATATCCATTTCAGATTGTGGAATGGGCCAAAGGTAATCTCGCTCAACAAAATTCGCTACCGTCCCATAGCTTAGAATTTCCCATTCGCCGGTATTCTCGTTGATATAAAACATGCCTTGCAATGGTCCGGCTTTCACTTCGCCAATTTCCCAGCGGTTGATATCGAATATGCGCAATCCTTCAAAGGCTAATTCAACGGCCCGTTCATCTCTTACGATCTCTCTTAATTCTGCTTGCGACTTACCAGGAGTAATAGCTGGCATTTCAACGGTGGGGCGTTGACGAATTTGATTGATCGCATCGTATACAGACGCGTCAATATCGTTTAACTCGATTTTTGCCTCAGCATACATTAACAGTACATCGCCGTATCGCATCAGAATCATATTGATAGCTCCCGCATCCGGGTTGGCCGAATAGACATCATAATCAATCCACTTCTTCAGGTTATAGCCATAAATAGTAGAAAATTCAGTACTGGCAATTCGGTCAGGGGTAGTACTGGTTGGCCAGGAATTAAAGGTCGAAGTACCAATAGGCTGTCCGGTATAATAGGTCGTAAAATCCCATCGAGGATCAATATTTTCAAAAGGATCATCTGGGTTTACTGGTCCATTGTAATCATATTTTTCAAATAAGCCATACATGGGTTCCACCGTAGACCCTCCTCCGATGGAAGCGGCCGAATAACCAAAAGCATTGTAAGTATCACCGCCAACAGCATATTGTCGGTCAAAAATTACTTCTTCAGAATTCTGACCAGTAGCATGAAAAAGGTCACCATAATTGGGATATAAGGCATAAATCCCTAAATCCATGACCGCCTGGGTAGCATCAACCACCATTTGATACATGTTGTTGCGAAGCGCAATTCTTGCTTTTAAAGTCAATGCCGCACCGTGGGTAGCTCGTCCGATGCTTCCATCAGAATAACTTAACGGAAGCGCATTGGCATTAATAATCGCATCTAATTCACTGATAATAAAGGTAACCACTTCGGTTTTATCGTTGGCCGGTCTTTGGTCATTTATTTCCAGTGGCTCCAATATTAATGGCACATTGCCCCACAGACTGGTCAGTTGCATGTAATAGTAAGCACGAAGGAACCGGGCCTCGGCCTCTAGTCTTGCCAGCACTTCCGCATCACCCGTTTCGAGCAAACCAATATTGAAAATCACATCATTGGCTTTTCGAATACCTCTGAAGTACCGTTCCCAGATGCTGGTAATCGTGGCATTGGAAGGGTCTATTTCTCCCAATCGTACATCATTGAACGTAGGAACATTGGATGCAGAGCGGAATCCCAAATCGGTGATACCGTCCAGCTCGATCACCATTTGGGTGTTATCTAATTCATTATAAATGGCATTTACTGCCAATTGTGCATCATTTTCGTCTTGCCAAAAAATGCTTTGCGAAACTGCTCCGGTGGGTTCTAAATCCAAACCTGAGTCAAAACCATCTTCACATCCCATAAGTAGGGTAGTCGCAAAGAATAATATGTTTCTGATAATATTAAATTTTTTCATAATAATATTCACTTACTATTTTTAATGCTAAAACACGACATTTAAACCTACACTCATCGTTTTAGTCTGCGGGAAAAACTGGCTCCTTCCTCGGGGAGTTTCAGGATCAAACAGCTCGTTCGGGGTAAGCGTTATTAAATTCTCACCCGATATATAAACTCTTAGAGATTGAATCACATTCTGAGGGATGGTGTATCCTAACTGGAAGTTTTTCAATCGGGCATACTTACTATCAACCAGCCAGAAATCTGACTTTACAATATTCCAGGAGTTACCCGCGGTGACCAAGGGCCAGGTTCCATTGGGGTTCCTTACTGGGTGATAGGCTTCTTCGGCCATTACTTTGTGGACAAAATTACTAAAGGCAGGACCTTCCGGTATTGCTCCATCCAGTAAATGCTCTTTTTGCAAAACCCCTTGCCAGAACATTGAAAAGTCAAATCCTTTGTAAGAAGCGCTGAAGTTGATACCAAATTCAAATCTTGGATCTTCATTGGCTATGATCACCTGGTCACCACCGGGATAAATGGATTGAGAGATTACCCCATCTCCATTGACATCTTCATAGATAATATCGCCAATGCCTACGCTCGGATGGAGTGTAGCGGGATACTGATCCAAATCGGCCTGCGTGCGGTAAAGACCGGGGGATGTCAAACCTCGCAATGTATTCATAGATTCGCCTTCGGTCCAAATCGAGAAATTATCCGGGAAGAACGGACCAGCTCCTTTCAGATCCTCAATTTTATTCCGTACATCAGATAAATTTAATCCTACTGAATAGTTGAATCCATTGTCGGATTTGTAAGCGCTCTGATACGTTAAAGCAAGTTCCCATCCGTTGTTTGATACCGCAGCGGCATTTTGTACCGGAGGATCTACCCCAATGGTACTGGAAATGGGTAAATCAAGTAAGATATCGTCGGTGTATTTCCAGAAGTATTCCGCAATCAGCCCAACTCTTCCACCCAGAAAGGTCATGTCTAATCCAATATTCGTCATGGTAGAAGTTTCCCAGGTAATGTTCGGGTTTCCAGCTTCTGTTACAGCAGCACCGGCTACTACAACCCCTCCAAATTGATAACCCTGGTTGAGGTTGTAGGTACTTCTGAATCTATTAAGGTTACTAGAGGTCTGATTACTCATATTCTGATTACCCAGCTGGCCCCAGGACCCTCTAAGCTTGATCGTACTGATCACATCATTTTCTACGACATCAGCCATGAAAGCTTCGTTGGAGAGGTTCCAACCGGCAGAAACCGAAGGAAATAATCCCCATCGGTTGCCTTTACCAAAGCGGGAAGATCCGTCAAATCGTAAATTGGCCTGAAGTAAATACCGGTTATCAAACCCATAATTTACTCTTCCAAAGAATGAGCGAAGACGCCATTGCTCATTGTAACCACTAATCCGCTGATTTTCTACACTACCCGAGCTCAAATCCCGAAGGTCGTTATTAAAAAAGTTTTGGCGAGCGGCGGTAATATTTTTCAGTTGGTTATAGATTTCTTCATACCCCACCAATCCTTCCAGTGAATGCTTACCGAAATCATCCGAATAATTTAAATATAACCTCTGGCTCAGTTCACGTTCCGTGATTTGCGTTTCGGTAAGATCGTTGGTCGCAAACCATCCGGCTACTGCCTGAGGCTCGCCGGTCAAATAATTCTTCATGCCGGCCAGACTATTCAGGAAAGTAGAAAGGTTTGAAGCTTCTAAATTATAAGCCACATTTCCCTGAAGAGAGAGCTTATCGTTGATGGTGTACTCAAAGCCGGTCTGGGCCAACATATAATCGTTCAGCCTTTTGGTTTCACCTTCATTGGCCATGGCCCAGGGGTTCCAATATCCCGAAACCAGGTCATAGGTACCATCGGGATACTCCATTACCACATTTCGGTTAATATGGAGAAGCCCTTGAATAATACGTTGTCCGGCAATACCATCAGCATTCAGGGCGTGTCCCGGACCACTGAAGTTACCGTTCCGGTACATCAGGTTGGTCTTAAACGTTAACTTATCCGATGCATACAAATCGGCATTGATGCGCATGGTCGTTTGAAGGTTGTTAAAGTTATCGATGATCCCATCCGCATCAGTGAAGTTTACCGAAGCAAAAACTTTCCCCGCTTTTCCTCCACTGGATACTGATACATTATGCTGTTGCATAAAAGCATTAGGATTCAATACTTTTTCCCAGTCGGCAAAAGGGAATTGCAAAGGATTAGTACCGGCGACTACATTTTCAATATACTCCTCGCTATAGGTAGGGGTACCGCCCGCATTTACCTGCGCTTCATTTTCCAATCGCAACCAGGACTCAGGATCTGCTCCTTCAGGAAAATAACTGGGGTTTTGTATCCCTAAAAAAGTATTATATGAAACAGTAGTACCAGTTTCGGCACCCCGTTTGGTGGTTACCAGAATAACTCCGTTGGCTGCGCGAGAACCATAAATTGCAGAGGAAGCAGCATCTTTCAAAACGGAGATAGATTCAATGTTTTGAGGTTCTACTGTTCCAAGAGATTGTTCAATACCATCAATCAGTACCAAAGGGTTTGAGTTGTTCAACGTACCCACTCCCCGGATTCGTATCTCTACATCTTCCGCCCCGGGTGCTGCGCCCTGGTTCATCACAGTTAAGCCGGGGGATCTTCCGGCCAATGCGGTAGCGGTATTGGTTAAAGGGCGAGAGGTAAGGGCTTTTCCAGCTACCGTACTAATGGCACCGGTCACTTCGGCTCTCTCCTGCGTACCGTAGCCCACTACCACGATCTCGTTCAGACTTGTCACATCCTCTGCCAGGGTAATATTAATTTCAGAACGTCCGTTTATTGGCACTTCCTGGGTGATATAACCTATGAAAGAAACCACCAGCGTATCATTCTGACTAGGGGCGTTGACGTTAAAATTACCATCGGCATCGGTGACAGTACCAGAACTGGTGCCTTTTACCAAAACATTGACCCCGGGTAAGCCTATTCCATCAGTGGATGAAGTTATCTGTCCTCTAACCATAATCATTGGTGCACGAGGGGTGGCATCCTTTAAGATTTCTGCCAGCTTATCTGTGTTTGTGCTCAGTGAAAGATGGGTGTCATACGCGTTTTTATCTCGTTGAGCCTGACTGTTGTTTGCGTATAATGCTTCTACCAGAAAAAACTGAAATAGTATGCCATACAGCAGTAAGCGAGGAATTAAGAGTAAAGTATTCGTTAAATTTTTTTTCATAATTATAGGAGATCAATATTTGATATAGGTTAGGACTGATATCCGATTTGACAGAACCAAATAGCAGATTGGCAAGGTTAGCATACAGCACCTTTAACTTGAGTTTTGGTATTTTACAGGCATTTATTTAAATTTTTATTTTCCAGCATTTCGTCTTCAAATCCTGTGATGTAGCCGAGGCCACCCAAGTAGTATTGCTCACTATATTTTCTATCTGTACAGCCCTTATGGTTAACTATCATATTGTCACTATGCCAGTTTAGTGCTATGCTAATTTTCCAGTTTATATCAGCCATCTTCGTCGACTCTTTATTAAAGATGTGTATGATTCGGCTCCATGCTAGCAAAGCCTGTACATTCGGGCAATTTAATAATATCATGTTCTTTCATTTTTGAAAATAGCGTACCTCCTTAGGCGACAGAATAATTATATATTCTACTGACTTTCTGTTACTAATTGTTAGGCTGTACGGAACTTTATTAAATTATTGCTAATATAAAAAAACGCCATAAATGATTCGGGATTTTTAACCTAAAGTCCATTTCATTGAATGAATAAGTGCAAACATAAAATTTTATTTCAAATTTTAATCAAATTGCCAAATACTATTTTGATAAACTTTAGATATAACCCTGGTTGCAGATTAATAGACCAATGATGGGGCGCAAAATGTTGCTCAGATAACTGATAAGCGGCACATTATGAACAACTTAGGTGATGGATCCTGCTCAGCTAGTTGATTGCAGTTTGGTGGGGGGAGTATGACCCAGGGAACGGTAATGTTGACAGCCTGAATTGGCCATGTCTTTTTCGTGTCGCGGTGGTGTACGCTTCTTCAAGGAACCGCGGCGTTGATGAGATTACTGTTAATTATCAACCCGAATTAGTACATGATTAAACGCGGTTCAGAGGTATGATACTTTGGCTACTTTTCTGAATCGATTGCTGACAACAGCAAATAGCTGTGGAACTAAGACGGTAATGATACTGCG
Source organism: Cyclobacteriaceae bacterium (assembly GCA_040222715.1). Lineage (GTDB taxonomy): Bacteria > Bacteroidota > Bacteroidia > Cytophagales > Cyclobacteriaceae > Tunicatimonas. Next base: position 162,413 of record JAVKCN010000136.1, on the reverse strand, counting down.
TAAACATTTGACTAATAGTGAGGTACATTGTAACAGCCATCGCACGACCGCTGTAAAATACTACCATTAAAATCATGTACTAATTTGATGTTCGTCTTTCATGAATCCTTTCGCCAGGATGCAGTGCACTAGGGTGTTTAAAAATGGGTTTAACATAATATCGCTCTTTTGATGGATACAAGCCTGGTTCATCAAACCAATCTATTTCACCAACCGAGTCATGGCATTGAATAAAGGTAGCATAACCATCAGGATCATAAAATAGACCTGAAATTACTGCTACATCATTTACGATATACAATTGTAAAACAACCGTTCCTCTATTATCTGTCACTTCTAAGCCTTTATCATCAAAGTTTTTGTCAAAATAGTTGTTTCTGTTGAGTTGCCACTCGTTTGATCTCATTTGTGCAATCAAAGTTCCATACATACCATAAAGGTCAATATCTATTAATAGCTTGCCATCTTTGATTTTTGCAGCAAAGGGCACGCTAGTAAAGTATTGAAATTTGCCTGGAACTGTAGGCGTTATTTTTGAACCTGGACAGCCAACTCCAATTGTAGGAAACTGAATGCTACTACTTACCCGACCATCAATCTTTCCTGTGTGGGCTTCATACTTCTTTTCAAAATCATCTTTGTAAATCTGGTAGCATGTTGCTGCACATACTAAGAATGATAAAATGAAAACGATCCAGTTAATCAATTGGGGAAACTTAGAAAATAAATTCTTTATCTGGAGAGCGGCCACAAGGAAAGCGGCAATTGCAATAAAATATTTCATCGATAATTGAAGGGCTAAAGAATTGCCGAAATTCGATACGCTTTTTATATTTTACGTATTTTTTTTGTCTAATACAACCTTAAAAACTAGTCACTGAGTGTAAGTGATTAAAATCTAGGGTGGCAATGGTTTCAAAAAAATTCTAGGGACGCCGATACATACATAGTCTTCGAAAAAAACTTTTTTTATTGGGTTTTTTTTCGCGCTTTCGTGAAGTATTCTACATAAAAAAGGGCGGCACCATATGGGCCGCCCTTGGATAGAAATTGTCTGAAATTAAGCAGCTTTGGGCTTGACTGCTGCTTGTTTCCCAAACCTTCTTTTCACTTTGGCGATGGCATTGTCAACGGTAAGGTACACCGACGGGACCAGCACCAGCGTTAGCAGTAATGAACTGATGAGTCCACCAATAATTACCCAGGCCAGACCATTCTTCACTTCGGCACCAGCACCTGAGGCTAGTGCGATCGGAAGCATCCCAAAAACCATGGCCAGGGTTGTCATCAGAATCGGGCGTAGACGCTCGCGACCAGATTCAATCAGGGCATCTTTGACCGATAACCCCTGTTCTCGCTGGTGATTGGTAAAGTCAACCAGTAAAATAGCGTTCTTGGCGACCAGTCCCATCAGCATAATCATACCAATGATTGAGAACACACTGAGGTTTTCCATCGCCAATGCCAAAGCCAGCAAGGCACCAATCAGGGCGACCGGCAATGAGAAAAGCACTATGAAGGGATAGATGAACGAATCGTAGAGGGCCACCATCACCAGGTAAACAAACACGATACCAATGATGAGGGCTATCCCCAAACTTCCGAAGGCGTCCGACTGCTGCTCTAATGATCCCGCGTAGTCTAAGAGGATTCCTTCCGGCAGCGATTTATCTTCCATGGCCGCCTGAATATCAGCTCCTACCGTACCTACAGGACGACCAACAACCTGGGCATTGACCGTGATGGCTGAAAGGCGATCGAGTCGTTCCAGTTTGCTGGCACCCAGTTCCTGGCGGACGTCCGCAAATTGTTTTAGCTGTATTAGTTTCCCTTGTGCATTCACAAACGTCAGGCTGCTAACATCCTCAATACTGCTGCGGTTGAAGCGGTCCAGTGAAATATTGATATCGTACTCGTAGGGATCATCCCGATATTTGGAATCATCATTTCCGTTAAAGGCAGTCCGTAAGGTGCTACCAACATCAGTGACAGACAGGCCCAGGCTGGACATGCGCTCACGGTCAATATGCACCTGTAGTTCAGGTTTGGGGTCTTCTACCGAAAACTCTACATCAGTAGTACCGGGAATATTTTTGACCACATTTAACACCGTTGTGGCGGCTTCCCGCACTTTGTCCAGTTCGGTCCCTTTCAGCACCACCTGAATGGGAGCCTGGTTGGCATTACCCGTGATTCCGGTAGGGGCGGCTTTTGCTTTGATCCCCGGAATTTCCTGAATCTTTTCCTTGATGTCTTTACTGAAAGCTTCCGTACTGAGCTCCCGCTCGTGTTTGTCTTTCAGAATTACCGTGATTTCCGAACGGTTATTGGTTCCGGTGCCGCCGCCCATCTGGGTGCTGGAAAAACCTATTTTGCTGAATACCGTCTCTACCTCGGGGCGGTTCATCAATAGCTGCTCCACGTTGCGGGTAGTCTGGTTATTCTGATACAGGGTTACCTGCGGTTCCATCTCCAGCTGAATGACCAATTCTCCCTGATCACCTTGCGCGGCAAACTCACTACCAATAAAACCCAGTGGCACCAAGGCAAAAGATCCGATAAAGAGCAGCACTGTGGTTAAATACACCGCCCAACGGTGGCCAATGGCCCACTTTAGTACCGCCGTATATCCGTCTTTAAGATCTTCAAACAGACTTTCAAATCCCAGGGATATTCTGCCCCAGAGCGTGTCTTTGGTAAAATGATCCAGTTTTCCGAAGCGAGAAGCCAGCATTGGGGTGATGGTAAAGGAAACGACCAGACTCATGAGGGTAGAAAAAACGACCACCAGCGAAAATTCCCGTAGGATATTTCCGATGAGTCCGGAAACCATGGACATGGGCAGGAATACCACGACGTCAACCAGGGTAATGGCGAGGGCCGTGAACCCAATTTCATTTCGTCCATCTAATGCCGCAGTACGTCGGTCTTTCCCCATCTCCATGTGGCGGTAGATATTTTCCAGCACCACAATGGAGTCGTCCACCAGAATCCCCACCACCAATGACAGTGCCATCAGTGTCATCAGGTTTAGCGAGAAGCCAAACAGATACATCAGAATAAAAGTAGATACCATAGAGGTAGGTAAGGCAACCATCACGATAAGTGAGCTGCGCAGGCTATGCAGGAACATGAGCATAACCACTGCCACGATAAATACCGCGAGCATCATATCAAACTGTACTGCTTCTGCGGAAGCCAGGGTATAGGTAGAACTGTCATTGGCAATACTAAACTGTATATTATCTTCTGCATACAGTTCTTCAATCAATGCAATTTCTTCCCGTACTTTCTCGCTTACTTCTACTGCATTGGCATCGGCTTGCTTCTGGATGATCATACCAATGGAAGACCGACCATTAATCCGGTTCAGCGTGGTCTGCTCGGCTATACCGTCTTCAACTTCGGCTACATCACTGATTTTGATACGACTACCGTTCGGTTGGTTCGCAATGTCCAGGTTCCGGATCTGGTCCAGTGAAGAAAACTTTGCTGCTACGCGTAAGCTATACTGCTGATCGGTAGTTTCTATCTTTCCAGTGGGGAAATCCTGATTGGCACTGATCACTGCCTGAGACACCTGATTGACGGAAATGTGGTAAGCTTCCAGCTTTTCCGGGTCCAGGTTGATCTGGATTTCCCGCTCACTTCCCCCCACCAGGGTAATTTGTCCGACGCCTTCAATTTTGGCCAGTTGGGGCTGAATCCGGTCTTCGACCAGTTTGTAAAACGTTGTCGGTTTAATATCCGAAGATAAGCCCATCTGTATTACCGGAAGGTCGCTGGTAGAAAATTTATTGATGGTGGGCGCGTCCACATCATCGGGTAACTGCGCCAGCACGGCATTTACCTTCCGTTGGGCATCCTGCACGGCCATATCCACATCGGCATTCTGTAGTAATCGGATGATCACCAGGGAGACCCCTTCCTGAGAAGTTGACTGAATTTTATCCAGATTCTCCAGAGAGGATAAGGCATCTTCCACTTTTTTGGTGACGGATGTCTCCACTTCTCCAGCGGCGGCTCCCGGATATACTGTTACAACCGACATTACAGGAGCTTCAAACTCCGGCAGCAGGTTGTAGTTCAGCTGTTGAAAGCTGATGACCCCCAATATGGCCAGTACGGTGAAGACCACGATGACCAGGGCCGGTCTTTTTATTGATAATTCGGTAATTGACATAGTTTCTTGGAAATTATTGGATCACTTGCACTTTCATACTGTCCGTCAGGTTAATCTGCCCGGCGGATACTACAGTTTCTCCTTCCTGCAGTCCATTCAGCACTTCCAGATAGTTGCCATTTTCCGCACCTATCGTAATATCCCGGAGCACTGCAATAGATTCATCATTCACAATATATACCTGAGCATTCTTGATACTGCCCACCAATGCTTCACGTGGTATTTGCAGGGTAGGGGACTGGCTTTTGTTATTAAAGGCAACATCCACATAAGTACCTGCCTTCAGGGTATGCTCAGGATTATTCTCCAGCGAGATTTCTACCGGGTAGCTATGTGATTCATCCCCTCGCGGGCTGATGAAGGTGATCTCACCCTCATACATCACTTCAGGGAATACGGGAGAGGTGATTTTCACCGGGTCACCCACTTCCAGGGAATAGACATCTCGTTCGGGTACGTTTAACTGTATTTTCAGCTTAGAAACATCTACCACAGTAGCGATAGAGGTTCCCACACTGGCAAATGACCCGGTTTCTACGGGTTTCTGGATGATCTGTCCACTAATCGGAGCTGTGATGGCTGAATTTGAGAGCTGTTTACCAGCTTGTTCCAGTTGGTTTTTGGCATTCTCATAAGCCAGCGTATACTGATCAAGCTGAGCCTTGGTAGCGGCTCCACCCTCGTATAGGTTTTGGTATCGCTCCAGGCTTTGTTTTGCATCTGCCAGCGACTGCTCAGCATTGGCGACTGATAGCGTTTGAATTTTATCATCCACACGGGCAATCACCTGCCCTTTTCTTACCTGCTGGCCCAATTCCACGTTCAGACTGATGATTTTACCCTGTACTTCGGATTTAATATCAATTACCTGATTGGCAATGGCAGTACCTACCAGGCTAAGGTTTCTTTCAGTGATATTACTTTTTACTAAAGCCGTGTTGACCGAAACCCGCATATTGGTTTTGTCTTCCATCTGGCTTTTGGCATCAATTTCTTCTTTATTGCTGATCAATCGGAATGCAACGATCCCTATCAGGATCAATACAACGACGATGGTGGTAATTCTTTTCATTGGATAACGTTATTATGGTCAGTTATTAAAGCGATTTAAGATAGGGTAGTAGGTTGCCTTTAGCATTTTCCAGATCCAGACGGGCTACGTAAAGATCGAGCAGGGAGTTGATATAGGTATTTTGTGCCTGCCGAAGCGCGGTTTCAGCCTCAACGACATCAGTGGAGGTGCCTACGCCTTCCCGGAATTCCAGTTGGGTTACCTCGTATACCTGCTGAGCCAGATCTACATTTTGTTGCTCAGCTTCAATGCGCTGCAAAGTGCTTTGGTATTGCGAAGATGCATTGGAAGTTTCCAGATCGATGGCCTGGTGGGTAAGGGTGATATTCTCTTCCAGCTGCTGGCTTTTCAATTTAGATTGCTGAATCCGGGCGTGTCGTTGTAGTCCGTCAAATACCGGAATACTTAAGCGCAATCCTAACGAAGCAGTGGTGTAATCAACCCAGCCATTCTCCGAGGTGGCATATAGCCCAAGATCAGCTCCCTGGGCCTGGTAGCCATAGTTGGCATAGGCGGTGAGCTTGGGGAAGTAGCCTACCCGATTATTTTTTTCATCCAGTTTCTGTAATGCCAGATTGGTTTGTAAAATCTGATAATCAATCCGGTTTTTATAAAAGTCGTCGGGTATATCCGTAAGGGCATTCTTTTCATTCTGAAAATTAAGAGCAGTATCGGAAAGGGCAATTGACTGGTCCAATGGCATACCCATCTGATATTTCAGGTTATTCAGGGCTTGTTTTATCTGTAGTTCCGCCTGGGCAATCTGCGAAGTTAGGTTACTGGCATTTACCCGCAATCGGCTTACATCTACCTGCTTGGCTACACCGTTTTCAAACTGCAACTGGGTGGTTGTCAGTGTGCTTTCGGTGCTTTCAAGGTTGGTTTGAAGAAGTTGCCGCTGCTTTTGCACTACAATGACCTGATAATAGGCGCTGGCAATCTGATAAGCAGTTTCTTCGCTTACCTGTTTGGTTTGTTGCTGGTATAACTGACTGCTGGATTTCGCGGCTTTCAACCCTACCCAGAACGAAGGATCAAAAATCATCTGGGTTACTTCACCCGTGAGCGCAGAGTTATACTGATAACCTAGTGGAATTCCCTGTCCTTCGGCATTGTCGCCGTTACCGGAATCTCCTCCACTTTGGGAACCCGGAATCCCCCCGGGGATAACCAACAGTGGGATTTTTAGCCGATCTTCCAGGCTTCCGTTGATATTGGCCTGGGGGAGTCCCCGACCTCTCACTTCAGCCGTTTGCTGTTCGGCAATTCGCTCGTCGATGCGGGCAATTTTAACATGCTTGTTATTCAGGCCGGCATACTCGATACATTCCTGAATAGAAAAAGTATTTTCTTCAGGAGTCTGAGCCAGGCTTTGATTAAAAAAAGCAAAGCTCAACACGACCACGACGACATAACGATAGTGGTAATTAAATTTCATTCTTTTTTCCTTTTACGCTTACTGAATTAGGGCTACTTACAGATTTCGAAATTTCTAGGTGTTGTATTTTTTCTCCCAGTTGGCAATGATTTTGGGAAATTCCTGCTCCATGGCAGCATATAATTCTTCTATTTTTATTAATCCTTCATGAATTTTCTGATCATGTCCCTCATGCACTTTGATAGCTTCCTGCAAGAAACCTCGCACTTTTGTCATGAACGGAATTCGGTTTTTGATGAGGTTGATCCAGTTTTCAGGGTCAATCTGAAAATATCGTTTGCGATCACCCGAAAGGGTAACATAACTGACGATTTTTTTTTCCAGCATAAAGTTGAGCGAATTACTGACACTACTTTTACTGGCTTTGGTAAATTCTACAATTTCATAAAACGTTCTCGTGGGAGGATTAGAAAACAAGAGGTATCCGATGATGCGGGCACCCACGGGTGGCATACCCTGTTTCTCAAAGAATACTCCCACACGTTCTACCTGTTGTTCTAATATTTCCTGATCAGTTGCTGACTCACGCATAGAGCTTAATATACTGGTTAATGTTCTTTTGGTTCTGATATAGACGAACCAAATAAAGAAATGTTGTATACTTGTATGAATTTTGTAGATTTTTTTTTCACCAATTGCTTTTTAATCTGTGATGAAGAAAGACACCATACTGGCTTCCGCACTGGAGCTGATTCAAAAATTTGGTTTATCCAGTCTGACTATGGACGATGTGGCGCGGCACTGTGGCATATCCAAAAAGACGATTTATCAGTTTTTCTCGGGAAAAGATGCACTGATTGATGAACTCACGGATGCTTTCATCGAGGATGAACAGGATCGTTTAACCCAGGCGTTGGAACAGCTGCCATCTCCGGCAGACCAATTCCGCTTCATGATCACTTTTCTGTTCAATATCATTGAGGTAATACCTTATGAAAATCTGTTTGTCCTTAAAAGAAAGCATCACGCAAGTTACGCACTGTTTGAATCTTTTTTCCATAGCGTGAAACACACCCTGGGCGACATTGTAGCGAATGGTTTGGAAGAGGGCCTCTTTGATCAGCGTATCAAAAAAGACATTTTTGTGGAAAACACCGTCAAACAGCTATTTGCTTTACACAAAGACCTGAAAAGGATGGGTAGAGCTGGAGTATATGAAATCTGGAAAGAACAACTGTTTTTGTATCTGACCAAAGTCCTGTATGCTTCTGAACAACCTTAGTGTTTATTAAATTTTGTTTTTGACGGTTTGCCGCTGCGATGGCGAAAAGTAACACATTACAAAACAGTAGGCCCAAAAAGTTATTCATTTCTTAGTGAATCCACTGGGTTAGCCTGGGCTGCCTTGATAGATATTACACTAATTACCAACCACGCGATTAGTACGGTTCCCCCACCAGCTATCACAAAGACGAACGGATTAATAGCAATACGTTGGCTGAAATTCTCCAGCCATCCGCTGATCACAAAATAGGTAATGGGTATCGCTAAGATCAAAGCAATGAGGATCAGTTTGATAAACTCATTGCTAATCAGAAATACTACACTACTTACCGAGGCACCCAGTACTTTACGGATGCCAATCTCTTTAAATCTTCTTTCTACCGAGAATGAAGTAAGGCCTAATAGTCCCAGACAAGCTACGAAAATCGCCAGGCTACTAAATACGCTGACCACCTTGCTAAGGTGCTGTTCCGCTTGGTATAAGTAGTCATAATCCTGATCCAGAAAGGAATACTGAAAAGGAAGGTCCGGAGCCAGTGCTTTCCACTGTTTCTCAATCTTGGCGACTACCGCCGGAATATTATCCGACGTGATTTTAATTGATAGAGCGCGAAGCGCATCCGTAGAGATATGCATCAGCAGAGGCTCTACCTCGTAATGAAGCGAGTTGTAATGAAAATCCTGCACTACTCCTATAACTTTTCCTTCTTTACCTCGCTGTACTACGGCTCGGCCAACGGCGGTTTCGGGAGAAGCCCAGCCAAAATGCTTGACGGCTGATTCGTTAATGACAAAGGCAGTAGAATCATCCGCAGTAAAATCTCGGGAGAAAGCTCTCCCCGCCACTATTTTAATTCCATAATTCGGAATGAAAGTATGGTCTACGAAATTAGTATTGATGTTAGTTTCTACCATTTTACCCTCTTCCATTTCTACCGAGGAGAAGATGTTGGTAGGATGCTGTCCGGGAACGGTATTAGCGGCCGAAACTGAAGCTACGCCCGGAATGTTACTGAGCTCATTCTCAACGGATTCCAGATGCTGCTGAATGTTACTATTACCGTTGAAATCTAATTTTAGCATTTTTTCTTTTTCGAAACCAAGTTTCACGTTGCTAATGAGCATGAGTTGATCAAACACCAACAACGTACCCGCAATTAATGTGATGGATAATACGAACTGTCCGGCAACCAATATCTTTCTAAGATTTACATTGCCATGCATCGATTGGGGTGAGCGCCTGAAAATCAACAATGGATGGAACCCTGATAATACAAAAGCAGGATAAATCCCTGCCAGAAATCCGAGAAGAATGCTAAAACCTAATAACGATAACCACACATACCAATGATTGAGTCGGGCAACATTCAGTGGGGTTCCCAGCCAGTCGTTAAAAAAAGGCATCAACACCACGATGAGTAACACCCCCAATAGCATTGATATAAAGCTTATCATCAAAGACTCCCCCAGAAATTGGTGAATCAATACCTTACGCTCTACTCCCAATACTTTTCGTAAACTCACTTCCTTCGTGCGCCGAGAGGCCTGGGCGGTGGTCAGATTAACATAATTGAAACCAGCAATGAGTAGGATAAATAGTGCAATACTAGAGAGTATGTATAAATTGTTGATGCTACCTCTCTTTCCATTTTCATAGGTTCGCGGCTTTGCCAGGTAGATGCTGGTGAGGGGTTGGAGCGGTAAGTCATCATAATACATTCTGAAAGCATCCTCCTTGGGTCCGATATACTTAGTCATAAAATCTGACATATTCGCGCTGAGTTTGGCGGCGGTATGATCCCCATCGGCCAGAAGCAGATAGGTATGCACTCCATTCAGGAACCAGGCCACTTCCTCTAACTGGCGGTTCTTAGCACTAAAAGTGATAAAGGAAATCAGGATATCGAAGGTGAAATGCGAGTTTGCCGGGACATCTGCAGCTACCCCGGTAACCAGGTAATACTCTCCGTCTATTTGCAGGTTCTTTCCTACCGGGCTTTCGTTACCAAAATATTTATGCGCCATCGTTTCCGTCAGTACCACAGACATAGGTTCGGTCAAAGCGGTCCGCGGATCTCCTCCTATTAATGGAAAGCTAAATACCCGAAATACACTAGAGTCTGCTAAATAGCAGTTTCCTTCGTAGACTTTAGTATTTCCATTACTCACAAGGGTTGTTCTGTGCCTGAATCTCACAAAGTCTAGTACATCAGGATACTCGTCGGCAAAGGCTGGCCCCATAGGAAGGGAGCTAAATGCCTGAAAAAGCAATTCATTGTCGGTACGCAGATCTTCAACCACGCGATAGATGTTATCCGCATTTTGGTGGTAGCGGTCGTAGCTCAGTTCGTTGAATACGTACAGCGCAATCAGTAGAAATGAGGCAATTCCTACCGCTAATCCGGCAATATTGATGATAGCATGTAATTTCCGCTTGATAAGATTACGCCAGGCAATTTTGAAATGGTTTTGAAACATGTGATAATGATTTGATCGGTTACTCCTCAGCAATGAACGAGTAATTCCGGGGCGAAAAAGCTGTAGTACGTCGTAAAAGAATAGCCATTGAGCTGTCTTAATTCCTTTTTTCTGTACATTTCGCTCGTACCTTTCTATTAGGTCTCCCTCAATATCCTCTAGGTAATCGGGATGACAATACCAGTGGAAAAAGCGTAGGATCCACTTAGAAGGTTGAGCGCGATCCGGTTGTCTCATGGATTCGAAAATGCAATGGCTGGAATGGCATTCCATAAGGCTAAACGTTGATCCTTGGCCTCTTCCAGGGCTTGTTTGCCAAAATTGGTGACGGTAAAAAAGCGCTTACGTTTGCCTCCCCGCAGCTGAGTGGCTTCCCCAAATTCGGAAGTCAAATACCCCTTTTTTTCTAACCTTCTTAATACCGTTTGTAATGAACCAATACTGACCTTTCGGTTCAATCGACTTTCCATTTCATCTACGATCGCTATTCCATAGGCATTACCATGTAAAATAGCGACGGTGAGCATCACAATTTCTTCAAATTCACCTAAGTGATGTTTACTCATAAATAAATATTTATCTTAAATGTAGTTAAAATAAATTTATCAACTTCTCTTTTGATAATTTATTTTTGGATGATGCTCTTACAGCGTTAAAACGAGCTTAGGTAAAAAAATGAATAAGGGAGTTACCTGGTATAGGCGATTACATAATCTCCTAACAATGTGCGCAGTTTGCCATGCCCTCCCGCCGCAATGACCACGTATTGTTTCCCATTCAGCTGGTAAGACATGGGAGTGGCCTGTCCCCCGGCTGGAAGCTGTTCCTGCCAGAGCAGTTTGCCGGTTTGCGTTTCAAATGCCCGGAAAAAGCCGTCTACCGAAGCTGCCACAAAGGTTACTCCACCGGCGGTGGTCAGTGCTCCTCCAAAATTAATGGCACCCCAGTTTGCTGCTTCCGGGTAGGTCTGGGGGTCATACATCATACCCAGGGGTACTTCCCATTGCAACTGCCCGGTTTGCATATCAATGGCCAGTAGTGTACCCCAGGGCGGTTTTGTCTGCATCTTGATTCCTTTTTCATTCACAGTGAACAGATAATCTCTTTTCAACACGTAGGGTGTACCCGCCTGACGTCCCGTTTCGGCCCGGAGTAAAGCTGCATCTTTTTGCTCTTCCTCTGCGAGCTTTTCTCTCGGAATCAACCGAATTGCTGCTACAACTCTATTGATATTGGTGATCAAAAGTTGCCGTTGAGGGTCATATGAGACTCCGCCCCAATGAATTCCTCCGGCATTGGAAGGAGCGACCATCGTGCCCTGTAAACTGGGAGGGGTAAAAGGACCTTCATTTTGTAAAGAAGCAATTCTTGCCTCAGCCGCCAGTTTATCTTCGTCGGTAAGTCCCCAGGCATCTTCTTTGGTAACGCCCTGTACTCCGATGGGCGCTGGTAAAACCGGAAAAGGCTGAGTAGGAGAGGCCTGCTCTCCGGGGATGGTACTTTGGGGAACCGCCCTTTCTTCCACCGGAAACAACGATTCTCCGGTTTCACGATGCAAGAGGAAGATGTGTCCCATTTTTGTGCCTACGGCTACGGCGGGCACTGGTTTTCCGTCTCTCTCTACTGTAATTAACGCGGGTTGGGCCGCGTTGTCATAGTCCCAGAGATCATGGTGAACGGTTTGAAAAGACCAGACCATTTTTCCGGTAGAAGCTTTCAGAGCAACAATTGAGTTGGCGTGCAAATTCTGTCCTTTTCTTTCCCCACCGTAATAATCCGGGCTGGGGCTGGACGTGGGGATAAATACCAGGTCTCTTTCCGGATCAACGGATAGCACGGACCAGGCATTGGCCGCTCCGGTTTGGGCTACTTTTTCTCCGGGCCAAGTGGCGTAACCTGCATCACTTTCTTTTCGGGGAATAGGGTCCCAGTTCCACAATAATTCACCGGAGAGGGCATCGTAGGCTCTGACAACTCCCCGGGCATAATTAATCCGTTGGTTGTCGCCCATAGAAGAACCGATTACAATCGTGTTCCCGATGATGGCAGGGGGGGAGGTTACACTGATCTCACCAATGCCTTCCTGTAAGTCGACAGTGCCATTTTTGCCAAAGTCGGTGATCTTTTTGCCAGTCGCCGCAGACAGCGCGATCAGGCGTCCGTCGATGGTAGCTACGTAAATGATGCGGGTGACTTCCGTTTGTTCAACGTCCGGTCCGGGCCAGGAGGAAACTCCTCGAGAGGTAATTTCTGAGTAATGATCCTTCAGATTCACTTTTGGGTCATACATCCATTTTTCAGCCCCTGATGCCGCATCTATGGCGATGACTCGATTGCTGGGTGTGCTCAGATACAGGGTGCCATCGATCATGAGTGGGGTGGCTTCGAACGCGGCCTTCTCCCCGGCATTATTATTCTTATAATAGTCGAGTTCGCCTGTGCGGTAGGTCCAGGCTACTTTTAGCTGTTGCACATTTGCCGGAGTAATCTGACTGGAGGGCGCGTGCCGCATGCCACCGGGGTCGTTTCCGTAAGTAGGCCATTCATAATCTGGCACTTGATTGGGTTGTTGTCCGTACAGGCTGAAGGAGTGTATTGTTGCAGCCAATAATAGCCCTGGTAGGATTCTTTGCATCATGTTGAATATCGTTACGGTTGAGCAGGCTAAAGTACTGAGGCGATTGCTAAAGAAAGCCCATTCTTATAAGGTAGGAGTACGATCTTATAAGATTGGACGTTCAGGAAGACGGTAAATCTGTTTTTTTAGCCTTTTTCCTGAATTGGGAGGGTGTCAATCCGGTAAATTTTTTGAAAGCGGCCTGAAAAGTAGATTTGGCGTTAAAGCCGGTATCAAAAGCAATCTGTTCAATTTTGTAATGATGGTACTGTGGATCGCGGAGTTTAACCTTCATTTCTTCAATTCTATACTGATTGATAAAATCCGGAAAATTTAGCCCGATTTGCAGTGATCATTCCCAGAGTGAAGAACCTCTGAAGGGCCGTTGTTTTCGCAGAGTTCAGTTTTTGGACATAAATACCCAGTTGATTTCCCCATACGTCCAGGGGCCATTACTTTCCAGGTCAATGAGCTTGCCCGTGCCATTCTCAGCGTCAAGCAGTTTCGTAGTGTACTCGCCTTGTTCAAAATCGAAGGACGCGCCATCGTCATCGTATAGGGTGAATGTGCCGGGAGCAGTTCCGTAAACCCGTATTTCCAGAGCTGTATCTTCCGTCCACTCGGAGGTTTGTCTTATTGGGTCCATCATGGGAATAATGCCACCGTTTTTTACAAACAGAGGAATTTGATTGATCGGTGGGGCTACATTAATTACTTCGCCATTGCCCACCAGTTCTCCGGTATAGAAATCATACCAGCGTCCGCTCGGTAGGATCACTTCCCGCTCTTTTTCTCCCGCAAATAAAGGGGCCACCATTAAATTATCCCCCATCATATACTGTGACGTATTTTCTTTCCGAATTGCCTCTTGATAGGGATTGGAGGTGTCGTCCAGCTCTCCCGCCAAGGTTGCTGGAGGTTGGCGATAGTCATCTTCCAGCACCATCGCCCGAAAGGGAGGGATGCCTTCGAAGTAGTATTGGGCAAAGGTTGAATAAAGGTAGGGCAGTAATTGCATGCGTAAAAAGGCAACTTCCTGACAAGCTTCGTATACCTCAGGGAACGACCAGGGTTGGGTACCGGAAGACCAGGCATTGATCATTGCCATAGGTGAAAAACAACTGGTTTGCATACGGCGGAGCCACTCTTCAGCGTTTTTTGACGAGCGAACCTCCGGTACCCATAGTACTCCGCAAAAACTGGAGTTGATCAGCCCGGTAATAAAGTCCTGGTGGGCGTATTGATCGTTGTACAGCACGTAGGGTAGGGCGACACCACCCGCATTATTGGCTCGCACCAGTCCGTAGGTGCGGGTATTTCGCTGTCGGTACAGGTTCGTCACCAGGTTCATAAACTGTAGCCCGTAAGTCTGTCGCATCTGCGAAGCGGCTACCCCCGAAGGAAAGGTCGCTACATCTGGCCACAGCCAATGGTCGTAACCATCTACTTCATCAATTTTGAATCCGCTCACCCCAATGCCCACCTCGTGTTCCATCAAGTGCTCCCCATAAATAGTTCGGACAGCCTCAAGGTTGAGATCGGGTACAATACCACCCCACACGGTGTGCGAAGCACTCAATGGATTTAGCGCGTTGTACATCGTACTTTCGGGCGAGAGGTACGGGTTACACCACAGGTTAATTTTTACCTGTTTGTTTTCGGCCTTGCGGATGAAAGCGGATGGTTCCGGAAATCTTTCTGAATCCCACTCAAACGTGCCAGGATAAGACTTACTGTGCCAGCCGGGTTCCAGACCAATGACATCGAGCGGAAAGTTGTTTTTTTCAAATTCGGCAATCTCCTGCATTACATCCTGATCACCATAGAGGGTAGGGGTGCGGTGCCAGAAACCCAGTCCCCATTTGGGAGGTATAACCCCGCCCCCGAAGAACAGGTTGAAGCGTTGTACAGCCTTCAATGGGGTATTGCCTTCAAAAACGATTAACTCAGCCTGTTCGGCAGGAATGAGAATTTCTATGGCATCAGAAAAAGGATTGGCGCTCCAATTCGGGTCGGTATTACGATCGCGAGGGGTTGGGGCGTTAGGATTATCTTTGCGGACGGCACTTCCTACATAGATATCAATGTACTGTGTTGAGTTGATAAACACCCCGTAACCCCGAGAAGAAACGTAAAAGGGTACTGGAGCATGCGTTCGTCCATTGTCGCTGTTGCCGTAGTGGTCCATGTGCAGCCGTTTTACCTGTCCTGTCTGCTGGATACTTTTGAAGTTTAAGCCCAGACCGTAAATTTGCTCTCCTTTTTGTAAGGGTAACCGGAGGTAGGTTTGCCCATCCCGGATCTCTGCGTAAATATCTTCCCGCTCTAACGGGAAACTGGTTTGGCCCAAGGCTTTTATCGCTTTCGCTCGGGGTTTTTTGGCGGCCAAATCTACGAAATTATGAGGCCCTGCCTGGTTTACGACCGCCTGCCAAACGCCTGGCAGGTTTTCTTCCCACTGTAATGGGTAAGCTGACTGGGCGAGCGTCTTTTGCGGACTGAAGGCAACCGATAATATAAGTGCAGTCCCTACCAGGGATACACAACCGGTTCGGTACAGATTCTTATAAATTACGGTTAATATCTCTTGGTTGTCCTGACTCAAATGACCGTGAAATTTTACAAGTTTAACTGAGTATTTATGGGGTAGGTCTAAACATTACTGCTATACCGTTGGAGGCTAATATAGGTTGTTTTATAATATCCTGGCTGGTTACTGTCCTTTTTTCGACGGCTACGTGCGTTGGTCCGGAACTTTGGGCATCGTCAAGAAACAGCGTAGCTTCGTAGGACTGATCAGGCTCCAAAAAGGTGAGGGGTATGGAAAAATCGCGGGCTTGTTCTCCGTTGAGAGCGCCCATAAACCACGTTTCGCCGTGTTTCCGGGCAATTACTGCGTATTCACCGGGGTAACCGTCCAGCACCCGGGTGTCATCCCATACGGTAGGCAACGAATCGTAGAAGGCTAGTTCCGGTACTTCCTGAATAAAATTCTTACTATTACCGGCCCCGCCCTTTTCGCCTGGTGCTTTTTGAGGCCGGTCGTACCAATACAAAAACTGCCAGGGACTGTAAATACAGACGGCCTTGGCCAGTTGAGAAGCATGGGAACCCATCTGCTCATCAACCCGCTCAGCAAAATAACAGTTGGTATGGTCGCCTGCACCAGCGATCATCCGGGTAAAAATGGTGTTCAGTACCATTGCATTTTTAGGCGATTCCTCGTCGCCACGAATACCTTCCTGAGTCATCAGGTTAGGGTAGGTACGGGAATAGCCGGTTGGCCGGTATTCATCATGAATATCGACCATGAGCTGATGATCAGCGGCTTTACGAACCGCCTCGTGTAGCCAGTGCGTCCATTCCTGGGAACCAACGTTGACAAACCCATACTTCAGTCCCTGTACCCCCCAGGATTGGGTAAGCGGTAGCACCTCGTCCAGCTGCTTTTCCAGTGCTCGTTGGTTTACGTACAGGATCACGCCAATGCCTTTGCTTTTGCCGTAATCAATTACTTTTTGTAGGTCCAGGGGGCCGGGAGATCGTTTGGGGTCTACGGTAACCGTAGTGGCATCCGAAGCGCTATCATATTCATTGCCATACCAACCGGCGTCAAATTCAATGAATTGAAGATGGTGCTCCACCGCAAAATCTACGCAGGCGATGCCACCATCCGTAGTCAGGGTGGATTCTCGGATGACTTTCCCCGGTTTGATCCACGAGGTGTCTTCAATTTTATTCGGTTCGTTGAGGTTGAGTAGTAAATAGTTGTTTTCCAAAATTTGCCCAGCGGTATGCCCGGCCATCACAAACCGCCAGGGAGTTTGCCAGGATTGCTCGGTTTTCACTTCACTGCTAAGGCTGGCCACCAGCGTACCCGGAACGCCTGCTTTAGGGAGAAGTTTCATGCGGGCATACTCTACCAGTCCGGCTTCACCAATGGCCGTGAACAGCGTATCAGAAAGTTGTATCAGTAAGGGCCGTTCCACAGCCATCGAATCAGAAAGCTGGGAGAGTGGCATCTTGCGTATCTCGCTCTGGGCACGTAGTGACGACCAGGTAACTGCATCGGAAGGTAAGCTGAATTCAGTAAGTTCGCTTTGAACAGCGCTTACCACATCATTGGCAAATTCATAACGAAAAGCCACTCCCTCATTATAAGCTCTTACCCGCAGTTGGAAAGCAATATTGTCATCTTCCAGAGAAAGCAGGGTTTCATGATACACGTCCGGATACTCATTTTTTTCCCCGTACACCGGTTCCCATTGCTGGTTGACTTCCCGGGTTTCCTGTTTGGTGACCCGGACATGCTTTCCAATGATGGTGCTGTTGGCTAACCTAAAACCCAATTCGGATTTCCCTATAACCGATTGATCCTGATAAGTGATGGTATAATAGGTTGCTGAATCCTGAACGGATGGATGGAAGTTGAACACATAAGTTTGGTTGGGGCTGACGACTTGCACCGTTTGTTCGTTTTTCGACTCTGAGCAGGAAGAGAAACAGAAGATCAGTGAAACCAATAATGGGTAAGAGACGGAGGGGATAAAATTACGGACAAGCATTGTGTAGTATTTGTGGAAGATGTTTTTTACGAAGAAAAGCAAAAAAGTCGATAGCTGGATCCTAAAGCACAGCTTCCTTTTAGGTTGATCTAATCTTTTGTTAAATAATTCATATTATGTTAAATAAATTTGAAGTTAATGTTAACTTTGATTAGACCCCGTATAAAAAAAGGGGCTCATGCCCCTTTTCCTTTTTTTTAAAGTATTTAACATTTCTGTTAAAATTACATGCTTTCAAGCTTGGTATTTACTTCCTGAGCTTTTTCTTCCATACCCAGTCGTTGATATACAGTAGCTAAGGTTTCAAGAACTTTAGCATTATCAGGCTCAATCTCCTGAGAGGTTTCTAAGTAAGGAAGCGCTTTCTCAAAATACTCTTTCGCACCCGCTTCAATTTCTTCGCCTCTTTCCTGATATTCTTTCAGATCCATGTCATTGGCCTCGGCCAGAATATCGGCTGCTTCGTTGTAGTAAAAAGCAGCAAGGTTAAAATTAGCATCAAAATATCGAGGGTCAACTTCAATAGCACTTTTATAACTCTCAATAGCTTGTTCTCCTTCTCCCATTTGTTCGTATAAATATCCCTGGTTGTAGTACAGTACAGGATTATCAGGTTCAGCTTCAATAGCTTTTGCCAGTTTTTGCTTTGCTTCATCATAGCTTTGGCTATTGATCAGCATGGTGATTTCACGCTTCAGGAATTCCGGGTCATCAGGAAAGACTTCCTGTGCCTTCCGAATGTAATCCAATGCTTTTGGTTCATCCTTATTTTCTACCAGGTAGATATAAATCAGGCTATTGTAAAAGTCTTTGCTCACATAATCCAGAGAATCTACCAGATAAGCATAGTTTTCAGCAGCCATATTCATATCGCCCGCTTGCTGCGCGGAAATACCGCCGTAAATATAAGCTGTAGTATCTTCTGGCATTGCCAGTTTTGCTACTTCAAAGAGCTCCAGGGCTTTGGCAAAATCCTGATTAGAGTAAAGTGTTGCTCCACTATTGATGGCATTGGCCCAAACCTGTTGGATTTGTTGATCCGCCTGAACAGCGTACAGAGAATTTTCTTTTTCCAATTCTTTTACTTTGCTATAGGCATTCAAGGCTTTCTGGTATGGTTCTTCAACCTGCACCGAATTGGTAGAATCAGTAGCAATGGCCAGGTAAACGTCACCGTAGGTGTACCAGGTTTTGCCATCATCTTTGGTTTTTTCATCGTTAATGGCAGGATCTATTAATTCTTTGGCTTCTGCTAATTCGCCGCTTTCCAGCGATGATTGCGCTTTTCGAACATTCTTCGCTTGTCCATAAGTCAACATGGGTAAGGCTATCAATGCCACAAGCAGTAATCTAAATTGTTTCATAACGTGTAGTAAGTAAGTAATTAAAAAAAATCAGTAGTTTTTTTATTCATTAATATCATTGGTATCACTTGCTGTTAATGAATCATCAGCATCCGGTTCGACTTGGGCTTGTATTTCATCTTCAATCTCCACTTTGGTTACCGAAGCAATCATATCTTCATCGTTCAATCGGATCAGGCGTACTCCCTGAGTAGCTCGGCCCATCACCCGCAATTCAGAAACTGGAGTCCGAATCATGATGCCTGATTTGTTGATGATCATTAAATCATCCTGATCAGATACCTTCTCAATAGTAACCAGTTTTCCGGTTTTGGAGGTAACGTTCAGCGTTTTCACACCTTTCCCACCTCGTCGGGTAATCCGATACTCATCAATAGCTGACCGTTTCCCGTAACCATTCTCTGAAACAACAAGTAGGGTTTTGTCAGTTCCATAAAGGCAAACCATACCGACAACACGATCCTCATCATTATCCAGGCTGATACCTCGTACTCCGGCTGCATTTCGACCCATGGGTCGCACTTCTTCTTCTGGGAACCGAATTGCCCTACCAGAACGTACCGCCAGTACGATTTCGGATTTACCATCCGTCAGATTCACATCCAGTAAGCGGTCGTTCTCATTGATGCTGATAGCGTTGATACCTGTTACCCGGGGACGAGAGAAGGCTTCCAGCACGGTTTTCTTGATAGTTCCCTGCTCGGTACACATCACGATATAAGAATTATTAATGTAGTCCGGGTCTTCCAGGGTTTTGATGTTAATAACCGCCCGCACACTATCAGTTGAGGGGATATTAATCAGGTTTTGAATAGCCCTTCCTTTGGCAGATTTACCAGTTTCCGGAATTTCGTACACTTTTAACCAGAAGACCCTTCCCAACTGCGTGAAGATCAGTAGATAGTTGTGGGTATTGGCTATAAACAAGTGTTCGGTAAAATCTCCATCCTTGGCGGACGCTCCCCGGGAACCTACCCCACCTCGTGCCTGAGAACGATATTCGTCAAGATGGTTACGCTTAATATAGCCATTATGAGAAATGGTAAGCACCATCGGCTCATTGGGAATAATATCTTCCAGACTGATGTCTTCAGCACTGTGTACAATCTGGGTACGCCGCTCATCCCCGAACCGAGCATTCAGTTCGTCCAGTTCTTCTTTAATGATACTCATCCGTAAATCACGGTTTTCCAGTACCTCATTCAGGTAAGCTACCTGTTTTAATACTTCCGCATATTCACTTTCAATCTTCTCACGTTCCAAGCCGGTAAGGCGTTGTAACCGCATGTCCAGAATAGCGCGAGCCTGAATTTCGGTAAGCTCAAACTCGCTCATCAGGCTGTTTCGGGCCGTTTCAGGATCGCGGGAACCTCGGATAATCTCAATCACCCGATCAATGTTATCCAGGGCAATCAGATAGCCTTGCAGCAGATGAGCGCGGCGTTCTGCTTCATCCAGTTCGTACTGCGTGCGTCGCACCACCACATCATGCCGATGGTCGACATAGTGTCCAATGATCTGCTTCAGATTGAGTGTCTGAGGTCGTCCTTTAACCAGCGCAACGTTATTTACTCCAAACGAAGACTGTAGTTGCGTATATTTAAAAAGGTTATTGAGTACTACGTTAGGCACTGCATCTTTCTTCAGATCATAGACAATCCGAAGACCTTTCCGATCAGATTCGTCCCGGATATCTGAAATACCCTCGATGCGCTTATCATTGACCATCGCAGCCGTTTTCTCAATCATGGAAGCCTTATTCACCTGATAGGGAATCTCGGTGACCACGATTTGAGGCTTACCGGTTTTGCTCTCGGTAATCTCAGCTCTTGCCCGCATAACCACTCTTCCCCGGCCAGTCTCAAAAGCGGACTTCACTCCTGTATAACCGTATATGATGCCCCCCGTGGGGAAATCAGGTGCCTTCACATACTGCATTAACTCAGCAATGGTAATGTCCTGATTATCAATATATTGTTTTATTCCTTCAATAACCTCGGAAAGATTATGGGGAGGCATATTGGTCGCCATTCCCACAGCAATTCCGGAAGTTCCATTGACCAGGATATTGGGAAGTTTACTTGGTAAACAGATTGGCTCCTGTAGTGAATCGTCAAAGTTTGGCTGAAAATCAATCGTATTTTTATTGATATCTCCCAGCATTTCTTCGGCAATGCGCTGAAGCCGTGCTTCGGTATAACGCATCGCAGCCGGAGAGTCACCATCGATAGACCCAAAGTTACCTTGTCCATCTACCAGCATATAGCGCAGAGACCAGTGTTGCGCCATGCGCACCATTGAATCATACACAGAGGCATCACCGTGCGGGTGATATTTACCTAATACTTCACCCACTATTCGGGCTGATTTTTTGTGGGAGCGGTTGTGGAGCAATCCTAAATCCAGCATCCCATATAATACCCGCCGGTGAACCGGTTTTAAACCGTCTCGTACATCGGGTAAAGCGCGCGAAATAATCACCGACATAGAATAGTCGATGTACGCGCCTCTCATTTCATCTTCAATGTTAATAGGAATGATATTTTCCTTACTGCCTTCAGCCATATTGGTTGTAAAAAAATGTAGGTATGGACGTTCTTACTAGGGTGCAATTTACACAAATTTGCGTAATGGCTATAATTGAAAGAAGGATTCCTACGTGTATAAGCCTATTTTTTCTTCTTCTGAAATAATTTTTTGCGGGTAGTATTACGTTTCCGACGGGATTTGACCAATTCGGGGTATAGCTCACCAATTTTCGGATCTTGTTTCTTCCAGAAAGGCTGCCCTCGTACTTCGCGCCGCACTCCGGTTTTAGGGTCGGTTACGTAATGCCTCATCTGAGTTTTGTCCGCTTTAATGGGAGAGCGAGGCATTTCAGGATAATTTAAACTAACTCCCAGGGTAATAAAAAAAGAAGAATTCCGATGATTGATCGTTGTGGTGGGTCCTTCTGGCAGCAAGAGATCGTAATTCTTGAATTCATACGCAGGGCGTAAGTACACTCGGAAATACTCTGAATAGACCTTTTCGAGCGTAACCCCGATATTAAAAAAAGGAGTCGCTTCAATGCTCGTTTTATCAAATCCTTTTCCCATTTTAATCACGCCTGCCCGCATGTCAATACCAAAGGCATTGTCGTAATATTCGTAAATGCTGTACCCAAGCAGGCCGAAATAACGAATTTGGGTGGTACGGAACGATGGGGGCTCGGGAAAAACCGTATGAAAATCTTCGGGTTGGGGCGGATTGACCCGATGGAAATCCAGATTGGCTCCACCGCCGATACGAAAGCGATACAGATTGTAATAAATCAGTAGGTTTATCGGGATATGGTATCCACCACCTCGCATCAGAATAGCGGACGAATCGCTACTGACTAATGTAAGGCTATCGGGATTGGTCGGCAAATACAATTGAGCAGTTTCTACTTTATTAAACCAGTTTCGGTACGCCGGCACGGTTGAAGTCCCTTCTCCATTGGGAAAAATGTAAGAGCCCTCCCGCGTTCTCACATAATTATAGTCAGTCAGCTCATGCTTGTAAAATGTTCTGCCGTAACCGGTACTGAAATTGACCGAAAATTTATTCAGAATCGACCGTAGGGGATAACTGGGCCGATCATCGTATCCCATAGGATCAAACCCCTGCTCCTGCGCAAACAGAAATAACGGCGAACTAAACAATAACAAAAAAATAATAAATCTATTTGACATCAGGCAATGATTGCTTATTACGGAAATCATGTTAAGGTTCGTGTCCTTTGGCTATTTACAATTTCTTTTCCAAATTGTAACGAAAATATTGGTTCTGGCATATACTACGTACCTTTTTTTCAACAATTTCTTTGTAATCAATACTTTAATATTTCTAGCGTAGCATATTAATTATCAATCACTTATATAATCAAATTATGATTAAAAACATCACCATAATAGGAGCTGGAACAATGGGGAATGGTATCGCCCACGTGTTTGCATTACATGGCTATCCGGTAGTACTGGTAGACCTTGAAGAGCAGCGACTAACCAAAGCACAAGCAACCATTACCAAAAATCTGGAGCGGCAGCAAAGTAAAGAATTAATTAGTGAGCAGGAAAAAAAACAGGCGTTACTAAACCTCACACTCAGCACTTCGCTAGTCGAGGGTAGTGCCATGGCGGACTTAGTGATAGAAGCAGCAACGGAACAGTTTCCGGTTAAAGAAAAGATTTTCCGAGAGCTGGATGAATGTACCCGAGCAAATACCATTCTGGCAACCAATACCTCGTCGATCTCTATTACCCGGCTGGCCAGTGTTACCAAGCGACCTTCCCAGGTAATCGGTATGCATTTTATGAACCCGGTACCGGTCATGAAATTGGTAGAAGTAATAAAAGGTTATGCCACGAATGCAGATGTAACTTCAGTTATTACCACATTAGCAGAAAGCCTGGATAAGATTCCCCTGATTGTCAATGACTATCCGGGATTTGTTTCTAACCGCATTTTACTGCCCATGATTAACGAAGCAATACAGGCTTTGCACGAGGGAGTAGCCGGAGTGCGGGAAATAGATCAGATTATGCAATTGGGTATGGCCCACCCTATGGGGCCACTGAAACTGGCTGATTTTATTGGATTGGATGTTTGCCTGTCTATTCTCCGGGTTTTGCAGGAGGGTTTTGGGAA
The DNA here is from genome assembly GCA_040222715.1 of Cyclobacteriaceae bacterium. Lineage (GTDB taxonomy): Bacteria > Bacteroidota > Bacteroidia > Cytophagales > Cyclobacteriaceae > Tunicatimonas. The sequence goes on along the minus strand of JAVKCN010000136.1, from coordinate 138,801 downwards.
TCAAAAATATGCTGCCTGCCCCTTGCTGGTTAATATGGTAGCCGCAGGAAAGTTAGGAGTGAAGTCGGGCGAAGGTTTCTATGATTATGAAGAAGGACCCAAATCACAAAAAATTGCCCAAAGCTTCCGGTCTGCCTAATTGCAGTATTCCTGTAAAGCGGCTTCGGCCTCAGGCACGTTCAATGACTGCGCGGTTCGAATATCAGCGCAACCACTGCTTTTCTTACCCTGATATACCTTTAAAGCTCCCCGGTATAAGTAAGCCTCGCCATAATTTTTTTTCTGACTTATGGCCTGATTATAGGCTTCCATGGCTTCTCCGGTTTTGCCTAATTTATGGTAAGATCGTCCCAATAGATAAAATACCTGAGGATCACTTTTTTTAACTTCCGAGGCTTTTGAAAAGTAAAACGAAGCATCAGCGTAGTTCTGATTACGGAAATGGTATTTGCCGATACTCATCAGCGCATTGGCATGCTTGGGTTCAATATCAATTGCCTCTTCATAGTTGGCCAAAGATTTATCAAATTGCCCTAATTCCTCATAGGCACGGCCCCGATTATATATGGATTTAAGATCTTCCGGATTATATTCCAGGTAATCATTATACTGCTCAATGGCTGCTTCATACTTGCCCTGCTCAAATAGCTGATCACCCTTACGGGACTGATCATCTCCGCAGGAAAAAAGCAGACAAACAGATATTATTAGACAAAGAAAGATTCTCATACTGATTAGCTAAATCATCAACGATAAAAAAACGGAATAAAAAAGAAATTGTTACCTATACCGCTACCTGATGATCGCGGAGAGCCTGATTGAGTGATGTTTTACGGTCAGTACTTTCTTTTCGTTGCCCAATGATGAGGGCACAGGGCACCTGATAGTCTCCGGCAGGAAATTTTTTAGTGTAGGACCCGGGAATCACAACCGAACGAGCGGGTACTCGTCCCTGATAAATTACTGGTTCTTCCTGGGTAACATCAATAATTTTTGAACTGGCAGTCAGGGATACATTGGCTCCCAGTACGGCTTCTTTTTCAATATGAATACCTTCTACCAGAATACAACGGGAGCCGATAAACGCATTATCTTCTACAATAACGGGGCTGGCTTGTACGGGTTCAAGCACTCCGCCCACTCCTACTCCACCGCTCAAATGTACATTCTTGCCGATCTGGGCACAGCTCCCTACCGTGGCCCAGGTATCTACCATGGTGCCTTCGTCTACGTAAGCTCCAATGTTTACATAAGAAGGCATCATCACCACGCCTGAGCTCAAATAAGCACCATAGCGGGCAACGGCGTGTGGTACTACCCTAACACCCAGTTTGCTGTAACCAGTTTTAAGCTTCATTTTATCGTGAAACTCAAAAGGACCCACTTCCAAGGTTTTCATTTTCTGAAGTGGAAAATAAAGAATAACGGCCTTCTTAATCCACTCATGCACGACCCATTGTCCGTCAACGGGTTCTGCTACGCGCTTCTTGCCCATATCCAGATCGGCGATAATGGTTTTTATCGCTATTTTTACATCTTTATCTTCTAGTAACGAACGATCCTCCCAGGCGGCATCGATCATTTGTTGAAGTTCCATACGCGTTATTTTGCCTTGTTTGAAGTGAAGAAATGGTGAAAAAAGAAGTTGTGGTTATTGCTTCTGTATTAAAACCGGTAGACGATACTCGTATGTACGAGAAAATGGCGCGATCACTGGCCAGCACCGGCAAATTTTGCGTGAATATACTAGGTTTTTTTTCAAATACACATTCTGAACATCGGGATATTCTATTTCATCCCATCTTCCACTTTAAACGAAACCATTACCGCCGGTTATTCGCAAATCTCACCTTTCTTAAGGCAGTAAAAAAACTCAGTCCCGGTGTGATCATTGTATCTACTCCGGAACTTGGTCCGGCCGTTATTCTATATCGCTGGTTTCATCCTGGGGTAACCCTGCTATATGACGTTCAGGAAAATCATCTGTATAATTTACGCTACCATCATGGCAGGCATCAGTGGCTCAGGAAGTGCATGGCCAAAATGGTAGGGCAATTGGAGAAACTACTGGCGCAAAAGAGTCATTGCCTGTTGGTGGCTGAGAAAGGATATTTTCAGGAAATGCCCTGGCTTTCAGCCTTGCCCTCTTTTTTATTAGAAAACAAGGTGCTTCGTCCTCAGGCCATTCTGAAACCGAAACAACTGAATAGTCCCCCTTTATCAGTGGTATATACGGGAACCATCAGTGCAGCGTATGGTATCTGGGACGCACTTCGGTTTGTTGAACAATTACATCAACAGCTTGGCAAAAAGCTTTCCTTTCATTTGGTAGGACACGTTACCCAACAGCAAACATTCCAAATGCTTACCCAGTATCTAAGGCAGCATCCGTGGATGCAGGCGACAATCAGCGAACAACCCGTTCCTCATCAGGTACTTATTAATGCCATCGAGCAGGCGGATGTGGGTATGGTGCCTCATCAGCTTCTGCCAAGTATCGTGCATTGTTTTCCTACCCGTATCTGGGAGTACATGGCGCATGGAATCCCATTTTTTTTACAGCAACATAATCCATGGGTTGATTATTGTCGGCCCTGGTATTGTGCCATCCCGATTGACTTCAGCCAGCAGACCTGGGCGATGGAGTCAATTACTTATACGCTTGAACAGGAAGATTTCTATTCCCGGGGCATTCCGGAAACCATCTATTGGGATAAAAAAGGATTTTTATCCATTATGAATGATCTGAGCGAGAAGGATCATTCAGAGACCACTCATTAAGAATTGCAATAGCATGATGGGCGGTCATATCGTACTGGCAGGGCACCACCGATACGTAGTTGTTACGAATCGCCCATTCGTCATTATCTTCACCTTTATCAAAATTGATGAAGTTACCCGCCATCCAGAAATACTTTCTTCCGTAGGGGTCAAGACGCTGCTCAAACTCTTCCTGCCATTTGGCATGGGCCTGTCGGCAGACTTTAACCCCTCGTATTGGCTCATGTTGTTTATGTGGGAAATTTACGTTTAGGGCAATCCCTTCCGGCAAACCTTCTTCCAGAGATTTTTTAGCGATCTGATACACATAATCAGCCGTATGGGAAAAATCAGCATCGCTGTCGTAATCGCTGAGAGAAAACCCAATGGCCGGAAAACCTTCAATGGCCGCCTCTACTGCCGCCGACATGGTTCCCGAATAAAGCACGCTAATTGATGTATTACTGCCGTGATTCACTCCGCTGACTACTAAATCGGGCGGACGGTCTTTCAGAATATAGTGCTTGCCCAGTTTCACACAGTCGGCGGGTGTGCCCGAGCATTTGTATGATTTGGCATTTTTAAATAATCTGGTTTCACTCAGGCGAAGGGGTTCTCCGATGGTAATCGCATGCCCCATCCCGGATTGCGGGCTATCGGGAGCCACGACGACTACCTCGCCCAATTCTACCATAATATCTACCAGAAACTGAATACCCCGGGAGGTAATGCCATCATCATTAGAAACCAGAATGAGCGGTCGCGCCATGAAAATCGTATATCAGGAATTTAAAAGAGAATTGTAATAAGCAGTAATTCTAACCAGGTCTCGTTGTCGATCGGGCTTAAGTTTATTCTTTTTCATGTATTTCTCAATCTCTGACTGATTTTTACGCAATACTTCGTAAAGATCGTCTTTCTTTTGAGAGTAGTACTGAATGTTTCCATCGTGATCTAAAAAGTAATAATTGTAATTAAGCCGATAACGAGTAGCATAACGATTGCCAGAATAGCTGTAATACCCATACACTGGGATTGTTTCCTGCACAACTTCTTCCCGGCACAGTAAGGTCAGGGTATTCTCATACAATACTTCAAAGAGCATGGGGGTCTTATAGTTCTGGCTTACCTGGTAAGGTAGTGCATAAAATTCCCGGTAGCGACCGTATTCCGCATCAAAAATTTCGAAGAAGAGGATTTTCTGAGCACTATAGGTTTTAATAGTATTGTTGGTGCTCAGTTGTAACACATCGGCCTCCAGATTGTATTTGATTTTTCCCCGGAGGTTGTCTCCATCAATGGTAGTTAATTTTCCTTCATGCCATACTTCAGCAGGAAAATACTGTGCGTGTAGGGCTGTTATGGTTACTATTATTAGGAAGTTGCCTAAAAAAAACTTCTTCATATTCAGTCAGAATTTTACTTACATAACACAATTTTGGTGAAAATAGTGTACTGGAAGCTAGGACGACAGTGGGATGTGGTCAACAATCTCCAGACCATATCCGTGTAAACCAGCTCGCTTTACCGGGTGGTTGGTAATAAGTTTAATCTTATGAACCCCCAGGTCCCGCAGAATCTGAGCACCAATACCGTAGTCTCGTCTATCCATTTTCACTCCCAGTGCAGAAATTGATTCGGAATCATTTTCATCCCGGCGTTTCTGGTACTCTTTCAATCGATCCAGAATATTGCTTCCTACACCTTCCTGATTCATATATAGAATGACTCCTTTCTCTTCTTGATTCAAAATCTCTAAAGAACGTTGTAATACACTGAACTGATTATTCATAAATGTACCAAAAATGTCTTCAAACAGATTGGAAGAATGCACCCGCACGGTAACAGTTTCTTCGGTACCCCAATGCCCTTTTACAAATGCCAGATGAACCTCGTTGGTTGTAATTTGGGTATAGGCATACAACTGCAATTGCCCATAGATAGAATCCAGCGGTACTGATACCTCCCGCCGGATGAGGCTGTCGTGCTGCAACCGATACTGGATAAGTTCTTGGATTGAAATCAGCTTTAACTGAAAACGATCGGCCACTTTGCGCAAATCTGGCAAGCGGGCCATGCTACCATCTTCATTCATAATTTCTACCAGCACACCCGCCGGTGCCAGACCAGCCAGACGGGGAAGATCAATGGCGGCCTCGGTATGACCAGTACGCCGGAGCACTCCGCCGTTTTTCGCTTTTAAAGGAAAGATATGTCCGGGGCGGGCCAGATCGTCGGGTTTTGTCTCGGAGTTGACCAGTGCCTGAATCGTTTTAGAACGGTCGGATGCCGAAATACCAGTGGTACATCCATGACCAATTAAATCAACCGATATTGTAAATGGAGTATCATAGTGAGAAGTATTTCGCCCTACCATTTCTTCCAGTTCCAGCGCTTCACAACGGTCCTCGGTGATGGGCGCACAGATCAGGCCACGCCCGTGGGTAGACATAAAGTTCACAATCTCCGGAGTGATTTTTTCAGCCGCGCAAATAAAGTCGCCTTCGTTTTCCCGCTGTTCATCATCTACCACAATAATGATATCACCCTGGCGAATGGCTTCAATCGCATCTTGAATAGTATCTAACATAATTCTATTACTTTGAGGGCTAAAGATACTGAAAGCTTTCCCACTTCCCTATTTTGTCTTTCAAAAGAAGAAATTTTTACTTAACATAACTTTAGTTATTTAACATTAATTTCATTCTTTACTTGCCATCTTCCCTTTCTCTCGTATTTTTGTGTGAAACTTATAATACTCAAACCTATGAAGCCCTTTCTGGACGAGCATTTTTTGCTTCAATCGCCCTCTGCGCAGAAACTATATCATGAATACGCTAACCATCAGCCGATCATAGACTATCACTGTCATCTACCCCCTGAGCAAATTGCGCAGGATCAGCAGTTCACTAACTTAACGCACATCTGGCTATATGGAGATCATTATAAATGGCGGGCCATGCGCACCAATGGCGTGGATGAACGATACTGCACCGGTGATGCCGATGATTATGAGAAGTTTCTGGCCTATGCTAAAACGGTACCTTATACCCTGCGTAACCCACTTTATCACTGGACACATCTGGAACTTAAGCGGTATTTTGGCATTGATGAACTGCTAAATGAAAGTACAGCACCGGCCATCTGGGAAAAAGCGAACGAGCAACTATCGTCTTCGGACATGTCGTGCAGGGGACTGCTTAAGAAAATGAATGTAAAAGTGGTCTGTACCACTGATGACCCAACTGATACGCTCGAAAATCACCAGCAACTCCAGGCTGAAGGTTTTGAGGTACTGGTATTACCGACGTTCCGGGCGGATAAAGCCATGGCCGTTGACAACCCTACCTTATACAATGAATACCTGGAAAAACTGGAAAGCAGTGCTAATCTCTCCATTTCCAGCTATCAACATTTAATTGATGCCCTCGTTGTTCGCCACGACTTTTTTGCTTCCCTGGGGTGTCGGTTATCAGATCACGGACTGGAAACCGTGTATGCGGCAGCGTATACCCAGCAAGAGATCGATCAGTCTTTCGATAAAATCCGGAAGGGCAATGCCCTTACTGAGGAAGAAGTACTCAAGCTTAAGTCTGCCATCTTATATGATCTGGCCATTATGGATCATAGCAAAGGCTGGACGCAGCAGTTTCACCTGGGGGCGTTGCGTAACAACAACAGCCGAATGCTTCGTCAATTAGGTCCCGATACCGGGTTTGATTCAATCGGCGATTTTTCCCATGCCCAGTCTCTATCACGTTTTTTTGATCGCCTGGATTCTACGGACCAGCTTGCCAAAACGATTATTTATAACCTGAACCCGAGTGATAACTATCTGATCGGAACCATGATCGGAAATTTTAACGATGGTTCTACCCCGGGAAAAATGCAGTTCGGATCCGGATGGTGGTTTCTGGATCAGAAGGAGGCGATGGAGTGGCAGATGAATGCGCTCTCCAATTTAGGCTTGTTAAGCCGATTTTTGGGTATGCTGACTGATTCGCGAAGCTTCCTCTCCTACCCTCGCCACGAGTATTTCCGCCGAATCTTATGCAATCTGTTTGGTAGTGATATTGAGAATGGCGAACTTCCCCACGATTTTGATTTGATTGGCGAGACAGTGCAGAACATCTGTTATCACAACGCAAAAAACTATTTTCAATTTGAACAACCAACGCGCTAGATAATTTCATCTGGCTTTAACCTAATTTAAATTTATGAGTCAAAAAGTTGTCACCTTCGGAGAGATCATGCTCCGACTAGCTACCCCTCAGTTTCAACGATTTATCCAGGCCACCGAGTTTGAAGCCACGTACGGAGGCGGTGAGGCCAATGTAGCTGTATCACTGGCCAATTATGGGCTGAACCCTCAATTTGTTACCCGCCTTCCTAATAATGATATCGGGCTTGCCGCCCTTTCCATGCTCCGAAAATACAATGTAGGCACGGATCATATCGATATGAGTGGCGAACGGCTGGGCATCTATTTTCTGGAATCCGGTGCTGTTAGCCGGGGCAGTAAGGTGGTCTACGACCGCGCAAATTCCGCTCTGGCCAACATTGAAAAGGGTATGATTGACTGGGACAAAGCCCTGGACGGTGCCTCCTGGTTTCACTGGACAGGCATCACTCCTGCCGTCTCTCAAGGCGCAGCGGATGTATGCCTGGAAGGAGTACAGGCGGCCAATGCCAAAGGGATTCCCGTTTCATGCGACTTGAACTACCGGAAGAATCTGTGGAAATACGGAAAACAACCCGCCGATGTTATGCCAGAACTGGTAGCCGGATGCGATGTCATCTTAGGCAATGAGGAAGATGCCGAAAAGGTTTTTGATATCCACCCGGAAGGAGTAGATGTTACGCAAGGTAATGTGGAAGCCGCGGCATACGAATCAGTTTGCCAGCAATTGCTGGAGAAATTCCCCAAGGCCAGCAAAGCGATCATTACACTGCGGGGCTCAATCAGTGCCAGCCACAATTCGTGGTCAGGTGTGCTGTACGATGGCAAAAAGCTTTACGAAGCACCGACCTATCAAATTACCCACATCGTAGACCGCGTTGGTGGTGGAGACTCATTTATGGGTGGCCTGATTTACGGTTTACTCACTTATAGTGATGATCTGCAGAAAGCACTCAATTTCGCAGTGGCCGCCTCCTGCCTCAAGCACACCATTCACGGGGATTTCAACCTCGTTACTGTACCGGAAGTGGAAAAACTGATGAGTGGCGATGCCTCAGGGCGCGTTTCTCGTTAAACCACTGGTTTATATTTAATATGCTAAGATGTTATAAAACAGCATCTTAGCATATTCTCAAATTTTACTCTTTACATTCACAACTGATTTACGATAGACGATGGCACGATTTACCCGTATCCAGGTACTCTCCCTGATGCACGAAACCGGGATGGTTCCGGTATTTTTTCATAAAGATCTCTCAGTAGCCAAACAGGTACTTAAGGCCAGTTACGACGGCGGCGTACGCGTGTTTGAATTTACCAACCGGGGTGATTATGCCCACGAGGTATTTCGGGATTTAAATAAGTACGCCGAGGCCGAACTACCCGATATGATCCTGGGAGTGGGCTCTATCGTCGATGCTGGCACCGCTTCCTTATACATTCAATTAGGAGCGAATTTTATCGTTTCGCCAATCTTAAGCGCCGATATGGCCAAGGTTTGTAACCGACGTAAGATATCCTGGTCGCCGGGTTGTGGCTCCCTTTCTGAGATTTCGTATGCCGAAGAACTGGGTGCTGATATTGTGAAAATTTTTCCGGCTACCCAGGTTGGCGGCCCAGCCTTCGTTAAGGGCGTAAAAGGCCCTTGTCCCTGGACGAGCATTATGCCCACCGGGGGTGTTGAGCCGACCGAAGAGAATCTTAAGGGCTGGATTGAGGCCGGAGTGGCATGCGTGGGCATGGGTTCTCAACTGATTACCAAGGATATTATCCAGGAAAGCAAGTATGACCTCCTGGCAGAGCGGACCCAACAGGCCATGAATATCATTCGAAGTCTGAGGAATAAATAAACTTAATCGGTACCTTAGATTCATGCGATTACTTATATACAGCTACCTCCTCCTTCTCAGCAGCAGTATTCTTTTTGGCTGCCACCAATTGACCAGCGAACGTTACTTAAAAATTGCCCATTCCAACGATGCATCGCATCCGGTGCATCAGGCGATGTTATTTATGGCAGAAAGGGTGAAAGAAAAATCCAATGGTCAACTACAGCTTAATGTATACCCCAGTGCTCAGTTAGGCCAGGAACGGGAGTGTATTGAGCTGTTACAAATCGGTAGCCTGGCCATGACCAAAAGCTCTTCCGCCGTAATGGAAGGCTTTGCGCCCAACTTCAAGGTGCTATCCATCCCTTACCTGTTTAAGGGAAAGGAACATCAGTTTTCAGCTTTGGATGGTGACATAGGAAAGGAATTAATGCTGGAAGGGGAAAAATTCTGGCTTAGAGGATTGTGCTTCTACGATGCCGGTTTCCGCAGCTTTTATACCAAAGATGCTCCGATAGATGAGCCCGATGATTTGAAGGGGAAAAAAATACGGGTAATGCCTAGTAACACTGCCATTGAGATGGTACAGGAACTGGGCGGATCCCCTACCCCTATCTCTTATGGAGAACTTTATACGGCCCTGCAACAGGGAGTGGTAGATGCAGCGGAGAATAATCCGCCCAGTTTCTATTTCTCCAAGCACTTCGAAGTTTGCAAGTACTATTCGCTCGATGAGCACACGGCCATCCCCGATATTTTGCTGATCAGCACCATTGTCTGGGAAAGCCTCTCTGAAGAAGAAAAGCAATGGCTTCAGGAAGCTGCAAACGAGTCCGTTACCTATGAACGCAAATTATGGGCTGAGGCCGAGCAGGAAAGCCTGGAAGCAGTTGAGAAAGCGGGGGTCACCATCACCCGTCCTGATCAATCCAAGTTTTCTGATAAGGTGCAGCCCATGTACGAACAGTATAAAGATGAGCCGGAAGTATACGATCTCATCCAACGAATACAAGCCGTTCCGGTAGATAGCACCGCTCAGATAAGTGCTCGTTAGCCTGACCTTCTTATTACTACTCCCTTATGAAATTCAAACCCTATCTGGATCGCTTTCTGGAAAAAATACTGATCGGCATTATGGCGCTGATGGTAATCAATGTGCTCTGGCAGGTAGCCAGCCGCTTTATTCTTCAATCTCCTAGCTCTTTCACCGACGAGCTTTCCCGTTACCTGCTGATCTGGTTAAGCCTGTTGGGGGCCAGCTACGTGACCGGAAAAAAAATGCATTTGTCCATCGACATCCTCATGCAAAAACTCAATGAGCGTCGTCAAAAAGTGCTAAATACGGTAATTTATGGATTGGTGGCCATGTTTGCTCTTCTGGCGATGGTGGTAGGAGGCTTACGGCTGGTCTATATTGTCTTTACGCTAGGGCAAACTTCTCCGGCACTGGAAATTCCCATCGGTATCGTATACCTGGTATTGCCCCTCTCAGGATTCACCATCATTTACTATAGTATACTGAATATCCTTTATCCGCATCAATCCGACGATAGTTCGCTTGGCCACGCCTTAGACTAACCTACCACCTACCTACTTATGTATCTTACCGAAATCCTGATCCTTGTTCTAAGCTTTGTCGTTTTATTGAGCATTGGCGTCCCGATTGCTTTCAGCATCGGTCTCTCAGCCATGTTCACCATGCTAGTCAGCATTGAATCCATCGCGGCCTTTACCACGCTGGCCCAGCGAATGGCAACGGGCCTGGATAGCTTTGCCCTGCTGGCCATTCCTTTTTTTATACTGGCCGGGCAATTGATGAACAAAGGTGGTATTGCCGCCAAACTGATAGATTTTGCCAAAGTACTGGTGGGTACACTGCCCGGCGGTTTGGCCTACGTAAATATCATTGCGGCCATGCTTTTTGGAGCAATCTCAGGCTCAGCGGTAGCCGCTGCTTCGGCCATTGGGGGCATCATGCACCCCCGCATGGTAAAAGAGGGCTACTCAGAGCCCTTCAGTGCTGCCGTGAATATCACAGCCTCTACCACCGGGATGATCATTCCTCCCAGTAATATCCTCATTGTGTATTCCCTGGCCAGTGGTGGAGCTTCCATTGCAGCCTTGTTTCTGGCCGGATATATTCCGGGTATCATCGTAGGACTATCGCTGATGGTGGTTGCGGGAGTCTTTGCCCGACGTCATCGCTATCCGGTAGGAGAACGAAGCAGTATGGGTGAGGCCTTTGCAAAATTTCTGGATGCTATTCCCAGCCTGATCCTGCTGGTTGTGGTGATTGGCGGAATTATCGCAGGCATCTTTACCGCAACTGAGGCCTCAGCGGTAGCGGTGTTGTATACACTGATCTTATCGGTTTTTGTGTATCGGAAAGTAAATCATAAAAATTTACCGGAAATACTACTGCAAACGGTGAGCACTACTTCCATTGTGATGATCCTCATTGGCACCTCGGTGGGCATGTCGTGGGTGATGTCATATGAGAACCTTCCCCAGAGCGTGAGCGAGGCTCTGCTAGCGGTGAGTGATAATCCGATCGTGATCCTGCTTATCATCAATGTCATTCTACTCGCCGTAGGAGTATTTATGGATATGACGCCGGCGGTATTGATTTTCACTCCCATTTTTCTGCCCGTGGTAACCAGCCTCGGCATGGACCCGGTACATTTTGGTATTGTGATGGTGCTGAACCTCTGCATTGGCCTTTGCACTCCTCCGGTTGGCTCGGTGCTATTCGTAGGGTGTAGTGTAGCCGGTATCGGCATTGATAAAGTGATCAAACCGCTACTACCATTATTCATTGCGATGATTGTTGCTTTGATAGTTGTTACCTATATCCCTGCTTTAAGTTTATGGCTTCCCGGCCTGTTTGGATTTTAGTTTTAAGATCATCCTACTTGGTTAAATTGGTGTGTGGGATACAGGTGAGTTTATTTATTGATGTAAGATTTTGGCCTTAAAACTACTTTTTTTAGATATTAACACCCAATTACCTGATTAAAAGAGCATTTTCTATTAATATTTTTTAAAAAAAATATGTAAGGTTATTTCAGTTTATTAAATTTTTCCCTACTTTTAGGATGCATTCTACCATTGTACCTACAAGTTTATGAACGAACTTCAAGATCTAATCCAGATCATTCGCAAGAAAGGGCACCGCAGTATCCAACTGGTGAATTTCAATTTTCGAAAGAAAGAAACATCCAAAGACAACCAATTGTATCAAGGGATTCTGAATGAAACCTTTACTTCGGATGATGAGGCTGCAAAAACGCTTTTTGAGGCAGATCCTGGCAACCGGAATTATAGAAACGCCAAATCCAAGCTGAAAAGTAAACTTTTGAATCATTTGTTCTTTCTGGACTATGACAAAGAGAGTTATACCAGCTACGAACAATGTCGTTATGACTGTGAGCGGACTTTACAGCATGCCAAAATCCTGACGCAGGAAAAATCCGATGAGATTGCGCAAAAGCTCCTGCCGCCCCTGATTCGTACCGCTACCGAGTTTGAACTGTATGACATTCTGGTTTCAGCCCTGGAGCTAGAAAAAAATTATCACTCCCGCCAGGGAAAGATTACTCCCTTTTTAGAGGCCCGAGCTGCCGTAGCCGAATACCGACTAAAGCTCCGAGCGTATCAATCCAGCGAAGATTTATTTTATGAGACGCTGGTGCACATCCACAAGTCGGTGAGCGCCCAGAAGCGGGTACTGGATACCATCCCCAAGACCATCGAGCAAATTCACCATATCGCAGATCGCGTACAAAGTGAATCAATCACCATCATTGGTTATAAGCTATCGTTGCTTTATTACCAGTTAAACTGGGACTATGACAAAACACTTGAACTGTGTACCCAACTGGAAGATCGCTATCTGAATTGTCCTAACAGTGAAATCAATGTCAATCTTAATCAGAAAGAGATTGTTTTCACCAAACTATACTCTTACATCTACCTGGAAGAAGTAGTCAGTGGCATTCCTTATGCCAAGCGCAAGCAGGCCCTTTTCAAACCCAGCCATACCGACTGGTTTTCATTTATGGAGTATTACCTGCTATTGCTGATGAAAGGTGAGCAGTATAAAGATGCAGCTAAAGTATTCCGTAAGGTGCGTACCAATAAGAATTTTAATAATTTATCTCAGGAAATCCGCGATCGTTGGGCCATCTACCGGGTATACCTTATTTACTTCAACGATACCAAAATCCTGCGCTGGGGCTTTAATCTTGAAGAATTCCTTCAGGCGAAGCCGGAATATCCTAAAGAATACGAAAGCTTTAATATCGCCTCGCTTACCATTCAGTTTATGTTTCTGCTGCGAAATGGGAATATCAATGAATTGAAGCAATGCGTCGGTTCTATGTCGCAATTTAAATCCTCTCACCTGGATAAGCGTAACAACTACCGCAGTAGTGTCTTTATTCGCTTACTGGAAATTGTGATTGAGAAAGATTTTGACTTTGACCGGGTACAGGAAAAAGGAAATACCTATTACCAGAAACTAGCTGACACTAAAATTCCCAGCGATCTGGAAGTTGAAATTGAGGTAGTCCCTTATGAACGGCTGTGGATTCACGTTCTCAGAATGTTGAAATCGAACAAAGCCTATATTCACTACCAGTTCTATAACGTGCACGCTATGTAACTTTCGAAGTGCGTAAGGTCTCAACCTAATTTCAGCTTGTGGGAGTCGCCGTTCTCTGCATCACCAAACCAGTTGCAGGAAATAGTGACTCCCTTTTTTCTTATGAAGGTCAGTATATCAGCATAGGGTTAGATAACTCTTCTATTAATTCCTACATTCGTGCCGGAATGATCATGCAGTTATGAAATCAGGTAACTGGCGAGTACAACTGTTAGTATGGCGAATTAAGCATTTGCGCAGTCGAAATTTCATTATTTTGCTGAGTATCATTATTGGATGCCTCGCCGGAGTAGCCGCAGTGCTGCTCAAAGAAGCCGTGCATCTGGTAGAAAGCCTGCTCACCCGCGGCAGCGATGCCAACTATGCCAATTACTATTATCTGGCTTATCCCCTGCTCGGACTCCTCATTACCACCATCCTGGCAAAGTATTTATTCCGGGAACCCTTCGGCCATGGAGTCACGGATATTTTGTACGCCATCTCTAAGAAATCAAGTAATATCAATCGACGTAAAACGTATTCTAACCTTTTCGGAAGTGCAATTACGGTAGGGTTTGGCGGATCGGTAGGACTGGAAGCACCTATTGTGATGACGGGGTCAGCCATCGCTTCAGCAGTGGGGCAATTTACGCATCTGCAAGCAAAAAAAAGAGCCTTACTGATTGGCTGTGGGGCCGCTGGAGCCATTTCGGCAATTTTTAATTCCCCGATCGCCGGGGTAATTTTCAGCATAGAGGTCATCCTTACTCAGGTGAATATCAACGCATTCATCCCGTTACTGATTGCCTCAGTGGCTGGCTCTCTCACCTCTATGCTATTATACCACGATGATATCCTGTTCCGATTTACACTTTCCGAGCCTTTCGTAGCCACTGATACCCCCTACTTTATTATTCTGGGAGTGATCTGTGGCCTGGTTTCACTGTACTTCACCCGGGTTACGTATACAGTAGAAGATTGGATGGCGACCTTACAAAGCCCCATCTACCGTGCTCTGATGGGGGGCATTGCAATAGGATTAATGATTTTTGTTTTCCCGCCATTATACGGAGAAGGTTATAATTTTATTAAAGTATTACTTCATGGAAAAGAGGCTAACATACTAGATAACAGCCTTTTCTTTTATAAAATTGACAATCCATTATTTATCCCAGTATTCATTTTTGGGCTGATTCTGGTAAAACCCTTTGCCTCCGCCGTTACACTGGGATCAGGAGGAAACGGCGGGATCTTTGGTCCTTCATTATTTCTGGGAGGAGTCACCGGATTCTGGGTAGCCAGAATCATCAATTCCCTGGGATTGATTGGATCAGTCAGCCTCAGTAATTTTACACTGGTGGGCATGTGTGGGGTGATGAGTGGAGTCCTGCATGCCCCGCTCACAGCGATTTTTCTAATTGCCGAGATTACCGGCGGGTATACCCTCTTCGTACCACTGATGCTGGTTTCAGCGCTCTCTTATAGCACAATTTATTATTTTGAACGATACTCCCTCTACACCCGGGGGCTGGTGAAACGAGGATTACTGATTACCAATGACCAGGACCAGTTGGTGTTAGACCAAATGGAAATTGACAAATTGGTGGAAAAAGACCTGCTAACCATCCATCCCGAAGCTACACTGGGCGATTTGGTAAATCTGGTGCAGGTTTCCCGACGGAATATTTTTCCGGTGATCAATGAGCAAAAAGAGCTGATGGGTATTATTACCCTGGATGACATCCGCGAAATTATGTTCGATACCGAAGCACAACAGAATGTTATTATAGGCACTTTGTCTCACGCCCCACCCGATGTCGTTTCTCACCGTGATACCATGCAGGAAGTGATGGATAAGTTTGAAAAAACCGGCGCCTGGAATCTTCCGGTGCTGAATCACGGCAAATACGAAGGATTAATCTCAAAATCCAGAATTTTTAATGCCTACCGAAGGCGATTGATCCGGCATCGCCCTGAATACTAAATCGTAAAAAACATTGTTTCCCCAAATTCGTATGGTACACTATTTCTCGCCACTTATGAAGTTACTCGTTTGGCTCATTCCCTTTTTACTATATGGCTCGGAACTCCTGAGTCAGGAAATTCCCGTGCTCGACTTTCAAGGTCTGGAAGAGCGTATCCGGGAGAAAAACGAAGCCGAAGTACTGGTTGTCAATTTCTGGGCTACCTGGTGCAAACCCTGTATTAAAGAGCTTCCCTACTTTGATTCGCTTCAGACCTCCTACTCACCGACCAAAGTGAAAGTACTCCTGGTCAGCCTGGATATGGAGGCAAAAGCCGCCGCTAAATATTATCAGCGAAAAAATATTCAGTCGGAGGTGGTTTTTCTTGATGCGGTTGACCATAATGCCTGGATAGACCGCATCTCGCCCGATTGGAGTGGGGCCATTCCTGCTACCCTATTCATTAACAGTAGTGGGGAAGAAAGTTTCCACGAAGGAGAGTATTCAGCGGAAGCTTTATTTACTCAAGTAAATCAATTACTCAACCCTAATTAACACTGTCATGAAAACCCTTTCCCTTACCACCGTGCTCACGTTGCTTATTGGACTAGGAAGTTTTACCCTGCCTCCCACTGGTTATGAAGTAGGCGATTACGCCACCAACTTCAACCTGAAGAATGTAGATGGAGAAATGGTATCACTCAGTGACTATGAAGAGGCTAAAGGGTTCATCGTGGTATTTACCTGCAATGAATGCCCTTACGCTAAACTCTATCAGGACCGTATCAATCAATTGAATAAAGACTATGCCCATCAGGGATTTCCTGTAGTTGCCATCAACCCCAATGACCCGGGACGCTCACCCGCTGACAGTTATGAAAATATGCAGGCCCGGGCTGAGGAGAAAGATTACACCTTTCCCTATCTGATGGACGAAACCCAGGAAATCACCCGGGAATACGGTGCCACCAATACTCCGCATGTGTATGTGTTGGCAAAAGAGGCAGCCGATAAATTCCGGGTAGCCTATATCGGTACAATCGATAATAATTATACGGATGCTGAGAAAGCGGACACGCATTATGTGCAGGATGCCGTAGATGCCTTATTAAACAATGAAGAGGTGCCCCTGACCAAAACCAAAGCCATCGGCTGTGGGATTAAATGGAGCAATGCCTAGACTTTTTGCTTGTATATCGGAAGCGGATTTACTAATTTTTCCGCTTCCATTGACCAACCCTTATCATATATTTCCCCCATGAAAATTGGCATTATTGTTTTTCCCGGTTCAAACTGCGACGAGGATATCTTTTATGTTTTTCAGCATGTCTTACAGCAGGAAACTGTAAAACTATGGCACAAGGATACCGACTTGCAGGGATGTGATTTCATCGTAGTGCCGGGAGGCTTTTCTTACGGAGATTATCTTCGAGCCGGGGCCATTGCCCGCTTCTCTCCCATTATGGAATCTGTGATTCAGCACGCCAACCGGGGAGGGCATGTGTTGGGTATTTGCAATGGCTTTCAGATTCTCACCGAAGCACATTTACTGCCTGGGGTATTGTTGCCTAATATCCATCAGAAATTTATTTGCAAAAATGTGTATCTGAAGCCCGCCACCAGTTCTACGCTCATGACTGCCACGCTTGATCCCAACCGGGCGTATAAAGTCCCCATAGCCCACGCCGAGGGACGCTATTATGCCTCCCCTGATGTAATCAAAGAACTGGAAGATCACGAGCAGATCATGTTTTACTACGTGAACGAACAATGTGAGCAGGATGAAATCAGTAATTGCAATGGATCGACCAACAGCATTGCGGGAGTTACAAACCGGCAAAAAAATGTGATGGGACTTATGCCCCACCCCGAACGGGCAGCCGACGAAGTTTTGCATAATACCGACGGACGGCTGCTTTTGGAAGCCTTGCTCCAGGCTGAAGGGGCTGTTTCATAACACAGCTTGCGCTCAGGAAAAACCATCCATCAATTCCTGCTGATGTAAAATGCTTCCTGAGCACAAAAGCATGCTTTTTCTGAAAAAATTACGCATTGGCTTTCACTGCTGACCGATATTTTAATTTCTCGTAATAAATATACGAGACCGCCAGTATTCCTAAAAATACCAATGGCATGATCGAAACTGACAGCGGGTCGCCACTCGCCATATGGGCAATCGCTGCCGATAGTAAATTGATCGTAAAACCCACGTAAGCGAATTGCTTAATTTTATCAGGCATCATCGGTAAGAGGAGCGTGAGAGCGCCCAGCATCTTGGCGATCCCTAGCTCTATCCTGAAATAATCAGGAAACCCCAGGTGAACAAATCCGCTTTTCACTTCTTCGTTGAAAAAGTAGTTGAATGCGCTGAAAAGCATCATCACTCCAAAAATTCCAGTAGTGATCCAAAAAATGAGTCTATCTTTTTTCATAGTATTCTTCTGTTATGATTTGAAAATTTCATGAGTTTTTAGCCGGATCAGTTTCGTGTGGTTACACAAATCTTTATCCGTACTATTTTTAAAATTACGATACAATAGTAAGGTAATTAACTATATATTTGTAAGTACTATACTGTAGTATAGCACTATACTCTTGTATAGCTTTGGCTAAAACCTCAAATTGATACTTATGAAAAATCCAGAACAGCTTGATCATGGCGCGTGTACGGCCATGATTCGTCCGGTGAGAGACGCCCTTGATGTGCTCAATGGAAAATGGAAACTTCCCATTATCATTGCTTTAACATTTGGCGTAAAGCGATTTTCCGAACTATCCCGAGAAATTCCCAACATTACCGATCGAATGTTGTCCAAAGAACTACGCGACCTGGAAATGAATCAGCTGGTAAAAAGAAAAGTGTATGATACCTTTCCGGTCACGGTAGAGTATTCGCTGACCGAATACGGTAGTTCGCTGGATAAGGTAATTGAGGCCCTGAGAAACTGGGGGGTGCAGCATCGCCAACGAATTATGGGAACAAAAACCTCATAGAACCAATATTTCTCTTCACTTGCGTCTCTTAGCTCGGGGCAGTCTCTCAACTGGTACTTTTCTGCCTACTGACCAGAAATTGTTCGACTTAAAATTGTTAATTAAGCAATTTTTGTAAAATTGCATTTGGCTATTTTACAATTATATCAATTACACAACCTAATATGAGAAATTCCAGAATTACCGGTATCGGGCGATACCTGCCGGAAAAAGTGGTAACCAACGACGACCTCGCACAATTGATGGATACTTCTGATGAATGGATTCGCGAACGTT
Organism: Cyclobacteriaceae bacterium; assembly: GCA_040222715.1. GTDB lineage: Bacteria > Bacteroidota > Bacteroidia > Cytophagales > Cyclobacteriaceae > Tunicatimonas. The sequence continues at coordinate 120,156 of JAVKCN010000136.1, read as the reverse complement.
CGGGTATTGAGGAACGTCGTTTTTTTGAATTGGGTAAAGACACCACCGCCAATATGGGCACCAAAGCGGCTCGCATGGCGCTAGAAAATGCCGGGCTGACTCCGCAGGATGTAGATTTCATTGTGTTTGCGACCCTAAGCCCAGATTATAATTTTCCCGGATCTGGCGTGCTTGTACAGCAGGAACTCAAGGTACCCACCATTGGAGCGCTTGACATCCGGACGCAGTGTACAGGATTTGTTTATGGTATTTCCATCGCCGATCAGTTTATTAAAACGGGCATGTACAATACGGTGCTGGTAATTGGCTCTGAGATCCACAGTAGTGGTTTGGATCTCACCACCCGGGGACGGGCAGTGTCTGTGCTCTTTGGAGATGGTGCAGGCGCGGTGGTGATGCAGGCAACGGAAGAATCTGATCGTGGCATTCTATCTACCCATCTCCATTCCGAAGGAGAATATGCAGAGGATTTGGCGGTATTAGATCCTGGCAGTTCTCGGGCCATTCCTCGAAACCAGGCCAAAATGATTGAGAAAGGCTCGGTCTTTCCAGTGATGAACGGCAACTATGTATTCAAGCATGCCTCTACCCGTTTTCCCGAAGTGATTCAGGAAGCATTAAATGCCAATGGTTATCAGCCCTCTGATATAGATTTACTAATTCCCCATCAGGCCAATTTGAGGATTAGTCAGATGGTACAAAGGCTGCTGAATCTATCGGATGAGCAGGTATTCAATAATATTCAGCATTACGGAAATACCACAGCAGCATCCATTCCCATTGCCATGAGTGAAGCCTGGGAGCAGGGGAAAATTAAAGAAGGTGATTTGATTTGTCTGGCGGCGTTTGGCAGTGGTTTTACCTGGGCATCAGCGTTGATCCGATGGTAATCTGATCAAAAAAGTCTTTGATTTTGTACAGATTGGTTTTAGCTACTTTACCAAGAGATTGATGGCAGAACAGATCAGAAAAAGAAGTCTCATTATCAAAACCAAAGAAAACCACAAAAATTAAAAGCACCACCATAGACGACGCTACAATGAGCACCGAAAACTTCGGTTCACGCTTAAAAAACGAATATTTTGGATGGGCACTTTCTGAACGTTTGTTCATAACCCTATGAATTGGTTAGCAAATGATACTTGTTCTAAACGACCGATCTGGTTAAATCGTATAATAAACTTAAAATTAGCAAAAAAATACCAACAGCTCAAAACCGCACCTGTTACGCTCTTGCTCACAGTTGAGGCCTAATCATCCTCAAAGGCCTGATTTAGCGTGTCTTCGGTAGTCTTCAGCCGTTGTTTGCAAAAATTGATCAAATGAAGGGCGTGCTTCACCTTTTCGGAAAGTTGGTCTACATCCAGTTCTTCGTTTTCTACCGCCTGAACGATCGTTTCCAGTTCATCCATCGCGGTCTGGTAATTCTGGGGTTCTACGGACTTCTTTTTGGGCATTCTCTGATTTTATTATTTGTTGCAGGCTGCTAAGATACGTAGCCTCGGCGGTTTTTGTCACAATCTGGTCACCCGTTTTCAGAGTAGCCGTAGGTTTGATGGGTTTTCCCTCAACATAAGTAATACTAAACCCACGCCGTAGCACCATTTCGGGGTCTACCATCTCCATCAGGGTTTGAATTGACTTTAAACGCTGATATTGCTCCCGCACCTGCCGCTGGGGATTTTTTTGGAGTACTGTCAGAAACGTGTTCAACTGATCCTGTCTGTACTGTAAGCGACGAAAGGCGCCTTGTTTTAGCTGTTGCTGCTTCTGGTCAAGATAGTGCTGCTGACGAATATTTTGAGATACCACCGATAGCTTGAGACTGGATTGTAGTCGCTCTAAACGGTATTGCTGGTTATTCAAAATTTGTTCGGAAACCTGAATCATTCTTCGGGCAAGTTCATCCAGTGCCCCTTCAAACTGGGCCGCCCGATTGATTAAAAATTCTGCCACGGCAGTAGGGGTTTTCATGCGGGTATGGGCTACCAGGTCTACCACGGTCTCATCGCGTTCGTGCCCAATGCCACTGATCACCGGCAAAGGAAACTGGGCGATATGCGCAGCAACATCATAACCATCAAAACAATCCAGATCTACCTGAGCACCGCCCCCCCTGATTATCACGACAGCATCAAAGCGATTATTTTGCTGTTCGTGATGCTGAAATATCTGGTGCAGGGCCTGGATGATACTTTCTTCGGCATCATTACCCTGCATCTTTGCTTTGTACAGTTGCACCTGATACTGATAGCCGTAACCATTGCCTTGTAACTGATCGATAAAATCACCCAATCCGGCAGCAGTTGGAGAACTGATGACGGCAATTTTTTGAGGAACTACCGGCAATGCCAGCCCTTTATTCATCTCAAAGACACCATCTTCCAGCAGTTGATTGATAACCTCCTGACGCTTCAGTGCTCGTTCCCCTAAAGTAAATTGAGCATCAATGTCTTTTATGTTCAGGCTAAGGCCGTACAGGTGGTGGAACTTCACCTCTACCTGGGTTAATATTTTTAGGCCCGGACGAAGTTGTTCACCGGTAATGGACTCAAACCAGGCACCCAGCCCACGATAGGCATTACTCCAGATAGTCGCCCGGATCTTGGCATACAGATAATCGCCGTTTTTCTCAATTAAGTCCAGATAGCAATGACCGTTTTGCCCAACCCGCATCTCACCAATTTCAGCCACAACCCAATAAGTGGGTTCCAGTTGGGAGGAAAGAACAGACTTAATCTGTTGATTTAACTCATACAGGCTAACGTGTTGCATACTAGATTCTATCTAAAAAAAATCCAAAACCTGGTAGAGAATATTATTTTTTTTGTGGTTTCCAGGGTATTTCTGCAACATCCAGCTCCTGCCCCAGAAAACGGGCCAACACAAATAGGTAGTCAGATAAACGGTTCAGATATATCTGAATAACATGAGGCACACGAACATGGGCGGATAATCGCACAACCTGCCGTTCTGCGCGGCGGCATACACAACGGGCCACGTGCGCCAGCGACACCGAAGAATGACCTCCGGGCAATATAAAAAAACGCATCTGGGGCAATGCTTCCTCCATTCGGTCAATACCCTGCTCTAACCAGGCAATACTATCATCCGGCAGGTCTGGCATGTTGGGCCGATCTTGGTCATTGGCCAGTAAAGCGCCAATCACAAACAAATGCTCCTGTATTACCTGAAAATCATCCTGCCGCATTTTATTGACTGGCTGATCACGTAATAATCCCAACTGGGCATTCAGCTCGTCTACCGTGCCAATGGCTTCCATACGTAAATCTGCTTTGGAGATCCGGGTACCACCATATAGCGAGGTCATGCCGTCGTCTCCGGTTTTGGTATATATTTTCATACTTGCCATGATTGAAGGTGGAATGAAAGCAGGTTTTAATCGCTATTTTTCTTCCACCAATGGTAAAGCGAAAAAGAACGGGAGAATAACCTTAAAAAGCAATGGCGTACGCTTCTTTGGTTTCATCAAAGCGTAGTTTGAAAGCCTGAAATTGTTGATTCGACACCATTTCCCGGTAGTCTGACAGACTTTCCTCAGCGTAATTTTCCAGCCCTAAACGAAGGGCCGATAGCATGTATTCTTCCCGCAGTAAGGGGGAGTAAGGATTGGTCTGAATGGCATCCAGCCAATACTGGTAACTAATTTCTTCCTCTTTTTCTGAAAACAGATAATTCACTGCTTCCACAAAACCTTTTTCAAAAAAAGGATTCCCTAAGAGTTTCTCATACTGCTGTCGGGCTTCAGAAGTTTGCTGGCGCGCCTCAGCCAAAGCGGCCTGATAAAACTGTTTTTCGTATTGCTGCCAGCGGGTCAGGGGAACCAGCATGGTGATCCGTTGCCCCTGTTCCGGTATCGTAGTCGGGCTGACTTCGGAGAGGGCCCAGGCCCATTCCAAATAGATCGCCGCCTGATAATTCAGGGCGTCTTCTTCTTTTCGCAACGCTTGTATCCTGGGCCTTACCCATTCTTTGTATCGCACCGGATCTTCTTCCAGCATATCGTATAACCCTAAGACGAGGTAATTTTTATCCTCGAAAGCATCAAAAGCTTCATTCAGTTCGTTTTCCTTAAGTTCATGGGCGCGATAACGCAGCCATTGATAGCGCTCAATATCAGTAGCAGTTTCGCTATACGTTTTGTTCAGCAGCAAATACATCTGATTCGCCATGTCGTGGAAGGTGCTCTGGGTAGAATCCTGCAGTAACTCCAGCCAGGATTGCCGCACCTGCGTAAGCGAGACATCCGGGGAAGCAAGCGCTTCGGTAAGACATACGGCAAATTTTACCCGGGCATCTTTGTAATTACGCTCCGCCAGTTGAGCAAAATAACGGATAGCATAACGTGGAGAATGCTGATCCAATGCCCAAAGACCAATAATATCCAGATAATAATTCTGCTTAAATACATTGATCGATTGCAAACGATCCAGCTTTTTGAACGCCTCAACAACCTGATTCTGTTTATAAAGCACCTGCCCTTCCGCCAAAAGCAGAGCTTCCGTATACGGAATATTAGGTCCTGACTCAGTTAGTGCTTCAGCATGACGAACAAAAGAAGTATCAATCGGGTCTGCCTGTAGCAGATAATTTCGAAGTTGGGCGTACGTAAAGTTCGTCAACACCGAATCCACCGGCAGTTCGGGCTTCATGGGAAAATTCAATGAATCGCTGGGCTGCTGTCCCTGTAAAGTCAGAATATTAATCAGACTGGGGGGATAATCCCGGCTCGTGACGAAATCGGCTAAAATAGAATCCGTAGCAATATCTATCTGATTTCGTTTCTGTCCGATCAGCGCAAGGCTATTGGCTTCGGCTGCGGTACGAGTTTTTACATTCTCGGATGCCCTGGAGAGCCAGAAAAGCGCTGAATCGAGGATATCCGTGCGACCATAGGCCATGGCCAGATTATTTTGCAGGTACGCATTTTTCTCAAACTCCTTTACACCTTTTTTCAATGTAAAGAGCGCATCAAAGTACTGGTTATTAACTTGATAAGCGGCACTGGTATTGGCGTAGGCCAGCGGAGTGGGCTTCTTATTCAAGGCCTCCTGAAAGTAGAAAGCGGTCAGCAACGGATCGCCCTGCTCCCGGGCTAAGGCCCCAAGAGAATAGTTGGCCCGATGATTATTATTAGCATACTGATTACTCAACTTATAGTACTGCTCGGCCACAAATAATTCATCGGTGAGCCAGTGAAGATCACCGATGCCATTGTAATAACCAGCCACTAGTTGATAGTAAGGGAAGAAATTGGCCTGCGCAAATAGCCCCAGCGTAGCAACCGCTCCGCCAATTAAAGCCGTGGCATAAGGCAGAGTCTTCGGTTGATACATGACCCGATATACCTGCTGGTTTTGCATAAAGGGCTGAATGAAGTTGGCGATCAGGTACAGCAGAAATATAGCGCTAAAACCAATCTGACTGTACACTATACAATCCTCCAGGCTTTCCAGCAGTGGATCATTGCCCTGCCAGGACAGGAAGACTACCGTGCTAAGGGCAACCAGGCCCAGACTGATGTATACCAATGCTCCTATGGGCGCAAAAGGAAATAAAAACTTGTACTGAGATTCTCGCTGCTGAAATCCCCACAACCCAATAATACTGATGGTGAGTAACAACCAGAAGGCATCCAGGTAAATGATATCCCAGGAAAGAGCCCCAGTATTTTTCATCATCAATAACCCCAGATTTGCCAGATAGACCACTGAAAGCACACTCAGGTGCAGCAGACTTTTTGAGCTTTGGGGGGTATTGTTTTGGGTAACAATGGTGGTAAAAAAACTAATCAGCTCATGCCCGACGATCATGATAAATACCAAACTCAACACCAATGGTACTCCCATGCCATAATAGGCCAGGGTAATTGCCGGATGCGGAACTTCAGTAAACAGGGCTGCCAGTATACCAAAGAGCACTGTAGCCGTTATGAAGACTGCTAGTCGCGTGGTTAGGCCAAAGTTTCGATTAATCTGCTGAAAGTAAAATGTGGGCGGGAGAAACAGTGTAAAAGCAATGACTACCCCGATTTTATTCACTTGACCGAACCAGCGTAACTGTTCAAGTTGAAACAGTAAAATCAGCCCGATAACCAGTAATATGCCTACATAATACCAAAAGCGATCTGCCGCAGAAATAACGGTTAACAGTACAACCCAGGCAATGGACACTGCCAGTAGTAGCATCAAAGGCGCAGTCGAAGATAAGTGTAGCGTGCTGCCTAAAAATGTCTCTACGACCAGATTGTAATCCAACGAATAGGAAAAGGAGAATAATCCGACCGAGATTGGGTCTTGTGCTACCGGGACTTCCTTCAGTTCTGAAATGCGCTCCCAGGATACCACATTCAGAATACCTCTGGGATAAAAGTTTATAAAACTTATAATGACAATGAACAGCAGTATTAACATACCGACGTATACACGCCGGCTGGCCGGATGCCATGATCTCCAGAAAAACATGTTCTTCATACCCCTGTTGATTTTGCACTAAACTGCGAAAATTCCTCCCAATATGGGATAAGATGTATGGTATTTTGCTAAATTTCAGTCGTTCCGAAATTTATCTTCTTTGATTATAGACTTTATGCCAGAAACAGTTGAGCAAAACTGGGTTTCGCACCACCATGAACCCATACTTATGCGTTTTATAACACTCTTTCTCCTCTGCTTCGTTCACTGGAGTTTTGGCCAAACCGTAGATCATAATGGCGTCAACATCGCGTACCAGAGTGAAGGGGATAGTGATACAACATTGCTTTTTATTCATGGCTGGGCCATTAACCAAACTTACTGGCAACCCCAAACCGATCATTTTAAGGATCGCTACCGGGTCGTTACGCTGGACCTGGCCGGGCATGGGAAATCAGGCAATGAACGAAACGACTGGAGCATGGAGGCATTTGGCAATGATGTGGTGGCAGTCATCGAGAAACTGGACTTACAGCATATTGTGCTTATCGGACATTCTATGGGCGGCACCGTAATGCTGGAAGCAGCTACCAAAGTGCCTGACCGGGTTATCGCCCTGGTAGGAGTTGATAATTTTAAAGATGTAGGCGCAGAAATTACTGCTGAACAGCAGCAGGAAGTAGAAATGTTCCTGGGCATGATGGAAACCAATTACGCAGAAGTTGTGGATGGCTATACCCGAGGTATGTTATTCACCCCGGAAAGCGATTCAACCCTGGTAGATTCGGTCGTGAAGGACATCCGTAATGCCAATCAAAGTATGGCCAGGAACTCCCTTAAAAATTTGTTTGACGCTTCGGCACAAGAAGTTCAACTGCTACAGGAAGCTCCGGCTAAACTATACCTCATCCAGAGCGATGCTACCCCTACGGATAAAAAACCGCTCAGAAAATACCTGAAAGAAGGGTACGAAATTTTATCCGTGGGAAAAGTCAGTCATTACCCAATGGTGGAAGTACCCGAGCTATTCAATGAACAGCTTGAGGAAATTCTACATACATTGCGCTCTTCGTAACTAGTTTTTATAAAAATTCATTATCGATACTTTTATTCACAACCTATCCCCAGCACCATGAAACTTAATCTATTCTCTCTTAACAATATCACCCTTCATATAGTCTTTTTCTGGCTCGCCACCGGCACTGCTGCGCTGGCGCAAGTGGGAGTAGGAACCGAAGCGCCTAATGATGCTGAAGTGCTGTTTGACGGTACCCGCCAAATGCTCGACGAAAAATGGACGTATTGGAATGGGCCTCGTCTGGCCGCCAGTTTACCGATTAAATGGGAGATTGTTCCCGACCCGGTCGATGACGGTACCACGGTAGATAGTAACGACCCGGCCTCAGCAGGAGGCAAATATGGTGCAGCCGATATTGTAACAAAGCAAAAATTCCGGGATTTTCGTTTGCACGTGGAATTTCTGATTACCGAGGAGGGTGGCAATAGTGGAGTGTATCTTCAAAACCGATACGAAATTCAGGTACTGGATGGTGATTCTACCGCCCACGGCTTGGCTGCTGTCATCAACGAATCCGAGTCACCGTATTATGCTTACAATGGCGTTGGTGCGTGGAATGCCTATGATATTACGTTTCGAGCCGCCCGCTTTGAAGATGGAAAGCGCACCGAAAATCCGATGGTGACCATGTACTTCAATGGTGAGAAAGTACATAAAAACCAAATGATTAGCCAGGTGTGGGGCGGAGAGAACTCCGGTCTGGATGGAGGAAACGATGGCGGGAAAGGCATCACCGATACTCCGGGTGGCATCAAGCTTCAGGCCGAAGGCCACCATGTGCTTTATCGCAATGTATGGATTGAGGAACTGGACTTGGCTGAGCCAGATACCGATTTTTGATGGGCTGTGCTTCCAAAAGTGAAAATCACTGACTAGAAATAGAAGGAGTAATAGCCTTTCACGCCCCGTTGATTAACCCCTTCTATGCGGACTCTACCGCGTATTTTGGTCAGAATCTCTTCCAGTTCTTCCGGAGCTTGAATGGTTCGCCCATTGATGGAGGTTACCACAAAACCTTCATCAACCCCCAGGCGCTGGAGCAACCCACCGCTTACTTTGGTGATCTTTACTCCCGAGTTAATCTTCAAAAGATCGGCTTCTACCTGGGAAACTTTTTCCATTTCGGCTCCGAGCGGGCTTGATCGATACAAGTGCCGTTGAATAATCTCCGTTGTCCCTTCACGATTGGTAAGGGTTAGTTGAATGGTGTGAAGCTGGTCGTTTCGCTTGTAGGTTACCTGCACTTTTTCACCAGGACTATAGTAACTGATCAGCTCTTCGAAATCACTTCGGGAATCAATTATTTCGCCATTGAGTCTGGTCACGATGTCTCCTTTTTGCAATCCGGCTTTTTCCGCAGAGCCATTATGCTGCAGGTAGCTCAGCACCACCCCCGATAGCTCCTCGGTCTTCAGCTCCCGCGCCATCGTGGGGGTCATATCAACCACATCCGCTCCGAAAAAAGCTTTTTGCACTTCACCGTAGGCAATGATATCATCTACCACTTTACTGACTATATCAACCGGGACCGCAAAACCATATCCCGCATAGGAGCCGGTTTTTGATAATATGGCCGTATTAATCCCCACCAGTGCACCATTCTTGTCTACCAATGCTCCACCACTGTTTCCCGGATTAATGGCAGCATCAGTTTGAATGAAGGATTCTATCGGGAAATTGCTTCGTAAAATATTGATCTGCCGGCCCTTGGCACTGACAATACCTGCCGTTACCGTAGACGTCAGATTGAAAGGGTTTCCTACGGCCAGCACCCACTCTCCTACCTGCAAATCTCTTGAATTTCCCAGAGAGATTTCAGGCAAATTGGATGATTCCACTTTCAGTACCGCTAAATCCGTAGATGGATCAACTCCCACAATTTGGGCTGAATAGGTCCGTTTACCATGAATCACTTCAATGCGGTCGGCTTTTTCAATTACGTGGTTATTGGTAACAATAAAGCCATCCTGGGCATAAATTACTCCCGACCCACTGCTTACCTGCTGACTGGAGCGGCCTTCAAAGAACATCTCAAACCAACTGGTGCGCCCCGTACTCTCAGATACCGTTTTGATGTACACCACACTAGGGGTGCTATTGGCCGATGCCAGCGCAAAATCTTCATTAATCATCGTGGTTTTTGCCGTAGATGCTTGATTTACCAGCGATACGTGAGGTTGCCCTACCGAATCTGAAGTGCGATTGGTAATAAAATTTGCTGGTGGGACATCGTTATTCGGTGAGAGCCAGTGCTGATAGGTATATGCTCCCATGAGTCCCGAAAAGAAACCAAGTAAGATAATCCAGATAGTTTGCTTCATGGTTGTTCTATTATTTTCCAAATATGCGCACCTTGAGGTTCTCATTAAACCTTTACCTCCACCGCAATATATAAACAAAAAATATGCACAATTTCACAACGGTCATCTTGTCAGATTCGTCTTAAAAGTACTTTGTAACTGGAAACCCAAGAAGGATGGCCGAAAATATTACGATACCCGAGCAGGCAACCAAGGCTCAAATATACGAATCACTACTTCCTCAGATCAAATCTCTCACTCAGGATGAAACCAATCTGATTGCAAACCTGGCCAATATTAGTGCGGCCCTGAAGCAAAGCTTACATTTTTTTTGGGTGGGTTTTTACCGGGTGCAAGAACAGGAATTAGTGCTCGGCCCGTTCCAGGGCCCGGTAGCCTGCACCCGTATTGGCTTTGGTAAAGGCGTCTGTGGCACGGCCTGGAAAGATAAACGAACGATGCTCGTACCTGATGTTCATCAGTTTCCCGATCATATTGCCTGTAGTAGCGAGAGCCAATCAGAGATTGTTGTTCCCATCATCAAAGAAGATGCTGTTGTCATGATTCTGGATATTGACAGTACTCAGGTAGATGACTTTGACGAAACTGATCAGCAATACTTAACCCTACTCGCTGAGTATATCGCCTCCGATCTTCTGACTTAGCGTTTTTCTCCCCTGGTCTGCACATATCGATTGATTTCTTCCTGCACATGGCGGGCATTTTGCCAATACTGCCGGCTGTAAATATTTTTAAACTTCCAGTTCTTTTCCTGATATAAGGCATGCCGATAAGCATGGGCCTCTTTCACAGAAGGACTCTGAAAGTAAATATCATCGTCGGTATTCAACAGCCCGACATAATGTGTGCGCTCGGCTAATTCTTCGGTCAGGGTGAGATCAGCAAAAGGAAGTTTCTTATCCAGACTAAAATCCGGCAGGTTTTCTTCGGCCCATTTTTGTAAATGTTTATGCAGGAACCATTCGGTATGGTGGTCCGACAGCGTTGGGAGTACCGCCTGATACTGTCCGTTTGATACCTGATAGGCGTATTCCAGGTATTCTTTAAATAATTTAGGACCCCTATTTTTCGTTTGCTCTACATTCAATTGCTCAGGTAAAATACTGGTTATCAGATAAATATATTCTCTGGCTCGGGTAACTGCCACATTCAGCCGGTTTTCACCACCAGCCGCATTCAGGCTACCAAACTGAAGTATTAATTTACCTTTCTCATTAGGAGCATAGGCCACCGAGAAAACGATGATATCGCACTCATCTCCCTGCACATTCTCAATATTCTTGATAAACCGAAGATTTTTAATGCCCTCGCTACCCCCATCCGTTGCTTCCAAGCGGTCTCGAATCAAATCCTGCTGCTTCACGTTGAAGGTAATGATCCCGATACTTTTATCCGGAAAGCGCTGGGTAAGCTCCTGCACCAGTTCCACTACCTTCTCCGCTTCCGGTTCATTGGTTTGATCTTTCCATAGTCCATTCACCTGAACATAACGTATTGCCGGTTCTTTCTTCTCCAAATCTTCCCGATGGGGCAGCAGTTGAAGGCTACTTTGGTAAAAATGTGCGTTGGAAAAGTCAATCAGTTCCAGGGATTTTGATCGATAATGTTCCTCCAGCCGGTAAGTGGGCAAATACGCTTTGGCCAGGTCTAAGAGTGAGTCTACTTCCAGCGCTAAAGCATTTTCTACTTCCTCCTCGGCAGTATCTTCTTCCCACCTTACCTGGTACAGATCGTTGGGTTGCAACTGTTGCTCGTCACCGACCACCACAATTTGCTGCCCCCGGTACATAGACGGAATGCCTTTCTCGGCAAAGCACTGGGAAGCTTCATCAAAAATGACCAGATCAAACAATGGGGTTTCCTCCATTGGAAAAATGGCTGATACTGTTTCTGGCGAAGCCAGCCAACAAGGAATCAGACTGAACAATTCGTTATGAAAAGTGGAAATTAATTTACGCATCGGCCAGATTTTCCTTTTTTTTGTGACCTGGTGATTGACATCCCGATAGGTCACCAGGTTGTTCTGCCGATTGTATTCCACATCGTAATAAGTGCGCTCCCGTAATTTCATCAGTAAAATCTCTTGGCTCACTTCCTGCTTGTCGGCAATGGCCTGCTGCAAATCTTTTTCCAGCTCCTGAATTCGGGAGGAAGAGACAATTCGTAGTACGGGAAATTTGGTTTCAATATGATCAATCCAGGCTAACCGTAAGCTATTGTCTACCTGCCGCACAGCCTCATCGGCGTTGAGCGGTTCCATTTCATCAACCACCCGTTCCATAATACTTCGCTCGTGCGAAAGTGAGTCTGATTTCAGGGTATCGTATGCTACTAAAGCCTCAAAATCGCGATCCAGCACCTTAGTAAAATGCTCCCCATGCTCTACCTCATTCAGTTGGCTGACCTGCGCGGGCGTCAGATATTGCTGCCATTTTTTCTGATGCTGAGGAATATCTTTAATCAACTCCAGCATCTGAGAGACGCGGTCTTTTAATTCGGTATATTCCAGATTATTGATGCCAAAATATTCGTTGAAATTGCGAAATGTTTTGAACAACAGTGAGGCCTGCAATGCTTGCTTCTGAAAGGTAAACCATCGCTCCAGTTCTGCTTTTTCGTACTGGTTGCTGGTATCCCGGTCCGGTACTTGCTCCGTCCACATGCGCTCCCGCAGTTTGGTGAGGTTATGTTCCAGATTCAGGCGGTTATCGAGTCGCTCGCTCATCACCTGAAACCCCTCTTTGGTGAGTTCCAGTTCGTTGGTCTGGAAGACTTCCATAAGCCACTGCTTGTCCTTGGAAGCCATTTGCCAGGCAACCCATTTGATCAATCCGGAACGGGATTCCTCCGCTCGTTGCAGCAATTGCTGAAAATTACCCAGATCAGGCCCATTCAGACTTACCTCTACGCCATTTCCTTCGTAGCATTCCATGACGATCCGTTCAATGTTTGCCAACCAGAGCGGGTCGGCATCTTTATCGATTTTACCCAGGATCGATTGAAAAAACCGATAGCTTTCGGGTGCTTCCAGCAGCTTCAGGAAAAAATCAATGTCTTCCGACCGGTGTTGGATATTTTCGCAAGTGACAAAGTCAATGTCCGTTTTTAGAATGTCATTTACCTGCTCAACAAGTTTTTTCTTATATACCGGAATCTCCTTCAGGTATTTTTTGAACTGCTGAAGATCCTCAATGGTATACCCGAGGAATGATTTGCGATGCGCGTAAATATAATGTTCTACATCATACTTAAGATAATTGGTCACATAAGTATGAAGTTTTTTTAGAAACTGGGGCAGTTCTGGTATTCGAAAATAACGGTATTCCTGTTTAACATTTAGCACCTCCCAGTCAATATGCGAAGTGAGGTACAGTTCTTTGATTGAGACACCCGCCTCAGCATCTTCATACAGCGCTGCTTTAAACTCACTCAGTTCTTCACAGATCTGTTCAATCTGCCGACTTGCCTGAAGGAATTGCCGCTCCAGGTATATTGAATCAAGGTTGTTATTCTTCAGTTGGTATTCGTACAGCGCTTCTACCTGTTTTCTAATCTGATTATAAATGGCGGGGCGGTCATTTTTAAAATCATGCACCAGGGCTACGAAGGGATGCACCTCTTTTTGGTGTAAGCGTTGATATACGACATCCAAAGCCGCTCGCTTCTGACAAACCACCAACACCCGTTTTCCCTGCGCAATAAAATCAGAAACGAGGTTGGTGATCAGTTGTGATTTTCCGGTACCCGGAGGGCCCTGCACCACAATTGAATTCCCGCGCTTCACCTGTTTCAGCGCCTGCTCCTGGTACGCATCCAATTGGTACGGGGTATAAATTTGCTCCTCCTTCACCCGCTGGGCGTAACGATACATTTCCATTTCCGAAGGGGCATCTTCCTCAGCGATTGCATCCTGCACTTCGGTCAGGCGATCCTGATCTACATGAGCCCGTCTGCTAAAGAAAGATTCAATATCGGGAATATGATCCCGGGCCAATAGCATCTGATAGTCAGGAACCAGGTACGATCCGGCCTGCGGAAAGATACCCAGTACTGCTTCAGGAAATAGTTTCAGGATACCCGGAGTGGTTTCTTCCTGAAATGTTTGTTTTGTAAAGCTCTGAAAAGAAGTGAGTTGATCGACAAAAAGCTCCTGATTGAAATTCAGTTCAATATCGCTTTCTTTAAAAATCTGATATAAGTTGGTGCGAAAAATACGACTATCCTGATCCAGATCATCAAAGGTGCGCTCAGCCAGCATCTCATTGTAGGGCTGCTCATGGCGGAAAGCGTAGGATAGTAAAAAGCTTTTGTTTAATGAGAGCGCCCCTTCCTTTTTCAGGGTAATTACCCATTGTTGTCCCAGGTCTCCCATGGTTTCCACTTCCAGGGTAACTGGAAAGAAGAGCAAAGGACATCGTACCGGAGTTCCGTCCTGAAATTGCCCCCGGATGAACGGCCATCCCACATACAGGTCACGTGTCCCCTGTTCGTCGTACAAAAACTGATCGGTGCGGACAATTTGCTGCAATGTTCGACTGACCGTGGAGGCCGACGGCTGTCGGCTATCTACTTTAGGGCAGAGCGGGAGTTTGCCTTTTGGTATTCCCTTTAGATCGTGTTGTCCTTCGGCGATCAGCCACTCAATCAGTTTAAATGAGGCAAAGTTATTCAGAAAATCGGTATCGTGCAGATCGAGATGCTGACGTTGGTGGAGTTGGGATAAGTAGAGCGAACGGTTATTACTGCTTAAATTAGTGAGCCTTCGGAGGTAGGACTGAAGAATACTTTGCATATGAGACACGTGAGTTACAGACTTAAATAAGGCGCGATTTTCTGAAAAGTAGCTTCATCCATCAGATATACTTCTTTGCTATCCACCAACCGCTCATACTTCCCATAATCCTCACGATGGCGAACCATGGCCTTCGCAAGCGGAAACGAAATATAGGGATGCTTCGCTAAGGTTGAAACATCATCGGTATTTATATTGACTTTTTGTACCTGAAAACTTTCCGAAATGTAGGCGTATTTTCCTAAGTTATCTATCGCTTCCGGGCTTAGTTGGTACACCTCCGAAAATTGTTTTGGATCATATAGCCCCCCTAGCTTATCACGAAAGCGGATAATACGGGAAGAAAATACGGGGCCAATGCCCGGTATTCGGCATAAACTCAGGGAGTCAGCCAGATTAATATCTATTTTTAATATTTCCTTTTTTGCTGATTTAATACTTTCGCCCTTACCAGAAGCCGGAAAATCGGCCAGCTGAACCGGTGTTTTGGCTTTGTACTCAGGTAATTGAATATACTTCTCCAACTGTGCATAGCGTGAGGCTGAGAACCCGTAGATTTTCGTTATATCACTTTTAGTACGATACACACCGCCCTTTTCACGGTACTTTACTACGCGTTTTGCCAGCCATTCCGGCATTCCATTTTGCTGTAGTACATCCAAGGTAGCCGTATTAGGATCAAAGAAAGAATAATTCCTTTTGGTGGACACGTTTTTTCCTTCTTTTCCTGGCCTGATGGGTTCTTCAGCAGTTTTGTTCTCTAACAAAGCAATGAGGCTATCCAACTTCTGCTGCCCAGCCACTTCCTGACTATAGGCATAGGGTTGGTATAATATTTCTCGAAGTGTGGGAGTGACCAGCAAAGAAATTATCGCAAGGGTAAGAAGCACCCAAAACCCTCGCATTTCGGTTGCTGAAAAACCAAAATAATCGCGGATCAGATCAGTTAGTCTTCTCATCCGGATTTTTGGTGTCTGAGGTTAATACCTGGTATTTGGCCAGGGTGCCATATAGCAACTCAGGAATGAATGGCTTGGTGGTAAAATCATCAATACCAGCCTGTATAAGCTGTTCCTGTATTTCAGATAAGGTTGAGGCCGTTAAGGCAACAATGGGAGTGGTAATACCTTGCTGGCGGATATGCCGGGATGCTGTTAGCCCGTCCATTTTAGGCATGTGGATATCCATCAGGATCACGTCATAAGTTTGCTTTCTGGTATATGCCACCGCTTTTTCACCATCTTCTGCAACATCAAACTGTACTCCCCATTTTTTTAAAAACTGCCGGAGAACTGCTACATTTAGCTTATTATCTTCCGCTACCAGTACCCGTAATCCCACTATTTTACCCGAGGTTATCTGGGGAATTTTACTATCCTCTGCCTGCTCGGCAAACGCTACTACCCCATAGTGTAACTCAAACGAAAAGGTAGTGCCATGGCCTGGGCTACTTTCTACTTCAATATCGCTGTTATGTAACTGGAGCAGCTTTTTGGTTATTGCCAACCCTAATCCGGTGCCCCCAAACTTTCGGTTAGTACCAGGTTCGGCCTGAATATATTCTTCAAATATGGTGTTGATTTTATCTTCTGAGATGCCTATGCCGGTATCCTCTATTTCAAAGCCAATCCGTACATTATCGGCTTTTTTTTCCTGTGCATTGAGTGAAATATTCACATATCCCTCCAAAGTAAATTTGATGGCATTACTCACCAGGTTATTTAATATTTGGGACAGTCGGGTAGCATCACCGCGAACGAACTGAGGAATTTCGGGATCGATAATCAGATTAAGTGCAATCTCTTTCTCTTCGGCCTGCACGATGAAGGGCTGAAATACTCGCTGAACTACCTCTTCCAAATTGAACGGTTCCTGCTCAAGTTCTACCCGCCCGGATTCAATCCTGCTCATATCCAGGATATCATTAATCAGCGACTTAAGGTTTTGAGCAGAAAATTGTAAAGCTTTTAAGTTTTCAATCTGATTGGCTTTCGGCTGATCTTCCAATAATAAGTGCGTAATACCCAGCATAGAATTCAGCGGTGTGCGAATTTCATGCGACATGGTGGAAAGAACTTTTCCTTTGGTCTGGGATGCCTGCTCTGCATAATGCTTAGCTTCTTTGAGATTTTCAGAGATATTTTTTTGTATTTTCAATGAATTCTCCGCACGTTTTTCCAGTACAGTCAATTCCTCGATCAAAATTTGTTGTTCGCGAAATGATTGGTTTAAAAGATCATTTTGTTCTTTAACATGTTTAAAAGCAGGTCTGAAAATCAGCAGGTATTCCAGCAATAAAGTAATACATGAGAAAAAGCTCAGCAATGCAGCCCCCCGTTGCCAGCGGGTAGTTTTCTCTTCCGCCTGGGACTCCAAAATGACGGTTACCGCTTCCATGCCCGCTGAATAATCTGTTTCACTCAGTTGAATCAACTGTATTGCTGCTAAAAATTTATCGTCATCAAACTCCAAGAACAACGATTTAACAGCTCTTGAAATATTTTCCTGTTGAGGTTGGATCTGGATCAGCACTTCATTAATACCAGCATACGCATCTGAACTCGTTTGTTCTGGTAAAATTTTATTTTGGAAAGCCTGAAATGTCTCACGCCAGATCAATTCAGTTTCCATAAGTTGGTTCCAGTACGCATCATTGAGGGGATCATACAGGGTTTGCAAACTCAGTTTGGCGATTTGCTGACCTAAAAACCGTTGTTTCTTGGCAAGATTAATAAGGTTAGCATCCTGAGCCTGATTTTTTGAGATGATATGAGTGACCCACTGCGACAACGCGACCAGCATAATCACCGTGCTTATTGCAATAAGATATACTGTTCTATAGCTTCTGATGATGGGCATGGACCGACGAGGAATACCTTTAGTTTTAGTTTCAAAACTAAATTCCTGAGCCGCCCAAAAAAAACTTGAAAAAGGGCAAAAAGTACGATGTAAGTTCGCTTACAGATATGACAGTCAGTACGAAATTACTGGTCCCGAAGGCGCTTTTGCAGCGCCATCAGGGTTCGTCCATTGTGGTAATTGCCTTTCCAGGCATGCCCCTTGGGAGCTGATTGGGATTCGGGAGTTACATCCAACCCGTAACCATACCAGTCGCCATGCTCATGGTCAATCAGGTAGGTATTGGTGTACTTCCAGAGTTTCGAGAATGCTTTATAATACGCTGGCTCTTCCGGGTAAAGCTCGGAAAATAGTAGTAAAGTATTAAGCCCTTCGGCTTGTGACCACCAGTTTTTCCGCAGATCGATGATGGTGATGGTAGAATCTCCCGGCAAATAATATCCACGCTCGTAGAGGCCACTTCGCATGGGATCAAATCCGGTTTTTAAGGTATGGTCTACCAGTAATTTTGCCCGCTTTAGCGTCAGTTCATATTCAAAATTGCCCAATGCTTCTGAGGCATCCAGCATGAGAAAAGCGGTCTCAATGTCGTGTCCAAAGGAAACGTGGTCCACTGCATAGTTAGCTTCCCGGGCAGATTGAGAAGAATCCGCGTAAGAAATGGGAGTCCAGTCTGCTGAAAAATAGAGGGTTAAATGTCCCTGATCAGTCACCATGGTATCACGCACCAGGTGGAGCATCTCAATCAGACGCTCCCGTACCAGCGAGTCCGGCCATACCCGATAGAGTTCGGTGAATGCCTCCATCAGATGGATTCCGGCATTTTGCTCTTTGTAAATCCAGGTAACCGGCAGATCATTGGCTTGCTGCTCGTCTTCTGTAATGGGCGTTCCGTCCTGCTTCAGTACTGAAAAATATCCTCCCTGTTCTGCATCGTGGGCATGGTCATCTAGCCAGCGGAAAGCTTGCTGGGCAAAGGCTAGTGCTTCTTCGGGTTGTGGTGCGGCTTCCACGTAGGCAGCTAATGCATACACTCCAAAGGCATGGCCGTATACCCTTTTGTACTCCCCTTCTCCCTTCAGAATGGGTGCCCCTTTCCGATCTACCAGCCAATAAAAACCACCGTGCGTAGGGTCCCACATCTGATCCTTTAAAAAATTGAAGCCCAGGCGAGTAGCTTGTTGGTATAAAGTATCGGAGGGTCTTTCTAAAGCTACTTTCGAGGTAGTCCAGAGATGGCGGGCCTGCGTAACGATCATTTTATGCTGCTCCTTCGCAGGCTGCCAGTCATACGACCAGTTGGCCAGATATCCGCCGGACAGTGTATCCAGTGATTTTGGGTACCAGGCTCGCAACACCCTATTCCAGTCTTTGCTCACCTGTGAAACAATTGAGTCTTGCCCAGCTGATCTAACGCTTTTGTTAGATTCTACTGATGTTTGACAAGCAGTGCCTGCCAACAGGCATGCCAGATATAGTACCCAGTACCTCATTAGGTAATCGCTTTATCGTGTTCCGTTGGGGAGATCTTTTTTTCTTCTTTTTTCGCCTCTTCTGGTAAAGGTTTACCTCGCCAGTACGTTGCGAGAGAAGATCCCGTGATGTTCATCACCGGACCAAAAATAGCTGGAGCCAGACCAACAGTCGCCACTTTCCCCATTTCATTCGCCAAAGCTGAAGCAAGTCCACCATTTTGCATGCCTACTTCCAGAGCAACCGTACGGCAATCACTTTCCGGCATTCGGAACAGGCGCGCTCCCCAGTAACCCAGGAAATATCCGGACATATTGTGGAAAATACCTGCCAGGATTAAGACAAACCCTACCTCTAAAAGATTATCCCGTCCGGCAGCCGTAATGATCGTAATGATGTAGGCAATACCAAACATAGAGACAAAAGGCATGGCATTATCCAGCCACTTAACTTTGCCATGAAAGAAATAGTTGAAAATTACTCCGGCAGAAACCGGGATAATCACAATGCGCACCATACTCCACATCATGCCGAATACATCTACCTCCACAAATTCTCCCGCTAACCATCCCATGAGGTTAGGAGTAATGAGGGGAGCTAGTAACGTAGCAATGGCCGTGAGGGTAATGGATAATGCCAGATTCGCCTTGGCCAGGTAGGCCATTACATTGGACGCTAATCCGCTGGGAGAAGAACCAATCAGAATAATTCCGGCGGCGATTTCCGGAGCTACCCCTAAAATCTTGGCAATGCCAAACCCCACAAAGGGCATGATGGTAAACTGGCACAGTACACCGATCAGCACGCCCCGCGGCATTTTGATCACTCCCAGAAAGTCTTTCACGCCAATAGCAGTGCCCATACCAAACATAATGAGTTGCAGTAGGGGGGTAAAAAGATTTTTCAAATCGTACCCGTTAACCTCCTGAAAGTTAGCGGGGTAATACATAGCTACTGAAACCGATGCGAAAATAATGGCAGTAAAGGAGAACCCCCGAAGAGATGGATAGCCTCTGAAACCAATGGCTAATAACAAAAAGAATGCAATCACGAATGGCCCGGCAGAAACAGAGTGACCCGTAATAAAAAACACCAGTGCCGCAAGGGCACTGGCTCCAGCTAATCCAAGTAGTATTTTATACATTGAACGATTGTTCATAAAAAGAAATGTCTATCGGCTAAATTCCAGATTATTAATTAAAAACACAAAAACCCTAACTCCACAACCGATCCGAAGACTCAATGGTATTCCATTCGTCGGTGGGGGCAAAATACTTCGTGCCTTTTTTCATATGTTCTTTCACAACTTCCTCATTCAGTTCCACGCCCAGTCCGGGTTTATCAGGCACTGTCACGTGGCCATTCTGCAAGATGGGTTTATCAATGCCCGTTACCAAATCTTCCCACCACTCAATATCTACCGAATGGTGCTCCAGCGCAATAAAATTCTGCGTGGCCGCAGCACAATGGATATTAGCCATCATTGAAACCGGAGTGCCGGCAAAGTGCATCATCATCGGAATCCCCCGTTCTTCAGCGTAATCACCGATCTTTTTTGTTTCCAGTATTCCTCCCGAAGAAGCCAGATCCGGATGAATCATATCCACGGCCCGGGCGTCAATCAGCTTAATAAATTCTTCTTTCAGGAAGATATCTTCCCCGGTAAGGGTTGGAGTATTGATACTGTTCGTAATTTCCTTCCACTTCTCGGTATATTGCCAGGGCACTAAATCTTCCAGATAAGCCAGGCGATAAGGTTCCAGTGCGTTCCCCAGCCGAATAGCTTCGTTGGTATCAAAATGACCAAAGTGATCAGCCGCCAACGGAATTTCATAGCCCACAATATCCCGCACCTGCTTCACATAGCTGACAATTTTCTCCAAACCTTCATCGGTAATCTGAATTCGGGTGAATGGCTGAGCAGTTGTACCATAGCTACCATACTCCTGGCTCCATTGCTGCCCGATGTCATACATGCCTTTGTTGATCACCATGTTGTTTTCGTCCTTCAGCATCTGGATGCCAAAGTCCATTTTCAGAAATGTAAATCCCTGATCTACCCGCGCTTTCATCCGATTTGCGTATTGTACCGGATCATCCGAACCCGTAGTGTCGCAATACAGACGTACCCGATCCCGGAATTTACCACCAACCAGTTGATAAGCCGGGACATTGTAGGCTTTTCCGGTTAAATCCCACAAAGCCATCTCTACTGCACAGACCCCGCCGGCCTGCCGGGAATGCCCACCAAACTGTTTTATCTTTTTAAAGATCCGATCTACGTTACAGGGGTTTTCTCCTAATATTCGGCTTTTCAGAAAGAGAGCATACTTGTAACTGGCGTGATCCCGTACCTCTCCCAATCCATAAATACCCTGGTTGGTATCAATACGAATTACCGCACAGGGCATGGGCGCTCGGGCAATCTCAACAACCCGCATATCCGTAATTTTCAGATCCGATGGGCTGGAGAATTTATTCACTTTCTGGGTAGAATATTCCAATGTTTCTTCTACCGATTTATTCATGAAGCCGCCCAGTGCCAAGCCACCCAAGCTGGCTTTCTGAAGGAACTCTCTACGATTATTGGATTTTGTTTGTCCGGTGTCCGGCGATTTCAGTAGGTTTTGCAAATACTTGTTCATTAATCTTAAGTTGTGTTCTTAATAATTTAACTCCATAGTCGGTCCCAGGCACGAATTTCATCCCACTCTGGTGTTGGCGCAAACAACTCCTCTCCTTCCACCAGAAATTCTTTTACCAGTTCTTCGTTCAATTCTACCCCAATGCCCGGTTTTTCAGGTACCTTCACATACCCATTCTCCACAATTGGTCCATCAATGCCCGTTACCAGCTTTTCCCACTGAGGTTTGTCTACAGCATGGTGCTCAAGCCACTTAAAGTTCTCGGTAGCCGCGGCACTATGCACCGATCCCAGGAATGAAACCGGACCAGCGGCATGGTGATGCATGAAACCGATACCATTGAGCGATGCGTAGTCACCGATCCGTTTGGTTTCCAGAATACCGCCCGCAGTATTCGGGTCGGGATGGACAATGTCTACTGCTCGACGGTCAATCAGTTCTTTAAAACCTCCCTCAAGTGTATAAATATCTTCGCCAGTTTGGGTAGGCGTAGTAGAAGATTCAGTGATCTCACGCCACTGGTCGGTAAAATGCCAGGGAATAATATCCTCAATATAGGCCAGATTATACGGCTCGGCTGCCCGGGCAATTTTGATTGCCTCGTTCACCCCAAAATGGCCCCAGTGGTCGGTGCCCATCGGAATTTCGTAACCAATCTGTGAGCGCATCACATCCAGAAACTCCATGAGCTTCTCAATACCCTTATCGGTAATCTGCACATTGGTAAACGGGTGCTGGGTCCGGTTGTACTGCGTATATTCGTACTGATAGGGTTTTAACTCACCCTCCGGGGCATTGATAACCGCACCGGGTACGTCTTTAATCAGGTTGATACCGATGTCCATTTTCAAAGCAGTATAACCTTTATCAATACGCCCCTGCATGCGCTTGGCGTATTCCACCGGGTCGGGTGAAGTGGTGGTATCGCAATAAACGCGTACCCGATCCCGATACTTGCCTCCGAGCAGTTGGTAAACTGGCACATTATACGCTTTACCCGCCAGATCCCACAATGCCATTTCCACCCCGGAGACTCCACCTCCCTGCCGACCGTGATGGCCAAACTGCTTGATGATCTTAAAAAGACGCTCCACATTACAAGGATTTTCCCCCATCAGCCGGCTCTTCAAAAAGAGTGCGTATTCCTTGGCGGCCCCATCGCGTACATCACCATGCCCTACAATGCCCTGATTGGTGTAAATGCGCACAATGGGAGTCCGAAAGACCACTCCGCTGATTTCAGCAATGCGCATATCGGTAATTTTCAGGTCGGTGGGTGCGGAATACCGATTCACTTTCTGGGTGCTGTACTCTAATGTTTCTTCGATGGGACTATTCATGAAAGCCCCCAGGGATAAACCACCCAGGCTTGCCTTTTGCAGAAAGTCTCTTCGGCCGCTTTCAGATGATGATTGCTCATCGGATGTTTTGAGTAGGTGTTTTAATGGATTTTTCATCGAGATGGTTGTTGTATTAGTACTTTATTAACTCCATATTCGGTCCCACGAACGCAATTCGTTCCACTCTTCGGTAGGCGCAAAATATTTTTCTCCTTTTGCTAAATGTTCTTTAACTGCCTCTTCATTGAGTTCAATGCCAATACCTGGTTTTTCGGGCACATTGACGTAGCCATTCTGCACAATGGGTTTATCGATACCAGTCACCAGGCTTTCCCACCATTCGTTATCTACTGAGTGATGTTCCAGCGCAATAAAGTTCTGGGTAGCCGCCACCGCGTGCACAGTGCCCAAAAAAGAAATGGGTGATGCGGCATGATGGACGGCCATGGCCACTCCGTATTCTTCGGCCATATCCCCCACTTTCTTGGTTTCCAGTAAACCACCCGCACTGCCCGGATCGGGATGTACTACATCGACTGCCCGATTCATACAGAGATTTCGGAAGTTCTTCTCCAGATAAATATCTTCTCCGGTCATGGTTGGAGTATCCAGGCGGTCAGTAATTGTTTTCCATTGCTCGGTGAACTCCCAGGGAATCATATCCTCTAGCCAGCAAAGGTTATACGGCTCTAATGCCTCACCCAACCGAATCATACTATTGACGCCCATATGTCCGAAATGGTCGATACCCAACGGTATTTCATAGCCCACCTGTTCTCTGGTTTTGGCCACATACTCGGTCAGTAGCTCAATCCCTTTATCAGTCACCTGTACCCGGGTGAATGGGTGCATGGTTTGGGTGTAACTGGTAACCTCACGGTCGCTCCAGCCTCGCATCTCACCCCAGGGTTCAGTGTTGGTCAGTGTGCCCGGAATATCCTTAATCAGCCCGATTCCCACATCCATTTTGAGGATGGTGAATCCTTTGTCAACCCGTTCTTTCATGCGCTGGGCGAACTGGTCTGGGTCGTTGACCGTGGGAGTATCTACGTAAATGCGCACTTTATCCCGGTATTTGCCACCGAACAATTGGTAGACCGGTACGCCGTAAGCTTTCCCCGCCAGATCCCAGAGTGCCATTTCCACCCCGGAAACTCCCCCACCCTGGCGACCGTGATGACCAAATTGTTTTATTTTCTTGAAGAGCATCTCCACATTACAGGGATTTTCACCCAGCAACCGGCTTTTGAGAAAAAGAGCATAGCGTTTGTCAGCACCATCCCGCACGTCTCCCAAACCGTAAATGCCCTGGTTGGTATCAATGCGCAGTAGCGGAACATTGCCTACCTGAGCGATACGCAAATCGGTAATTTTCAACTCAGTAGGAGCAGAATAACGGTTTACCCGCTGGCTGCTGTAGGCCAGCGTTTCCTCCACTGGCCGATTGATAAACCCGCCCAGCGATAATCCGCCCAGGGCAGCTTTTTGGAGAAAATCACGCCGCCCCCCTTCTGCCTGGTTGGTACTTTCGCCATCAGGGCTTTCTCTTTGTCGTTTGGTTCCATCCTCTGTAGTAGTGATGGAAGGTTGTTGTAGTAGTTTTTTAAGTGCTTTTTTCATCAGCTTAAGCTTACCAGGTTCGGTTTTTCAAAAATTCATCTAATTCTTCCCGTGACATCGGTAGTTTATCCGGATTCTCATCCAGCCAGCTCATAAAATCCTGCTTAATGGTATCCGTCCAGCGCGTATCAATCTCACCAGGAGTATATTTTCCTTCGCGTAGTCGCTGGTGCCCAAACTGATCCCGTAAGGCAATGAACTCGGAATTGATGAGCACTTTTTCTACCATAAAGGCAGGAATAAAGATAATTCCCTCGCGCTTGGCCAGTACCACATCTCCGGGAAGCACCGTGGCCCGACCAATACGGATGGGAGTATTTAGTCCACCCAGGGTCATGTCTTTGATAAACGAAGGGTCCCAGCCCCGAACGAAGGCATTAAAACCATCAATGGCTTCCAGTCCGGCCAAATCTCGCAGTGATCCATCGAAGATGACCCCATTACCGGATTTGGCGTAAATGGAATTTCCCAGGTTATCGCCGATCAGGGTACCATCGATAATTTTACCAAAGCCGTCAGCCACGTAAACATCACCGGTTTGTAGCTCGTCAATAGGCCAGGAGTTCATACCGCCAATGCGGCCGGCTGCTTCGCCCTCCGCTTTTAATACATCTTCCAGGTCAGCCCGGGTAGGCATATACTGGGCAGTTAGCGCCCGGCCTACAATGGGTTCATCCTGGTGGATCATCATCCAATTGCCTTCAAACTGATTGTTATAACCTTCGCCGCGCATCACGCCCCAGGCTTCTTCAATAGAAATATTTTTGACCCGTTCGAGAATTTCTTCGGGAACCTTCGGCCGGCCATCCGGATAGCGCTCACCCTCCCACTGGCTGGTGAGTTGGGTCATTTCTTCTTTGCTCAGGGTCAGTAACTGACCGAAAAGTGAGTAAGATAACAGGCTTAGAATAAAAGTAAATACAAGCGAATAATGCATAGAGGTTAAATCGTTATGAGTGTAGTTCATCAATTAAAAGCTGAAAAGATAATGGACTGGCAATAAATCTGCAACCAGAAGTTCCTTTATGCAAAGAAAGGCACATCTTCATCAGCATATTTACGCATACCTTCTTCGTTAATCTCTACCCCAATTCCCGGTTTATTAGATAAAGGCAGAAATCCATCTACCACCATTTCTCCATCGTAGGTAACAATTTCTTTATACATCGGGTCAGTATGAAAGTAGATTTGCCATTCCAGAATCAGAAAATTAGGGACAGATGCACAGACGTGTGCCGATGCCATAGCCCCTAAAAACGAAGCGACCATGTGAGGAGCAAAAGGGACATAGTATAGGTTGGCCAGGTTTGCAATACGCTGCGCTTCTCCCAATCCACCCACTTTCTGCAAATCAGGCATAATGATGTCTACACCACCGATTTCGAGCAGGCGACGGAAGGGATGAGCCAGATACAGGTTTTCACCCGTACAGATGGGAGTACTGGTAGACTCCGTAATTAACTTATAGGCCTCGATATTTTCAGCAGGAATGGGTTCCTCCAGCCACATCAGGTTCAAAGGTTCCATGAGTTTGGCTACTTTTTTACCCGTAGTAAGATCATAGCGTCCGTGCATATCCACGCAGACATCAATATTGGGCCCCACGCCTTCCCGTACCGCAGTCATCTGATCTACCATGCGTTGTAATTCCCCCGGACTGGCTGTCCAGTTATACATGTCATATTTATTAGGATCATTGAACTGATCCAGATCATACTTTACCGCGGTAAAGCCCATATCGGTGGCTTCTTTGGCATTTTCAGCAAACATTTCCGGGGTAGGATTATTAGACCGATACATGGCGGTATCGCAGTATACGCGAAGTTTATCACGATATTTACCTCCTAGCAATTGCCATACGGGAAGCTCCAGCGCTTTCCCGGATAAATCCCACAAAGCGGTCTCCAGAGCCGTCATTACTGCCACATACATACCAGCCTGAGCCCCCTCGAAGAAACCACGCCGCCGCATCCCTTCAAAAATCCGGTTTACATTTAAGGGATTCTGATCCCGCAACCGCTCTCCCAGCATCTGTACCAGATGGTAGGTACCCGGAGTAGCATCTACAGCTTCACCGTGCCCCACAATATCCTGATTACTGTATATTTTTACAAACAGGCTATGTCCACCTCGTATGTATCCGCATTTGACATCCGTGATTTTTAAATCGGTAGGTGCTGAATATAAAGATTGCTTCTGAACGGCGGCAAACAGATCCGCTCCGAACTGGCTTAAGAAAGTGGCTCCCAACGTAGCGGCTGCACTTTTTCCAAGAAACGAACGTCGACTGAATTTCCCTGACATAAGATATTTTTTTCTTGAGATTATGATTGAAATTTTTTCCTGATTACCAGGTGCGGTCTTTAAGAATTTCCTGAATCTGTTCCTGGGCCACCGGCAGCTGGTCCATGTTGGCTTCCAGCCACTGAGAAAAATCCCGTTCAATATCATCGCTCCAGCGCGAATCGATCTGACCAGCGGTATATTTTTTCTCCCGCAAACGCAGGTGGCCGAACATATCCCGCAGCCGCACCACCTCTGAAGTAGTGACGACCTTTTCAGCCAAATGGGCCGGAATGACTGAAACCCCACCCTCTTTACCTAAAATCACATCGCCCGGAACTACCATCACCTGCCCTAAATTAATCGGCACATTGATACCCATCAGTGTGGTGTTTTGATCATGCTGCGGGTTATGATGGGATGGGTGATAACTACGGACGAAGGAAGTAAAACTGGGCAATTCTTCCAGTCCTTCAATGTCCCGTACGGCTCCGTTGTAGACAATGCCATTGCCGGAATTGGCATAGATGGCATTGGCCAAGTTATCTCCAATGGTAGGCCCATCTACATGCGCACCGAACTGATCGGCCACATAGACATCACCGGGTTTCAATTCATCAATCGGCCAGGCGTTCTGTCCGCGGATGCGTCCTTCGCCATGGCCTTTATCTAAAATGGCTTTATATACATCGGGTCGGCCAGGCATGAACATGGCCGTATAGGCTCGCCCCACCAGCACACTATCCGGATGCACACAAAGCCAGCCTTCTTCATACTGATGAATGAATCCTTCATTTTTCATGACCGCCCAGGCCTCTTCGTGCGTCACCTTTTTCATGCGCTCCAGCACATCATCCGGCACTTTAGGACGCCCATCTTCAAAGCGATCTCCTTCCCAGAGTGGTGTATACAGATCCATTTGCTCCTGGCTAATTGTCTGAGCCATTAGCTGAAAAGATATAATTGATAGCAAAAAACAAAACGCAAATTGTCGGATCATAGAGGTTTTCATAGTGTAGTGAATCTTTACAAAATACAACTAACATCAGGACATGAAAGCCCTAATGTTTGCTGTATACTTTATTATTGCACATCCCACCAAACGCGGGTATCCAGATTATCAGGTCCCATACGGGCAACCGCTGCGTTCACATTATCTAAGTTCACGGCAATTTCTGACGAGGGATAGGTTAGTCTTCGGATGAAATCTTCGGAAATATCCTGGTTGGGAAACGGATTCGGGGCTAAATCAGGAAAGCCACTGCGGCGGAAGTTAGCAAAGGCTTCCGGGCCGTTCAGAAATGAAGCAACCCAGTATTGCGTGTTAATCTGCTCAATTGCGGTGGCTGATGAAAAAGGATTTTCTGCCAGATAAGCATTGACTTCTTCCTCAGGAATAGCTGAATCATCTGAATAAAGGGCCATTTGCTCCATATGCGCTCGTACTCCCATATCGAAAAATGGTTCAGCCGGTTCGGATATCCACCCGCGTACCGCTGCTTCGGCCAACAATAAGCTTGTTTGAGCAGCGGTAACCAAAAACATCGGGGAGGTTTGTTGTACTACCCGCTCCCGATCAGCCTGAGCAAATTCGTAAAAACTAGCCAGCCCTAATTGCTCCGCTACCTGCCTGATAGTTTCGTCATTATTTCCCAATGGCATTCCAACCTGAATACTGGGATCATACGATCCGTTTCCATTCGAGCCAAGCACCTGTTCTGGTCCGGAAGCCGCCCCCACATAGGTTACCGCAATGGCTTCCAGCCGGGGGTCATTATTCTCTTTTAAATACTCTACGAAAGGTTCGGCCAGAAAAAAATTGTTCGCTTCCGTAGCATTAAGCGTTATGCCAGGGTTGTTTCTATAGTTAGCATCATGCCGGATCACGGCATTCTCATCATTGGTGGTGATCACTCCCGCCTGATAAGCCTGTTGAACTAACGTTTGGGCTGTATTTGGATCAACCTTAGTAAGTCGCATTCCGGCCCGCAGCAGCAGTGAATTGGCATATTTTTTCCATAATTCCACATCTCCGCCATACAACACATCGGCATTTTCAATGGTGCCCCCACCATCCAGCGCCTGGGAAGCCTGCGTTAGCTCGTTAATGATGTCAGGGTAGACTTCCTGCTGAGGATCGTAGACAGGAAAGAAATTTTGATCGATAAAAGCCTGACCAGCATTGAAATACGGGATATCTCCGTAAGTGTCAGTTAATACCATAAAAGCGTGAGCCTGAAGAATACGGGCCATCTGAAATAAATTTCCTCGTTCAGGATATTCTTCCATTCGGCTGAGAATATCTTTGGTACTTTTAATCACATTCTGATAGTAAGCAATCCAGATATCATCGGTAGCCAACCGGTTATCCTGGTTGAAATTGGCTCCGGTGAGAACTCCCGAATTGGGGCTAATAATCTGCTGCACAATACCCAGTTCGTAATTGAGTACCCCTCCGGGATACGACATGTTAATGATCGCATTATTGAGTTGAAATGCCGGGTCTACCGAAGTAGCATCGGTCTTGTTGGTATTGAGTTCTTCGAAGCCCTCATCGCAGGCGAACAATAGCAGCAGCGATAAAGGCAGAAAGCGGAATATTGCTAGTCTTTTCATGAGTAATGCTGATTAGAATTTAACATTCAGATTGAACCCTAAACCTCGGGTAGTAGGTAAGCCGGTAGATTCCAGTCCCACAAGGTTGTCTGAGGTAAAGCCAAACGACTCAGGGTCAATGTTGGGTATCCATTTTTTGAGTATGAGCACATTGTTAGCCACCAGATTGAGCCGCACTGCCTTAGCGGGAAAGTTCTCCGGCAGGAAGCGCGTAAAATCATATCCCAAAGAGATTTGTCGCAACTTCCAGTAACCACCATTATAGACAATCGGCTCTACCAGTTGCTGGGAGCGTACCACTTCCCAGTAGGTTTGCACATTAGCCGCTGCCGTATTGGGTTCTCCCTGCTCATTCACGCCCTTACCTACTACTCCACCTTCGCGACCTTCCAACGTCATTTTGTGCAGACCATGGCGGGTAGCGTTGAAGTTAGTACCCGACATCATCTTATTACCCAGCTTGAA
This sequence comes from Cyclobacteriaceae bacterium, assembly GCA_040222715.1. Taxonomy (GTDB): domain Bacteria; phylum Bacteroidota; class Bacteroidia; order Cytophagales; family Cyclobacteriaceae; genus Tunicatimonas. Next base: position 90,230 of record JAVKCN010000136.1, on the reverse strand, counting down.
GTCAATCAGGAAGGAGAAGCTGAGGTCTTTGTAACTAAAAGAGTTGGTAAACCCTCCTACCCACTTGGGCAACGCACTGCCAAAAGTGATCAAATTATCGGTGCGAAGTGGCACGCCATTAGCGCCAAATATTCTTTCCCCCTGATCGTTTCGCTTAAAGCCAAACCCGGCCAGTTGCCCCATTTCTTCTCCCACAATCTGTTTCAGGAAACCATTGAACACGTGGCTACCCACGGTAATTTCTTCTCCCAGAGAATCAGTTTGTAAGCTTAATACCTTCGTAATATTGTAGGAAGCATTGAACGTGAAATCCCACTGGAAATCATTAGTACGCACCGGCACTAAGCTAAGCAGCATCTCAGCCCCACGAGTCTGGCTCTCACCACTATTGATAAGCGTATTCACAAAACCCGAACCATCGGAGATTTGTGCATTCACGATCTGATCGGTAGTATTCTTCTGATACACAGCCAGGTCCAACCCCACTCGTTCATCAAACATTCTGGTTTCCACCCCAAATTCAATCTCGGAAGCCCGCATGGGACGAAGATTGGGGTTGGGAACGGTATTACCACTAAATCCAGCAACCGGCTGCAATGCCCCCGAAGGTCCGGCAAACAGGTTAGCATTAACACTATAAAACAATACATCGGAATATTCAGGTACATCAGTGTCACTACCCACTTCAGCGTAAGCAGCTCTTAATTTACCAAATGACAACCAGCCCGGGGCAGAACTCAAAGACTCAGAAAACACATAACTAGCGGATACTGAAGGATACGCAATGCTTCGATTTTCGGCTGCCAGCGTAGAGAACCAGTCATTACGCAGCGTTCCGGTTATAAAGAGTAAGTCCCGGTATGATAGTTCTGCTGAACCATATAAGGAATTTACACCCCGCTCTCTTAACTGATAGCTTGGATCTTTGACCCGACCATTCTGCACGGTATAGAGGTCTCTGATCACAAAATCGGTTACCTGAACAAAATTTCGGTCCATTCGGCGGTACATTCGGTTACCCCCCAAGCTCAGATTCACCCCAAAATCACCAAATTCACGGTAAGCATTTACCAAAATATCCGAATTGATCTCTCTAAAACGCCGTGATTCCTGGGTAAATAAACCATTCACAAAGCCTTCAGGTGCTACAGGGCGAGATGCCTGACCCGTTGGGAAATTATTAGCATCCTGATCCCGTGACCAGTAGTCCTGCCCAATGCGTCCCTGTACATACAACCACGGCAAGACATTATACTTTAAGGAGATATTTCCGAAGATGCGGTCCCGGCGAATGTTCTGAAACTGTTCGGCCAGGGTAAAATAAGGATTAGTACGGTTACGGAATCGAGAATAAACGGCCTCGTTACCATTTGCGTCGTATTTGTTGGCATCCAGTACATCCAGCGGCATGGAGTTCGCTAAATTGTACAAGGATACCGGGATGGTATTATCCTGTTGAGCTACGTTGGGTGGGTTTTTGTTATACTCATTCGAGTAATTAATATTTCCCGACACATTGAGCCTCTCGGATAGCGAATAGTCAAACCCTAAATTCACCGTTTTACGGTTGTACGAGTTATTAGGTACAATACCCGTACTATTTAAATTGGATAGAGACAGGTTGAAGCTTCCTTTCTCTCCACCGGAAGCCAGCGAAATGGTATTGGTCAGGTTCTGACCGTTTCTGAAAAATTTATCCACCCGGTCATATACCGGCGCATAAGGCACCTCAATTCCGTCAAACAATATCTGGGTCATACCGGGTTGAAACCGCTCCCCAAATGACCATTGTCCTGAGGTTGGGTTAGGTGTAGTGGGGCGCACTCCATTTTCTCCCTGCCCGTACTCATACTGGTAATCGGTAAAATCCAGGGGTTGCTCATTGGTATAATTCAGGTTATAGGTCACCCCAATTCCTTTTACGCCTTTACCTTTCTTGGTAGTGATCATGATCACCCCGTCTTTAGCCCTTGAGCCGTACAGCGCAGCGGCGGTGGCTCCTTTTAGCACGGTCATGCTTTCAACATCATCCGGGTTGATACTGGTCAGGCCATCTCCGCCATCGGACGTCAAACCATTATCGTTATTACCCAGCGAATTAGGGTCATTCCCGCTAGGGTTCGTACCAAAGTTGGTATTATCAATCGGAATACCATTAACTACGATTAAGGGATTGTTTTGCCCGGAAATGGAAGACTGGCCCCGAATTCGGATCTTGGAGGTACCACCTGGGCCGGTACCCAGGTTAGAAATATTCACTCCGGCAATCTTGCCCTGCAGGGCATTCATTACGTTAGGGGTTCGGTTCACGGCAAATTCTTCGGGGCTGACCGTCGCCGTGGCATAACCCAGGGTGCGGGAATCTTTTTCAATACCCAGGGCCGTAACGACCACTTCGGAGAGTGATTGAATATCAGGGGCCATATCCATATTGATGACCGAACGGCCTGCTATTTCCACTTCTTCGGTGGTAAAGCCTACCGAAGAAAATACGAGTGTGGTGGCATCATCGGCAACGGTAAGGCGGTAATTGCCGTCAATGTCCGTCACGGTACCCACCGTGGAATTTTTCACGACCACATTGACTCCCGGCAAAGCAGATCCGTCGGACAGGTCGGTTACTTTACCCGAAATATCCCGATCAACGAACATTTCCATATCTGCAACCCGAGACCTTTCCATGAAGGGTAAGAGGTCCTGCTCAGTTGAGACCATGAGAGAGCTTTCAGCTTCAGGGTTGGTAAGGGGTTGTTTAGGCAAATGCTGGAGGTCCTCGTTTGCATCATCAGACAGAATGACGTAGGTGCGCTGATTGATTTTCTTGAACCGCAGAGAAGTTTCATTCAGTACCCGTTCAAGGTTCTTTTCCAAATCAACCTGCGCATTAACAGATACCTGCACGAGCTGGTTCTCAACCAGATGTTTTTCATACATAAATGAAGCGCCGTAGAGCTCCTGCAGGTTTTTCAATACTTCGGTAAGCTGCTTACCCTCTATTTCCTGCTTGGATTGGGCTCCTGGCGTCTGCATCGCGAGCTCAGAGGAGGCGATCATCTGCGAGAATGCTGGGGGAATACTTACCCACACCAGGATACTGATCCATAAAATCAGCTTTAGGTTGTTGTAGTTACATGTTGGCATAACCATAAGGGTTGAAGTAAAAATTAATTTTCATAGATATAAATTGTATTAGAAGTTTTCTCAAACCGTACTTGCAGTAGCGTACTTAATGCCTCCAGAATTGTGTCCAGATCCTCGGCCGTAATACTGCCGGTACTGCTGATCTTTCTGTCGCTTAATGCCTGGTCGGATACTACAAAGGAGACACCATAGGTATCTTCTAACTGCCGTATAATATGGTCAAAAGGGGTATCATCCAGGGTTAACAATTGCTTCCTCCATGAAGTATAGATTTCAGGATTCACCTGCTGTCGGGTTATCTCTTTCTTATCTGATGAGTAGGCAATATAATCTCCGGGCTCCATGGTCTCCGCAGCAGTTTCGGGTATTTGTAAGGCCACCTTTCCCTCGTCAAGCACCACATGGGTCTCTCCTCGCCGACTGTTTACATTAAACTGGGTACCTACTACTTGTATACTAAGATCTTCGGTATGTACCACAAAAGGCATCAGGGCCTGGCTTTGGGTTCGTTGGGTCACTGAAAAATAGGCCTCCCCTTCAAGAAAAACCTCTCGCTCAGGTTGATCCAGCCAGTCATTTGACACCGTCAGTTCAGAATTAGCATTTAAAATCACCTGGGTACCATCTTCCAGCAGTATCGTGCGCGTTTCACCGTAAGGAGTCTTGAAAGTGGTAATTGTTGCACTCCGGTAGCCTTTCCATATACCCAAACATGCCAACAGGACTATACTGATCGATGCGGCATAGCGAAAGGCTGGCTGCTTCCAAAATAAGCGCTTACCCGGGGATGGGGCAGTCTGCCGGGATACCTGCTGCCAGGAATTTTCCAGTTGCTCTGGTGAGATTACCTGCCGATGAAACGACACTCCCTGCACAATTTCCCGAGCCTGATTGACCTCGTCATGGTAATGAGGATGCTCCTGCAACCAATGCTCCCAATAGGTAGCATCAATTTTCCGGTGATGACGAACCCAGCGCGCAAAGGAGGGATCCTGAATAAGTTGTTCTATAAGTTTTTCGCTATCCAACGGGCTATGATTTACCGCTATAGAGAAAAAAGAAGCAAACGCATACTCACTTTTTTAAAAAAAGTGAGTCGCAAACAGGTTTTGCTCGGACTACCCACTTAAAAATTCCCTTGTTTTTATACCAATTTGATAGTCAAAAAATGTTTTTTTTATAGAACCGCTCAACAAATAACCCCTTATGCTAGCAAGGTTGTAAAAATGTCATTTTAAAAACTCAACGATAAAATAAGGTAAGCAAAAGGGATAAATCGATAGTATTGAGCGTACTGCTGGAGGTTTTCAGACTTCTTCAAAGAAGCAAATGCCCGGAAAATCAGGTTCACTACCGACTGGTAATGAATCCCCATGACCTTTGCAATCTCCGGATACGTTAGTTCTTCGTAATACTTTAGATAGAGTGCTTCTCGCTGACGCAGTGGCAGGCCGTTTAATGCTTCGGCCAGTTCAGTTTTCCGCAAGCTGCTTTCTTCTTTTTGGATACATAATTCCTGAGGCGAATACACAAAAGCATCTTCGGCCGGGATGACCAATGCATGTATATTGCTTTCTTTTTTCTTCTGTTGCAGAATCTCCCGACGCAAAGAGGCGAACAGATAAGCTCGAGGAGAAAGCACTTCGGACAGTTGGCTTCTGTGCTCCCACAAGCGCACAAATAGCTCCTGTATACTTTGCTCGACTAAGGCATGGTCTGGGTAAAACCGGAGGGCAAACCGGAAGAGAGATGGATAATGCGCACGGTAAAGCGTTTCAAACGCACGGTGATTACCTTGCTTCAGTTGCTTCCATAAATCAACATCAGATAACTTAGGGCCCATGTTCGTTAGTTGGCAATCACACTTGTTAATTTTACGCTATTTTTAGTATTATTCCTAATAGCCCTCCTATAATTTACTTATTTGAAAATAGTTTGTAAACAGATGCCCCCCGCTTGACCTGGCTATTTGGGCTTTAAAGAGAAGTTAAGGCTATACGATCATATTCAAGCCACAGTCAATAATGGTTCATTGCTATACGGATACCAGGCAAATGTGGTAGCCAACAGATCTTAGCTTCCTCTAAAAAACCAACCATAGCCCCCCAAAAATGAATACGGCAGTGGCCCTGATTTAGAGCACACTGCCGCTGTCAATGGAATGTAAGAAAATTTACTGTTAGATTAAGAGTCGTATTTGAGGAAGATGGTGCCCAATGGCGGAAGCCGTAGATTAACCGAACGAGGACGTCCATGCATGGGAACGGGTTTGGTTTCTATTCTACCTTCGTTACCCACTCCACTACCCCAGAAATCGGTATGGTCGGTATTGAATACTTCTTTTAAATGGCCCTTTTCGGGTACTCCAATGCTGTAGCTTTCCCGCACCACCGGAGTGAGGTTCATGACCACATACAGGTTGTTTTGGTGCTGATGCCCTTTTCTTACGAAGCTGATTACGCAGTTTTCATAATCACTGATGTCAATCCATTCGAAACCGGAAGGATCGAATGGCTTTTCGTACATGGCTGGCTCAGAGCGATAAAACTCATTCATTTGCTTAACCATCCACTGCAAAGAACCGTGCGGGGCAAATTCGTTTAAATGCCAGTCGAGGCTACTATCGTGTTTCCATTCCCGGGTTTGTCCGAATTCTCCTCCCATAAACAAGAGTTTGGTGCCCGGATGCGCATACATATAGGCGTATAATGTGCGGAGGTTGGCAAACTTCTGCCATTCATCACCGGGCATTTTATCAATTAATGGCCCTTTTCCGTGTACCACCTCATCGTGGGATAACGGAAGCATAAAGTTTTCGGTAAAGGCATACATCAAACTAAATGTCACCATGCCCTGATTGTACGAACGATAGATTGGGTCCTGAGAAAAGTATTCCAGGGTGTCATGCATCCATCCCATCATCCATTTCATTTCAAAGCCCAATCCGCCAATTTGTGTAGGACGAGAGACCATCGGCCAGGCTGTAGATTCTTCGGCAATGGTTTGTACCTCAGGATAAACAGCGTCTACCGCATCATTGAATTCTCTTAAAAATTGTATGGCTTCAATATTTTCGCGCCCACCATATTGGTTAGGAATCCACTCTCCTTCTTTACGAGAATAATCCAGATAAAGCATGGAGGCTACCGCATCAACCCTCAGACCATCGATATGGTATTCTTTTAGCCAGTAAAGGGCGCTGCTGATCAGGAATGAACGGACTTCATTTCGTCCGTAGTTAAAAATATAACTGTTCCAATCCGGATGATAGCCTTGTCTGGGATCTTCGTGTTCAAACAGATGGGTACCATCAAAATACGAAAGCCCGTGCTGGTCAGAAGGAAAGTGAGAAGGCACCCAGTCCAAAATGACACTGATGCCAGCCTCATGCAGCTTATCAATCAGGTACTTAAAATCCTGAGGAGTGCCAAAGCGGCTGGAGGGAGCAAAGAATCCAACCAGTTGATAGCCCCATGATCCGTAGAAGGGGTGTTCCATTACCGGCAGAAACTCTACGTGCGTGTATCCCATCCATTTCAAATAGGTCGGCAGTTCTTCGGCCAGATCTCGATAGGTCAGAAAAAGTTCACCGTGATCACCCTTCCGCTTCCACGAACCCAGGTGCATTTCATACACGGCCATGGGGCGGGGCTCAGATGCTTTTTCCTTCCGGCTATCCATCCACTCCTGATCGTTCCAGGTATAGGCACCGTCCCAAACCTTCGTTCCGGTATTCGGCGGTGTTTCCCAATGAATAGCAAAGGGATCGCCTTTTTCTACCGTATAACCGTTGGTGTTGGATTCAATGAAATATTTATAGGTAGCCCCCTGCTCAATCTGAGGAACAAAAGTTTCCCATATTCCGGAACCATCCCAGCGAGGTTTCATAGGGTGGCTTTGGTTATTCCACCCATTAAAATCTCCTACCAGGGATACACGGTAGGCATTCGGTGCCCACACGGCAAAATATACACCTTGGGTACCTCGATGCTCTACGGCATGAGAGCCCAGTTTTTCGTAAAGCGAATAGTGTTTTCCCTCTCTGAAAAGATGTACATCAAAATCGGTTATCAACGAAAAGTGGTCTGAAGTATCAGCCCCCGATTCTAAGTCAGATTTGTTAGTTTCGGTCAATTGTTCGGTTGAGTAGTCACTCATTATCATCATTTTTTTGCATTACGTACTGAATTCCACGCATAGGTATAATAGACCAACTGGGTCGATTGTTCAGTTCGTAATTAAGTTCGTAAACTGCTTTCTCTAGTAAAAAAGTCTGCATCAGGGTATTAAAATCTGCCTGATTGTCGGGTAAAAAATTATGGCCTTTAGCAGTATCCAGGTAGGCATGTATGTAAAATCCACTCATGTAATGGTACCATAATTCGGCCCATTCTTCAAGATAATCAGCGTCCCCACGCTTGAATGCCTCGTTCTCGAACAGCCCGCTATAGGCAGCATAGTGAAAAGAGCGGATCATACCCGCCACATCACGCAACGGAGAACGCTTCAATCGGCGCTCACTGAACGAGCGGGCTGGCTCACCTTCAAAATCAATGATTACGAAGTCTTTTCCGGTAAATAAAACCTGCCCGAGGTGGTAATCACCATGCGCCCGTATTTTGGTAGAAGATATTTTGCGGGAATAAATATCCTGCATGCACTTCAGTATGTCCTTCCGCATGCCTTTTATTTTCTTAGCTTCTTCCTGCATAAGTGCTGGCAAAGTGTCAACCCGCTTATCCATGCTTTGAAAGGCCGATCGTACCAGCGACTGTAAGGATGAATACAGCGAGCGCTGGTAATGCAAAGAGAAGTTTTCCGATCCAAAATCCGGTTCGTCCGGGCGCGATGCCAGGGCAATATGCATTTCGGCAGTTCGGATTCCCAGCAGACTTGCTCGCTCCGCCGGTATACCACTCAACAGGGTTTTCAATTCATCTGATAACTTCTCAAACGTAAGTGGGTCAGCCAGCGAGCCTTTTAAATCCGGCACTTTGGTTCTGTCCATTCGCTCCAGCAAGACTCGTTCGTAATACCGGTTGATTACATCCTTCATATACACCCAGGCATCTCCCTGGTTTTCAACCATTTGCTGCATCATAGCCAGCACTAGTGGCTCCTTAGTCCCCTCCTGCAGGGCAATACTACCGGCATACTGGGGCACATGCTTAAACTTGGCTTTATCGGTCAGAAAACGTGTGATCTCCAAATCAGGATTGATGACATGATCAATCTTACGATACAGTTTTAGGAAGTAGCGCTGAAAATAAATGATGGAGGTATTACTTTGTTCGGCATTGAGTACTTTGGAGGTGATATCCGGTTTGTTTTTCTTATACCATTTGGTCACCATCGGTTCGGCTTTGAGCAGCAGTTCAGAGCTATTCTCTTTTACTTTTTTACTCTTAACCATCATTTCGAACAGCGCGTTACGGAAGCTTTCGTTGTACACTGCATCGTACAAATACCCTTTGGTTTCGCCAATCATCACCTGTCCGATAATACTTTGGGCATTTTGGGAGCGCACGGAATCGCTAAAGCTCTCGTCAACGAATGATATGGGGAGCTGGTACAGCTCATTTAACCCTTCGTTGTAACTCACTTCCAGTATGAGCAGTTGCACTTTGATGGAAGTGATCGGCAAAGACAACTGATGAACAACCCTGATACCCTGAATGGTACGGGCCTTACCCCCAAACCAGCGGCATTTCATCAGATAGTCCGGCAGGTAATTTTCTAATGTTGCACGGTTATTGGGCTTAACCAGATCTTTCCAATCTGTTAGTTTCAGAAAAGTATCAAAAGAATCCAGACTTCGCTTCTCCTGGGAAACCTCGGGCTTTTCGAGTAAAAACCATTGGTAGCCATAGGGAGACAAGGTGCATAGATAAGGATAATCTTTGATCTTGGGAAATCGGTTTTTACTGAATAACTCCTTGGGTATGTGATTCTTGTATTCTCGAAGATCCAGTTCTACGGCTTGCGAAAAGCGAGATAAATTGGCCAATACCAGAATAGTCTCCTCTTCGTACGTACGCGTAAACGCCAGCACTTTAGCATTCTCAGCCGTTAAAAATTCTATGTTTCCTCGTCCGAAAGCTTTGTAGTTTTTGCGCATGCTGATATGCCGCTTCATCCACCACAGCATGGAATTGGGGTTCCGCTGTTGTAGCTCTACATTCACTGCCTCATACTGATATTCGGGGTCCAGGATGACCGGCAGATACAGTTGTTGCGGATTTGCCTCGGAGAATCCGGCATTACGATCCGGACTCCATTGCATGGGCGTACGCACCCCGTCTCTATCACCCAGATAAAAATTATCGCCCATGCCTATTTCATCTCCGTAATAGATAACCGGAGAACCGGGCAGGGAAAACAACAGATGATTCATCAGCTCAATCTTCCGGCGATCATTATCCAACAGAGGAGCCAGGCGATGCCGGATCCCCAGGTTGATTCTGGCCAGTGGGTCTTTGGTATAAACTTTATACATATAATCCCGCTCCTCATCCGTTACCATCTCCAGTGTCAGTTCATCGTGGTTCCTCAGAAAGATGCCCCACTGGCAGGTGTTGGGAATATCAGGGGTCTGATCCAGAATATCAGTAATAGGGTAGCGATCTTCCATCCGCAGCGCCATAAACATGCGGGGCATGATTGGGAAATGATAATTCATGTGGCACTCATCCCCTTCTCCAAAGTAAGCAGCCGAATCTTCCGGCCACATATTGGCTTCAGCCAATAACAGAGTACCCGGTTTCTTCTGATCCACATGTTCCCGTAGTTTTTTTAGAAAAACATGCGTTTCCGGTAAGTTTTCACAATTGGTACCATCCCGCTCAAACAAGTAGGGAACTGCATCCAATCGGAAACCGTCTACTCCCAGGTCGATCCAGTAATCCAGCATATCAAAAACCTCGGCTTGCACCTGTGGATTATCAAAGTTCAGGTCCGGCTGATGGGAGTAAAAGCGGTGCCAGTAATAAGCTTTGGCAATCGGGTCCCAGGTCCAGTTGGATGCTTCAAAATCCTGAAAGATAATACGCACATCCTGATACAGATCGGTATCATCGTTCCACACATAATAATCTCGCTCCGGTGAGCCCGGCTTGGCTCTACGCGCACGTTGAAACCAGGGATGCTGATCAGAGGTATGATTAATGACCAGCTCCGTAATGACTTTCAGCCCACGCTTATGAGCTTGTTTCAAAAACTTTTTAAAGTCTTTAAGCTTTCCGTAGGAGGGATTGATGGTATAATAATCTTTGATATCATACCCATCGTCACGAAGTGGTGAGGGATAAAATGGTAATACCCAGATGGCGGTTACTCCCAGGTCCTGAAGGTAGTCCAGTTTCTCAAGAAGCCCGCCAAAATCGCCAACTCCGTCTCCGTTGCTGTCTCGAAAAGCTTTAATGTGTAATTCGTAGATGATCGCGTCCTTATACCAGTGTATCTGATCATCAAGTTTGGTTAGGTCATTAGCCATAAGAGCGAAAAAAAATAGTTTAGGTAGAAATGGTTCTCAAATCGTACCAATATAATTAAATATTGATTTGTGTTACAATTGTTGGGTTACTTTAAAGATATGTGCCGGCAGCTGATAGGGGTTCAGTTCTACATAGTTCCACTCACCGTGCCAGGTGTACTGCGCACCACTGATCTGGTCTTCCATCACGTAGGGCTTCCCGAAATCCATTCCCATCTCATACATGGGCATTTTCAGATAGGCGCTCTGGGTATTGTATGGATCCATATTGACTACCATAAACATAATGTTTCCTGACGCCTCATCTTTCTTGGCATAGGCCAGAATATTGTCGTTCTGCACTTCGGCGAAGGTAATATTCCAGGTGCTTTGCAGTGCCGGATTTTCTTTACGTACCCGGTTGATAATCGTAATGATTTCCCGAATGCGCGTTTCGGCTTTCCAGTCCCAGTGTTTAATCTCGTATTTTTCTGAATCCAGGTATTCTTCTTTACCCGGATACGGGGCATTAACTCCAAATTCGTAGACCGGACCGTATAAGCCATAATTAGAAGAAAGCGTAGCTGCCAGTACCAAACGCATGATATGGGCCGGTTCGCCCCCGTGTACCAGCACCGGAGTAAGAATGTCCGGGGTATTCGGCCAGAAATTCGGACGGAAATAGTCCCGCATCGGGCCTTTTGTCAGTTCTAACATATACTCTCGCATCTCCCAGGGATTATCTCTCCAGGTAAAATACGTGTAAGACTGGTTGAAACCGGTTTTGGCCAACCATTCCATGATCCTCGGACGGGTAAATGCCTCCGCCAGAAAAATTACTTCCGGATTTACCTGCCGTATTTCACGAATACACCATTCCCAGAATTTAAACGATTTGGTGTGCGGGTTATCAACCCGGAAAATTTTAATTCCCTTATCTATCCAGTAAGTGATGACGCTTTTTAACTCTTCCCACAGGTTTTGCCAGTCTTCCGTCTCAAAATTGATCGGCAGAATATCCTGGTATTTCTTGGGCGGGTTTTCAGCATATTGCACTGTACCGTCGGGCCGCCATTTGAACCACTGGGGATGTTCTTTAACATAAGGATGATCAGGGGCACACTGAAAAGCGATGTCTATCGCTACTTCAATATCGTGTTCACCGGCCACCCACACAAATTCCTGAAAATCTTTCAAAGTGCCCAGTTCGGGATGAATCGCTTTGTGGCCTCCTTCCTCAGAACCAATCGCCCAGCAGGAGCCCGGATCACCCGGATTTGCGGTCAGCGCATTATTTAATCCTTTTCGGTGCTTTACGCCAATGGGATGAATCGGCGGCAGATAAACCACGTCAAATCCCATCTCGGCAATGCGGGGAAGAATTTTAGTGGCTGTTTTAAAATTACCGTGCTTTCCCGGCTCCGGGGAAGTGGAACGAGGGAAGAATTCATACCAGGTACTAAACAGCGCCTTACGCCGTTCCACATCAATGTTTATTTTCTGATGATAATGCGTGGCATTGCTACGATCGTAGCATCGAGTAGCCAGCTCCGTTACTTCATCACCCAGTGCCGCTGCTACCACCGATTCTACATTTTCCAATGATGTATTCCGAAAGCTTGCAACGAATTCCTGCAGCCTTCCTTTTTCATCACCTCCACATTGCTTAGTCATTTCTTCCAGCAGATCTGCGCCAATCAGCATTTCTACGGAAAGATCCTGACCCGCTTCAAATTTCTTTTTGAGACCGTATTGCCAGGTAGCAAAATGATCAACAAAGCCAAACAGGCTATATTCGTAAAAACCCTCCGATTCAGGCGTGAAAGAAGCAGTCCACCGATCGTTCATAATAAAGTCCATCGGCTGTTCCTGCCAGGCCTCTTCCCCAACTTTCCGAAAGGCGAGGTAAGGCTGTACTTTATCATGACTGTCAGCAAAAATATCGGCGGTCACCTCAACCGCATCTCCGACGGTACGCTTGACTGGGAATTGGTTGTGGTCTACCTGCGGAGAAACATTCTTAATGATCACTCGCTGTTTGCCCGACATATCGCCTTGCGATGGCTTGGCAGCTTTTGTCTTGGTAGTCTTTGTGGTTTTTATGGTTTGCATAGTTTCCATATGGTTTCAACCGTGAAACTACAAGTTTGTTGAAATATATCAGACTAATCTAAATTATTTAACTAAAAACATCCTATGAGCAAATTCTGGTAAAGTGTAGCGATAATCCCCTACTAAAAGCGACAAACTGAGTAATTGTTGCCCCAGTAAACCTGTGAAAACTGTGTTTTCTGGAAGATTTTACAATTGGCAACAAACTTGACATCAATGTAACTGAAACGGATTGCAGCTTGAGGGTATTTTTTAAACTATTAGTTTTAACATTTTTTTAACTGCTGCATGATTAACCTATAGATATTTGGCGAAGTGAGTTGGTTCTTGCTTCGCCACTTTTTTTTCAAACCACCGTTAAATCCACTACAATACTTTTTCACCATAATACCTATCCTGATGAATCCTCCCACTCCCGAAATTAACAATACGCCTATGGACGCCAAGCGTCAGGTAGCGCTTACCATGACCGAAATCAAAGAGATTGTTTACCAACTAAACATCGCGCTGGATTCCATGCAGCCAGATCCTTCGGATGAAGAATCTGATAATGCGGGCATTCACAATGAAAAAGCCGTAATGATTCAGCAAATTATTGCCAAACTTCAAAGTTAATGACCAACGATCAAGTTATTACCAGGCTTCCCGGCATGGGCGCCCTGGTATCAGAGGATGGAACTGGTTTCCGCGTTTGGGCTCCCAATGCGAAGGAAGTGCGGCTCACCGGCACATTTAATCACTGGAAAAAGCGTAAGAAGCAGGAATTCATATTAGAAGCCGAGGAACAGGGCTTCTGGTATGGTTTTGTGCCCGATGCCACAGCCGGCGATGAATACAAGTTTATCGTGAAGTCTGCTTCCAATAAACTGCTTTTCCGCAATGACCCTTATGCCCGGTTGCTGACCAACTCCGATGGCAATAGTATTATTTATGACACCGAAGGTTTTGATTGGCAGGATGATCAGTTTCAGCTTAATTCCTGGAACCAACTGGCTATCTATGAACTGCACATTGGCACTTTTCACGTAACCGAAGATGGTAAGCCCGGCACCTTTGAATCAGCAATTGAAAAACTTCCCTATTTACGGGATCTGGGCATTAACGTCATTGAATTGATGCCTACTGCCGAGTTTCCGGGAGATTTTTCCTGGGGCTATAATCCTTCTTACCCTTTTTCGGTGGAAGAAGCCTACGGTGGCCCCGATGCCTTAAAAGCTTTCATTAAAGCGGCTCACGAGCATGGCATTGGCATTATCCTCGATGTGGTATACAACCACTTCGGGCCAAGCGATATAGATCTGTGGGAGTTCGATGGTTGGTCTGAAAACGGAGGAGGCGGTATTTATTTTTACAATGATGATCGCAGCCATACCCCCTGGGGCAATACCCGCCCCGACTACGGTCGCCCGGAAGTACAGCAATATCTGCGGGATAATGCGCTGATGTGGCTTGAGGAATTCCATATGGACGGCCTGCGACTTGATGGTACCATGTTTATGCGCAGCCGGGATGGTGGTTACAGCCACATTCCCGACCTGGATATTCCCGAAGCATGGGAATTTATCCGCAAGCTTAACAATGAGATTGGGGCCAAATACCCGAATAAACTGATTATTGCCGAAGACTTGCAGGATAATCACTGGCTTACCAAACCCCATTTTGAGGGAGGAGCTGGCTTCGGCAGCCAGTGGTGGGCCGGTTTTGTGCACCCGATCCGTGAGGCAATCATCACCATGGATGATGCCCACCGTGACCTGGAAGTGGTAGCTTCCTGCATTCGCTTTCCGGCTGATGAGGCCTTCCGCCGAGTGATCTACACAGAATCGCACGATGAGGTTGCCAATGGAAAATCCCGGGTAGCAGAAGAAATTAAACCCGGCGAATCCGACAGTTATTATTCCAAGAAACGCTCAACCCTGGGGGCAGGACTGGTATTCACCTCTCCCGGTATCCCCATGATTTTTCAGGGACAGGAGCTTCTGGAAGACCGATATTTTAGCGACACCGAACCGCTGCGCTGGGAGAAACAAGATGCATTTTCCGGCATCACCCAGCTTTACCGTGATCTGATATCAATCCGGCTGAACCGCTTTGGGTATTCCCAAGGATTGACGGGGGGGAATGTACAGGTATATCACATCAACAATGTAGATAAGGTACTGGCTTTCCAGCGATGGGAATCGGGAGAGTCCGGTGATGTGGTGGTAGTGGTTGCCAATTTTGCCAATCAGACCAGAACCGATTACGTCATCGGTCTGCCTCAGTCCGGGCTGTGGAAAGTACGGTTTAACAGTGATTGGAATGGATACGATCCGGAATTCACTAATGAAACATTGCCGGAGGTGGGAGCGGATAAAGGAATGACGGATGGCATGCCCTTCTACGGAAGGTTCACGCTGGGCCCTTATGCCATGTTAATTCTGTCTCAGGAGCCGAAAAAATAATGACAGATGATTAAATGACTCGTGATTAATGACATTCACTAATCATCCGTCATTTTTTAGTCATTATTCACTAGTTAGTGCTCCACAGTCCTATATTCAGGATAATTTGTACGTCTGACATGGTAAGCGGGTCCGACACTGTCGGATCATTGCCTGAGATAATTTTATTGAGGTTTCCCAGAGCAACTTCCAGCCCGCTTCTGGTTCCTCCCAGTGTTACGTACATCTGAAGGTCCCGATTCTCCGGTTCAAATCTGGGAGCAAACTGATCGCCCGCTACCAGATAGCGTATTCCCAGCCGGACTACCGAGGTAGGAGTTTCTATCCCGGCAGAAAGCTGGCTGGTCATTTGCTGATACAGATTGGTGTAAACAGCGTATTCTCCGTAGATTGAACGAAACATCTGTAGTTTCAATCCTGCCCCCGCGTTAACGGTTCTAAAGTCCTCATAATTGTAATTAATATCATCCCGTTGCTGAAAGGTAACACTGGGCGAGCCAATTTTTAAACGGGTATGCAATACCAGCCAGACGGGATCCTGGTTGTCATTATGATCATCTTTGGGTGGCCGGTCAGCAGCATGAACGAGTGATACCGTCAGCAGTAGCATGACGGAGTAGAGAAGTTTCATAAGTAAGGCAAGGTTAGTTTACCGTTGGTATACTGTAGCAGTTCAAAAGTAACCTGGGCCAGGCAACTTTCACCGATGTCAAAAGTGTACTATAAGGTTACGCAATAATCTTTCTTCGACCAAAGGTACTAATCATTAGGTAAGAATCCACCCTTAATTCATATCAATCGTATCTGCCGGGTATCTGGATATGTCCATTTGCAGGTCTATCACACTGGCATGCCCTGGCTGGCGGAGGGTTACAATAAATACATGGTCGTAGGCTTCATCGGCCAGGTTCTCGTAGCGCTCCTCCCCCAGCAGCAGATTCAACATGGGCGGAATGGTATTGGAATGTCCGCAGATCAGCACTTTTTGTCCGGCATACTGCCTGGTCAGGTCTTCCAGAAATGTTTGTTTATCACCTCCCGGCGGGTAAGTTTGCACGCTCAGGTCATGCCGGATGGCGGTGGGGGCAACCGTTGCCTGCGTCCTTTGATACGGCGTGCTGTAGATGGCCGTCAGCTCCGTATACCCCAGCCATGAAGAAAGCATTTCGGCCCGTTGCTGACCTTCTTCAGTAAGGGGGGGATCATCTGAACCATCGCTGGCTTTTTCCGCATGGCGCACCAGGATCAACGTGGTCAGGGCGTCCGGTGGTGCATCAGTAGTTGCCGTGGTTTGACAGCCTGCCAGCACCCCAAAAGACAGAAGCACAAACAATATCATTCCTCTACGAATACGAAACAGTTCTTCTCTTAGTCTTGGCATTTTTTAAAACTCTTTTTCACCAAACTCACTCTTGATAAACTTAGACTTGCCCGTTTGCTGATTGATGCGGTAGCTCAGGTTCAGCATGATCACATCCACCTCATATACGTAGTTGGTGGTGGTATAAAATTCACCTGGCCGCCAGGTAGTGATACGCTGCTCGTTGGTGGGCAGCAGCCCCATGTCCATGTTCAGCCACTGGGCCGTAGCCGTAAGTTTACCATCCAGCCAGGTCTTCTGTGCCGTCAGGTTGGGCGACAGGAAGCGGGAATCTTCGCCCTGAGCAGTATTCTGATCAGAAATATAGTTCAATGTCCACTGCACACTCCAGGTGGGCGATAGCTTGAAGGTGGTGTTGGCATTAATCGCATGCACCCAGCTTCGAGTATGCACCGGGCGATTGGCAAACGTGCCTTCAATCGTATAGCGATACAGGTTGCCCCCGGCGTATAACTTCCACCAGGAAGCAGGGTTCAACTCCAGTCCGGCCTCCAGCCCCAGAGAGCGCCCTTGCCCCACATTGGAGTAGATGCGGTTCAGGATGGTATCATTGTATACGGTATTCACCCGGTTGATCAGGTTTTCTACGTTTCGAAAGTAAGCCGTGGCGAAGAAGGAATGACTGTCCCAATCCTTCACCATGCCGATCTCGGCCAGGTCAATGAATTCGGGCAACAACTCCGGGTCACCCTGTTCAAAGGTTTCGGAATGCTCCCGCTCGGGAAAAGGGTTCATCTTAAAAGTAGTGGTGCGCTCCACCCGCTTGCTGTAGGCCGCTTTCAGCCGAAACAGATCTGAAACCTGGTAGACCAGATTGGCGGAGGGATACAGCTTCACAAAATTGTAGCGATAAGTTGAATCCACCAGATCGTTCGTAAGCAGCAGATCCCGGTCCATCACCTCTACCCTCGCCCCTACCGAGTACACCAGCTTATCCCACTGGCTGGAATACAGTCCGTAGAGCGAATGAATCTGACGGGTCAGGTCTACCCGGCTGGAAAACTCGGGAATCAGCGCAAAAGTGGGTGTACCCAGGATACGCTCCTCATAAAAGAACTCTCCGGTATGGGTTAAATGGCGAAACTGATAGCCGGTTTCCAGGGTGGCTTTCCTCAGTGGCAGACGGTAATCGGCCTGAAAGCGCACCCCGTGCAATGGATTGTTATTGGTATTGTACTGATCCTGTAATGTGTCCTGTAAGCCGGGCCAGGCCAGGTTCAGGTTGGTGGTGGGCCCGCCGAGCATGGTGTATTCATACAGCAACGAAGTGCTGAACTTAGACTCGTTTTCGAAAGTATGTGCGTAATCCAGGCTACCAATCAGGAAATCTCCCCGGCGGATGCGCAGGTTTTCATTGAAGTAGGTAATCCGGCTGATCGTATCCCGCTCGGTCTGATGAACTTTGTAGTTATTGTACAGGATATCCGCCGTGCGGTCTTTGCTGCGTTTGCCAGCATAGAAACCCGCACTCCAGGAGTTGGCCGGATTGGGAGTGTAGCCGATGGTGGCCCGGGCAGTGTAGCTGCGCTCATCAAAGCTGCGCTCTCCGTCGGAGGGAAAGCGGGTCAGGGTATCATTGATGATGGTGTACACGTCTCCTTCCCGCCGTCCGGCAATATCGTTGCGCTGGTAACTGCCCCCCAATGAGATGTCCCAGGCGTTCTTCCGGTAGTTGAGGGTTACATCTCCCCCGTAGCGAGATGCCGGTTCGGCATTATCATAGTCCTCAATGCTGGGTAAGCCTGCTTGTCCGTTGACCAGTACATACAGCCCGTCGGCTGCGCCCTTTCGGGTAATGATGTTGATGATTCCAGCCTTACCTTCGGGATCGTATTTGGCCGAGGGCGCGGTCACAATCTCCACATCCTCAATGGCATTGGCGGGTAGTTGGCTCAGTATCAGGGTAGGATCACTCTGAATGGGCTGCCCGTTGAGCAGGATGGTGAAGCCGGACGAACCCCGCACCGTCAGGGTTCCGGCGGCATCTACCGCAATGGAGGGCACATTGCGTAGCACATCGGTTGCCGTACCGCCGGTGGCTGATTGAAACTGAGAGGCATTATATACCTGACGATCTACTTTATGGTATACCGATGCTTTCTCCCCGGTCACTGATATTTCATCCAGCAGTTCCTGCGTGGCTCGCAGGCGAATGCTTCCCACATGGCGTTGCTCACTAGCCTGTAACATAAAGGCAGGCAGATAGGTGGGTTCGTAGCCGACAAACTGTACCTGAAGAAAGTACGTACCGGAATCCAGATTCTCCAACACAAAAGTACCATCGGCGGTCGACACCGTTCCGGTAACAATGGATGAATCCCGGGGTTGGTATAGCCCGATGGTAGCGTACTCCAGTGCCTCGCTGCTACCATCGTCTTGTACGATACCGGTAATAGAGGCTTTTTGCGCCACTGCAGAAAAGGAACATAAAATGAGTGCCGACATTACCATAGGCCTGATAAAGCGTGCTGCATTAGGAGGAAAAGAAGAGGTCAAGCGACGTATAGATTAAAAGTGCAAATAGATTCTGCGATGAAATTGTGCTAAAAATAGAAGCGGCTCGTGCTTCTGGCACAATATACTACCAATCAGGAATAAATTAATGTATCCAAAACCAGCAAATTGAGGCTTTTTTCAATTCATACTCAGTCTAAATAATAGTGATCCGATCGAGAGCAAAGCCTGGGCTCCTCAGGCACCGAGTCACGGTAGCCAGGCGGGCAACCAGCCACCTCACCAGGGGCGGGATGCGTGAATGAGGCGGAACAATCCACGCACCCCGGCCTGCACTGCCGATACCTGCCAGGTCTCCTTATCCGGGCAGAAGGCTTGTTTGAGGGCGAGCCCCGCTTCGGGTTGCTGGTCCAGCACATAATGGTAGCAAAAGTTCTCCTCCCGTAATGCCTTGATGATCTTCAACGGCCCTACCGTCCCAATCTCCTGGGTGGTCATCAGAAAATCCTGCGACTGATACAGTTGTCTGAGGCAGGCGATGAAGCCTCCCTGGGTCTGGTAGCTGTGTTTTTGTCCGGGTCGTACGTAGATCACCGGAGTATCGAGCAGGGCTTCGATGTGCTGATGGTCGTCGGCATCAAAATCGGCTTCCAGATAGAAGGAGGACTGCCCGAATTTGCCCAGCCCGGTATGAAAATCAATGCCCCGGATGCGGGTGTAACCGCCCAGGTGCTCCTGAAAGAACTGTAGCAGCAGCTCGGTTTCGGTGGCGGGCTGATTGCCTCCGAAGAACAGCCCCTCGGGATAGTCGTATTGCCCCTGGGCCACGGCCTGTTGCAAATGGGAAAAGCGATGGCGGCTCAGCAGTCGTCCTATTTTAAATGGCAACCCGACCAACTGGAATACCTGTGTGGGGTTCAGCAGTGGATTCAGTTGCTGATAGAGCGGATTGGCGGGCAAGTTGGCAAACTGCGACAGGAAGTTGCGGTTCAGGTCCACGTTATTGCTGTTCCAGCGGCGCAGGTACTGCATGCCGAAGGGGTTGATGCAATGAATGAGCACCAGGCTCTGGCCCGCCAGCTGGTCAGGTGTAAAGGCTTTCAGAAACGCGCACTGCACGGCAGAACCGGGAAACGCCTCTACCCCATGCAAGCCCGTACTGTGCAGGATCAGCGAATCGCTGGTGCCCGCCCACACCCCAATGTCGATGTACAGCCCCTGCCGTTCGTTCACCGGCAAAGCATGCAGGGTACCGCCTTTTTCCTGCACCTGCTGGCGGAAGCGCCCCCGGGCGCTGGGGTAATCGGGGGAGTAGCTGGCCAGTTCATGCATGGAGAAAAGTGTCTATTCGTTCTTTCATCTGATGCCAGTATGCCTCCGACTGGTACTCTTTGGCCACCAGCAGGTGTTTCTTCCCCCAGCGTTCCCAGCGGGTAGAGGGCGCAATGTGCAGCTCCCACTGGCTGAGCTGTTTTTCCCGAATAAACCGTCGCAGTCCCTCCGGGTGTACCAGTTCATCCCGCTGGTCGCAGAGTACCAGGGTGGGAATATTATAAGCAGAAGCTTCCTGTTGATTGAGCTGGCGGCTGATCTCAAACAGCACCTGGTACGCCCCAATCGTCACGCCGGGATGGGCTTTGTAGCGCCGGGGAGTGAAGGAAGGGATGAGCAGGCGGTCGAGGCGGGTTCGGGGAATGTAGGTGGGGATTTTGGTCCAGGGACGGAAGGCCAGGGCCGGGGCGAACAGTACCTGCCGTTTTGGAGCGGGCAGACTTCCATTCGCCAGCAGGTGCATCATGAGCAATCCTCCCAGCGAATAGCCCAGGAAGATGATGTTGGAGTGACCGTCGGTCGCCTGCCGATACTGCGTAACAAAGCTCTCCAGCCACTGATCGGCCGTCAGGCGCTCCACTGCTTCTCCCGGGGAGTGCCCGGGCAGGCAGATATATGAACAACGATCTGGCGGCAGCGCCAGTGCTTCCGCCAGACGTTCCATTGCCGACGGTAGCACATTCAGCCCATGCGCCAGGATATAATGATACTCAGCGACAGACAATCGTACTTCAATCTAATACTTCTTACTACTTACAAAGATTGGCATTTGATCGGGAATTACAAGGAAAGAAGAACTGAATGAGAAAAGGATTAAATAATTGAGGAAGGAATGGCCTATTGTACGTTTCACTGATGGGTAGTGGCGGCACTTACGCTGCAATTAGTCTGGGGCCGTGTCCGCTGGCTGGTAGTAGTTGCGGTAAAACAGCACAACCGCGGCTAGAAAGCAGACCGGAGTGAGTAGCCATAGCAGATGATACATGATCATTAAAAAAGTCAGGATGAAAAGGCTAAATACTACCCGCAGGTATTTTCTTATGTGCAGGGCCATCGCATATAGCAGGCTATGGAACAATAAGGTAAACGACAGCATAAAGCCCCCCAATACCATCGCGGTGGCCAAGTGATGGGTGGCCAGCAACCAAATAATCTCGGGTAGCAGCAGGAGTGAGTACAGCCCGATACTGTAAAAAAACAACCGGAGTCGACCGTAGGGTAAGTTGCGGGCAAAGCGCATATACAGGTGTTCAAACCGATGATATTCATAGATTAAAACACTATGCGCCACACTGACACCCAGCACCAGGAACCCGGCCAGTCTCATGTCCTGATGTTGCTCGGCAAATAAGTATCTCCCTCCCAGTATGATGATCAGGGATACCACTTTGGTAATGATGCACGAAAGCTTCAGTTGGTCGATGATATGGTAAAGAAACAGGCTGAAAAATGGTTTCCTCCACGCCCGCATCAACCTCAGTAACCACGACTGCCCATGTTGATCCATCCGGCGGTTGACCGCCCACCCGTAGATGATCGCGCTCAGGAGCGTCAGTAAGCACAGATAGATCAGGATGAAAAGCGGCAGTATGTTATGGTGAAAAACCAGCCCAATCACGACCGAAAATAATCCGTAACCAACGATTGGCAACGAGATATACAACTGTAGCATGCCCCAGCTGCGCAGTTGACTAAATTTGCGGAGCGAGGTGCTGCTGTAGAATAAAAACAAGTGCTCGGGTGCCGACAACGCCTCTAGTATATGGCTCCAGCATTTGATCGTATAGACCAGCCAAAGGGCGAACACCAGCAGGCTCACCAGGGGGCTACTGACAAAAGCCAGTACGAATATCAGGTTGTAATAAATCCGCTGGTCTGCGGGAATATGGGTTTCATTGAGCACATTGATAAACAGGCAGTAGATGACAAAGGTGACGAAGAGCGAAAGCAACAGCCCGGAGTGGGCCCGATAAAAGCCTCGGCCCAGGGTCTTGATCAGCACGATCGTCAGGGGAGAAAGCATCAGTCCGGGAAGCTTACGGTTTGCCCGGCTACCAGCAGCTCCCGGGCGTTGGACAATCGATCATCGGCCAATGCCTGGTGGGAGGATAATAAAAAGCAGGTACCTTCCTGCTCATGCTTTTCGCTGATCCATTGATACAGTATTTCCAGGGAATCCTTATCCATAGTAATCAGGGGTTCGTCTAACAGGATAACTCGGGGCTGACCGATAAACGCCAGTACCAGCGAAAGCTTTTTCAGCATACCGCTGGAATAGGTTCGGATCGGCTGATGCAGATACCTTTGCATCTGCATACTTTCAATATAATACTGCTCCTGACCTGCCGGAGCGCCTTTGGCCGAGGTAAACAGGTTGATCATTTCCCAACCCGTCAGGAATTCCGGGAAAAGAGGTTCGGCCTCAGCAAAATTGATGAATCGGCGATAGGCCACTGACTGCTTTTTCAGGCTAATGCTTTCGTCCAGCGTAATATCCCCGTCAAATGAGAGGATGCCCGCCAGGGTCTTTAAGAATGTGCTTTTCCCCGAACCGTTGATGCCGTTGATCCAGTAAAGTCCCGGGGTAATACGTAGCTCGTCAATTGCCAGGACTGAAATATCGCCATAGGATTTCCGGAAGTTGATGATGTGTAACATCCAATAATGCGTGCCAGGTGAAGGTTGCCCGTAAAGATAAGGTTACCCGGCACTTTAGATATTCTTTGACCAGATAAAAATGCAAACCATTTCAGGAAATGACGAGCATCCGCGCGGTCTGGTCAGCGAATATTTTCTCCCTCTGCCTTTACGAAATACCCTGGCATTCCACTTTTGCGGACAGAAATCTACGACCACCCAGGCAGTCACCAAAGACTTTAGGGTTGGTCCTTGCTTTCCTGATACAGATTAATCGCCTTTAGATACTTCAAGGCGCCTTTTTTGGTTTGGTCGTACAAGAAACCATCCAACGCCGGATGTTCCCTTTCAACCCATTGGACTAAATCAGCCCTATTCTTCTCCCACGTTGCTTCATTGAACACGATGTAGTTGAGAATTTCAACGTGGGTGATCTTCCCTTGCTCAAAGGTGAGCCGCTCGTCGGTGACATTCGGTGCTTCGTTGAGAAAGCGGATGCGGGTACATTCCTTCGACACTGTCATCCTCACCCCATCATTTTCTTCTTTGATGTCCAGTATCTGGTAGGTTGGATGAAAAACCGAATCCCACTGGAATAACTGATAGTATTCCTCCCTGGAAAACACGGAGGAATACACCAGCTCCTTCATGCGGATACTATCCTTAAAGAGAGAGATAACTCCCTCATAATCAGATTCATTCAGCACCTGTATATATTCCTTCGCTGCGGCAACATGGCTCACAGGCTTTGAAGCTTGCTGGCAGGAGAGGCCGAGGAAAGCAATACTGATAAACAGTAGCCTCTTTTTTATCTTATTAATGATCGGTAACATTTTGGTGATGGCTGGTACAAGATTAGCGGGCAAAGATATACGAAGCAGTACTAAATCAAAACGATGGTTTAGGTGCTACTCTTCTTTTAAAATAGAAATAAAGTAATTTAATCATGCCAGAGGCTGATGTTATCATAGTACAGACTATTGGTATGCGGAATGGTGGGATTTCTGTCCGCTTGAATTTGAAGTAATGGAGGGCTTTGTTTGGTATATCGGCTCCGTAAACCTTACCATTGTTTAACGTATTTCTGTTGATCCACCCCGGCTTAAAGCTATCATTATTGCCGTAAGTCGCTTACTATGAGTAAATTGTACAGCCTTACGTGAAGCAAAACAACCACTCTTCCCATGCAACCCGGCTATCGTTCATTTAAAAACGAAGGAAACCTGACTGAACACGAAAGTGAACAGGGCGGGAGATTGCAGGATGACCGCCAGACTACTGGCATAGGAGTTAAACCATTGGTGTGATTTCACCAGCCAAAGTAAAAGGATAAGTATCTTCATGGTGAGAAAAAGGTAAAGGGTGTACGGTGAAGGGCCAATGGTAGACGGTGAGGAGTGGATGGGGCTTTCAGCCGATCAGCCAACGGCCTTCCGCAGCCAGTCCCCCGTTTTCCACTTCCGGCTACGCCGTTTTTTTCTTCTTGATTCCCAGGATTTCCAGGTACTCCGGCGCATCGGCAAAGGCCAATTTGGCGGTTTGGGTAAAGCGTTTCATCCAGGCATCCAGGGCTTCCAGGGCGATGTTGCGCTGCTGGGTGGCGGTTTTGGCTTCGCTGGCTTCCTTGTTACGGGCATTGTAGGCATCCATCACGCGGACGATCAGGGCGCGCGCCTCCGACACCTCGGTCTCCGAGATGCTGTACTTCTTCAGCAGGGGTAGCACCGGGGCAATGTTGTTGTAAAACTTATCGGCCTGAGCCACCCACTCAAACAGATCATTCTTCCGTTTACCATCCAGCCCCAGAGCTTCCCAGTGCCCCCGTTGGTTACGCAGGGCATGGCGGGCATCGGCCACGTGTTTGGCAAAGAGCTCCTTGGCCTGATCGCGAATAGTATTCAGTTCGTCGGTAGCATCAAAGCGATCGCCCAGTTCCTTGCTTTGGATGGCTTCCAGCCGCAGTACTTCCTCTACCAGGGCTTTGCCGCCCAGCAACTGCTCTTTGGTTAACCCCATCTTGGCCAGTTGCTTCTGGATATCCGTATTATTCAGGGCAGTATCAATGACCGCTTGGGACCAGACAATTCTTTCGCTCTTTTTCATGACGCTCTCAGTTTTTTCAATAACTATATCAAAAATAATGCGCCCCATGAGAGAGAAAAAGTAGCAACCGGGGCAGAACTTACTTTGTAGTATTTTTGGTATAAGTGCCTAAAACCCGGGAATGGGTAGCAAATGCATAGGCAATAAAGACATTTGACCCGGTCATCGGTCTTTAAACAATTTGAAAAAATGACTCCTACCCGGTCAAAGGTACTTCGAAGCCTCCTCACCCACCCTGTTACCCCGGTCAGCATAGGTAATTTACCCCTAATTATCGACCAAAACCCGGTCATGGTGTATGATTGAAGTAAGTTTTACGACTGATGACCCGGGCATATGTAAGGAATAAAAGTTTTAAGAAAGGTATTACCGGGTCATTACCCTTCGGGGCAACCCGAAGAATGACCTATGACCGGGTCAACGCTACCCTACAACCCTAACTTACGGCTTTTGACCTGGTCAGGCGTGACCCGGACAGGCGTGACTCGGTCAGCGTGACCTGGACTGGGTAGATGTGCCAACCTATGGTAACCGGTGGATAGCCTTCAGGCTTCTGCCGCTGGATTAATACCCAGATATATCCTATCTTGATTCGTTGAAGGCTCGACCAGACAAAGCCTTCATCTAAGAAAAGATATTTTCAAATGATTTTAAACGCTTACCAACATTTATTATTCAGGTGCATGATTTACCATGCCGCAACCCTTATTTGTAAAAAAAGTAATATAAAAACACCAACCAGTATAATAAACACGCTTTTTAAGCGTGTAACGCATAATGGATATATACGCGGGGCGTCCCACGCCATATGGCGTATACACACTCGTTACCACCCACGCAAATGAATAATCTAGGTATCATGCTTCTAGGATTAATAACCTGTTCATGTGCTCTGTTAGATGGCTACAAAGATAATAGGCATTCCGTTTATGAAGACGCTCTGACCGATGAACATAGAAAGCAATTAGAAAAAGGAGACACAATCACCATAAACTTTTACGCGGATAATAATATTTCATATAAATATGGAGATCTGCTTGTTATTATGGATGAAAGAAAGAAACGAAATTATAGGTTTATCGAGATTGGAGATTGGATAGAAGAACCTCAAACTGGGATAGACTTATACAAAAATGATATCATCAAGCGACAGACTACTTACGATAGATATGGAAATGTCGTGCATAAAAAGACCTACGTAAGTCCAAGTAAATCTAAAGAGCTATTCCAATATGACTGTTGGGATTCAGAAATTAATAGCGTAGATAATGATTCGGTTTTGATCCAACATATCAGAACCTACTATACAAATGGTCAAGTGTCAAAGGAATATCAGTTGGCAATTCCTCAATATGATACTCTAGTGAATGATTATTTTAAGACTAAATATAAGGTGGGGAAAGAGTATCGGTATGATCAGAAAGGCGTGGTAACTGATAGTTTTAAATATGATTACTCTGAAAAAATTGTGAGCAAACGCGTGTGGTAACACCGTGCATCACCCATCCTGGCGAAGTGAAGCTCGTAAGGTAGTTACTCCAAGTAGTCAGAATGTGAAATGAAAATAAAAACGCTACCAAGCCGGCCGGGTGCTCGCACTTGTCCGTTAGGCATACTAAACTAAACATCAACCCTATGAAAAGAACTGATATTCATTATGTTGGGTTCGTTTTCATGATCATCATGGCCAGTTGTGATGAGCCGGAAGTGGTTCAGATAGATGATAATACCTTTGAAGAGATTTACCAGCAGTTTCATGGCAAATACCAGATCGTGCAGTCCATGAGCGAGCAAGCCGTGGATATTGATGGAGATGGCCGCAAGTCTACCGATATGCTGGCCGAAATACCGAACTTATCCAGCACAAATTTAGCGCTAAGAATTTATAACCGATCTTTCACCCAGCTCGATACCATCATTTACTTATTCACCCAAGCCTGGTCCGAGCAAATCATCTCCTCCCGCGATCTGGCCAATGATACAACCCTTAGTCCGGCGTATGCCATCCAGGGAGCCACCCGCACCTTTACCCTGAACGAGACGAGGGATACCTTGCGGGTGGTTCAGGCGGATGCTGACGGGATTGATCTGGAGCAGTTTCCGTTGCCCGAGGAGGTCTCGGTCGATGCGGTCGGGCAAATCAAAGTAGTGGTGCGGAAAAAGCTGTTTACTTCGGATGGCTGGCAAACGGTGAAAATCACCACCCTGTATTCCCGCTATACCATGGCTACCTAGCCGGAGCAAAAAAAAACAAACAAATCCGGTCGGTTGGCTGCATTCGTGGGGGCGGGTTATTATATTCGGGGTTGATGAATGATGCGTTTAACCCTATGAATTTACAAAGTCAGAACCCGGCATTACTGTTAATAGATATCCAGAAAGGCATGGATGATGCCGCCTACTGGGGGGGCAACCGGAACAATCCGGAGGCCGAAGCCAATGCCGCCTACCTGCTGGAGCAGTGGCGGGCCCGCGATCTGCCGGTGTTCCATATCCAGCACAGCTCCCAAAACCCGGAGTCCAGATTACACGCCTCCCAACCCGGCTTCGCGATTAAAGACGAGGTACGCCCCCTACCTGATGAGCCAGTCATCCTTAAAAACGTGAACAGCGCCTTCATCGGCACCGATTTACAGGAACGCCTCAAGGCCCAAAACATCATCACCGTGGTGCTGGTAGGGCTTACCACCAACCACTGCGTGTCTTCCACCACCCGCATGGCGGGCAACTACGGGTACAATACCCTGGTGGTGTCCGATGCCACCGCCACCTTCGACCGCGAGGGCATCAACGGCGAGCACTACGATGCCGAAACCATCCATCTGACCACCCTGGCCAGCCTCCGGGATGAGTTCGCCACCATCGTCACCACCGAACAACTGATGGCGCGGTTATGAACATCAGGCTGTTTCGACGCAATTTTATCTGCATAGCTCGTCTTGCCGGGTGAGAATCTCCGGCGACCAGCACCCGGCATCTTTTGCGTGAGACCCCGGAATTCGGCACAGCCTCATCCGGGGGTAAATACCTTATTGTGTATCTTTAACTCGGAACCTCACCCACCTCCCTTATGGAAATACTGATCCGTCCAGCTACTGAGCAGGATATGCCTTCCGTGCTGGAAATCGTGAACTATGAAATTACGCAC
This sequence comes from Cyclobacteriaceae bacterium, assembly GCA_040222715.1. Classification (GTDB taxonomy): domain Bacteria; phylum Bacteroidota; class Bacteroidia; order Cytophagales; family Cyclobacteriaceae; genus Tunicatimonas. Next base: position 62,007 of record JAVKCN010000136.1, on the reverse strand, counting down.
TCCACCGTCAACTACAGTTACTCGGAAGATACACTTGATAACCAATTAGACTGGTTCCGGAAGAAACAACTGGCGGCCCTGCCGGTGATGGTGGCTGAGCGTGCGCAGCAAGTGCTGGGTTTTGGTACCTACGGCCCTTTTCGTCCGAAAGATGCCTACCAGTATACTGTGGAACACTCGGTGTATGTTGCCAAAGAGGCTCAGGGGCAGGGTATCGGGCAACTGCTACTACAGGAACTGATCCGGCGGGCACGGGAACAGGGGTATCATACGATGATTGCCGGGGTAGATGGCTCCAACCAGGGCAGTTATCACTTTCACCGCAAGCTGGGTTTTGTTGAGGTGGGCCGGTTCCGGGAGGTGGGCTATAAGTTTGATCAATGGCTGGACCTGATCTTCCTGCAACTTTTTCTACCGGAAGATCAGAGCGACCAGCCATTTACTGAGTAATGGGTGTCAGGTCAGACAATTCATACGCACCCTATATATCAGTTGTAGGGCATTTCATTGAATATACCGTCGGTGATGGTATAGGTCACGTTTGATTCTTCGTCCAGGGCTTTGAAGTTGAACTCTCCCGAAATGGTTTCGCTATCCCGATCGATGGCGGTGATCTTGATGTAGATCTCCAACAGTTCGTCGGTATCGACCTCAGAACCCGGATCACTGATCGGACCTTCGGCGTATCCGGCATTGGCTCCCAGCCCATCTTCACTTTCTATATCGGTAAAGGTAGAACCCACCGCCACTTGTCCGGAATTGACTCCCGCCACGGCCAATGCCAGCCCTTTGGCCTTACCCGTGCTTATCGAAACGGCGCCCACACTGATGACAAAGTAAGTATCGGTTTCTTCAAAGGCGGCACTCAAGCCCGCTTCCAGAGATGTAAACTGCTCCCCATTGACTTTGGCAGTAACATAAGCCCCACTCAGATCATCATCGTCGTCATCGATCAGATCATCCAGGTCACTAATATCATCGGTTTTACAGGCAATCAGGGAGGAAACTAACAGTAGGAAAACGGGAGCGAATTTCATCATTTTACGCATCTTGTTTATATGGTTATCACGAATTTGGTTACGCCATGGAACGAACAGGCATGTTTAGCCGAGGATGCTCCCCTCCTGCCTCTGTGTATAAATCTCCCGGAATGGGCCTGAACGTCTTGTAATCGCCAAAACTAAAAGAAAATGTTCCGTTTGTTTCATCCCGAAGCAAAAAAAACAGCCCTCAGGTAATGTTTAAAGCAATTTTTAGTCAGGAAATGGTGATTTTCTTCATGGAACCAGGCAATTGGTGATGAAAACTGCAAACCGTCAACCGGCATTGCCGAGGGAATTTCATTATTTTGCCTCCTTCCCAATCAAGCACTTATGACAGCACCTGCCCACGTGATGATTTTAGGCTGCGGCCGAAGTGGCACTTCTATTTTCGGCGAGCTATTCGAGCACCTGCCCGCCTATACTTACTACAGTGAACCGCCCTTTGCTATCCTTTCCCAACTGAACTTCGCGCAACCCATCGCGGTGAAAGTACCGAAAGAGAGCGACACCTTCCTACCTGATCCAGGGTTATCCTTCCCGCTAGCCAGCATGCTGAAGACCATTCCCGAACCCCGGCACTTCTTCTGGCAGGTTCGTCATCCGCTGGATGCCATCAGTTCGTTAAAAGTAGGCATCTCCCGAGATTGGGGCCACCACCCCCAACCACCCGACTGGCAGGAGTGGCTGGACCGTCCGCTGGTGGAGCGTTGCGCCCATCACTGGTATTATATCAATACGGTAGGGTTTGAGCAGGTAGCTGGGCTGGTGACGATCACGAGGTTTGAGGATATGCTGGCCGATCCATTGCAGTTTGCCCACAAAATTGCCCAAACCATTGGGCTAAACATCGTAGAGGATGCCCCCCTGCGGGCCTGGGCAGCACGGGTGCAGGATAAAAATACTGCCCAGTTTGTGGAAGCAGAAACCTCCAAAGCATATTCTACCCATGACCATACCGTGAAGGTAGGCCGATGGCAGGAGAACCTGAGTGAAAAGGAAGTTGCGCGGGTGCTACCGATGATCCGGGAGGCCGCGCAACGCTTTGGTTATCATTTTTAATGCTTATCACCTCACGGGTGATGAGCAGGGAAAGTACTATCGGGCTTTTTCTTTCACTCCCTTCATAAACTCTCCCAGATCATTGTCGGAATAAGTACCGAAGGCATCTACCACGGTACCTTTCGTGCCATCCGCAGCTTCAATGACATAGAGAATCGACATATCGTCGGGATTGCTCTCGCCTTCAAAGCGATATTCATTCACGATCGTCAGATCTTCGGGAGTGAATGTTTTGTTATCCACGTGCAGCGTGCCTTCTTTCAGGGTGAACTGGGCAGCATACCCTTCTTTGGTCAATTCATTCAGTTGGGTGGTGAGTGGAGTAAGATATTCTTTGCTGGCTTGGGTATCCATATTAATTTCAGTTTAAAGTTCACCATCAAAACACCTTCCTGACCGGAATGTTTAGCCAAAAACAGGGGGCAGTGGAATATTGGGACTATTACGCCAGTTCTCCAGGAACTTAGGTTTGATCTTCCGCAGAAAGCGTGGTTCGTTGATCCGAATGCCTACATAACAACGAATCTGGCTCGTACGACCAATGAATTGCCACTGCTCAATCTCTACCACTGTATAATCGGATGAAGCATACACTCCGGCATACCATCCCCCATGATCGTACCCTACTGCTCCCCGGATATCATACACCGGCTCCACGGCAAAGGAGCGTTTTTCTTCCAGGGCATTGTATCGTTTGCGCTGAAATCCTAAACCTGTGAGCCCGAAAGCGTGAAAAAAGAAGTTGCGGTAAACCAACGTGGCGCCGTATCCCATCAGCGCATTCAGCGAATAAAAGCGTAGTGCGTCCAGTTGACCATTTGGGTCGGCAGAGAACCCAGCCTCTTCTGGCAGGATGCCTGCTTCATTCTCCAGTTTGGTATACGAAAAATCGCTGGATAACAGCAAGCTCCCCTGGCTCTTCCGTTGGCGGTCTCCCTGATTGAAGGGAAAACGCAGGGAGAAATTCTCACCTCCCGGCAAATAGGTGATGGTGGCCTGTATCTTTTTCAGCACCATGTCGTGCTGATAACGGTCTGGCTCGGCATTGGGGCTGCGGGACTGATCGGCCAGTACAAACCCCTGGAAGCGCTGATAGGTACCATCTACCAGCCAGTTTTTGGCAAAAAGTGATCCCTGAAAATCGAAGCGCCGCAAATTATTCTCTTTCAGGGCCGGTGATACGGGAATAAGCACGTTAAACCCGATATTCCACAGAAAGCCCCCCCACCCTACATAATTGCGGTACGAGGGGTTGAAGTAAAAATCCTGCTTCTGCTGGCTGTTGCTGGCCTGAAGCTGTAACCCTTTCTGGGCAAAGAGTAACCGCAGATTCAGACTATCCTGAAATTTCTCGATGTAGGTGATATCCTCCTGCTGGGTGTACCCCTCGGTAGTGCATAGTAGTAATCCTAATACACAAGGAAAGATGAGGCGATAAGCTGACTTGAAGAATATTCCGATCATAAGCTCCTGCTTAACCCAACCGACAGGAGAGTGTTATTGGAATTTTGGTTACAGGCGCTATTTTTGATTATCTTCATTCGGTTGAATCCCCGATAAGATGTCCCGAATGGCATTGGCCTCCTCCATCCACTGATACATCCGGGATTCATCCTGCTCATCTAACCAGATTTTAAAGCGCTGAAGCTGATCAATATAGGCGGAAAGCGCCTGTCCCACGTTCCGGGCGTTCTGGGTAAATATCGGGGCCCACATAGAGGGATTACTTTTCGCCAGCCGCACGGTAGAAGAAAAGCCGCTACCCGCCATTTCAAAAATGCTTTGTTCGTCTTTTTCTTTGGCCAAAACCGCATTGCTCAGCGCAAAAGAGCTGATATGGCTTAAATGGGAGACATACGCAATGTGGCGATCGTGGGCAGCCCCGGCCATGTAGCTGATGCGCATCTGTAGTTTATTTCGAAACAGGTTTTCGGCTGCCTCCAAGGCATCAATATCCGAGTGTTCTTTATCGCAAATAATCATCTGCTTACCCAGCAGCAACTCTTTAAAAGCAGAACCCGGACCCGAACGCTCAGTGCCGGCAATGGGATGCGCCGCCACAAAGCGGCCTCTCCGGGCGTGGGTATCGGCTACCTGACAGATATGTTCTTTGGTAGAACCCAGATCAATGACCACGGCATTTTCATGAATGGCATCGAGCACCGACGGCAGCATATCCTGCATAACATCCACGGGCACTGCCAGGATAACAATCTCTGACTGGGCTACCGCTTTTCTGAGGGGAAGAATTTTATCTACTACCCCCAGGGCCAGCGCCTGTGCTGCGTGGTTCCGGGATGTATCCACTCCGATCACCCGCACATCCGGCAGAAATTCTTTAAAAGCCAGGGCGGTAGAGCCACCCAGTAATCCAAGTCCAATGATTCCAATAGTCATATCTTTCAGGAATTTGACGTTATTCGGGCGACTGCTTCCTGTAGTCGCTCCTGCGTGACGCATAAAGAAAAGCGAAGATACCGTTCTCCTGCTTTTCCAAAAATATGCCCGGGGGTAATAAAAACCCGGTGTTGTTGCAAAATTCGTTCACTGTACCCTTCAGCGCTGGCTTCATGATCAGGAATTTTAGCCCAGACAAACATGCCCTGCTGCCCGGCATCATAATGGCAATTCAAAGTAGTAGCCAGTTGAAAAGCGATGGTTTGCCGGGCCCGATACTCCTGATTTCGCTGTTGATGCCACTCCTCAGCATTCTCTAAAGCCTGGGTAGCCGCCAACTGTATCGCTTTGAACATACCCGAATCCACATTGCTCTTCACTTTTACGATCTCATCCAGATAGTCAGAAGCTCCGGCAATCCAGCCGATGCGCCAGCCAGCCATGTTGTGCGATTTGCTGAGCGAGTGCATTTCAATGGCTACCTCTTTGGCTCCCGGCACAGAAAGTATACTGAGGGGCCGCTCCCGGTTAAGCACCAGGGCATAGGGATTATCGTGGCATACCAGGATTTTACGTTCCCGAGCGAAGGCCAGTAGTTTTTCGAATACTTCGTATTGGGCCGGAGCTCCGGTAGGCATATGCGGATAGTTACACCACAGTAGCTTCACCCGACTGGTATCCAATGCCGCCAGTTTTTCAAAATCGGGCTGCCAGTTTCCTTCCAGTAACGGATACGTTTTCACCTCAGCCTCTACCATGTGGGTGGCCGATGTGTAAGCCGGATACCCCAGGGATGGTACCAGCACTTCGTCTCCCGGATTCAGAAAAGCCATAGAGATGTGGGTAATCCCTTCTTTTGACCCCATCAGCGGCAGAATTTCCTGTTCAGGGTCTACATCAATCGCAAATGTTTTTTTACTCCACGTAGCAATAGCGGTTCTCAGTTCTCCCAGCCCCCGGTAGGGCTGATAGCCATGCGCATCCGGTTGCCGGGCAACCTCACTCAGGGTGGCGATCGTTTCCGGAGAAGGCATCATATCCGGGCTACCGATGCCCAAATTGATCACAGGCGCCCCTGCTTCGCTCATCTGTCGGATTTGCCGAAGTTTTCGGGAAAAATAATATTCCTCCACCTGTTGAAGTCGACGTGCCGACGAGATAATCATATGACGATTAACAAAAAAACAGTGATGTTCATAAAGAGATCAGGCAGGAATATTCCGTACGAAAACTCCTGCCCGAATTTAAATCGATAAATACGGTATTTACTCGAGTGCTTTCACCCCGGGCAGTTCTTTGCCTTCCATGTATTCCAGCAAGGCACCACCACCGGTTGACACATACGAAACATCATCGCCGTAGCCCAGTATATTGACAGCCGCAGCAGAGTCGCCTCCGCCAATGAGGGAAAAGGCTCCTTTTTTGGTGGCTTCCACCACAGCCTCGGCCACCCGTTTGGTTCCTTCCGCAAAGTTGGGCATCTCGAATACCCCCATGGGGCCGTTCCACAAGATTGTTTTACTGCGGGTGATTACATCGGCAAATACCTGCCGGGCTTCCGGGCCAATGTCCAGTCCCATGTAACCATCCTCGATGGCGTGGTTATTAGAAATCTTGGTATTGGCATCGTTATCAAACTCATCGGCAACGATGGAATCGATGGGCAGATGCAAGTGTACGTTCTTGGCTTTGGCTTTCTGAATCAGTTCGTTGGCTAAATCCAGTTTATCCTCTTCTACCAGGGAATTTCCGATTTTACCACCCATGGCTTTAAAAAAGGTGTAGCTCATGCCGCCCCCGATGATCAGGTCATCCACTTTTTCCAGCAGGTTCTCAATCACTCCGATCTTATCCGAAATTTTAGCTCCTCCCATGATCGCCACATAAGGGTGTTCAGCCTTATCCAGGATTTTCTGGGCATTGTCTAATTCCGCCTGCATGATGTAACCGCTCGCTTTCTCATCAAAATACTGAGCTACCACGGTGGTAGACGCGTGGGCCCGATGGGCTGAACCGAAGGCATCATTGATGTATACATCTCCCAATTCGGCCATCTGTTTGGCAAGTCCCTCATCGCCCTTGGTTTCTTCTTTATGAAAACGGGTATTTTCTAGCAATAGCACCTCTCCCATCGGCAGCCTGTCCGCCTGTGATTTGGCTTCTTCCCCCACACAATCGTTGGCAAAATGCACTTGGGTACCCCCCAGCAATTCAGAGAGATGGCTGACCAGATGTTTCAAAGAAAACTTTTCTTCCGGTCCTTCTTTGGGACGCCCCAGGTGAGACATCAGAATAGCCGCACCACCATCCTTCAGAATTTTCTGTAAGGTGGGCACTGCCGCTCGCATCCGGGTATCATCGGTAATATTATAGTCTTTATCCAGCGGCACGTTAAAATCTACGCGCACCAGGGCTTTCTTACCGGAAAAATTGATATCATCTACGGTTTTCATAGTTTGTTTCAAAAATTAAGGTTAGACATGGGTAGAAGGATCAAAGGTGAGTTTGATTGAAATAAAATTTCATGCTCTCCCTATATTTATCAATCCTTCATTGCCCCCAAAATAAGCCATTCCCATTTGATGTCGCAACCGAAAGCCGGAAACTATTTTTTAGAACCCCGGATATTTCCCGTGCTACGCTTTACATGACGGCGGATTTTGTTAATCTTTGGGAGTTATGAGCAAGGTGGTTTACACGGTATTGTTTACAGTAGCCCTCGCTGGAGCTATTTACCCTACGATGGCCCAGGCTCCATACCCGGCAGACCTGCTGGAAGAGGCTCAGCAGCAATTTTCCCAACGCCAATATGACAGCGCAATTTATTATGCTGAATTAGCCGTAAATGATTCAGTTGAGAATCCTGATCTTGCTCCGGTGTATTATGTATTAGGCCGTGCCCAGCGGCGCATGGGACAGTTGGCGTACGCCCAAGACAATCTGGTTAATGCCATTCGCTTAACCCAGGATAGCACGCTAATAGCCCGCGCACATTATGAGCTTGGCAAGTGCTACCGAGATAAAGTGCAGCCTGATGTTGCCATTTATCATTACCAACGCGCCTTACTTTTCAACCCAGACACCCTGGATTTAGCGCAGATTTACGAAGGCATTGCTGATGAGTATAATTACTTTTACTATGATTATACCCAGGCGGAAATTTTTTATGAAAAAGCTTTACATTTTTTACAGTCGCTTCAAGCCCCTAATGAAGCTTTGCTGCTTCGCTTACTTTATAATATTGCGAACACCTATCAACTGAAAGGTGATTTTTTTACTGCCCTAAACTACGCCCAGCGGGCCACCCGTTTGGCTCAGGAAACAGAAAGCGTCAATTTAACCTTGTGTTATGCCCTCTTAGGTGCCATTTATCAGCAGCAAAAAGAATATGACTTAGCCATTATAGTGTACAATGACGCTATAAAGCAGAGCAAACGAACCGGTAATAAAAATAACCCCGAATTAGTCAAAAACTATAACAATCTAGGTTTACTCTATGCAGCATTAGAGCAATATCAAAAAGCCATCGCCTATTACCAACAAGCTCTTTCCATTGCGTCCTTAAATCAATACCCGGAAGCTCCTTCTGACCTGGCAGACAGTTATCAGTATTTAGGGATTGCTCACTACCAGCTTCATAATTTCTCTACTTCTGGAGATTTCCTTAACCAGGCCCTGCAATTAAAGCGTACTTTTTACGGACATCAACATTCTGAAGTTGCCAGCGTTCTGGATGCGTTTTCCAGCCTTCATAAGGAACAAAACCAGGTGGATTCTGCACTATATTTTCAGCAACTGGCCCTCATTGCGAGAGTACCGGGGTTTTCCGAACAAAATATCAAGAAAAACCCTACTTGGCAGCAGTTGCAGAATTACACCCAAAGTTTCCACCCGCTCATTGAAAAAGGCAATTTACTGTATGAGCGATACTCGCAGTCTCACGCTAATAATGATCTGGATATGGCCATCGCTACTTTTCTGTTGGCGGATTCTCTTATGCATGTCCACCGAGTTTCGTACGAATATGAAAACTCTCAATTGCAGCTACTGGAAAGTCAAAAGCCCATGTACGAAACGGCACTGTCTAGTTGTTATCTAATGTTCAAAGCAACCCAGGATAAGCAGTACCTACACCATGCTTTATATTTCATGGAACGAAGTAAAGCAGCCTTATTATGGGATGTACTGCGGGACATCACCACAAAAAGTAGTTTGGGCGTATCTGACAGCCTGCAACGTACGGAACGATCACTTCGTACCCAGTTAGCCCGGGTTGTCAATGATATTGCCGACTTTAAGCGCGATACCGATGCTGATACCGCTGACTTACATTATTTACAACAAAAGCGGTTTCAATTGCTTCGCCAGCAACATGACCTGCAGGAAACCATGTTAGCCTCTTATCCCAACTATGTTCAGCTAAAGTACGCGTCTCCTGACCTTCCATGGGAAAAACTACAACAACGCCTGGATCAGGACCAGCAACATATTCTTGAATTATTCTGGGGCGACACCTTTCTGTACTCCATGCACTTATCCAGTAACAGTTTACGGTTTCATCGAACAGAGATATCGGATACCTTGCTTGGCTCAATAGACCAGATTCAGCAAGTTCTAAAGAGAGGTCCTACGTCTGAGTATTATCAGAAAGAAACTGAACAATATGTTAATGCTGCCTTTACGATTTATGATCAGGTTTTTACCCCTTTATTTGATGCGGATCTCCCCAATAGCCTAACGGTTATTCCCGATGGCCCGCTGGCTTATCTTCCTTTTGAAACACTGCTGACTCATCGGGTTAACGCTACCGAAGACCTCGATTACCGTAAAATCCCGTATTTACTGCAAGAAACTACGATTCAGTATACTCCCTCCCTTCAGGTACTTCTGAATACAGATGAATCTTCCAGAGCCAACAATGTCCAGTTTCGTTTACTGGCATTTGGATTCACTGATCAGCAACAGCGTATGTCCGTGACTAATAATCATCGGCTTGTAGCATTACCCGGTACCATACAGGAATTGAGCGCAATCAGCGCATTAACTTCTGCACGTACTTTTTCAGGAGGCGAGGCCAGCGAAACTCGATTTAAGCAAGATGCCGAGTCTTATCAGGTCATTCACTTAGCCCTACACGGCCGGGCTGATGCAAACAATCCGAATAATAATGTTTTATTTTTCCCGGCAGCAGCAGATTCTGTTAACGATGGTGAGTTGCACTCCTTTGAGCTTTACGACATGCGGCTAACCGAGACAAAGCTAGCTGTTCTCAGTGCCTGCGAAACCGGCACCGGTTCCTGGAAAGCAGGAGAAGGGGTGTATAGTATGGGAAGAGGGTTTGCTTATGCCGGATGTCCTTCGGTAATCACAAGTTTGTGGAAAGTGAATGATGTTACTACCTCTCGTATCATGCCCATCCTGTATCGCTTTCTGTTCAGAGGAATGAAGATAGACCGAGCACTACAAAAGGCCAAAATACAGTATATCCGACAGGCTAATAAATACCAGGCCCATCCCAGTTACTGGGCAGCATTTATACTACAGGGCGAATCATCCCCGATTGTTCAATATCGCCATACTTACATGGCAGGAACAATTATTTTACTCGTCAGCTTTGCTTATTTTATAGCAGGTTTGATTTTAAAAAAGAAAACCGGTGCAATGCAACCGGCTACTCTCTAAATACTTTTACTCTTCTTTAGGTCTTGGAACCTTCGGTTTCGGATCAGTAGATTGCGTTACTGCTCCAGAGAGGATATCAGGCTTTTCAGGTTTAGGGTCTTCAGAAGGATCGGGCACGTTCACGATTTTTTTAAGATTAAACATAGCGTTGATCGGTTAGGGTTTACAATAGGTGTATGTAGGTTTGTGTACCTCAAGGTACGAAACGTAACGCTTCTTGAAAAAAAATTAATGATTTATTAAATTTTTTTTTGTACTGAAACATGAATAACTCTTTCCTTTCGGTAATTTAAAGTGCACGCTTCATAAAAACCATATTGACAGGTTCAATGATTCAGGCATAGTAATCATCTCCATTTTGGTTTTGCCAGAGAGTCTATTCCATAAAATCAGCAGTATTTTCCGGGGTTTAAGAACATTCATAGCATCTATAAGTTTTTTAACAGGCATAATCTTATTACTACCATGACATTAGAAGAATACCAAGACACACTGAACGGACCCGATGTTCCCGAGCAGCTTAGCGATCCGCTCAAAGCTTTGTGGTACGACGCCAAAGAAGACTGGGATCAGGCCCACAACTACGCTCAGAAGCATAATGACTCTCAAAGTGCGTGGGTACATGCTTATTTACACCGAAAAGAAGGTGATACCTTAAATGCCCAATACTGGTATACCCGGGCTAGTCGTACGATGCCTGATGAAACATTGGCACAGGAATGGAAAAACATTGTGGAAAACTTACTTTAGCTAAAAGTTTGGATTATCGATAACTATCTTGTATTTTTCTCGTGTAGTGAATAACAACCTTTTATTTAGCCTAAACTTAAAAAAAACAAGTCGTTTGAGGCTAATTTGCAGGTTCATCTCTAATAGATTCGCTAATATTTAAGCGATCTAATTTCCCGCCCTCACGAATTGCATAAGCGCTATTTTCCATAACTTCTGTAGGAAATTTTGGGAAATAATTATATTTTTCAGTATTTTTGTACACGACGCTACTAATGTACTTTTAGCAGAGTAATTCATTTTTAAGTTTTAAAAAAATTACTATGGAAAATAATAAGACCACTAATTTGATTGAAGCACTTAAGGAATATAATAAGTCCTTATCCGAGCAGATCAAACGAATCAAGTCATTCATCAGCGAAATTGACAAACAGATTAATGAGCACCAAGCTGAAGATAAGCCGATTGCTTCACCAAAAGTGAATGTGCCGTTTTCCAAAGATTATCTGACTTATAAGGCTAAGAAAAATCTGAATTAAGATAGCGCGCAGCGCGCTATCTCCCCTGCACCTCTACTGATCGATCAATTTTTTTGACTAATCCCTGTAGCACTCTGCCAGGACCGCATTCAATAAAATGGGTCGCTCCCGCCTCGATCATATTTCTCACTGATTGTGCCCATCGTACGGGCGCGGTAAGTTGCGCAATCAAATTTGTCTTGATCGCTTCCACTTCTATTGAAGGTTGCCCATCTACATTTTGATAAATAGGGCAAATGGGTGATTGAAATTCTGTTTGAAGAATCGCGTATTCCAGTTCATCATGCGCAGGTTTCATCAAAGGCGAGTGGAAACCTCCTAGTACCGCTAATGGAATTACTCGTTTTGCTCCTGCTTCTTTAAGCAACTCCGAAGCCTTCTCAATGCCGGAGGGGGTTCCTGAAATTACGATTTGTCCGGGAGAATTGTAATTGGCCGGCAACACTACGTCATTCTCTATTTTGCGACATACGTCTTCTACCACTGCATCTTCTAGCCCTAATACTGCCACCATGGTTGATGGGTTTAGTTCGCAGGCCTTTTGCATGGCTATGGCCCGCTGACGGACTAATTTTAATCCATCCTCAAAGCCTAATGTCTGACTCGCCACCAATGCTGAGAACTCGCCTACCGAGTGGCCGGCTACCATATCCGGCGCAAAATTTTCCTGGGTAAGGGCTGTAATTACCGAATGTAAAAAAATGGCGGGTTGGGTGACTTCTGTTTGCCGTAAATCATCTTCGCTTCCCCCAAACATGGTATCTGTAATAGAGAATTCCAGAATGTCATTTGCCTGAAGGAAGTATTCTTTTGCTTTAGGGTTGTTGTCGAACATGTCTTTGCCCATACCTGGATATTGAGCTCCCTGACCGGGGAAAACATAAGCAGTACTCATATAATTATTTGTTAGGTGTCCAGAAATTTTGCCTGTAGTTCAGGTGTCGGAATACGACACGCATCCAGCTTACCAAACATTTGGTAGCGAAATCGGGCTACAATATCGTAAAAAAAGTTGCGAATAAAAGAAGGAAGGATGATGAATACGTAGCAGAGTGGCCAGAAGCCAGACAATTCGCGAGCAATATGGAGAGCCGCTGTGCTTTTCCGATAGGCTTTCTCGCCCCGAATCAATACCAGGCTATCCAGGTATTGCTCATCTAACTGGTGTTTCAGAAGTAAAGCCTGCCCGGTTTTGGACTGTAAAGAGGTAAAAACGAATCGATCACGGGGGTCGTGATCGATGATAAAATTAACGGCGTGATTGCACAAATTGCACACGCCGTCAAAAAGAACAATATTTTTTTCTGCGATTAGTTCATCATAATTCTTCTCTATCATACATAATATGAACCCAGCCTTTAAGCGTTTGTTGGCTTAATGCCGGATCTAAAGTAATAAAATTCACATCTGCCACGTAGTAATACACTCCAGCAGATACTAATTCACCAGCATCGGTACGCCCATCCCAGTTGATGTTGATCGAGTTCTCTACTGAAGTAGACTCATACGCATACACTTCCTTACCCCAACGGTTATAAAATATGATTCGAACACTCTGCACAAACCGGGGACAATCAGCCGTATTGTTATCAATCTGGGTAGTTAATCCCAACGGGCGGAAGGTATCATTGGCACCATCACCATTGGGAGTGAACACATTGGGTAAGAGGTAGTTAGGACAGTTCTCCACACAGATTGGCGGACTGAGGGTGCTTTCATTACCCGAACGGTCTACGGCCGAGATTCGATAACAACCGGCCAAAGAACGTAGTCCGGTATGCTCAAAAAAGAGTTCGGTGCTGGTTCCTACCAGATTAAACGTACTATCCGCCTCTCCTACCGCTGAAAAGTAGATATTATAAAATCGCACATCATTATCACAATCACCTCCGATATTGGCCTCCCATTCCAGGCGATTCATAAAATCGATTGTACCACAAGGCAAACCAGCCACCTGAGCCTGGCATTCTTCCACATTTCCGGTTGGGATCACAATGGCCAATGGCTCACAAGGAGGAATGGTATCATTCGGCTGGGCGCAGGCCACCTGCGATAAATTAATAAATGGGGGCGGATTTAAGGCTTCGTTCCCATAGCTTCCCTGGGTTTCAATGTAATAACAATATGACAACTCATCTGACAATGGCCCACCAGTGGTACTGCCATCATCTACATACTGTAAACCGCTTGCCACCACATTGACGCTATCAATCAGTACAAACTCCGAGGGGTTGTTAGGATCAACACGATTTCTGTATACATAATGGTACGGATAATCCGTAGACGTAATGGACCACGGGACATCGGCCTCCCACTCCAATTCGATACTTCCCACCAGTGGTGTCGGCTCTAATCGCACCGAAGAGGCCACGGCAGAAGAATCTATAAGATCTCCTGAGGCATCGTATAAGTATATTTTGTAATGAAAAGGCTCATCCAGCGTGTTGATGCCGGTATCTACAAAAGAGGTATCGCTGATGATCCCAGAAATGACCACATCAGTTCCATTCTCATTGAAACCAGAACCACGCACGACCTGATAGCTGTAGGGAGGAGGAAAAAGACTTTTATCAATCTCAAATGGTGATCGCCAGGCTACCTCAATCACTCCATCGCTTTCATCCGTAGCGGTGATACTTACGTGGGTGACCACTGGCGCATCCACTTTCATTTCGGCGCAGACCTCTTCCGAGGCGTAGCTCTTAGCGCCATCGAGAAATATTGCGACCAATCGGTAACAATAGTTCACACCCGGCTCCAGACCTTCATCCCGGTAACTCACTACACTTTTATCTACTTCCGCCACCAGTTCATAACCGAGTCCGTTGGGTATGCCGATCTCACAATTTTCAGGCACAAAACTGGTGCTGTCGGGCTTACGCCATACCTGAATCCGAACATCATCTATCCCCCCGCAAGAATACCCGGCCCAATCCAGATCCACAGAACGCCCGGGAGCCGCCTGGGCAGAGATGACCTCAGGTGCCGGTGCTACAACAGTCACATTCCAGATACCAAATTCTGCCAAGGGAGGTCCGGTAGCAGGGTCGGTATCGGAAACTTTAAAATTGATCTGGTAAGTTCCGGCCCGTACATGCCCGCAGTTGGTTTCCCAGCGAAAAGTACCTTCCCCCGGAGAGGGCTGAGCATCGGTAGGAGTAAATGTGGCCGGGCTGTTCAGAATTTCAAAGACCTCCCCGAAGCCAGAAAAAGCAATAGCATCGTTGTCAGGGTCAGAACCGGTAATATTGACTTCCAGTACCGTACCGGCTTCAATACAGGTATCTGCCGGAATTTCTAAAACCGGCGGATTATTTTCAGCATTTTCTACCAGGATTTGCATATCCCGGGTTACATAGCCCAGCAGTATCCACTCCCCTTCTATCATGCGCCATTCCTCAACAATAAAGGCTACATTATATTCATTAATACTGCCTACATCGCCCTGCAGTGCCGGAGAATCCCACACGAGTTCACCCGTTACAGGATCTAATGTAAGCGTTGATGGCCCCGTACCATCCTGGGTAATGGCCGTTTCGGCAGCGGTTGAGCGATCATATGCATCGGGGTACTGATAGCCATCAACCGGTACACCATCCGGGAAATTATCATTAGGAGCATCCTGCCTAGGAAGCACTAGTTTGTAAGATAAACTATCACCATCTGGGTCTACCGCACCAGGGTTATGGATAAAACGTTTTCCGACAACAGCCCCCTCTACCGGAGGATTGGTAAGTACCGGTGAACTGTTACACAGAATACCGTCGATGACAATTTTTGTTTCAATATAAAAGGGAGTATTGACCGAATTGGTCATGTTCAGAATGTCCGCATTTCGGTTAAATTCCCGAAAACTGATGATATAGGTGCCTGCTCCGGGAAAAGCAATGTCGGTAAGCACGAACTCACTTACCCGAATCAGATTCTGGTTATCAACAATCTCCCGGGTAAAAAAATCATTCTCGGTACTTACATCAATCGGATCACCAAATCCCAGATCAAGAATACCATTACCAAATTCTACATCGGAGCCGGTATCTTCATAACCAATAATACGAATGGTAAAAAGATCGCTCTGACAGGACTGACGTTCAACGATAATTTCACCGGCACGAATGTGGGTCGCATAAGCCCGGCTCATACTCACCCAAAAAAACACACAGGCAACCCCCAGAAAAGAATAAATATATCTCAAAGCAGATGTATTAAGGATAAACAACCAGATTCAACAGCCTCACCAAGCATATTATAAATAAAAAAGTAAATTATTTAATTTTTCTAATATAGTGCTATTTACTTTAATAACGAACAAAAAAACGAATAATTGCGATCATTTCACAGGATTCGGGCAACTGTCGCCCACTTCACCAAGTGATTTTTCTCTACAAATTGTGAAAAAATCCTCTTTAATTTTTTGAACAAAAATCACTGTTTCATGAGAACTTAAATATAGTACTACCGAGTTAGAAAGAATAGTTACTTTAGTGCCTAATTTAGAAGTATTCAAAATAACTAAGCAAATCCTGATTCTTTTGGTTGCTAAGCATTCCTAATATAATTTTAAGCGTTTTGGTTCTTTCATTTACTACATCCATAATCATCCCTCAAATATGAGTTGGTTTACCCAGGCCCTGAATAGTACTATCGGGAAAAAAGTTGTAATGTCTCTGACTGGCTTATTTTTAATCTCCTTCCTCATTGTACACGCTTCAGGAAACTCTTTATTGTTCCGCAACGACGGTGGCGAGGCATTTAATTTATATGCCCAGTTCATGACAACAAACCCTTTAATTACGGTTGCTTCTATTATTTTGTATTCAGGCATCGTATTGCATGTGATCTATGCATTGATTATTTCAATGAAAAATAAGCGGGCTCGGCCGATTGGTTATGCCGTAGCCAAGCCTGAACAGAACAGCACCTGGAAATCGAGAAATATGGGAATTCTGGGTACCATCGTCCTCATTTTTCTGGTTATTCACATGCGTTCGTTCTGGTTTGAGATGCGTTTTGGCGAAATACCAACAGTCGATATTGGGGGTGCTGAGGTAAAAGATTTATATACGATTGTTTCAGCGGCTTTTACCCAGTGGTGGTACGTACTCATTTACGTCCTGGCCATGATTGGTTTGGGGTTTCATCTGGCTCATGGTTTTTGGAGTGCTTTTCAAACCCTCGGTTTGCAACACAAAAAGTACTCTCCATTTATTAAAAGCGTAGGGCTGATCTTTGCAATTGTAGTCCCCCTTCTCTTTGCCGCCATGCCGGTGTATTTATTTATTAAAAGTTTAGCTTAAAATTTTTTCTCATATGGTATTAGACGGAAAAACACCTACCGGCCCATTGGCAGAGCAATGGACAAAACATAAGTTTTCATTAAAGCTTGTGAACCCGGCCAATAAGCGAAAATACGACATCATCGTAGTCGGTACCGGACTGGCTGGGGCTTCGGCGGCGGCATCACTGGCCGAACTGGGGTATAACGTAAAAGCTTTCTGTTTCCAGGACAGCGCCCGGCGGGCCCATAGTATTGCAGCTCAGGGAGGTATTAATGCTGCCAAAAATTACCAAAACGACGGTGACAGTGTTTTCCGCCTTTTTTACGATACCGTGAAGGGTGGAGATTATCGTTCTCGCGAAGCAAATGTCTATCGTCTATCGCAGGTGAGCGTAAATATTATTGATCAGGCCGTGGCCCAGGGTGTGCCCTTTGCCCGGGAATACGGTGGGTTGCTTGCCAACCGCTCGTTTGGCGGAGCCCAGGTTTCCCGTACCTTTTATGCCCGAGGGCAAACCGGACAGCAACTTCTGCTGGGTGCATACAGTGCCCTGAGCAGGCAGGTGGCCAATGGTAAGATTACGATGTACCCCCGCACCGAAATGCTCGATCTGGTCACGGTAGATGGAGAGGCCAAAGGCATTGTTGCCCGTAATCTGCTTACCGGAGAAATTGAGTCTCATAGTGGGCAGGCGGTCGTTCTGGCTTCGGGTGGCTACGGAAACGTGTTTTTCCTATCTACCAACGCCATGGGCTGCAATGCTACGGCTGCCTGGCGGGCCCACAAAAAAGGGGCGTTCTTCGCCAACCCTTGTTACACGCAAATACACCCCACTTGTATTCCTGTTTCGGGTGACTATCAATCAAAGCTAACCCTCATGTCTGAGTCGTTGAGAAACGATGGACGCGTATGGGTACCGAAGACGATTGAGGATGCTAAAGCGATTCGGGAAGGAAAAAAGAAAGCTTCTGATATTGCTGATGAAGACCGGGATTATTACCTGGAACGTAAATATCCTTCGTTTGGCAACCTGGTACCCCGTGATGTGGCCTCCCGAAATGCCAAGGCAGTATGTGATGAGGGACGCGGAGTGGCAGAAACCGGACTGGCCGTTTACCTGGACTTTCGGGACGCCATCCAGCGTGATGGACTTGATGCCATTTCAGCCCGCTATGGCAACCTTTTTGAAATGTATGAGAAGATTTCGGGTGATAACCCGTATCAAACCCCCATGATGATCTACCCGGCAGTGCACTACACCATGGGTGGGTTATGGGTAGACTATAATCTGATGACCACCGTACCTGGTTTGTACTCCATTGGTGAATGTAATTTCTCTGACCACGGGGCTAACCGATTAGGAGCCAGCGCCTTAATGCAAGGACTGGCCGATGGATACTTTGTACTTCCCTACACGATCGGGAATTATCTGGCCAGTCAGTCTTATGAGAAAGTGCCTACCACCCATGAAGCTTTCAAAAAAGCGGAAGCCGATGTAAAAGCGCGGCTTCAAAAGATTATCAGTATCAATGGTACCCAAACGGTAGACGAAATCCACAAAAAACTGGGCCGGGTCATGTGGGATAAATGTGGCATGGCCCGTACTGCTCAGGGTTTGACCGAGGCGAAGGAAGAAATTAAGCAAATCAAAAATGAGTTTTGGAATGATGTGAAAGTACTGGGTACGCAGGAAGAGCTGAATCAAACCCTGGAAAAAGCCAGTCGGGTAGCTGATTTCATTGAGTTGGGCGCTTTGATGGTGGAAGATGCTTTACAGCGGGAAGAATCCTGCGGTGGACACTTCCGGGAAGAATACCAAACCCCGGAAGGAGAAGCATTGAGAGACGATGAAAACTTTTCCTATGTTGCTGCCTGGGAATACCAGGGAGTAGATTTGCCCGAGAAGCTAAACAAAGAAGATTTGGTCTTTGAAAATGTAAAACTCACGCAACGAAGCTATAAATAATATGAAAGTTACGTTAAAAGTCTGGCGTCAGAAAAATGCCACTGATAAAGGTCGCTTTGAAACCTACGAAATGAATGACGCCAATACCCACATGTCGTTCTTAGAGTTAATTGATGTCCTGAACGATAAACTTGAAAAGGAAGGGAAAGAACCCGTTCATTTTGATCATGATTGCCGGGAGGGTATTTGCGGAAGCTGCGCTATGTACATCAATGGTCGTCCGCATGGTCCGCAAAAAGGCACCACCGCCTGTCAATTGCACATGCGACACTTTAAAGATGGAGAAACCATTACGGTAGAACCCTGGCGTGCTCAGGCTTTCCCGGTTATTAAAGACCTGATGGTGGACCGCACCGCCTTCGACCGCATTATCCAGGCGGGCGGCTTTATCTCGGTGAACACCGGCAGCGCTCCGGATGCTAATGAAATACCGGTTCCGAAAGAAATATCTGATGAAGCCTTTAATGCTGCGACCTGTATTGGTTGCGGTGCCTGTGTAGCTGCCTGCAAAAATGCTTCAGCCATGCTTTTTGTCAGCGCCAAAATCTCACAATTAGCACTGTTACCTCAGGGACAGGTTGAACGGCAAAAGCGTGCCGAACGAATGATCGCCCAAATGGATGCCGAAGGATTCGGTGCCTGTTCCAACACCATGGCCTGTTCGGCAGAATGCCCGAAAGAGATCGATATGGCCAATATTGCCCGGATGAATCGTGAGTTTTTAAAATCCAAAGTAGGTTCAGAGGCAATTGAAGTTTCCTAAAACCGCTTATATGTATGTAGGTATAGTCTTTCCATACGGTATGGCTCTTCCATTTAGCGTATTATAGAACTTGAGCCACTATCACTTAAACATATTTTTCTGCAAAAAAAAAGAGCAACTCGTATGAGCTGCTCTTTTTTATGAATGAGGTTGGGCTGAATTACATCATGCCGCCCATACCGCCGGGCATTCCGCCACCGCCAGGCATCGCTGGTGCCTTTTCATCTTCAGGCTCATCAGCAATAACACACTCAGTGGTCAGCAATAAACCTGCAATAGAAGCAGCATTCTCTAATGCCAAACGTGTTACTTTGGTCGGGTCAATGACACCGGCCTGTACTAAGTTTTCGTATTGCTCAGTACGAGCATTAAAGCCATAATCGCCTTCACCTTCGCGTACTTTTTGGATCACAACAGAACCTTCTTGTCCTGCATTCTCTACAATTACTCGAAGTGGTGACTCAAGTGCTAACCGAACGATATTTACGCCGGTTTCCTGATCTTTATTTTCAGTCGTAATATTATCCAGTGAAGAAATAGCGCGTACTAAAGCAACTCCACCACCAGCAACAACGCCTTCTTCAACGGCTGCACGTGTAGCGTGAAGAGCATCGTCTACCCGATCTTTCTTCTCTTTCATTTCTACCTCAGTAGCAGCTCCAATGTACAGTATGGCTACACCACCTGATAATTTAGCCAATCGCTCCTGTAATTTTTCACGATCGTAATCCGAAGTAGTGTTCTCTATCTGAGATTTGATCTGACCAACACGGGCTTGGATCAGGTCTTTTTCACCAGCACCGTTTACGATGGTCGTATTGTCTTTATCTATGTTGATTTTTTCGGCAGTACCTAAGTCGTCTAGGGTAGCGCCTTCCAGTTTGTATCCGCGCTCTTCAGAGATCACAGTACCACCAGTCAGAACCGCGATGTCTTCCAGCATAGCTTTACGACGATCACCGAAACCAGGAGCTTTTACAGCTGCGATTTTTAATGAACCACGGATTTTGTTTACTACCAGGGTAGCCAGTGCTTCACCTTCAACATCTTCAGAAATGATCAACAGAGGCTTTCCGGTCTGAGCAACTCCTTCCAAAACAGGAAGTAATTCTTTCATTGCAGAAATTTTCTTGTCGTAGATCAGGATGTAAGGATTATCCAGTTCAGCTTCCATACGCTCCGTGTTAGTCACGAAGTAAGGTGACAGGTAACCACGGTCAAACTGCATACCTTCAACAAGTTTCACCTCGGTTTCAGTACCTTTGGCTTCTTCTACAGTGATAACGCCATCTTTACCAACTTTATCCATTGCGTTGGCAATCATGGTTCCGATTTCTTCGTCGTTATTCGCAGAGATAGAAGCTACCTGAGTGACTTCGTTTGAGCTATCGATGGTTTTAGACTGAGATCGCAGGGCAGCAACTACTGCTTCAACCGCTTTCTCAATACCACGCTTCAGATCCATAGGATTTGCTCCAGCTGCTACGTTTTTAATACCGTGAGCGAAAATAGCCTGAGCAAGTACGGTAGCGGTAGTAGTACCATCTCCCGCGCTGTCGGCAGTTTTAGAGGCAACTTCTTTCACAAGCTGAGCGCCCATGTTTTCAATCGCATCTTTCAGTTCAATTTCTTTTGCTACTGAAACACCGTCTTTTGTAACGGTAGGAGCGCCAAATTTTTTGTCGATTACTACATTACGTCCTTTCGGTCCTAATGTAACTTTTACAGCGTTTGCCAGGGTATCAACCCCTTTTTTTACTTTATCGCGCGCTGTAGTGTTAAAAAAGATTTCTTTAGCCATAATAAATGGTGTTTAGAATTTTAGGGTTCTGTTGATTAAACAATTGCAAAAATATCAGACTCACGCATGATCAGATAGTCTTTACCTTCTACGGTAATCTCCGTGCCGGCATACTTACCGTACAGTACCTGATCCCCTACCTTCACAGTAAGTGGCTCGTCTTTCTTACCCGTACCAATCGCTACGATTGATCCCTTTTGGGGCTTTTCTTTAGCAGTATCCGGGATAATAATGCCGGAGGCAGTTTTTTCTTCAGCAGCCGCTGGTTCTACTAAAACTCGGTCGGCTAATGGTGTGATGTTCACTTGTGACATGTTTGTAAACTGTTTTGATTAGGTTTTACCATATTAGATAAAATAGCAACGATGAATTGTTCATCAAGCTGTTAGTGGTAGTACAGTTCTTATGCCAAGCCCTTATGCAAGGCAATAAGTCCGGTGTTCCTGTCAAAATTGCAGTTTTTGAGGATTTATTACACAGCACAACAATTCTGTCACTGACAAATTTACACGCTTGCATTCCCGCGGTTCAATCTTTATATTTTACCAAAATTAAATACGTCGTTTATGGATATGCTTGACAAAGACTGGCTTACTCAGGATTTATTGGATTTCGAGTACAAGAAATACGTGCTTCTGGCTTATATGCAACGGGTTAAAAACAAGTTTACCGAACGGGAACTCTACCCCTTTATGTCAGACATGGTTTTTCATTACAACAATTTGCTCTCGCTTCAAAAAAACAAACAATTGATCTATGAAAATTTCCCAAAAGAAGTGTCTCGGGCTGATTTTGAGAAATTAAAAATCAACTACCGGCAGATTATCAAGGATAGCGAGTTAATGACTACGATTGAAAATATTGTCAACTTTTCTCTGCCACATTTTCAGGAACGGGTGGAAGAAGGTGCCGAAATCTACGAAGATATTGCCACCCAAATCAGTATTGAGCCAGTTGGTATCAGTCCACTGTACAAAAATGAGGGGTATCTGATGATCTTTGCCAATAAAGAGACGACGGTCCATATTTACCATTATAAAATTACGGTGTTTCACCAGGCGGATGAGGCTTTTCGGGCAATTCAGACCCAGGTAATGGATGTAACCCAATGGAGTCTGTCTAATTCTTTTGAGCAGATAAAGAAAAACCTGATGGCCAGTAACAAAGACTTGCCCAATCCGGCTACTTTTCTGGCATTATCAAAAAATGCGTTTCCCCTCGAACCTACACTACTTCCGATTACCAAACGGTTGCTGGTGCAACACATTGCCAAAGCTGCCTGATAAGGTTTCGCAGGATAGTTTTGAAGCTATTGTAGTAGATTCTCGTAAAAATAGGGTTTGGAAGTGCCGGAATAACCGTTTTGCCCCACAATATCCAGATCGCCATCATTGCCAATATCACCCACGGTGCCGGAATACAGGCCCTTGCCGGTCAGCACGGTTTGTGGATCACCGTAAGTACCTGAGGTGCGGTTGAAGTACCAGATATTGATGCATTGTGTTTGCTCCCATTGGTTCCAGGCCAGGCCACTGATTATATCCAGATCGCCATCATGATCAATATCAGCGAGCCTGACGGTATGTCCGCCATTGTAGTTGGTCGCTAACACATGTTTTTTCCAAACGTCGGTAGTAGTAGGGTCAGCCGGTGCAGCATACCATGCCAATTCATGATTCCCTCCCGCCCGGTAACCTTCGGCCGGAGAAATAATTACGTCATTCCGCCCATCTCCGTTGATATCACCAATATCTTCCTTGACATTCTGGTTAACTTCCTTATAACCTATATCGATACCATGATCCGTGTAATCCTGCTGGCGAGGGTTGTTCGGGGCTTCCAGCCAGTGTCCGGCGATACTGATATCCAGTTGCCCATAACGATCAATATCGCCAATGGCAAACCCCTCTCCATTCGCTTTATAGGGGGAAGTATCAATCGTTTTTTCAAACCAGACATCGCTCTCATCCTGAAAGTAAAACATGAGTTGGTTGGGAGTAAGGGCCCGCACTACAACATCCAGTAATCCATCCCCATCCATATCTGCCAACGACATATCATTGATATGGTGTACTGGGAGATCCCGGGCAATTGTATGAAGTACCCACTGCCTGGCTTGTGCCTGGTTTTCCAGCCAAAAGAGATAAGCGGACATGGAAGGCCCACTATGATTGTCCATAGATACTACCAGATCAGAGTCACCATCATGATCTACATCACCAAACTTTGCTGCTCCGATAAATGGGAGAAATGGAGTGGGCAGAGGCAGGTCATGTCTCTTCCAGGAACCGCTGGCGGGATCATCCGGGGATTGTAACCAGGCAAAGGTTATTCGCCCTTCCGCGTGTTTCCCACCATCAAATACTCCGACATCCACCAGACCATCACCATCAACATCTGCCAAATCCAGGGCAGAAATGCCCTGGATTTCACCATTAGTCAGATCTTTTTCCCTGGCAAATTTCAACGGGGAAGTGTTATCAACCGTTTTATCATTCCGATTCCTTAAAGAATCGGCTGATTGAAATGTTTTTTTTCTCTTAAGCAGAAAATCAGAATAATTACTGGCAGCAAAGCCAAACCCGATCAGGATAAAAATGGCTAATAATGATTGAACGAAGAGGGTGTTGTATTGCATGGGTATCTATATCGCATCAAATAACTCCCAGATCAAAGCACAATATAATAGAAATTGAAAATAAAAAACCTGTTTAATGCAATATTTTAACAAACCATGCTCTTTAGATTGCAACTGGTAAAACACGTATAATCAGTTATCAGTGCTACCCGGCAAAAGCTTGCTGCTATCCAGCATAAAAAAACCGGCTGCAAGCCGGTTTATGAATATAAAAGAGAATAGCGTAGGCTCTAGGGATTTTCTACTGAATCAGATTCAGGTTCCGCCAGATCTTCCAGATCAGATGAAGCGGTGTCTCCCGCAGCAGGTATATCAGAATTCAAGCTCGGAGGGGCAATTCTGTCCTGCGCATTTTCAATATTAGGACTGGAAAAACCAGCGTCAGGAGCATTGGTGTCAATCATCAGGCTGGATGACAGGGTCAGTATCATCAGGCTGATTGCCAATACCCAGGTGGCTTTTTCTAAAAAATCGGCGGTACGTTTTACACCGATCATTTGCGTAGAAGATCCCGATCCGCCAAACTGACTGGATAATCCACCGCCTTTAGAGTTTTGGGCTAACACGACCAGAACCAGTAATACGGCGACAATAATGGTAAGAGTAATAATAAAAGTATACATCTATTGCTGTTTTATCTGTTCAATTTTGGCTGCAAAGTACGCCTTTTTCTGAGGATATTTCAATATTAATTGCTCATAGATTTTGACAGATTTTTCTTTTTTCCCCTGTCTCAGCATAATTTCCGCCAGATTTTCGGTAACCAGCCCCTCATCGTAGGCCGAACTTTTTTCTGACAAATCCTGAGCATGCTTATCATCATCAGACATTGTCGGTTGCAGTCGACCAATCGAATTAGTATCAGAATTCACAAACTTGCTAATAAGTTCATTCTGTTTTTGCTGCTGAATGCCCAGGTGCTCCGACGTTAGCGGGCCAATGTTATGCAAATCATCGAGAAGAATGGGAGATTGGGGAGGCTGATCCGAGGTAGCATTGCCATTCACAGTCGCAGAGGCTTCATCAGTGGTCTCCACTATTTTTTTTTTATCCTCGTCTTCATCTTTCTGTGATTCCTCCTTGGCTTTTCTGAGGTTTCTCAGATTTTCTTCCAGTTCGCGGTACACGGCTTCCTCTTCCTCATCGTGATTGGCCACGCCGGAAGTTTCTGCTTCCTTAGGTTCTTCTTCTTCAGGTTCAGGTACTACACTATTTTCTTCCGTTTCCTGAGGTGCTACTGCATCTGTTTCGGTAGTTGGTGTCTCGAATACTTCCGGCTCTTCAGCAGTGGGTGGGACAATGACAGCTTCAGTTGCATCGACCTCATTTTCAGCAGGTTGCCATTGAATATGTACATCTTCGTAAAACACTTTCCGCAGATGCCTCCGATCGGGCGCGTGAATGGCCGCCAGCCCCAGGCTTTCGTAAGCATCGGGTGCCTGCTGATCATGTTTAGCTTTGGCAACCAGGGTATGGGCCAACTGAAAATAGGGGAATTCTGCGCTGGCTTTTTTTAGTAACTCCTGATCCTCCAATGAAATAGCACTGGGATTTGCCAGGGCTTTTAATAAGGTTTGCTGTAATATTTCCATTCGTTTGGTCAGTTAAATTTACTACCAGTTCGCGACTGAAGCAGTAAAGATATCAAAAATTATCTGGTCAAAGATCTCTTCAATCAACTCTTCTTCTACGGAAGAGGGATCACGTTCGGAGTCAAAATCAGCAAAAAAGGTAAAGCTTTTATTTTCAAAATTGTACTCATCATTATAAGTATTGATATACGAAGCCGAAACGGTGATGTTCAGCCGTATTAAACTAGCTACGTCGGCTACCTCATTGCTACCAGAAGAGCGGGGGGCAACCGGAACGAACTCATAACGAGTAATAGCCCCTTCAATAAGTAAATCACCGTTTTCAGGCACCAGTGCCAACCGGGTGTTGGACTGATAATAATCCCGGATTTCTTCGGTAAAGAGTTGGCTCATGTTGGGTGGCCCATTCCCGGCATCATTGTAAAAATTATCAATAGAAATCGTTTGTATTTCCGGTGAGAGTGCCGCTCCAGTGAAGGAATACACTCCACAACCCGAGAAGCAGGCGAATATCAGTATCCACCCCAAACATTTCATCCAAACTCTCAGGCCAGCAACATTATTCTTCAATCTCATACTGTTTAATCTTACGATACAGCGTGCGTTCAGAGATTCCTAAATCCTGTGCTGCGTATTTTCGTTTCTGACCGTGCCTTTTCAATGCTTTCACGATAAGTTCTTTTTCTTTGTTCTCCAGAGAAAGGTCGTCACTTTCTTCCGTTACGTGCGGAATATCTTCAATATTTGAGTAATCCACGATCTGTTCATCCTCTCGTTTTTTTGCACTACCATTGATCAACAGGCTGGGAGACAGAGACTTTTCGTATTCGCGTTCCCGCGTGGCATATTCCCGATCTTTGCTTCTGCTTTCGTACCCCCCTCTGGGTTCATACTCACGGGGTTCGTACCGGCGGGGATCTCTTAAATCGCTGCTCATGCCATTGAACAAATCCTGATGTTCCTGTATAACGTGCGAGTCAAAGTTTTCGTCTTGCAGCATTCGTAAAACCAGTTTTTTCAACTCGTTGAGGTCGTGCCGCATTTCAAAAAGCACCTTATAAAGCAAATCGCGCTCACTAAAACTTCCCTGATCCTGCTCTCGGCGGTACAATGCCGGTAGTGATGGCTGTACCTGAGGCATATAACTTTGCAAAGTTGCTCCATCAATCTCGCGCTCCTCTGTTAGCAATGACATACGCTCCACCAAATTTTTCAGCTCCCGGATATTCCCGGGAAACCGATATTCGGCTAGTCCTTTGATGGCATCATCCGTCAAATGAATTGGTTTCGTGCGGTTTTGTTCAGCAAAGTCTACCGCAAACTTGCGAAAAAGCAGGGCAATATCATCTCCGCGTTCCCGCAACGGTGGCACATAAATGGGCACCGAATTTAACCGGTAATACAGATCTTCCCGAAACTTTCCGTTTTGTACAGCCTCCAGTAAATTCACATTGGTGGCCG
Organism: Cyclobacteriaceae bacterium; assembly: GCA_040222715.1. GTDB lineage: Bacteria > Bacteroidota > Bacteroidia > Cytophagales > Cyclobacteriaceae > Tunicatimonas. Next base: position 35,058 of record JAVKCN010000136.1, on the reverse strand, counting down.
CCACAATCCGCACGTCGGTTTTCAGCACTTTCGACGAGCCTACCCGGATAAACTCGCCGTATTCCAGCACCCGTAATAAGCGCGACTGAGTTCCCAACGGCATCTCCCCGATCTCATCCAGAAAAATAGTTCCACCGTTGGTTACTTCAAAATACCCTTTACGGGAATCATGCGCACCGGTAAAGGCGCCTTTCTCGTGGCCAAAGAGTTCAGAGTCAATCGTTCCTTCGGGGATGGCTCCGCAGTTAATTGCGATAAACTGCCCATGTTTTCGGGCACTCAGGTGATGAATAATTTTGGAAAAGGATTCTTTCCCGCTCCCACTTTCACCGGTAATCAGCACTGACATATCCGTAGGAGCCACCTGAGCGGCTACCGTGAGGGCGTAGTTGAGGCGCGATGAATTACCAATAATGCCAAACCGCTGTTTTATACTTCTAAGCTCTGATTGATCTAACATAAAAAAAATTCTCCTGACTAATCAATAATATCTCCTAAAAGTGTGGCCGCAGTACAATCACGCACCTTTACCTGCACATACTCTCCTTTTTTATACTGTTTTTTTGGAAAGACAATTACCTTATTGGCACTGTTTCTTCCCTGCAAATCGTCTTCAGAGCGCTTGGAGTACCCTTCAACCAGCACCGTAAATGTTTTACCTACATCCAACTGATTTCGAGCCAGTGAATGCTGTTGCTGTTTCTCTATGATTTCCTTAAGACGACGTTTTTTAATGGGCAATTCAATATCGTCGGCATACTTTCGGGCAGCCAGCGTACCGGGCCGCTCCGAGTAGTAGAACATGTACGAAAAGTCATACTGTACATAGTCCATTAATGATAGTGTTTCCTGATGTTCTTCTTCGGCCTCGGTGCAAAAACCAGCGATCATATCCGAAGAAATACCGCATTCCTGCCCTAAAATCCGGCGAATCGCATCTACTCGCTCCATATACCACGCGCGGGAGTAGGTGCGGTTCATTAGTTCCAGCACCCGGCTGTTTCCGCTTTGGGCGGGTAGATGAATATATTTACAGATGTTGTCGTACTTCTTCATGGTGTACAGCACCTCATCGGTAATATCTTTGGGATGAGAGGTAGAAAAGCGAATGCGTAAATCAGGGTGTACCTGCGCCACCATTTCTAATAAATTGGCAAAGTGGATCACATCTGTCACTGCTGCTTTTTCAATTTGGGCTTTACCCTTAAGGTCCTCATTATCAGACCATTTATAAGAGTCTACATTTTGCCCAAGCAGTGTCACTTCCCGATATCCCCGATTGAAAAGGTCTTGCGCTTCGCGCACAATAGAATGTGGATCACGGCTCCGTTCGCGTCCACGAGTGAAGGGTACAACACAGAATGAACACATATTATCACAACCACGCATAATAGAGATAAAGGCTGTCACCCCGTTTGAATTCAGCCGTACCGGGTTGATATCCGCATAGGTTTCTTCCCGGGAAAGAAAAGTATTGACCGATTTTGCTCCATCATCTACCTGCTGCACCAGGTTAGGTAAATCGCGATAGGCATCGGGTCCGGCAACCAGATCCACAATTTGTTCTTCTTCCAGCAACTGGCTTTTCAAACGCTCAGCCATACACCCCAACACTCCTACCAGAAGGGAGGGTTTTTCTGCTTTTAATGCATTAAACTGAGACAGTCGTTTACGAACTGTTAATTCGGCTTTTTCCCGAATGGAACAGGTATTTAAAAAGATAACATCGGCGTTTTTAAAATTATCGGTGGTATCGAAGCCCTGTTCATGCATGATGGCCGTGACGATTTCACTATCCGAAAAATTCATTTGGCAGCCATAGCTCTCCACATACAGCTTACGTGATTTTCCGGTATTTTGCTCTACCGAGGTTTTTACGGCACATTGTTCGTCTTGCGTCTTATTGGGTGTGAGAATGTCCAACGCTTCAATTATCTGGCTCATATAATGCTAGTTAAGTAACAGGAGGCGCAAATTTAGAAAAACTCCTGAAAAGTAATGACAAAATGTCAGTGTATTTGGTTCAAATACTAAGATGATCTGATATTCGTTAAAAAAAGTAACAAGCTAAGGATATTTCATACATCTTTCGTATTTTTGAGGAAATGCATCATTAGTAAAAATGATGCATCTTAATTACAAATGCCATAACTAATCACGCTATTCTCGCTGAAATTGAATAAGAACGTATAATTTGTGAAATTTAATTACTGATAAATTTGCATTTTAGCGATATTTCTTATTTCTTTCTTACTTTATTTACATTTCGTATAAAAACTATACATTTCAATTAATTCTACTAGCATGAAAAAATTCTTATTTGCTTCTTTATTCCTATGTGCGTTTTTTGCTAAGCCTGTGTTTGCTCAGGATGAAGTAACCAATGATGAACTATACAAGTATGCTATCGTACAAGAGACCCTGGATTTATTTCAATCAGAACTCTCTGCACAGGTAACAGAATATGTGGAAGCTCAGCCTTCTGAAATCAAAAATCGTTACAATGCGTTAGCCGGTGGCGAGGCCCCAGCCAATGATAGTGAAAAGCAGTTCATTGATGCTGTTAATAGCATGAAGAGCGAAAGAACTTCGGAGTTTACCGATGCTTACAAATCGCTGATCAAACGTGTATTGGGAGCAAAATCCTATGCAAAAGTTAAGAAAGCGGTTGTCAATGACGCTGACGCTAAGCAACGCTATGCTTCGATTGTAGAGGCCGTACACGCTGCTAAAGATCAGGCCAGCGCCTCAGCCGGAGAGTAAATTCTAAAGAAACACTATACTACACACCTGAAGCCACGCTCACGCGTGGCTTTTTTTATATCAGGAAGTTGAAGAACTCAAACTTATCATTCAGTAGTTCGTAGGCAATATTCTTTTCCTGCATTCGCTTCAGCAGTGGATCAAAATCATCCAGCGACTGAAGTTCGATACCGATCAATGCGGGTCCTTTTTCCCGGCTGGTTTTCTTGGTATACTCAAAGTGCGTAATATCGTCATTAGGCCCCATGACCTCGGCCACAAACTCTTTCAGAGCACCAGCGCGCTGGGGAAATTGAATGATAAAGTAATGCTTTAACCCCCGATAGAGCAGCGCCCGCTCTTTAATCTCTTCCATGCGGGTAATATCATTGTTTCCCCCGCTAACCACGCATACCACATTCTTTCCTTTGATCTCCTCACGAAATTGTTCTAGTACGGCAATAGACAAGGCTCCGGCAGGCTCAACCACAATTGCTTCTTCATTGTATAGCTTCAAAATGGTATCACACACTTTTCCTTCAGGCACCAATACCACATCGTCCAGCACCTCCTGACAGATCGAGAAGGTTAGCTCCCCTACCCGCTGCACAGCCGCACCATCCACAAATTTATTGATGGTCGGCAGGGTTACCAGTTCACCGGCATCTCGGGAAGCCTTCATGGCGGGGGCTCCCTCCGGTTCAACTCCAATAATTTTTGTTGTGGGACTAATTTGCTTAAAATAACTTCCCACCCCGGCTGATAATCCGCCACCGCCGATGGGCAGAAACAGATAATCTATCGTTTGATGAGCATCCAGCAAGATTTCGTACCCCACCGTACCCTGGCCTTCAATGACTTTTTCATCGTCGAAAGGGGGAATGAATGGAGCATTTTGCTGCTCGCTGAATGCCAGTGCTTTTACACAGGCATCGTCAAAAGTATCGCCCACCAAAATGATTTCTACCGCTCCCTTGCCAAACATTTCAACCTGCTTTACTTTTTGCTTGGGTGTTGGGTTGGGCATGTAAATATACCCTCGGATTCCCAATTTCTGACAGGCATAGGCCACACCCTGCGCGTGATTTCCGGCACTGGCGCAAACTACCCCATTGGTTAAAACCTCCTGGGGAAGGCTGGCAATCTTATTATACGCACCCCGAATTTTGTAAGAGCGTACCACCTGTAAATCTTCCCGTTTTAGGTGAATATTGGCCTGATACTGGTCGGAAAGGTTCAGACTGGGCATAAATGGGGTGTGCTGGGCCACTCCCTTCAGCCGCTGGGCCGCATTGATAATATTCTCTACCGGAATCATTTGTTTTTCTAGCGTTGTGCTCATCATGTATTTTCTTTAACCGCGATTATTCGCAAACGCTGATAATCTGCATACCAGGTACCTTCCTCAAATAAAACAGGGTATAATATTTTCTGTACCGACTGCAAAAATGCGGGATGCTGGTGCTCTGGAATATCCTTTAGCCAGGTCTGACCAAACATCTTAATCCAGTCTGCAATGCCATTTTCAGCATCCTGGAGCGGTGTTTTGCGAGGAAAATGCCGGGCCAGTTGTACCTGAAACCCAGCGTTTTCTAACATTGTGCTGTATTCTCCTATGGATGGGAAGAACCATTGTTGGGAAATGTCAATCGGCGGATATTCATCACGGATGCGTTGCTGATTGACTGCCGAGATTACTTGTCTAATGTTTCCTTTGCCACCTAGCTCAACAACCAGCCTTCCACCGGGTTTAAGATGCTTATACATCTGTTGAACAACGGTCCCAGCTTCCAGCATCCAGTGTAAGGCCGCATTGGAGAAAATTGCTTCGAATTGGGGCAAATCGGAAAGTTGGGCAGCATCCATCACGAAAAAAGATACGTGAGGATACTGCCTTTTGGCCTGGTGAATCATTTCAGCAGAACGGTCTACCCCAATTACTTCAGCCCCGGACTGGCGAATCTGTTCGGTAAGTTCACCAGTACCGCATCCCAGATCAAGGATATGCTCATGAGGCTGAGGAGCTAACCACTCGATCAAAGAAGAACCGTATTCAGCTACGAAAGCATGTTTTTGCTGGTAGAGGTTTGCGTTCCACTGATACGACATGACTAAGGGCGCAATTCTCGCACTTTGCTGCCTGCCTGCCACATTTCAGAGTTTTTCAACTCATCCAGCTCCACCTCCAGTTTCTCACGGTAATCAGGCTGGCTATTACGCTCGATGGTGATGCGCGCTTCGTTGCCAGTGGCTACACTTTCGTAAAGATCGCTAAAAACAGGCTTCACTGCGTCACGGAAACGATCTTTCCAATCTAATGCACCCCGTTGGGCCGTGGTTGAACAGTTGGCATACATCCAGTCCATGCCGTTTTCACCTACCAGGCGAATTAAGCTCTGGGTGAGTTCTTCTACAGTTTCATTGAAGGCTTCACTGGGTGAGTGACCTTTGTCACGTAATAAAGTATACTGTGCTTCCATTACGCCGGCTAATGCCCCCATAAGGATACCACGCTCACCCGTCAAATCGCTGAATACTTCCTTCTTAAAGGTGGTTTCAAACAAATATCCTGACCCTACACCAATACCAAGGGCTAAAATACGCTCTTTGGCTCGTCCTGAAGCATCCTGGAAGATGGCGTAGCTTGAGTTAATTCCTTTACCTTCTTTAAAGAGTCGCCGTACACTTGTGCCTGATCCTTTAGGTGCAACTAACATCACATCCACATTTTTGGGAGGGATGATACTGGTTTCGTCATGGAACGTGACACCGAATCCGTGGGAAAATACCAGGGCTTTACCATCGGTGAGGTACTCTTTCATGGTAGGCCAAACGGCAATCTGTCCGGCATCTGAAAGAAGGTTGATAATAATAGTGGCCTTTTCGCAGGCGTCTTCGATAGAAAATAAGGTTTCACCTTCTACCCATCCGTCTTCCACCGCCTTCTGATAGGTCTTGGAATCTTTTCGCTGCCCCACGATGACGTTAAAGCCATTATCCCGAAGGTTTAGCCCTTGGGCCGGACCTTGTACTCCGTAGCCAATAATAGCGATGGTTTCATCTTTTAGAATATCTCGTGATTTAGACAGCGGATATTCATCCCTGGTTACGACATTTTCGTCAACGCCGCCAAAATTAATGGTTGCCATGTGCTTTGTTTCTTTTAGTTATTATGAAAATTGAATTGATTATTTGTTTGTTCAATTGCTAAATGGCTGAGTTCTAATGGCCATTAGACTTTTGTTTGCTCGTATTTTCCCACTTCCAAGACCCTTTTCTTCCCTACTTCAAACCGTTACCGCTGCCCAATTCCGAACACCCAAAACCTAAACTCCAACCTCAATAGCTTACTCCGCTGGTGCGTTCGGGGTCTTTAAGTTCGTGGAATTCTTCGTCAGAATACCAGCCTTCAGGGCCAATATTCTTGGCATATTGACTGAACCGGTATTGATCTTTGACCAGGGCAATTCGCCCGGATTTGACAAACTCCAGTACACCGTAAGGCTCCAATAGATGAAGCATGGTACTGATGTCCTCTTCCTTGCCAGTTTTCTCAATCACAATATAGTCTTCATCTGAATAAGCTACTTTGGCCTGATGCCGATGCGCTACTTCCATCACCTCTTCTCGCTGCTGATAATTCTCCGTAGCGACCTTATAATAGGCGATTTGCCCAAAATAAACCTGATGATCTTCGTTATGAAAAACGAATAATACACCAATAATTTTCCGAATCTGCTGAATCAACTTTTGAATTTTATTTTCATCATAATTGATCACAATTGTAAATCGGGAGATCCCTTTACGTTCGGTTTCGGAGACGGTCAGACTTTCAATATTAGTGCGGCGCCGTGAGAAAATGATGGTAATGCGGTTCAGCAGCCCAAAATTATTTTCGGTAAAAACGATGATGGTGTAACAACGCTTCATATCAATAGTGCGTTTTCAATGTGTAAAATACCAGTGTAAAAAAAGTAAATGATCATTCCAGGCGAATCTGGTCCACTCCGGAACCGGAAGGAACCATCGGAAACACATTCGCTTCTTTCTCAACCATGATCTCCAGTAAATAAGAATGCTCAGCATTGATCAGGGTATCCAGGGAAGCCGAAAGGTTATCCGCATGATTACAGCGATGTCCTTCAATACCATATCCCCTCGCGATCGTGATGAAATCAGGATTTTCCAGTTCTACAAATGAGTAACGGGTATCAAAAAACAACTGCTGCCATTGACGGACCATGCCCAGGTAATTATTATTCATAATAATAATTTTAACGGGCTGTCCGGTCTGCTTAATGGTTCCAAGTTCCTGAATGTTCATTTGAAAACATCCATCACCAATGATGGCAAACACGCTCCGGTCCGGAGATCCTATTTTAGCACCCAGGGATGCCGGCAAAGCATATCCCATAGTACCTAAGCCCCCAGAAGTAAGCCAACTGTCGGTTTTTCTGAATTTGGAGTAACGGGCGGCAAACATCTGATGCTGTCCGACATCGGCAACAACGATTGCTTCACCGTTTGTTTTTTCGGTCAATAAGCGAACAACCTCACCCATTTTTATGCGCTCAGCTTCGGCTGTGAAGTCATTTTTGATGACTTTCTCGTATTCTTCCTGGTAATGCTTTTCAAATTCTGCCAGCCAGGCTTCATGCTTTCTGTTCTCCGTATGCGTGGTCAATTCAACCAGTGCTGATTTGGCATCAGCGATAATGCCAACAGCAGCGGGTACGTTCTTTCCGATCTCGGCGTGGTCAATATCAATATGAATTACTTTGGCCTGCTTGGCGTAGCGATCCAGATTGCCCGTAACCCGGTCATCAAACCGCATACCTACGGCAATAATAACATCGGCTTCATTGGTTAGCATGTTTGGTCCGTAGTTACCATGCATGCCCAACATGCCCACATACAGCGGATGGTCGGAAGGAAAAGCCGAAAGTCCGAGCAAAGTACTGGCTACTGGTATGCCCGTTTTTTCAACAAAAGTTTTTAATTCTTCCTGCGCACCAGAAAGCAGGATTCCATGTCCGGCAAACAAAAATGGTTTTTTAGCTGAGTTAATCAGTTCTGCAGCTTTGGCTATATCGGTTTCCCGGGGCGTACTGGCTGGCTTATACCCTTTAATCTGCTTCCGTTTTTCGTAGGTGAACGGCACGCTCATCTGCTTTGATTGAGCGTCTTTGGTAATATCCACCAGTACCGGGCCGGGTCGGCCGGAGCGAGCAATGTAAAAAGCCTTGGCGATGATGTACGGGATTTCATCAGGATTCGCAACCTGGTAGCACCATTTGGTAATAGGCATGGCCAGACTCATTACATCTGTTTCCTGAAATGCATCGGTACCCAGATACGGTTCCGCTACCTGCCCCGTAATACAAACAATAGGCACCGAATCAAGCATCGCATCCGCCATTCCGGTCACCAGATTGGTGGCTCCGGGGCCGGAGGTCGCAAAGCAAACCCCGGGTTTCTTGGCCATTTGAGCGTAGCCTTCCGCAGCGTGGGTAGCGCCCTGCTCATGGCGCACCAGTACATGGTTTAGTTGATTCCGATAGTGAAAAAGCGCATCATAGATGGGCATGATTGCCCCTCCCGGATACCCAAAAATGGTATCGACTCCTTCTTCAATCAATGATAGAATGACAGCTTCCGAACCGTTTACAATCTGATCAGTTTCTTTGATCAGAATGTTTTCGGCCTCATGATCGTGGTGTAACGGATGTTCGTATAACTTTTTAGCGGTTTTTTCGGTAACCAATGCCATAGCTATAAAATTTAATTTTTTCTGTTCTTAGAAACTATTCGTCTGTAACACAGCCTTCTGAGGCGGATTTCACAAACTTTTGATATTTGTATAACACTCCGCTGCTGACCGGAGGTGCCGGTTGCTTCCATCGGCTTTTTCTTGCCTGCAGTTCCTCGTCGCTGAGATCCACCGTGAGCAGGTTGTTTTCCGCATCGATGAGAATTGCATCACCATCCTCCAATAGACCTATCGGGCCACCTTCGTAAGCTTCCGGAGTAATGTGCCCCACCACAAATCCGTGGGTACCACCCGAGAATCTTCCATCGGTGATAAGGGCTACTTTATTACCAAGCCCGGCTCCCATGAGTGCCGAAGTGGGTTTCAGCATTTCCCGCATTCCCGGCCCGCCTTTTGGTCCTTCGTAACGGATTACAATGACGTCTCCCGCTTCGATTTTCTTCTGATCAAGCGCTTGGTTTACAGCATCTTCACTATCAAACACTCGAGCTGTACCTTCAAACTTCAATCCTTCTTTTCCGGTAATTTTGGCCACCGCTCCTCCGGGTGCAAGGTTGCCAAACAGCATTTGCAAATGACCGGAAGCCTTAATAGGCTGGCTCAGGGGGTAAATAACTTTTTGATCACCCGGCAGGTCAGGTATCTTGTCCAGATTCTCAGCGATGGTTTTTCCGGTCACTGTCAGACAATCTTCGTGCAGGAAGCCTTCTTTCCACAATAATTTCATCACGCCGGGGGTACCTCCTATGTTATGCAGATCTTCCATCAGGTACCTGCCACTGGGCTTTAAGTCCGCAATGTAAGGCGTACGATCGCTCACATCCTGAAAATCCTTCAACGTAAGTTGAATCCCTACGCTTTTGGCTACTGCGATGAGGTGTAATACCGCATTGGTCGATCCCCCTAAGGCCATCACCAGCGTCATGGCGTTGTCAAACGACTTGCGGGTAAGAATATCCTTTGGTTTAATATCTTCTTCTAACAAATATCGGATGGCGCGGCCTACGTGCTTAAGCTCTTCTTTTTTATCCGCACTGGTTGCGGGATTAGAAGAACTGTACGGTAGGCTCATACCCATTGCTTCAATGGCCGAAGACATGGTGTTGGCCGTGTACATTCCCCCGCAGGCTCCGGCGGTTGGGCAGGAGTGTTTCACCACTTCCTTAAAATCTTCCGGCGTAATGTCGCCCGTGATCTTTTTCCCGTAGGCCTCAAAAGCGGAGACGATGTTCAAATCTTCTCCTTTATAATGTCCGGGGCTGATGGTGCCACCATACACCAGGATCGAGGGTCGGTTCAGTCGCCCCAGGGCCATCATGGCGCCGGGCATATTTTTATCACAGCCCACAATCGGCACAACCGCATCGTACCACTGGGCTCCTACCACGGTTTCGATAGAATCAGCGATGATATCGCGAGAGGGCAATGAAAACCGCATACCGGCTGTGCCCATCGACATCCCATCACTTACACCAATTGTGTGAAAAATCAACCCAACCAGGTCCTGTGCCTGAATCGAGTCTTTGACGTCCTTGGCAAAGCCATTCAGGTGCATATTACAGGGGTTACCTTCGTATCCGGTGCTGGCAATACCTACCTGGGCTTTAGAAAAATCTTCGTCTTTCAGTCCCACTCCGTATAACATGGCTTGCGAACCGGGAAGAGACTCATCCTGCGTGATGGTGGCGCTGTACTTGTTTAATTTCTTGCTCATAATTTAAAAAAAAAGCTCTTCTCGGGGTGAGAAGAGCTTATTGGTTATAACATACCATTCTATCTTCACCCCGTTGTTGGTGTAATAATGACTAGGACCACCACGATAATGACAATAGAAAGAATCATTTGCTTTTGCTTGTTGATTTGAATCGCTAAACATACAGACTGTCAATGAATATTGCAACCTTTTTGTGCTTTATTAGTCTTATCAAGCCTTTACATGATCAGGCGAAACTTTTTTACTCGAATACACCAGGGTTGCAATTCTATCTCCTACCGCTTCGGTAGACAACGGGTTTTCAGTATTGATATCTTCTGTCACTGAGCCTTCATCCAGTGATTGCTGAACTGCCGCTTTGATGGCGTTACTTTCATCCACCATATTGAATGCATAATTCAGCATCATGGCCGCAGATAAAATAGCACCGATGGGATTGGCCCTCATTTGCCCGGCTACTTCCGGATAAGAACCATGAATCGGTTCAAATAACGCAACCTTTTCGCCCATAGATGCAGAAGGCAGCATTCCCAGAGAACCTGTGATTACCGATGCTGCGTCAGTCAGGATGTCACCAAACATATTTTCAGTCAATACTACATCGAAAACGCCTGGGTTTTGAATCAGCTTCATGGCAGCGTTGTCGATGTACATGAAATCGAGCTTGATATCAGGAAACTGCTGGCTGTATTCCCGCACAGTTTCCCGCCACAGGCGAGAAGTAGCCAGTACATTGGCTTTGTCTACCAGAGTAACTTTTTTACCCCGTTTGGCTGCCGCCTCAAAAGCCAGCTTTGTAATCCGAAGAATTTCTTCCTTGCTGTAGATGCACGTATCAAAGGCCACATCGCCCTTTTCATTACGTCCCCGAGGTTCGCCAAAATAAATCCCCCCGGTAAGCTCTCTAAAAACCACAAAATCCACATCGGCCACTACTTTCCCTTTTAAAGGGGATATTTTGCTAATCGCCGGATAGCTTTTGATAGGTCGAATATTGCTAAACAAACCCAGCTTTTTCCGCATCTCTAATAACCCCTGTTCAGGTCGTACTTTTGCATTGGGATCGTTATCGTATTTAGGGTGACCGATTGCTCCAAAAAGAATCGCATCAACCTCCAGACAAAGTTTTTCAGTCTCTTTGGGAAAAGGGTTACCAGTCTCATCAATGGCTGCGGCGCCCACGACTCCCTCTTCGTAAGCAAATTGATGATCGTACGCCCGCTCAATGGCCCGCAGTACTTTTAAGGCTTGTTTGGTAACTTCCGGGCCGATTCCGTCGCCCGCTAATACTGCTATTTTTTTCTGCATTATTTTACTATTTTCATTGATTTAGGCACATAAAGAAAGATAGAGTTTAGATAGCATAAAGTGCCTTCTGTTCATAGTTTTCTATTTTTTCCTTCTGACTGATTAAATAGTCAATATCGTCGTATCCCTGCTCGAGGCAGTATTTTTTATATGGATTGATATCAAACTGCTCAGCATCTCCGCTATCGGTTATGGTAATGGTTTGAGCCGATAGATCTATCCGAAGCCTGGTGTCAGGTTGCTCGGCATATTGACGGAATATTTTCTGTAAAAAAGCTTCACTTACCTGTACCGTAAGTAAACCATTGTTTAACGCATTATTCTTGAAAATATCTGCGAAAAAGCTGGAAACCACTGCTTTAAAGCCATAATCATAGATTGCCCAGGCAGCATGCTCGCGACTGGAACCACTACCAAAGTTTTTACCCGCTACCAGAATCTCACCGCTCACGCCAGGGTCGTTCAGAATAAAATCCGGCTGAGGTTTCCCCTGATCATCGTATCGCCAGTCACGAAACAGGTTGTCTCCAAAGCCTTCTCGGGTGGTTGCTTTCAGAAAGCGAGACGGAATGATCTGATCCGTGTCTACATTCTGATTGGGCATTGGAACAATAGTGGAAGTAAGTGTTTGAAATTTTTCCATGCTTAACTAAAAAAGCGATTTTTAAAAGAGGATATTAATGGCATTTAGACAAGTTCCGGCTCAGAAAGCATTTCCCGAACATCTGTGATATAGCCATTGATCGCAGTGGCGGCGGCAGTTAACGGACTGGCCAGAAACGTACGGGCACCTGGTCCCTGACGGCCTTCAAAGTTTCGGTTGGATGTTGATACGCAATATTCTCCTTTTGGCACCTTGTCTTCGTTCATACCCAAACAGGCGGAACATCCTGGTTGCCGTAACTCAAACCCTGCCTCCTTAAATATCACATCCAGACCTTCTTTGATAGCTTGCTGCTCAACCTGCTTGGAGCCAGGAATAATCATAGCGTTCACATTTGAGGCTTTTTGGTGGCCTTTGACCAAATCGGCAACCTTGCGCAAGTCTTCAATCCGGGAATTGGTGCAGCTTCCGATAAACACATAGTTTACTTTTTTGCCCAGTAAAGGCTCGCCAGGGGCTAATCCCATATATTGCAATGACTTGACAAACGAACCCTGATCTTCCTCAGGTACGTCCTCCAGCGTTGGAACAGCATCGGTAATTTTAATGCCCATCCCGGGATTGGTTCCATACGTGATAAAGGGTGTGATGTCCTCAGCATCAAATTCCAATACCTCATCGTATTCCGCACCCGGATCACTGGGGAGGGTTTTCCAATAGTCTACCATGCCCTGAAAGTCTTCGCCTTTGGGAGCAAATTCTCGTCCCCGAATATACTCAATGGTCGTTTCGTCCGGAGCAATCATGCCGCCACGAGCGCCCATCTCAATACTCATATTACAGATCGTCATCCGTGCTTCCATAGAAAGGCTACGGATGGCTGATCCGGCATACTCCACAAAATAACCCGTTCCGCCACTGGCAGAAATCTGAGAGATGATATACAGTATAATATCCTTGGATAGCACTCCCTCGCCGAGTTCGCCATTCACCTCAATTTTCATCTTCTTAGGCTTGCTCTGGAGAATGCATTGCGTAGCCAGCACCTGCTCAACTTCACTGGTGCCAATACCAAAGGCAATACTGCCCAATGCCCCGTGGGTTGAGGTATGGCTATCTCCGCACACGATTGTCATGCCTGGCAGGGTGATTCCCAGTTCGGGTCCAATTACGTGCACAATGCCCTGATAGGGATGACCCAGCCCATATAGCTCTACTCCAAAACTGGCACAGTTTTCAGTTAATTTATTGACCTGTGTACGAGACAAGGCTTCCTGAATGGGAAGATGCTGATTTGCCGTAGGTACATTGTGATCTGCGGTTGCGATGGTCTGCTTAGGGCGAGCGACTCCGATGCCTCGCTGCGATAATCCGTTAAAGGCCTGGGGGCTGGTAACTTCGTGGATAAAATGTCGATCTATATACAATACATCGGGGCCATTTTCAATACTGCTTACTACGTGCTGGTCCCAGATTTTGTCAAATAAAGTTTTTCCTGGCATAATACGTGCTGATCCTGAAAATGAATCTTAGGTTAAATCACTGATTTTGTTGGGCTGGCATGCTTTCCATCATGTCTTTTAAGGCCGTATCACTTACTTCTTTTTCCTTATCGGCTAATTCTAAAAACTGGTGGTAGACATCTTCCACATCTTCCTTATTCACCTCGTACCCCAGCGCACGGAGCTTATAAAGTAAGGCATGACGTCCACTACGAGCAGTGAGCACAATGGCGGAACCTTCTGCTCCTACGGTTTCCGGATCAACAATCTCAAAATTCTCCCGGAATTTAATGATGCCATCCTGGTGAATACCGGATGAGTGTGCAAAAGCATTTGCTCCAACAATTGCTTTATTAGCCTGTACCGGCAATCGCATGGTAGACGAAACCATACGGCTGGTAGGCACCAGTTCTTTGGTATTGATCCCCGTCTCGAAACGATCCTTATAGCGGCTATTAATGATCATTACTACTTCTTCCAGAGAGCAATTGCCTGCCCGCTCCCCTACTCCATTCAACGTACACTCAATCTGCCGGGCTCCGTTGGTCACTCCGGCAATGGCATTCGCTGTGGCCAGCCCAAGATCGTCGTGGGTATGCATACTCATCACCACTTCATCTTTAAAAGCGGGAATTTCTTCAACCATCCGTTTACACATGGCACCCCATTCTTCCGGGATCGCGTACCCAACGGTATCAGGTAGATTGATGGTGGTCGCCCCGGCATCAATGGCAACTTTGGTGAATTTAATCAGGTAATCAATGTCAGCCCGGGAGGCGTCCATGGGAGAAAACTCCACATTATCGCAGTAACGTTTGGCATAACTGACCGCATGTTCTACCATCTTCAACACTTCATCCCGGGTTTTCCGCATCTGGTGCTGAATGTGGATATCCGAAACTGAAATGAAAGTGTGAATTCGGGGGTTGGCAGCATTTTCAACTGCTCGGGCTGCTGCATCAATATCAGCGTCTAATCCGCGAGCCAACGCACAAACTGTGGATGTTTTCAGTGTTTCGGCGATGCGTTTAACCGCTTTAAAATCCTGCGGAGACGAAATAGGGAATCCCGCTTCAATAATATCCACCCCTAATTTCTCTAATTGTTGGGCCAGGATGAGCTTTTCCTCCGGATTCAATTTTGCGCCCGGGACCTGTTCGCCATCCCTTAATGTAGTATCAAAGATGTATATTCTGTTTTTCATATTCTGAAAAAGTAACTTTTTATATTGCGAGAACGCGAAAATTAGTAGAATGACTCGATTAACCAATACAAAAAAAAGCCAATAATACAACGCCTAACTACGAATTATTCCTTATCATTATACTTTTTTAAAGGATACACGCATTTTTAAGGCATAATAATTACGATGGCTAAACCCAAATCCACGGACTTGCAAGTCTTACTTAATTCATTAAGCAGGAGCGAAAAGCGCTATATCACGCTTGAATTACAGAAACTGGGCAGTGAATTGAAAGTCCAGCAGCTGTTTGAGGCCTATACAATTTATCAGCTACCAGACGACGAAGCTGTGTTGAAACAATACCCTCAGCTAAAGGCTGAGCAGTTCTCCAATTTAAAGGCACACCTGTATCATAAAACACTGCACTTTCTTCGGGAATATCATATGCACCGCAGCAAAGATATTCAGACTCGCGAGTGTATTGATCATGCGCAACTGCTACTGGACCGGGGACTTTATCAGCAATGCTCCAAAGTGCTGAATAAGGCCAAACGCCTGGTATCTCGAAACGATAACCTGGAATTAAATCTGGAAATACTAAAACTGGAAAAGCAGGTTTTTGCCCAGGGCGTCGGGGGAGAAAGTCAACAAAAGGTCAACGAAATTATTCAGGAAGTACAGGACGTCACCCAAAAGATCAGTAATATCAATCTGCTTTCCAACATACAGGTGCGCCTGAATCACTGGTATGTAAAAAAAGGGTTTGTCCGACAGGAAACTTATTCAGATGAACTGGCGCAGTACATTCAGGACCACCTGCCCACCTACGATGAATCAACGCTTTCGTTTCACGAACGGCTTCAGTTGTATGAGGTCTATGTCACCTATTACCTATTTACTCAAAATTTTCAGAATGCCTTTGACTATACCCAGCGCTGGGTGGCGCTCTTTGACCAGCACCCGGAGTTTATTCCTTTAAAAACCATGCATTACATCCGCGGGCTGCACAAACTACTGATTGCCCAGCAACGGCTGTATCGTTACCGAGAATTTCAGGAAACAATGCAAAAGCTGAAAGAAGTTGATAAAATACCAAACCTGGGACTGAATGAAAATCTGCGTGCCATGTTGTTCAAATACAATACCATCCATGAGATTAATTCTTACTTTCTCACAGGTAAGTTCAGCCAGGGTATTGAACTGGTGGAACGCAAAGCGCAGGATTTGGATCAATTTATTGACCAGCTGGGGAAACACGCCACCATTACGTTCTACTATAAAATTGCCTGCATGTATTTTGGAGCTGGTGAAAATCGACGGGCCAGCTTCTGGCTGCAAAAAATTATCAACGAACAGCAGGTAGACCTGCGGGAAGATATTCACTGTTTTGCCCGCATCCTCAATCTCATTAGCCACTACGAGCAGGGAAACACTGATTTGATTGATTACCTGATTAAATCAACGTATCGCTTTTTACTGCTGAAAGATGACCTTCATCAGTACCAGACCTATATTCTTCGGTTTCTCAAGAACCTGTCATCGGATACCACTGAGCAGGATTTATTACTGCGCTTTGAGCAGCTTCATCGTCAGCTACTTACCCTGATCGATAGCCCGTACGAAGGTCGTGCCTTTATTTACTTTGATATTATTTCCTGGCTAGAAAGTAAAATATATAAGAGAACTGTACAGGAAGTTATTCAGGAAAAAGCCCAGCAGCGTATTCGGTCCAATGCCGCCGTGTCAGCCTAATCATTGGGTATTGTCCGATTGTCTCACGTTTATACCAAATCCAGAATAAGCAACAAAATACCCACCACCAGCAATATGGTTCCCAGAATATAACCTACCTGTCCGGGAACTACCAGAAGCAGTACCAATCCGATCGCAGCTAAGATCAGACCGAGGCGACCATTGCTGGAAAGGTATTCTTTTTGTACTTCCTCAGGAGCCTGCCGGATCTCCCGGGTAAGTTGCTTCAAATCCTGTCGGAAAGCCCGTCGCTCGCTTCTTCGCTGTTTACGGAAGGTTCTTTTGGCCGCGGGTGCCGTTGCCTGATCTACACTGGCCTGGGCCTGCTCAACCCGCTCCTTACGAACTTGCAGGGAAGCGATCTTCTCCTCAATGGCGGCTTTGCTTTTCTCAACCGAGACTGAGGGTGCCGGGCTTTTGACCTCTTCAATAGACGCTGTCGCTATTTCGGGTTTTTCAGCTGCGACTACCGAAGATTTGGGAGTAGCTTTGAAATAATGCGAATTCCCGTAGGCAATTTTACTACTCTGACAAGCACTGAGCAGCATGGCAATGCAGCAGAAATTGACTAAAAGCGTGATAGCGATTTTGGCAGACATGGGGGAAGCGGGTTGATGGTAAAATTTTTGAAAAGTTCCGCCTTTCGCCCAGCATTACCAATTACATAACCCGCAAAACCTTACATCTATGAAAAGATTCATATTATTGAATAGTCTGCTCAGTAAAAAAGGGATTTGCTACGATGATTTCAGGGTTGCAGGTACGGCAAAAGGAGTCGCCTGGGTCTGCTTTATTTGCCGAATCAGGCGCTGTCGGGTTTGGTAATATTGCTGCCCCCGGTTTCCCATTAAACCCCGAAATCGGGTAAAACCTTTAAGTGGAGTGGTCAGCCACTGATTGGGTATGGATGCCTGCGGCAGGTCCAGAATATTTGCTACGGCATCTCCCAACAAAAAACGCATATAGCGGGCCGCCAGTCCCTGGACATTAACCGATTTACTGGTAGGAATCACCGTTAACAAAGATTTGGTGAGCGCCTTACCGGCTTTGCTGGGGCGATGCTGACGCTCAGAAATCTGTCTGATAAGCCAATAGGCTTCTTGAGAGGTACCCGGTAGCAGACGTTCGTCAACACCCATCAGATAACTGGCTACATTCCAGACATGCATGTACGCTTGCGCCTCCTCCAACGTAACCGCTATCCCAATCTTCCGCAGGCCCCGAATGGGAAGCAACGACATAGATAAATTCGTGCCTGCCATGTCTTCCTGATTAATCGGCTTTCCCCAGGCCTCATTCCAGGGTTGCTTTTGGGTAATATGAAAGCGAATGGCCGCATGGGTCAATCGAACCTTCTGGGCACTACAAATGGCTCTACCTTGAGGCGTAAACGCATTTCTTTCGCCAACATCCAGTAAATACTGCCCGGTTTCGGCCAAGCGCTTCGCCGGATTATTACGCAAACGCTCAGACAAATAAAGTACCTGCGCACCATTGGCCGCTGCGTAATCATAAGGAAGAGACAGCAGTCCCAGCATCAGCAACAAATCGGTAATATGCTTCTCAAAGAAACGCTGTCCCTGTTGCATCAGTTTTTCATCGGCCCAATCCGGTAACTGCCCGCTCTTTTCAAAGAAATGGACCACGGAATCGGGCAAGCCTTCAGGAAGCGTATAATCATTGGTTGTTAAGGTCGAGACAATTTCTCGGTAACGAGAGGAATGCTGCTCGCGCATGAGATCGGCTACTGCGTGATCAGCCAGAGGGTCGGTTTGCTGGCGCATCTCGTCCAGAAAGCGATTCGTATAGCGATGAAGTTTGGGCATGAATTTTACTTTACAGGATAACAATCAAGAACCACATTGGTTCTGAATCAGATAACCGTAACTTATGATTAGACTTGAACCTTACATCGCTGCCCCGGGAAAAAATGTTCATCTGGATGATTGGCCTACGGATGATACAGGGCCGTTTACCCATAAATCAGATACCAAATCAATCCGAGACCAGCATATTGAGCATTTGCAGGAACTTCAGGATAAACTTTACGCCCTCAACCAATATTCGCTGCTACTGATCTTTCAGGCCATGGATGCCGGAGGCAAGGACAGTACCATCAAACACGTGATGTCTGGAGTCAATCCGCAGGGATGCCAGGTATTCAGCTTTAAAAAGCCCAGTGAGCTTGAATTAGAACATGATTTCTTATGGAGAACGTACAAGGCCCTACCCGAACGAGGCCGAATCGGAATTTTCAATCGTTCTTATTACGAAGAAGTACTGGTGACTCGTGTGCATCCGGCCATTATTGTAAATCAGCGCATTCCGGGTATTAATCATCCCGATGACATTACTGAAGACTTCTGGCAGCAACGCTATGAGTCTATCAATCAGATGGAACAACACCTGGTTCGCAATGGCACGGTCATTCTCAAGTTTTTCCTGCACCTGTCCAAAGAAGAGCAAAAGCAGCGATTTCTAAAACGTATACACCGGCCGGATAAAAACTGGAAGTTCACCATGAGTGATATTGAGGAGCGTCGGCATTGGGATGCTTATCAACAGGCATTTGCCCAGGCAGTCACCCATACCTCTACTGAAGTAGCGCCCTGGCACATTATTCCAGCAGATCATAAATGGTTTATTCGCACACTGGTGGGTGAAATTATCGTACAAAAGCTCTCATCCCTTGATCTGCATTATCCCATTGTTACACCTACCCAGCGCGAAAATATCGAGAAAGCCCGTCAGATTCTGGAAAACAATGTAGAGGACTGATACTCGCTTCAAATCCTAATTTGTCGGTCTAATTATAGCTGTTGCAGGTAGCGACAACTTTTCTGAATATCTGCCAGCGGATCGGGAGAGGCATCTTGTTCTACAAACCCATATTGTACCCCCGCCTCAGCAGCAGCCTGAAGTATTTCTTTAAAGTTTATGACGCCACTTCCCACCGGTTGGAAACTTTCAGGAGGCATGCTGACTGCCCGATATGTTTTAGGTGTGCCCTCCTTTTTATCTTTGAGGTGCAATAATTTGATTCGATCGGCATGGTCGCGGATATATTTTGCCGGATCATAACCAGCGACGGATACCCAGAACACATCCAATTCAAAGCAAACCAGTTCAGGGTCTGTTTCGGACAGAAGCACTTGCATGGGGGAAGAAGATTCGCCCATGGGTTGAAACTCAAATGAGTGATTATGATAGCCAAATTGCATCCCTACTTTCTTACAGGCTTCTCCAGCCTGGTTCAGCTGTTCGGCTAAGGCTTTATACTCATCCAACCCGCCTCGATCCTCGGGGAAAAGGAAAGGGAAAATAAAGTACTTCACCTCAAATTCAGCTGCCTGTTCAATTGCTTTCTGTAAGGTGTATTCTTTCGGGGGCGGGGTCATACCAAAGGCTTTCATCGGCTCCCAGTTCCCGGTAAGTAATGGGGAAGAAAAGTGGGTGCTATTCACTGCAATGTCCATGCTCTTTAAAACAGGTTTTAACTGAGGCAGCATCTGGCTATCAAATAGTTCAACCTGCTTAAAACCGGCATTCCGAATGGTTTCCAGCGTCTCCTGCGGCTTTGCCATCAGGGCATCCCGCACAGAATATAGCTGAAGCCCGAGTTGGTCTACTAAACTCAGGGGTTGAAAAGAAGGTAATTGGAATGGAAAAAAAGAAGCGGCGCTCAAAAAGCCAGCCTGGTGAAGAAAATTTCGGCGAGAAATGGATTGTTGTTTCATAACTCATAAGATTAGGAGGGCGAACTTACTACTATTCACCCCAATCTTACAAATGCTGATTTTGCTTTTTTATTGTTTCACTGAGATTGGTTACCGTGTTTATGTGTGAAATCGTGGTTTATCTATTTTCGGTGTTTGATCCTTTTGGTGGACTTTCCTCGTCGCATATTTAATAAATTGACTGGAAATACGTACGCCGTAGACAATTGCAGCACATTGTGCTTATAGCTTAAATATTCTTCAATGTCTGATGTGCCAACCGGAAAACTTTCGTTACCCGTTAAAAGTGTGGTACCCATGATGTACCGCACATTGATCATTACCTGATGGCCTTCCCGATTGACGGGAAGGCCAATACCTCCACCCAAAGCCAGCCCAAATTGTACTCGATTGGCATCCTGGGCAATGAGTACACCATCTTCCAGTTCATCACCGTTAAACCTGATTTTATAAGTAAGTTCTTCTTGTTGGGGGCTGCCAAAAAACTCATAGGCATTGATTGTTCCCTTTCCTCCCAACCAATAGCTTACCTGAGGCCCGGCGTTAATAAACCAGGTAGCTCCTTTACGATTCAGGGGTTGGGTGATCCGAAGCATCACAGGAGCATCCAGAAACTGAAAATGCGTTTGGTGATTGAGCACCCGTGTGGAAGAAGAATGATACCCCTGCACTTTTCCTTTCTGGCTAAACAACAATTCGCTGTGAAAAGCCAGCACTTCATTGACCTCATACGTATAACTCCAGCCGCCCAGGTAATTGAAGGAAAGATTTTGAGAAAAATCAAGCCCTTCGTATAACGAACTGTAACCCACGGTTGTCGCCTGCGCACCCAGCATTGGGCCGGTTAAAATCTGCCCCTTTGCCAGAGAAAAGTTCAGCAGGAATGCCGCTGCAAACATGAAGTATTTTCTACAGATCATGGATGATACATTTAGGTCTTAAATTACAAAAGGGCTGATCTCTTATTTTCTCCTTTTGAAAAGGAAGCCTACACCGTAAGATTTTTATTTGAATTGGTGCTGTTTTCACCAGATAAAAGTGAAAGAAAGATGCCAGCCAATAGCCAGCATCTTTACTGTGAGTTGGTAAAATAAATCTGCTGTTTTTTGATTACAGATGGGGAGTGTGTCCCATCCTCCGGTTAGGAATGTAAATACAAACTTCGGTGCCCAGAAATGGCTGCCCCTTGATTTCAACTGTGCCTCCCACTTTCTCCACATTGCTCTTAACAATGAACAATCCCAGACCGCTGCCTTTCATGTGTCCATGTCCTCGATAAAACATATCGAAGGCACGGCGCTGCATATCCCGATCCATGCCCAATCCGTTATCTTTCACTTTGATTTTAATGCCATCTTTATAATTACGTACCGAGATCTTCGTCACTGAGTCACTGGCATTGGTTTTTCTAAATTTAATGCTGTTTTCTACCACGTGCTGGATTGTGCTTTCTATAATTTTCTCATCGGTTTGCACATTTAACTGCGGATTTGCCGTGATGTGAATCAACACCTCTTCCCGTCCGGGATAATGACTAAATTCATCAACCACAGATTCCAGTAAAGGGCGAAGGGTAACTTCTCTGATCGTTGTTTCCGGATCATCCGAATACTGTAGTTGCATCAGACTGTTCAGCGTATGTTTCAGCTTTTCCGTGCTGGTCTGTATGTGTTTAATGTAGTCTTCCAGATCCTGAGGTGAGCTTGTATCCATTCTGGCAAGTTCAAGCATCCCCTGAATGGTAGCCAAAGGCCCCTGGAAGTCGTGTGACATGCGATAAAACAGCCTTTCAAGTTGCTGATTTTTATGTTTCAGCGCATCCGTGGCTTGTACCAGTTGTCGATTGTCTTTGGCCACCAGCATATAGCCTTCCAACTCGCCATCCATGGAAAGAATGGAAAATGAAATAGAAACCGGAAGTTTGGCCCCGCTATCAATCTGGAACTGCGTGCGGCGATTATACACCTGCTCCTGCTCCATGGTTTCCTGTAGCAGAAACTCCAAAAACTCGGTTTGATTTTTTGGAAAGAAATCAAAGATATAACGTCCTACTAAATCCTCAGATTCAGTATTGAGCATTTCACTGGCAATGTGGTTGGCATAAATGACCTGATAATCCTGGTCAAAAATGAGCACCATATCTGCAATTCCCTTGACCAGACTTGCCACATACTTCATGGAGGAAAGTTCCTCTATGTGGCTTGTTGCTGTACTGGGTAAATATTGTTGCATAACTTCTACATCTTTTCCTAAAATCTATTCAGTGCAGGTTAGGGTGTGGTTAAGTCAGGGATACACCTTTTTTTAAAAGGCTAAAAATAGGTGTGGCACTTTTTGGTATATGGAAGCCGGTAACCCAGCATAAATTCATGAGAACCATTGGAATACTGACCTATATCAGATAGCGTATGATCATAACTATACCCTACACTGATGTTTTGGCTGACCTCTAGCTTCACGATACTCACCAGCGCATCTTCGCTTCGGTAAGAGGCACCCACTGTCAACACGTCATCAAAGATCAAATTGGCGCCAACGTCTACGCTACTGGCATTACCTTCCTGCACTCGTACCAATGCTGAAGGAAGCACTTTTACCTGGGGGCTTAAAGTAAAAACCTGGCCAACCGTCAGGAAATAGTATCGCTTTTCCTTTCCCATGGCTTCAAGTTCTACTCCATTATTTAGTTGGTTATTAAGAAGGTAAGGGATAGACAGTCCGGCAAAAAAGGTATTGTTTGAGTAGTAAAGACCAGTTCCAAAATTGGGGTTGAAAGAATTACGGAAACCACTTACCAGTATATCTTCTGATTTAAGGTTAAGTTCTGAGAAGTCAGATTGAATACGGCTAAACCCACCCTGTAAGCCCATTGACAGTGTGCCGTGTACCAGCTTGATTTTATAAGAATACATTAGGTATAAGCGTTGGTCGGCATGTACTCCAATTCGTTCCGAAGAAGCCAGCAAACCAACCCCTATGTTCTTGTTTTTGACTGATTTATGAGCGACCAGGGTATTGGTGGTAGGGGCCCCCTCAAAGTTATCCCACTGTCGCCGATGTAATGTGGTAATACTTAGTTGATCCTGGCTACCTGCATAAGCAGGATTTATTACCAAACGATTGAAAACATACTGAGAATATACTGCACTCTGCTGACCAAAACCCGTTGAGACGAGCCCGGGCAGGAATAATAAAAAGCAAATGCTGCTCTTTATTATTATTCGTTTAATGTTTTGATCAATTGCTTTCATTTTACCAACTGTATTTTTGTCACTTATGTAACAGAACATTACAAATATGATAAATATGTATTAAAATAACAAAATTAAATATTCAAACAATTATATTTATTACAACTACTTTTTATCTTATCCGGCTTATCAAACTGAGATTATATGGTGGTTAAATAAGGTTTTAACGGCTTATTAGCCGTGCAAGTAATTGAATATCAGATATTTAAAATTCACCTACCTTCTTTGATAGGAAATATGAAAAAGCTTTAAAAAGCAAGTAATCTTACGTAAGATTATTTACTTTTTTGTACTTATCCAAGAATCAGCATCTTCTCGTGACCAGTAATAATTAGGTGAATTGCGCAAATTATTTTAGGATTAGGGCTTTTTCACCACTCTTTTTATAATTGTAACATACGAGATCATTTATACCGCCTGGCTCATATTTGCCCGTTTCAGACCATTTCTCACTAGAAACCTCGAAATGAAAAGTGGTGCAAATTCGCACAATGTAAGTTCAAACCCCCACTTGCTAAAAATATCTTACAGTCTCGCGCCATTTTTATAGCATAAGTAATAAGACGTACAACGTTTTGATATGAAACCACAAAGTTTTTGGTCAAGTCTGGTGTTTTTCCTGCTTGTATCTTTTTCAGCCCTTGCTCAATCTGAAAATTGCGCCAATGGTATAGATGATGATGGAGATGGCCTGATTGACTGTTTTGATGATGACTGCAAAAGCTCCACGCTCTGTCAAAACCGGGAAACTGATTGTAACGACGGAATTGACAACAATGGCGATGGCCGAATAGACTGTCTGGATCAGGATTGCAAGGGAACGACATTCTGTCCAATTGAAGTAGATTGTAATAATGGCGTGGACGATGATGGCGATGGCTTTTTTGACTATTATGACGGGGACTGCCTGTCCGACCCCAGTAACCCCAATGATTATATTGTCAATGTACTGGACTGTGAAGTAGCTCCTACCGGAAATACTTTTGAAATTGAGAAAGCCTGGGATTCGCCCATGCAAACCAGTGCAACCCGGGGGATGTTCGCAGTGGCCGATGTAGATAAAGACGATACCCCTGAGGTAGTCTCCTATAATGACGAAACCGGTTATATGTATATTCTCAATGGCAAAACCGGCGCCATTGAAAATCAGGTAAAAGTTACTAATGAGGAGCAGTTTGCTGCCTATCCCGCGGTAGGAGATGTGGATGGTGATGAATTTGCCGAAATTTTTCATGTAGACTTAAAAGGTAAGGTTCGTGGCTATAATCATAATCTTACGTCGCTCTTTTCTACCAAAACCGCCGCGGCCAGTCGCCCAAGGCCACCTTTACTGGCCGACTTTGATCAGGATGGTAATGCAGAGCTCTATTATGTTAACGAAATCAGAGATGCCGCTACGGGTACCAAACTTATTGAAGGCAGCCACGGAAAAAATATCTACAGTGGTGGAAATCACTGGGATAATGAACTGGCGGGTGTGCCCGTTGCCGTAGACATACTTTCACCCAGTGGAAGCTGCCCTGACTGCGATGGCCTGGAATTGGCCTTAGGTCATGTGATTTATTCAGTAGATCTGGTCAACAAAAAATTGACCCAACGGCTGAATATGGATGACGCACTGGTTAAAATTGGCTATTACGCAGCCGGCGGATATTACCCCAAGCGAAATGGCGGCGAACATAACTGGAGTTCTACTTCCGTAGCAGATTTCAATCAGGATGGCTACCTTGATATCATTGCCAGCGGTACTACTGGTAACCTTGATGGACCAACTACCATATTTTTCTGGGATCTTCACAATAACTCGGTCCGTACATTCATTCCAACCCGACCGGCTAGTACTATTCCTTCTGGCTTCGAGAGTGGTTATGGAGACTTTATGGGAGTAAAGTTCTGGAAAAAGGGAGTGGGCGCACTCAATATTGCCAATATCGATGGGGACGCCGGGCTGGAATGTACATTTATGTCAGGATCGAGCTTGTATGCCTTAGATGAGAACTGGAACCTGAAGTGGGCCAATTACGATGATTACTGGGAAGGCTCTTCCGGATTTACCAGCACCGCAGTATTTGACTTTGACGGAGACGGTGCTTCGGAAATTGTTTATCGTGATGAAATCAACCTGCATATTGTAGATGGCTTTACCGGAAAACCGTTTCCGCAATTTTCCAGTGCCGACTTCTGTAGTTCTAATACCCATGCAGAATACCCCATTATAGCCGATGTGGATGGTGATGGAGAAACTGAAATTGTTGTGGTCTGTGGCCGGGATAAAAACTTTAAAAATAAAGGTACTAAAACGGGAGGTGGCAACCAGAAATACGGATTTGTACGCGCCTATAAAGCAGCCAATAATACCTACTGGGTTCCAGCACGAAGTATATGGAATCAGTTTGCCTACTTCAATGTCAATGTAAATGATAACCTTACCATTCCCCAGTTTCAACAGCCCCATCACCTTCGGTTTGCCCAGGAGTGTAACTTACTCACCAGCAGCAAACCCAGCTTTTCCTTAAATAAGTTTGTCAATCAGTCTCCTAAAATAAATTACTGTGGTAATTTATCCTTTCCGGCTCCCAATCTGGAATTCGGCAATGCTCCAGTCGTATTTCCTCCTACCTGTCCAGATAATCGATTTCAGGTGCGATTGAACTTTAAAAACTCTGGAGATGAAATCGTTGGCAAGCCGATTCCGATCTCTTTTTATAAGAATGATCCCCAGACCACCCACAGTGATACTGATCCGAATCCATATCTGGAAACCATAGATGTTGATATTCCCGGAGGATTAAAGCCGGGGGCATCGATTGACACTCTGCTTTGGGTAAATGGGGTAAGTGGCCCGTTTACCTTATATGTATCGCTCAATGACATCGGACCTTTCAGTAGCTCGGGAAGTAGCTTGTCTAATGCAGCATTCTACCCATTAGATTCACTGAATGGCACCGTCCGCGAGTGTGATCATCAACCGGATGTGGTATCAGCCCTGGTGAATCCTTATCCATTTGCCGTGACGGCGCTTGTCGTACAGGATAATTCAAAATGTCCGGGGGCCATCAATAGTGATGGTATTATTACTGCCCACGTGGGTGGAGATACGACCAAGTTTGTCTTTAAGTGGTATCAGGGAAATGTAGTAAAAAGTGCGCCCGACTATCTGGGAGCCACCCAAACCGGACTCACTGGTGGCACGTATCTGGTGGTGGCCGATGCACCCGGCTCAGGTTGTAGCTCATCTACTAAATTAGTAGAAGTGAAAGACCTGGCCTCTCCGCCCGTCGTAGTGGCCTCCGTCACCAACAAACAGGTTTCCTGCGATCTTACCAACCCTACCGGAGCACTCACGGCTTATGTGGACGAAAGTGGCACGGCGGTTACCAGT
This sequence comes from Cyclobacteriaceae bacterium, assembly GCA_040222715.1. Classification (GTDB taxonomy): domain Bacteria; phylum Bacteroidota; class Bacteroidia; order Cytophagales; family Cyclobacteriaceae; genus Tunicatimonas. The sequence goes on along the minus strand of JAVKCN010000136.1, from coordinate 8,113 downwards.
GGATACGCATTCTTTTGGTACAAAGGTAAAAATGATGTCATTCCGGCGCGTACCGGATACTCGGGGGGCCCTTCGGTGGATAACCTGACATCCGGAGATTACCGCCTGATTGTGCAACATGCTGCTACCGGATGTATGACCGTGCAAGACGTATATGTACCGGAAGAACTGACCCCACCAGTATTACAATTAGAGGCCGTGGTGGACATCACCGTGTGTGACCCGGCTTTTGCGGATGGTGAGGCCCGGGTATCCGTAGGAGGGGCTACCGCCGGATACGACTTTTACTGGTACAATGGCAATGTGTCAGCTCCAGATACCACTTCCTCGGTGTTGCTTCAAAACCACCATTTACAAAACGTGATGGACGGGACGTATACCGTGTTTGCCGCGAATAAAGCCACGCGCTGTCTTTCTGACCCACTGACCGTGACCATTCAGGACAAATCGGTGGACCCGCTGGTCAATGTTACCGTAGTCGCTCCCCAAACTGCCTGCGACCCGAGCTTGTATAATGGTGTGCTACGGGCGACTGTAGATGAGAGCGCCAGTGGTGGCAGTACCACTGAAACCAATGGCTATACCTTTGAATGGTATACTGGTAACCAATCTTTCGCTACGCTTCCTGCGACCCCGCTCGCATCCGGAAGCCTGCTGATTGACGTCGACAAGGGGAATTACACCATTGTAGTCACCAACGATGCCACTGGTTGTAAAACCCTCCAATATAAATTCTTACCCCAGCAAATTACCAAACCGGTGATTGATCCCGGAGCAACCCTCGTACACGCGAATAACTGTACTGATCCCTGGGGCAGCAGTATTACGGTGAGTGTGGATGGAGGCAAATCTTCTGCCGATGGCTATACTTTTGAATGGAAAGATGGTGGAGGTTCCGTTTTACTTGAAACCAGCGAAACCTTAAGCAATGTTCCTCCCGGTATTTATACCGTGCTGGTCACCAGCCCATTAGGCTGTGATGGGCTAAACGAAGCACAATACGAGATTCTGGATCAGGCACCTAAACCCACACTTTCACTCCAACATTACAATAATACGGGTTGCGATGTTGCTAACCCGAATGGGGTAATCGCTGCCAGTGGATTTAGCGGGTTGGTAACTGAATATAATTTTGAGTGGTATCAAAATAACATTTCCGGCACATTAATCAATGCTTCGAATTATTCTGCCAACGGTGATACTTTATTTAATGTGGCATCGGGTACCTATGCGTTGAAAATTATAGATAAGACATCGCAATGTTATTCGGTTGGTTTCGCTTACGTAGGCAATACAACAGTGGCTGCGCCTGCACTTGATACGATACGAACGGAACGTACGACTGACTGTCGTCCGGCATTTGCCAACGGAATAGCTGAGTTTGAAATTATCGGCGGGGCACAACCATTACCCCACAATAGTACGCAGGACCGTTCCTACACCTACCATCTGTATGCTGGAAATACCGTGAGTGGCGCGCCCCTTGCAACCAATACGGATGGTCTCTTTTCGGGATTAGCAGCAGGAAATTACACTGCAACACTAACTGATGACTATACCTTGTGTGTGTCGTCTCCCATGACAATTACCATTAATACGGCTCCGCAAATTACCATCAATATTAGCCATAACCCTCCTTCATCATGTGTGAACCCGAACGGAAGTATTGCTATTTCAGTTGGTTCTCCATTAAATTCAGCCCCTACCGGCAGCGGGTTTTCCTACTTCTGGTCATTCATTGATCCATCTCTAGGTTGGACCAAAGTGCCAGTCATCATTGGTACTGATACTGACTTTACTTCCGAAAGAACGGGGTTAAATTCAGGATATTATGAAATTGAAGTGACCGATAACTTTACAAATTGTACTCAAACCACTACGTTTTATTTACCTGTGGCTGACCCACCGGACTTATCCATTGTGGATACCACCAGTGCTACCGGATGTAGTAACAGCGACGGAGACGTAGAAATAAGACTGATTCGTTTGGCAACTACCATCAAATCGTTAGATGAATACAAGGTGATTTTATATGCAGGAAACAATCCATCGTTAATTGTTAGTAATGAGCTTGATACCTGGGACCCTACAGGCGATGCGGATAACCAACATATTTTCTCAGGTTTAGCTCCCGGTGACTATACCGTAGCTTTACGAGAAGATTTCTCCCCTTTCTGCTTTGCCTCTCAGATGAATTTCACTATTGACATGAGCAATCCTGACCCAATACTCTCGTTTGCAAAGTCACCGGATTATTCCTGTAATACTACGGGTACAGGACTGATTAATGTAGCGGTGCAAGGAGGCGGAGATAATGATACCAACGAAAACAACTTTGAGTTTACCTGGTATTATGGTACCGATACATTATTGGCCAATCAAATTCCAGCTTCCTCGATCAGTGCCGATCCCTCGGAGGCGTTTGGCTTATCTGAAGGATACTACACCATCAAAGTAACGGATTTGAGTGGCATGGGCAATGGATGCTCCTACAAAGCAACTACTTATCTCAACAACGTTCCAAAAACCATTGCCATCACAAATACCGCTACCCTACCCGATTCTGTCTGTGGGCCTGATCCTACGGGAAATATCTGGGTAAACACCGTTACCGAGGATGGCACTCCGATTGACACTACTGGCGTTTACTCCTTTGTACTACTGGATGAAAATGCACTTGCTCCGGGGTTTGCCTATGGAGGTACTGGTAAAGCCAATGATCCCTTCTCGGCTATCCCGGAAGGTGATTATTTCGTACAGGCCGTTAACCAGCTTACTGGCTGTGAGTCGTCGCTGGTAGCGGTGAGGGTAGAAAACACCTCCCGCAACCCGCTCATCGTGGTTGCCCAGGAATATCCTGATTTTAGTTGCGGCACCCGCGATCCGACCGGGGTGTTAAATGCCACGGCTTCGGGACAGTTTGACGGAGACGGTGATCAGACCCACTTCAGCTTTACCTGGTTTAGCGGAGCGAATAACACCAATCCAGCCGATGAACTGGATGCGACGGATCATATTGATGCTTCCGATCCATCTCGGGCCATCAATCTGGCGGCCGGTGACTATACGGTACTGGTGCAGGATATTTCCGGTCACAGTAATGAATGTGCGTCTACCTATACATTTACCGTGGATTCAGTGGAGCTGGAGATCATTCTTACCCTGGGTAGTGATCCCCAGGAAAAATGTGATCCGGCTGATGGTAGTATTTATGTCTCAGATACCCGAGAAGAATATTATTACAATGGTATGCAGGTAATTCCTACGAGTCCGGCTGATTATACCTTTGCCTTATATGATCAAAACCTTGATGCGGTAGCAGCCCCCGGATCAGGGCAACTAAGCGATAAATTTCTGGATTTGGCGGAAGGAGACTATTTTGTAACTACCGATAGTGCCGCCAACTGCTCGTCGATCCCGTTTGGAGTAGCAGTAGATAATATTAGTCAGGACCCAGTGGTGGGCATTGACCTAGTCAGCTATCAGTATAGCCTCAACCCTGATCCCACAAGCTGGACCGGTGCGTTACAAGCCAGCGTACAGGTGCATCCTGATAATCCTTTAGGCTCAAGTGTGGATGATTTCAGCTACGAATACCGATGGTACCATGCCGATGATTATACCTTTGGCAATGAAATCGGCACCGATCCTTTGATCAACCAATTAGATTCCGGTGAATACCTGTTGGAAGTAGTAAACCTGTCTACGGGCTGCTCTAACATTGCTACTTACTTTCTTCCGCTTGTCTTGATTGAACCGCAACTGCTGATGCAGGCCAATCCCCAGACCGTTTGTTTTGCGGATGGAAGCCTGGCATGGGACAGCATCACCTTTGAAGGAGAAGTTGATCAGCAGGAGAAATACAAACTTTGGTTGTATGCCAACGATTACGCCAGCACACCCGTAGATTCTATCAACCAGTTCTCCGGCAATATCCCGTTTGACAGCCTATTTGCCGGAAAATACTATGTCCGGGGCTTCCACGAAACCCTGCACCTCTGGTCTAATCTGGTACAATTGGACATACGAGATGAATCTACCGCTCCCCTGGTGGACGTCATCGATTTACAAATGCAGATCAGTTGTGATACTACCAGAATAGCCACGGGTGCTATTGCCCTGAAAGTGATTGAAACGGATGGTAGTTATGATACCTATCACTACCGATGGTTCACCGGACAAACCACCAGTCCTCAAAATGAGCTGGTACTGGAAACCCTGCCGGAGATTGATAGTTTGCCATCAGGTTTCTATACGGTGCTGGTGGATAACGAACGTACCCAATGCAGCGCTATTGAAACATTCTTCATACCGGAGGATATCACGATTCCGGAGATCACAGCCAGTGCTACTGCTTCTACGGTTTGCGATCCGGCCAAAGCCAATGGGGTTGTCAGTGCAACCCCCATTTCGGTGGGCGATTACCGTTACGACTGGTATGTGGGCGATTTTGTGAAATCACAGCCCGATTTTACCGGACAGGTATGGGCCGGAGTATTGCCCGGTAACTACACAGTTACGGCAACCGAATTACAGACGAACACTTGTGTATCTGTTCCCCAGACGGTTACGGTAGAAGATGTATCCATTCCGCCCGTCGTCACGGTGGAAATGGAAGAATATTATTCCAGTTGTGATCCGGCGTTAGCCAATGGGGTATTGTACGCCAGCGTATTTGGGCAAACCGTGGGCTACGACTATATTTGGTATGACTCGGAGGATAATATTATCAGCGATGGTCCCAGGGCTTTTAACCTGATTGATCAAACTTACCGGGTAGAGGTCACCGATCAGTCTACGGGCTGTATGACCGAAGCTTACGGAACCGTTGAACGTGGGGAGCGCATCGTGGACGCCCCGGAAATTGAGATTTTATCCCACATGACTGATTGTGTTAATCCGAACGGTTCTGCCTCGGTGACAGTGAACGGTAATGCGGAAGATTACTTATTTCTGTGGTACTACGAAGACGGCACTCCCCTACCCGACAGCTTGGTATCGGTCAATGAATCAGACCTGCTGGTATTTGTCTCGCGTTTGCCGACGGGCACTTATCAGGTAACGGCTACTGAATATATCACCGGCTGCGTATCCGATGTCACGGTCTTCACCATTGAAGATGAGAGCTATACCCCACCCTTCCATATTGAAACTACCCCGGCTACCTGTGGTTTAGCCGATGGTACTGCGACCGTCATCCCGGAAGAAAACCTACGGATCGCGTCGGTAGAATGGACCATTCCGGAAGCCAATGTGCCGGTTGAGGGTGCCTACGTTACCAAAGATTTACCTGCCGGTAATCTTTCGGTAAAAGTGATCTGGGAAAATGGTTGTTTCACTTACGGTACTGCCGAAATCGGAACGGATATTCGGGTGTATAATGCCGTGACCCCTAATGGAGATGGCAATCATGATTTCTTTGAAATTGAGTGCATTGACCTATTCCCCAACAATACGGTAAAAATATTCAACCGGGCCGGGTCGCTGGTATATGAATCCCAGTATTATGACAACCAGAATGTGCGTTTTGAGGCCACCGGGAATCGTGGGATTTACGTAGGCGGAAAGTTGTTACCCGATGGTACGTACTTTTATGTAATAGAGAAAAATGATGGATCTAAGCCTAAAACAGGGTATTTAGAAGTTTCAAAATAATTGAAAAAGGGCACCCACCCGGGTGCCCTCTTTGGTCGAAACTACCTATCTATGATAAACCTAACTATTCATTCTTTTTGATACCGCACCAGGTCAAATTGGGCGCTTCTGCCAGGTAAGACCCTACAGGCGAAGTGCTATCTATATTCCGATAAGCCAGCGGCCTTACCTCAGAAGCCGAAAGCTCGATATCGGCATACTGCCAGGCTTTCTCGAATCGCTGTTTTACGGCGGTGGCTTCCTGTTTCTTGTTCTGAGCGGTCAAACTCTGGTATAGTCCATTCAGCGCCCAGCCGTTTTCTGGGATAAAAAACAGGTCATCCCGGTAAAGGGCTTCTGCTTCCGCAAACTTACCCGCTTCCAATAAAACTGTCCCCAGGGGATGACGCACCGAGAAAAACCAGTCCGGTGGTTCGTTATAATTCAACTGATCTTCAATTACTACCGCCTCACGTAACAATGTAATGGCTGAAGCACGATCGTTCTCTTTTCTGTGGATTTCTGCCTCGAGCACCCGCCAGGCAATGGCCAAAAGCTGATCTACCGAGTTCAATTCCCAAATCGTCACCTCTTTCATTTCGGGCTTTTCAGCGATTTCTTTTACTGCGGTAAGTGACGCCCGCGCTTTTTCAAGTTGGTTTTTCCCGGCATAGGCCATTCCCTGGGCATAATGCCAAACTCCCTGCGGATATAATAAATCATCCTCCGGTTTTCGTAATGTCAAAATATAATCCCATTGGGCAAATTTCACCAGAATGTAATGCGGAATCATGAGGTAATGCTGCAAGGTTTCCCAGCCGGGTTCTCGCATCATGGCGGTGTCAGTATGCATAGTGGTGCGAAACGCAGCATTCACCGACAGTTCACCTCGTCCTTCCAAGGCCGCCGTGGCCGCCAGAAAATGAATATTGTGGGGATACAGCGCCAACGGATACATCCCCTGCAATTTGCATTCGGCCAGATACAGACTATCGACGATGGTCGCCTGCTCGTTTACTTCAGACCCTTTATGATAATGCCCGGTGCGAATATAAATGTGGCTGGGCATGTGCACCAGATGTCCGGCACCGGGTACCAGTTCTCCTAAGCGATCCGCCATGGGCAGCCCGCGCGCTGGATCATCGGATGCTTCTACCGCATGAATGTATAGATGATTTGCTCCCGGATGCTCCGGGTTGCGTTGTAAGACTGATTCCAGCAAATTTACAATCTTAGGAGTCCAGGGTTTGGCTACCCCCCGTTTGGTATATAAATCCCAGGGGTGCAGATTCATCATCGACTCGGCATAGAGCGTCGCAATGTCATCGGACTGCGGAAAACGCTTATGTGCTTTTTCCAACTCATCTGCATAATCCTGATCCAGTACCGACTGATCATCGGTTTTATCATAGTTATACCGATACGTGAAAGCAGTAATCAGGGCTTGCTCCCAATCAGAAGCTCCTTCCATATTGACCACTGCCAACTTGGTAAATCGCTGGGCTTCCGCTTTTAATTGATCTTCCATAGCCGCATTATAATTCGTGCCCAACACATGAGCAGCTCCCCAGTACGCCATCGCACAGGTAGTATCCTGCCGGATGGCCTCCTGAAATGACCGAGCAGCCTCTTCATGGTTAAACCCATAGGTGAGATTAAGCCCCTGATTGAAATACCGCTGGGCAAGCTCAGAATCTGTTGTAATTTCGAGCGTATAGGTACCCAGATTATCAAATAGGGGTGCTTGCAGTTTATTTGAACTTTGAGGAGACTGGCAACAGGAAAGCCACCATAGCATCATAACCAGTGACAGACTTGCTTTTAATGATGGTATTTGCAGAAATTTGATGAGTGCTTTCATAAAGACTTAGGTTTGAAATTGGTAAGATCAGTTTTTAAAAATATAACGTGCATGTTCATTAAAGACGCGGAATACATAACCGGAAAGGATTATCACCAGAAAAGAAGTTTGTTTGGGTTTCGGTAATAAGCACTTTATCGATCATAGGACGGCCAATCCATATCATTGAAGAAATAATAGCGCGTGTAAATACTTGCCAATCCGTCATGTTCATAGTATCTTTATAATAGTTGAATCATTGAAGAAATTTGTTTGACCCGGTGTTTGAGTAATCGCCGGGTCTTTTTTGGGTTATTGTATGTGACAAAGGTAAAAATGTGAGCCTAACCCACTGAATTTTTCAGGTATACAGAAGGTGAACACGCTTTTTTTTCAGGTAGACGAAAAGTGAACAAGATGAAAACCAATACCCAGCGCGTTATGCCAGCACAGGTTTATTGCACAACAAAATATCAAGAACGTTCTTTATAAAAAACTGTATATTACGGTACATTTTGGTTTAGGAGTAGTTTTTGATTTTCCGAACGCTTAGTCAAGTACCTCAGGTATTGAGCGAGGTATTCTAGGAATACTACAAAACTCTGTAGATGGTTTTGCCATTTGTCTAGACCGTAGCGA
>JAVKCN010000135.1:0-70686 GCA_040222715.1 Cyclobacteriaceae bacterium | reverse complement strand
CTCATGGCTTCCCAGTTGCCATCGAAGGCCGTGCCAATTAACTGCCCCTGACCGTTGATTACCGGGCTGCCAGAGTTGCCTCCGGTAATATCATTATTGGTGATAAAACAAACCGGCATCTCGCCATCTATTCCGTACTGCCCGTAGTCCTTTTCATGGTACAACTGCATCAGCTTATCAGGCACCTGAAACTCCATATCATCCGGATCGCGCTTTTCTGCTACTCCTTCCAGGGTTGTCATATATTCGTACATAACCCCATCCCGGGGCTCGTAACTTTGCACGGTTCCGTAGGTCAGGCGCAGCGTAGAGTTGGCATCCGGGTAGTATTGTTTATCGGGGTTCATCTCCCGTAAACCTGCCACAAACAGGCGATTGTTATTATCCAGATCGCCGTGAGTACCCTGCAGGAGCGGAGCAATGTTCTCAAAATCGTTGCCCATAAACGACTCAATGGCCTGAAAAGCCGGGTCTTTTTCCAGCACTTTTAGCGAAGGTTCATCTAAAAACGCAGTAGTATTCTGCTGGCTGGCAAAGATGGATTTTTCAAATACCTGGGCTGCCCACTTACTGAAGTTGCCTTTGTATTTTTTCTGTACTTTCTCAAAAACAGGCGGTAACTGATCGGTTGGCACATCCTGGGAGTACATTTTCAGCAGCGCGGCAAATACTTTTTGGTCAGTAGGCGCATTATAATCTTTAAAATGCTCTTTGGCAGCTTCTCGTAGCGAGGCGATTGTCGCTTCCAGCTCCTCACCAGGGCTTTCGCCTCCCAGCAGTCCGGCCAGCCGGGTAAACTGATACGTAAAAGGTAATATCTCTGTACCAAAAACTGCTTCCGAAAGATACAAATAGGATTTTTGCACCTCTCGCAACTGTTCGTAATCCTGTTCAATTGATGACAAAACTGTCTTGTATTGGGCCCGTTGCTGCGGTTGCCGGGCAATCCACTCAGAAAAGTCTTTTTCTATCTGTTGTTTCTTCTCAACAACATTCAGGTTTTCCAGCCCCTGGCTTTGGCCGATAAAATATTTCCAGTAATTGCTGACCTGAGCGTATTTAGAAGCATACTTGATGCGAAGGGCTTCGTCGGCATCCATATCTTCTTTGAGTAATGAAAGGCGCTTGTCGCGGATTTTCACTCGAGTAGGGTTGGTAATATCCAGGGCAAACTGTACTCCGGAAGACGTTAAGTAGCGATCGGTACTGCCGGGAAAGCCGAATATCATGGCAAAGTCCCCTTCTTTCACTCCGGACAGCGAGATGGGTAAGTGGTATTTGGGTTCCAGTGGAATATTATCGGGTGAATACTCAGCGGGTTTGCCGTCGGGTCCGGTATAAATGCGGAATAAAGAGAAGTCGCCGGTATGGCGGGGCCACATCCAGTTATCGGTATCGCCTCCAAATTTCCCGATGGATTCGGGCGGAGCACCCACCAGTCGTACATCCTGGTAAGTTTCATATAAGAAAAGATAAAATTCATTACCCGCGTAAAAAGACTTGACCGATGCCTCGTAACCGGTAGATTCGCTGGCTTGTTGTTCTATTTGCTGGCTGAACTGGCTGATGAATGCCTGTCGTTCCTGGCCGGTTAGGGTGTCGCTTAAGACCTGCTGAAACTGCTCAGTGATGTCATCCATTCGCACCAGAAAGCGAACGTAAAGTCCTTCGTTGGGTAATTCATCCGAATGGCTTTTGGCGAAGAACCCCTGTTCCAGCAAATCATTTTCCACGGTGCTATGCGACTGAATGGCATCATAGGCGCAGTGGTGGTTGGTCAGTATCAATCCCTGGTCGGAGATAATCTCACCCGTGCAAAAACCACCCAGCGAAACAATCGCATCTTTCAGGCTGGAGTGGTTCACACTGTAAATCTCTTCTGCAGTCAGTTTTAGCCCTAATTCCTTCATATTTTCGTAAAAAAGCAGGTTCTTAATGTGCGTAGGAAGCCACATACCCTCATCTGCAAAAGCAGAGGTGCCAAACAGCAGGCTTAAAAATAAAGTCAATAATTTCTGGAACATGGCTTAATTTTTAAATGGTATGCGTATGATATTTACATAATACCATAAAATTAGGAACTTTGTTCCTGAGGATGCGTATATCATCTGTTTTGCCGCCTAAGAATACCGCTTCATGAACGAAAAGGATACTACCGAACCACAGAGAGGGCAAGCTATGCGAAAGGAAAATCGCAGGCGGGCTACTTTTTTGATCAAACTGATTTTACTGGTGTGCCTGATTTATATCAATGTGCGCTACGATATTTGGATGAGTTCATTAGACATCCAGGGGCATCCGCTTGAGGGAATTGCCTCCGGCCTGGTGAAAGCGGCGTTGTTTATTCTTATGGCCAATCTGCTAATCTCTCTGGGGCGTATTATCCTGGTGGCCTTATACATGCGGCGAAAAACCCAGCGATCCAGGGAGAATAATGTCGTATTAGCCATTAATCGTATTGCCTCTTTGCTGAACGGTGCGGTCATGGTGATTGCGGTTTTCTTATTATCTGATATTAAGTGGGAGGACTTTTTCGGCACGTTTAGCCTGGTGGCCGTCGCTACGGTGCTGCTAACCAAAGACTATATCTCAAATACGGTGAATGGGCTGATCAATATGATGTCGGATCGGTTGGCATTGGGGGATCATGTGAAAATAGGAGCACACGAGGGGGAAATCCGGGATATTACGCTCAGCAATGTGTATCTTGAGGATGAAGAAGGGCACTCCATTACCATTCCGAACAATACGGTTTTTGCAGCAGAGATCATCAACTTCAGCCACCGACCGGGAGAGCTGGTGGAAGTACCTATAGAAGTGCGCCCTCAGGCCGTCCATGAATTAGCTTCGTGGGAAGTCATGTTGAAAGAAAGTTTACAACCCTTTCAATCTCAACTTATTCAGGCAGGCACCAAACTACAGGTTCGCAGTATTAGTATTGATAAAGTACAGCTCATTGCTCAATTTCGCATGAAACATGCCAATCCGAACCGGAAAAAAGAACTGGTTCATGCCATACTTCAACGATTTATTACCTCTACCGTAACCGCCTAGTGCAGAAAGACTTGTTCTTTCTCGAACCTATTTGCCTATCTTTGCGCTTTATTAAAAAAACGAACTTATTATTTTATGCAAAGCATTCGAAATGTGGCCATTATCGCACACGTTGACCACGGTAAAACCACACTAGTCGATAAAATTATCTATGCCTCAAAAATCTTCCGGGAAAACCAGGAAGCCGGTGAATTAATTCTGGATAGCAATGATCTGGAACGGGAGCGAGGTATTACCATCACGTCTAAAAATGTGTCGGTACGCTACAAGGATGTGAAGATCAACATCATTGACACCCCGGGCCACTCTGATTTTGGAGGAGAGGTAGAACGCGTGCTGAAAATGGCCGACGGAGTACTGCTTCTGGTCGATGCGTTCGAGGGACCTATGCCGCAGACGCGCTTCGTGCTCAGTAAAGCTTTATCGCTGGGATTGAAACCCACTGTGGTGATCAATAAAGTAGATAAACCCAATTGCCGTCCCGATGAGGTACACGAGCAGGTGTTTGACCTGATGTTTAACCTGGACGCTACGGAAGAGCAACTGGATTTTACCACCCTGTATGGTTCCGGTAAAAATGGCTGGATGTCGCTGGACTGGAAGGAGCGCACCGAAGATATTACTCCTTTGCTGGATGCCGTTCTGGAGCATATACCCGAAGCACCCCAGCGAGAGGGGGTACCTCAGATGCAGGTAACCTCTCTGGATTTTTCTTCTTTTGTCGGACGAATTGCCATTGGTCGGGTGTATCAGGGAACGTTACAGGAAGGAGCTACGATGGGCCTTACCAAGCGTGACGGCAGTCTCCAGAAAGTAAAGATCAAAGAATTACAGGTATTTGAAGGACTGGGGAAAGCAAAAGTGAGCGAAGTAAAAAGCGGTGATATTTGTGCGGTGGTCGGATTGGAAAACTTCGAAATCGGAGATACCCTCACCAGCTTTGAGCAACCCGAACCCTTGCCGCGTATTTCCATTGATGAGCCTACCATGAGCATGCTCTTCACCATTAATAATTCTCCGTTTTTCGGTAAAGAAGGCAAATTTGTTACTTCGCGCCACCTACGCGACCGCCTGTATAAAGAAACGGAGAAAAACCTGGCACTGCGCGTGGAAGCGACCGATTCCGAAGACCGCTTTCTGGTGTATGGGCGAGGTATTCTGCATTTGGCGATACTGATCGAAACCATGCGCCGCGAAGGCTACGAGTTTCAGGTAGGGCAGCCGCAGGTGTTATTCAAAGATATTGATGGAGTGCGTCACGAGCCTATTGAGTCTATGGTGGTGGATGTACCTGAAAGCGTATCCGGAAAGGTGATTGAACTGGCTACTCAGCGCAAAGGTGAGTTGATGATTATGGAGCCCAAAGGCGATATGCAGCATCTGGAGTTTGGTATTCCGGCACGAGGCCTGATTGGCTTACGAAATCAGATGCTAACTGCTACGGCCGGTGAAGCTGTCATGACCCACCGTTTCAAGGCGTATGAGCCTTACAAAGGGATTGTTCCCGGGCGAATTAATGGCTCGTTGATCTCCATGGACATGGGGTCGACTACTCCCTACTCTATTGACAAGCTGCAAGACCGGGGAGTATTTTTCGTAGATCCGGGTGAGGATATTTACATGGGGCAGGTCATTGGCGAACACACCCGTGGTAATGACCTGGTGGTAAACATCCTGAAAGGGAAGAAACTGACCAACATGCGGGCTTCCGGGTCCGATGATAACTCCAAGATTGCTCCCAAGAAGGAGTTCTCGCTGGAAGAAGCACTGGAATACATTCAGAAAGATGAGTATGTGGAGGTAACTCCTAAATCTATCCGCATGCGGAAGATTTACCTGGATGAAACGGAGCGTAAGCGCATGAATGCGAAGATGGAAGCACAATAATCATTTTATAGTAATGCCTTCTTATCGAGTTCGGCAGGCCGTATTCAAAGATGAGGTAGCCTGGTTAGAGATGGCCAGGAGCCTCTGGTCGGATGCGACGTCTGTCGAACTGAAGGAGGATTTTAACCGTATTTTTTTCTCAGAAGAGGAAGCCATTTTTCTCTGCGAAGAAAAGGAAATGCTATTGGGTATGGTCATTCTGTCCCTACGGCACGAGCATGTGGAAGGTACCCATACCACACCAGTTGGGTATATTGAAGGGATTTTTGTGCGGGAAGAATACCGGACCCAAAAAGTCGGGCAGTGTTTGGTAGAAAGGTCAGAGAAGTGGGCTAAGCAACAGGGATGTCGGGAGATAGCATCGGACACGGAAACAAGTAACATCAACAGTCAGAAATTTCATCAGGCCGTTGGTTTTCAGGAAGCGAACCGAATCGTATGTTATCGTAAATCGCTGAATTAATTCATTCATAGAGACTTATATCCTATTGTTCCTTTTTGTTCCCCGATACTATCACCTTCCATACACAATCATATTGATTACTTCCACTTCCACAAATACTTCTATTTATAGTAAGATTACCAAGGGGATAATCTTCCCAGTAGTACTGTGCCCTATGAAATCGGTAACCTGTGATGGATGATCGCTCAGGTACGAGTTTAGTGACCTTGGGAAGATCTAGAAAAGTCAATAATGCATTAACATTTGACAAGTTTGCAATTGTCCCATTTATGTTGAGGTTAAGCTTAGGCTTTTTATCATCTTCAAAGATGTAACTTGTTGCTCCACTTATTTCCGTTGCTTTTCTATACTCAAATTCTTTTAGAGGTTCTTTGGCTTGGTCAGGGGGGGCAATTTGTTGTATTGTAGACTTGATTTTATTCTGTTCTACATCACTATTTGGAGTGCACATAAAATTAATGATCGATAATATAATCACTACAAAAATTAGAGAATATATAACCCTTTTTTCTTTATTCATCTGGTTCAATATTGTTTACGTCTGTAGCTGTTTTATGTCGTTTATTTTTTCCAATCTACATGATGAAAAAAATAAACGAAAAACCTGATTTAATATTTTTCCACATATGCTTGCGCTAAATCGGGCTACCTAACGCACTTCTTCAGGGAAAGCTTCTTGATTTATTTATCGCGACTGGTTTTCTACCCGCAGCCTTCCTGAGTTAACATCAACTATGTACTGCCATTTTTCATGCTCTTTTTGACCGGAAGCTCGATAAAAACGACCTTCCTCAGGAAACCTTTCTGCTTGGGTTAATGAGCTTACATCTTGAAATACGGGCGTAGTAGTCAATACCTCGAAAGAATATTGTTGTACATATTGAACCAGTGAAGCTTCCTGAGTATTCAGCCGATATACGGATGTACGTATCCCTTTTGCTTCATTATAGTAACAGTTAGCGTAAGTTACCTTTGGAATGTCAATGCCAGACAGCCATTCATTGCTATCAATGACCATTTGCTTGCAGGTACCGCTTGATGAATGGATGTTCCAGAGTACCAATCCGTAGAATAGCAAAGGGAGAATAATGATTGATAGCAACCCAACGATCAGCGCGATTCGGAGGGGCCTGCTCATCCGATCTTCAGATTACGGACGTTATCATCTTTGGCTTCTGCTTTCTTCACGATTTCTCGAAATTTTTCATCGATGTGTCCATTAAACCATTCGTCCACGATGGAACGGCGGAAGCGCCACTCTTTGCCGATTTTGGCTGCCGGAATTTTCCCGCTTTGCGCCCAGGTGTAAATGGTTTGGGGTTTCATCTTCAGGTAATTAGCTACCTCTTCCAGCGTCATAATATCATCCATGATTTTCTTCTTCAGGGTTTAATCGTATCTAATGGGGGTTCTATGTAGGGGGGGTGTCGTTTCGTAGTGTCCTGAGGTCTGTCTTCCGGGTTGGGAGATTGGGTGGGCATTTGGGCTTTTTGCACTTCTATCGGACCAGTCACCTTGTCTGCGCCCATGAGTTTTCCGGTTGCTCTGAGCAGGGTAGAATAAAAATTGCCCTGGGTTTCATTCCGAAAGAGTTCAAATTTCATGGAGGGGCTACCCAAAAAGGGGCGCATGTTCCAGGCCAGTTGAATACCGACGAAGGCGAAAATAAAAATCCATATCTGAAAAATCGTCACGCCAATCTTCGGATATACCTGGGCCTCATCGCAGGCATGTTTGAGGGCTTCAACTACCAGACGCATACCAAAGATGCCGGAAAATACGAACACCGCTACGTGCAGCAGTTGCAGAAAATGGTAATTATCTCCCGTCAGCTGAAAAAACACCACAATGGGAGCAAATGCCAGCATGATGGCCGATGTAAATACAAAGCCGCTCAGAATGATTACCAGCATATGGCCCAGCCGGATTTTAGACCCCAGAATCAGTTGCACAATATAAAAAGACGGAAAGCAGATGAGCAATGCCAGCCCGAAGAGTAAGAAAAGCTTGCTTCCGGCGGCTACGGCTTGCAGCAAACCGTGGTAACTACCCATGACCAAACCATAGCAGAATGTAAATACCAGAATCGTCAGAACCTGGCTTCGCATCAGTTTTCCGTACTGAGACTGATCACCCAACCGCTGGAAATAGGTCGTGTGATCCTGAAAAACATCAAAAGCAGCAGCAAAGGGGTTCGTCATAAACCAAAGCTTTTATTACAGAGACTAAAGATGTACATGTACTGATTAATAAACAAGTATTTTACTGTTTTTTATTGTTTAATATTGTTTTTTATGTTTTTGTGCAATCTGAAGTTAAAGGGTGACATTGCCAGTAGCCGGAATAATTGGGTACCAACCAATGCAAACCGGCCTCGCCTTCTTCCCCACAAGCCCTGCGCTCTTTTCCTTTTAATTTTTCCAACTTGTGCGTATATTATCTTCACTCCAGCTCAGAAACGTCTGAGTGTTGCTATTTTTTTAATGTTCCACTCCAAACCCTTCATGTCCTATGAAAGTGTACGACAACAACCACATCAAAAACATCGTCCTCCTGGGTAGTGCGAAATCCGGCAAGACAACACTGGCCGAAACCATGTTGTACGAAGCCGGCATCATCAACCGACGGGGCACCGTAGAAAGCAAAAACACGGTATCGGATTTCCATGAGATTGAACATGAGCGCGGAAATTCGGTGTACGCCACCACCCTGCATACCGAGTGGCGAGGGTACAAAATCAATGTCATTGACACTCCGGGTTTGGATGACTTTATGGGTGAAATTGTTTCTTCGGTACGCGTGGCTGATACCTGCGTGTTGGTGCTGAATGCCCAATATGGAGTGGAAGTGGGAACTGAACTTATCTGGAACTATATTGACCAGTTTCAGAAATCTACCATCATGGCTATCAATCAGTTAGACCATCCTAAAGCCAATTTTGAGGAAGCGCTTGAATCGGCCCGGCAAAGTTTCGGAGACGCGGTCGCCCTCATGCAATACCCGCTTGATCCCGGCGAGGGGTTTAATGCCATCATTGATCTGCTAAAGATGACAATGTATCAGTTTCCTGCCGAAGGAGGTAAGCCGGTCAAATTGCCGATTCCCAAAAGTGAGCAGGAGCGGGCTGACCGCCTGCATAATGAACTGGTGGAAAAAGCAGCGGTTAATGATGAAAACCTGATGGAGCTGTACTTTGAGAAAGGCAGTTTAGACGAAGATGAATTGCGGGAGGGCCTACGGATTGGAATGCAAAAACACGAGATCTTCCCGGTCTTTTGCCTGTCGGCGAAGCAGAACATGGGCAGTGGTCGTATGATGGGCTTTATCGATAATGTGGCACCCGGTGCCTGCGATATGGCTCCCGAACCAACGGTGGCCGGCAAAGAAATTGACTGCGACCCCAGCAAGCCTACCAGCCTGTTTGTCTTTAAAACTCTGATAGAACCGTATTTGGGGAAGGTCAGCTACTTTAAAGTGATGTCGGGTGAAGTTACCATGGGAATGGATCTGTACAACCCTCAGTCGGAGGCAACCGAACGGATGAACCAGTTATATATTATGGATGGCAGTCAGCGGCATCCGGTAGATAAACTTGTGGCCGGAGATATTGGAGCGACCGTTAAACTAAAAGATACCCAGACCAACCAGACGTTGCGAGATGCGCAAGCCAGCATAGAATATCCTATGATGGAGTTTCCGGACCCTCGCGTACGCACGGCCATTGTGGCCGACAGTAAGAATGACGAAGAAAAAATCGGTGAGGCGATCAAAGAATTACACGCTGAAGACCCTACTCTGAACATAGAATTTTCAAAAGAACTCAAACAACTCATCCTGACGGCCCAGGGAGAATTGCATCTGGCCGTTACACAGTGGCGTCTGGAGCATGTATATGGCATCAAAGTACACTATGAAAACCCCCGAATCCCTTATCGCGAAACCATTCAAAAAGCCACGACCACCTATTATCGGCATAAAAAGCAATCAGGAGGTGCCGGGCAGTTTGGTGAAGTGCATCTGAGCATTATGCCCTACACTGAAGGTATGGCCGACCCCGAAGGCTACAATATTCGCCATAAAGAGGTGATTGACCTGGATTGGGGCGGTAAGCTTGTCTTTTACAATTGTATTGTCGGGGGGGTGATCGATGCCCGCTTCATGCCCTCCATTTTGAAAGGAATTATGGAGAAGATAGAAGAAGGGCCGGTTACCGGATCATATGCCCGCGACATCTGTGTGCTGGTCTTTGACGGTAAGATGCATGCCGTAGATTCTAACGATATCTCCTTCAAAATTGCGGGAATGCAGGCGTTTCGCCAGGCGTTTATGGAGGCAGATCCGAAAATTCTGGAGCCGGTGAATCATCTGGAAGTGCTGGTGCCCGAAGAAATGATGGGAGACGTGATGACCGAACTACAAACCCGTCGGGCATTGGTGGTGGGAATTGATACCAAGAACCAGTATCAGGTGATCCGCGCCAAGGTTCCGGTGGCGGAGATGACCAACTTTAGTAGCGCGCTCAAGTCACTGACGCAGGGACGGGCCAGCTTTAAAACCTCTTTTGCCGAGTACACTCCAGTGCCCTATGATGTTCAGAAACAATTGATCGCCAATAGTGAATTGGTGTCAGCTTAGGGAAGAAGGTGATGGCAGGATAGTACAGAGAAGAAACCTTGCTCATCTTGCCCGGGCATTCGTTATGTTCCGGTAATGCCTGCGCTTGCAACAGGGAGTACTCAAAATAGGTCTCCCCGTTGCAGGTAGTGGCAATACCTGCCAGTGAAAAAACTCACGGCTCACTGATACCAGCCAAGGGGCCGGATTTATCAAAATACAAGTAAAATAAGGGGTAGTAATATTTTTTCAGGTCTTATGCTGATGATATGGTAAAAACATAAGTGGAAATACGGTTATGCTTGAAATATTTTTTAAAGACAGCGCAAATGCCATATATTGTAGTGCTACGCTGCTGCCGCACTATTTAAACGATAGATAAATATCGGATGAATAACACCAACGACAACCTTCTGTTTTTTGAGCAAATTGCCCGTGGGGACAAAGATGCTTTTGACGCTTTTTTTGAGCGTTATTATCCGAAACTTGTTCAGTTTGCATTGTTGTTTGTTGATTCCCGCCCCCAGGCAGAAGATGTGGTCGCTGATGTGCTGGTGAATATGCTGATTCATCGTGAGCGAGTTTTTCTGCTGGCGCATTTTGAGGCGTACCTCTATGCTTCTGTGAAAAAGAAAGCTTTTTCGGCCATTAAGAAACAGGCACGGGTCAGTTATTATCCACAGCAACCCCAAAATGTTAAGCAGCTAACCGCTACGGCGGCCGGTCCGCATGAATTGCTGGTAGAGCAGGAGTTACGGGCCACGATTCAGGAGGTGATCCAGCATTTCCCCCCTCGGCGAAAAATGGTTTTTCAATTCATTCGGGAAGATGGACTTAGCTATCGGCAGGTAGCCGATTTGATGGAAATCTCAGAACGCACGGTAGAAGTGCATTTAAAGCTTGCCATTAAAACCCTCCGGCAGGAGATTGAGCGGTATCTGAGTCATGAAGAAACCAAAAAAACAGCCCAAAGCCTGATGAAAAATTTAGCCCCCCTCCTGCTATTCTGCTTTCCATTTTAAGTAAGCGCTGTTTAATCCGCGGATGCCCTTGCATTGTTTATATACTTCCGTTTCCATCACTGCATGATTATTAACAAACACATTTGTTTTTTAGTGAGATTGTAATTGTGGTTTTTTTTAGTATTCCGGTTACGGGTTTTTTATTCCTTGAAAGTTATATCCATAACAAAGGAGAAGCATGCGTAACCACTATGCTGATATAGACCGATTGATTAGTTTGTATCTAAGCCACCAGGCTTCTGAAAGTGAAAAACAGGAGCTGGCGGCATGGTTGCATTCTTCTACCGCTAACCGGGAAGTATTCAGTCGGCTTGAGAGGATCTGGTCTGCTCCATTGCCGGAGAAGTCTCCGGCGGATATGGATCTGATGAGAGAGCAGATATGGGCCACGGGAATAGCATTGAAACCACAGGTACACCGGGTCGTGGATGTTTTCTATTGGAGTAAAGTGGCTGCTACGGCTCTTTTATTTCTGTTAGGAGCCGGACTATTATCTTCTTTAGTCAAAGAAAACAGGGGCTTGGTGCCCGAGGCAGTGGCGCTGGTTCAGCAGGTGAATCCCGCCGGACACCAATCTGTTCATATGTTGCCGGATGGTACCAAAGTATGGCTCAATGCCGAGAGCAGCCTGGAGTATCCCGAAAAATTCTCTGATACCTTACGGTTGGTAAAACTGAAGGGCGAAGCCTTCTTTGAAGTAGCCAAAAACCCACAAAAGCCTTTTGTGGTAGAGGCTGCCGGTATCAGCACACAAGCCCTGGGTACGGCTTTTAACGTCAATGCCTATCCTGAAGAAAGTACGACCAGGATTGCTTTGCTGGAAGGAAAGGTGCAAGTACAGGAGCGTAAGGGGCATCAAACTGCTATTTTGTCTCCCGGAGAAGAATTGCTGGCTGCTAAAAAACATCCGCATTTTAGACAGCAGCCCTACAATTATGAAAAAACCTTTGGCTGGAAAGAGCAGATACTGTTGTTTGATGGCGCAGATTTAGCCAGTTTCCGCCGCACGATAGAAAAGTGGTACGGGGTACAAGTAAAAGTACGAGGTATGCCTGCGGCAGACTGGCACATTCGCGCCAGATACCAGCGAGAAGACCTCCGGCATGTGCTTCGAGACATCTGCTTTAATAAGAACATTACATTTGAAATGACTGACAAAAACGTAGTATTAACCTTTTAAACTGACACTATGCATAAAACCTAAACTTCAAAAATCGTAAGTAAAAAGCCGAAAATAAAGGGCGTTTATCTTCGGCTGAAAATTAAAAACCCTATACCGAGGCCGACGGCTAATCTGCTATAGTATATGGGTGCAGACGAACTATGTCTAATCTACAACAACTAAATTATGAAAAAAAGACAGTATAAACTACTCATTGATGTGGTCAGCTACTCTTGTATAGGCCTCTTAGGTCAGTTTCTATTCGTCAGTTTATGTCTGGCGCACGATGCTGGTGCACAAAAAGCAAAAAGCGTGCACGAAGTAAGCATTAGAACTGCATATGACCAGGCTTCATTGGCCGATGTGTTCTCAGACATTGAATCTAAGACGGCCTTTGTCTTTACATTTGACAATAAAGATACTTTTCTGAAAGACCGGTACACCAAAGCAGCGGGTAAAACTACCGTGGCCGATATATTGAAAGACATCTCTCATTCCTCAAGACTGATTTTCCAGCAAATCAACAATAATATCAGTGTCAGGAAACAACAGGCAGATGAAAAGGGAAATACACCGGCCATTATTCTGGGAGCCGCCTTCAATGTGACGGGAACTGTAACCGCTGAAGAAGATGGCGGCGGGTTGCCCGGAGTCAATGTATTGGTGAAAGGCAGTGACACGGGAACCGTCACCGATATCGCCGGGCAGTACAGCATTAACGTAGCAGATGAAAACGACACCCTGATTTTTTCATCCATCGGTTTTATGATACAGGAAGTGCCGATCAGCGGAAGATCGGTCATTGATGTAGCGTTGAGTGAGGATATTCAAAGTCTGGAGGAAGTGGTGGTCACAGCGTTGGGCATCTCAAGAGAAAAGGCGGCTTTGCCCTATGCGGTTACCGAAGTGAAGGGCGAAACATTTACAAAAGCGCGGGAAAATAACCTGGGTAATGCTTTATCGGGTAGAATTGCCGGGGTAAATGCGACCAGCACCGCCACCGGTCCTTCAGGTTCCAGCCGGGTTATTATCCGAGGCAACGGGTCGTTAAACGGAGACAACCAGCCGCTGTACGTGGTAAATGGTATGCCGATTGATAATACCAACCAGGGTTCTCCAGGCACCTACGGTGGCATCGATAGGGGCGATGGCCTGTTAAGTATCAACCCGGACGATATCGAGAGCATTTCGGTACTGAAAGGCGGAACGGCGGCCGCGCTGTATGGTTCACGAGCGGCCAACGGCGTGATACTCATCACCACCAAATCCGGTATGGCTCAGCAGGGTATTGGGGTAGAGTTTAATTCCACCTATACCCTGGAAGCCCCTCGCTCATTACCGGATTGGCAGTACCAGTACGGTTCCGGTTCCCGGGGAGTCGCACCTACCACCCAGGCCGAAGCAATTGCCAATGGCCGGATCTCCTGGGGAGCACCCCTGGATGGATCAATGGTCATTCAACCCGACGGAGAAAGCCGTCCGTATGTAGCCCAGAAAGACAACATACAGAACTTTTATAATACTGGTAAAACATTCTCTAACACCCTGGCACTGAACGGTGGTAATGAGACTGCCAACTTCCGCTTCTCGGTTTCCAATATGGATAATAGTGGCATTGTGCCGGGCAACACCGTTAACCGCAAAACATTCAACCTCAGTGCCAATGCCACACTGGCGAAAAAAGTGGTGTTTCAGGGAAAAGCACAGTATAACATTGAGGAAACAGAAAACCGGCCGTACACCGCTGATTTTACTCTGAACCCCAATGCCGGTGCTCAACTGATCGCTACTAATATCGATGTTCGCACCTTGTCGCCCGGCTATGGTGAGGATGGATTTGAAACCCCCTGGAGCGATTACATTTATTCCACAAACCCTTATTTTGCCATCAACAAAGCCAGAAATGGGGATGAGCGGAGGAGGTTTATCGGCTCGTTCAGCACCCAGTATAATATTACCGAAGCTTTTTACGCCCGGGCGCGGATGGGCATAGACTACTTTAACCTGAATGGGTACAACATAACTCCTACCGGTACGGCATTTAACAATCGGGGGTCCATGGATACCAACCAGAACACCACTTCGGAAACCAACGTGGAGGCCATTTTGGGGTACAACAAAAACTTCGGCTCTTTCTCGGTGAATGCCATCGTTGGCGGCAACCAGATGCACAACAGTCGAAGCGGAGTTAACCTTAACAGTGGTTTTTTTAATGTGCCTTTTCAGTATTTTATTGGCAATGGAAGCAGCCAGACGTTCAGCCAGGAATTCCGGGAAACGGCTATCAATTCCTTGTTCGCCTCAGCAGATATTGGGTTTAATAATTACCTATACCTAAGCCTCACGGGGCGGCAGGATTGGTTCTCAACCCTGCCCAAAGCAAGCAACAGTCTGTTTTACCCGTCTGTTGGGTTGAGCTTCGTATTTTCCGATGCCTGGGATTCAAAACCATCCTGGCTGGATCATGGCAAAATACGAACCTCCTGGGCGCAGGTAGGTGGTGGAGCACCTGATCCATACGGCTTAGGACTGAGGTATTCTGCGCAGGCGGTACCGCATTTAGGCCAGCCATTAATGGAGATATCAGGTGAAACCATTCCCAATTCCCTAAAACCCTATACATCGACTACTTACGAAATGGGCATCGAGCTCAAAGCGTTTGATAATCGGTTGGGAGCAGATATTACGTTGTACAACCGAACCACCACGGATGATATTGTCAATGCATCCATTCCTATTTCCTCGAGCTACAACAGCGTAGCGCTGAACGTTGGTGAAATGCAGAACCGGGGTATAGAGCTCATGCTAAGCGGTATGCTGGTCAGCTCACAACGTGGCTTTAACTGGGATGCCTCGTTTAACATGGCCTACAACCAGAATGAGGTGCTAAAAATTGCGGATGGTTTGGAGCAGCTTTATTTACCCGGGGCTACCACCAGAACATTAAATGGCTGGATCTATCACTTCGAGGGAATGCCTTTCGGTATGATTGCCGGTTACCGCCCCATGACCAACGACGACGGTCAGATTGTGTACAATAGTGCTAACGGGCTACCCTTGCAAAGTGAACTCATGCCGCTTGGGCGGGGAGTTCCCCCCCTGACGATGGGTTTGAACAATAACATTACCTACAAAAATTTCGCCCTGGGCTTTTTGTTAGATGGTAAGTTCGGCGCAAAAATTTACTCCGCTACCAATGCTTACGGAACATTCTACGGACTCGATCAGCGCACGGTAGAGAATAATGTCAGAGAAGAGGGAGTATCGGTTTCTGGGGTGAATGAAAATGGAGAAGCCTATACCGAGTCGGTTCCGGCCCAAACCTACTATCAGGGGACTACATTTTCTATCACTGACCAGTTTGTGACAGATGCCGACTTCATAAAATTACGTCAACTCACGTTTGGGTATTCCTTTCCCAACCGCCTATTGGACAATACTCCGTTTCAATCGGCCAGCCTGTCGTTCGTAGCGCGTAACCTGTTTCTGCTGTATAATCAGGCCAGAAATATTGACCCTGAATCCGGCTACAGCAACTCGAATGCGCAGGGGCTGGAGAACTTTGGGGTGCCCACCGCCCGCAGCTTTGGTTTCAATCTTAATGTCCGATTCTAATGGTTGATCAATACGATTACACTCACCTAAAATTATCATGATGAACTATATAAAACGAAACTTCACAGGCATGACCCTGAAAGCAGGCGTGCTGATTTCCTGCATGCTGCTGTCTTTCTGCGATGACGGTTTTGAAGAAATGAACGTAGATCCGAATGCGTACAATGATCCGGTGATCGGCAATTTATTTACCTTCAGCATCATCCGCACTGCGGGTACCGGTACTATGGACCGAAACCGGGTCGGTATCAAGCATGTCTCCGGCATGATGCAGTACATGGCGACCCTGAACACATTCTGGTATGGCGAAAAATACCTGTACCACGATCAGGGAGGGAATTTCTTTGAGAATGCCTACAACAACCAGTTGAAAGAGCTTCAGCAGATTTTTCCGGAAGTGCAGGATGATCCGGAACTGATTAATCAGTACGCGATGGCCCGAATCTGGCGAGTATTTGTGATGCACCGAATCACCGATTTGTACGGAGATATTCCGTATTCAGAAGCCGGACAGGGCTATACTCAGGGAATCTACAAACCAACATACGATCAGCAGTCGGCTATTTATGCGGACATGCTGAAAGAACTGGAAGAGGCTGCCGGTCAGCTTGATCCAGCCAAATCTTCCTTTGGGGCCGCTGATCTTATTTACGGTGGAGACCTGGAAAAATGGAAGACGTTCGCCTATTCAATGATGCTGCGCTTGGGTATGCGACTGACCGAAGTAGACGAAGCAATGGCGCAAAGCTGGGTAGAAAAAGCGATAGCCGGAGGCGTTATGCAGAGCAATGAAGATATCGCCAAACTCGAGCACGTAGAAGGCCACGGCAACACCCAGAACTGGGATGCTTTCGAACTGAAGCGGGAAAGTCTGCCGGAGGGAGCTCAGGGAAAAGGAAAGGTCAAATTAGCGAAAAACTTCGTGGATCTTCTGCAGGCCAATAATGATCCAAGGCTGCCTTTTTACGCCACATTGTGGGAAGGGAATATTCTGGCAATTCAGGCCGCCGTATTGCCTGAAACCACCAAACCAGAACTACAAAAAGGACTTCCCAATGGCTATGATGATGCTACCATAAGTCAGGCAATTTCTGGCTGGAGCAATGATCTGCTGGTCGAGTACTCCGAACCTAACACCGGCACCATTGCCAACCTGAATGCGCCTACTATTTTTCAAAGCTACGAGGAAGTGGAGTTTTTACTAGCCGAGGCCGCCTTGCGAGGCTGGGGAAGCGGAAGTGCCCAGGAGCATTATACTAATGCCATTACCGCCTCTATGGAATCCACTACCTTGTTTCCCGGCGGGATAGTCATTGAACCGGCGGTCATTGAAGCGTATCTGGCCGCTCATCCTTTAACTGGCACTACTGAAGAGCAGATGGAGACAATCCATACCCAGTTCTATCTGGCGCACTTCATGTGGCTCGATTTTTTTGAAGCTTGGTCCAACTGGCGCCGTACCGGGTATCCGGAGCTTACGCCGGTCAACTATCCGGGCAATGATACCGGAGGAGTTATTCCCCGCCGCCTGCGCTACCCGCAATCAGAAGCCGCCCTTAACACCGACAATTACCAGGGAGCCGTTCAGAACCAGGGGCCTGATCTGCTGCTCACCAGAATCTGGTGGGATGTTGAGTAAACCTCATTTTTTGAAATACAATAACCTATCATACCAAAAAGATCATGAAAAATAACCGTAGAGATTTTCTTAAAAACGCCTCTCTCACCGCACTTTCAGTAGGTGCATTAAGTGCCTGCACTCCGGGAGACAGCAAAAGCCTCGGCAAAGCAGCCAGTTCAGAACTGAAAGATTTTGTAAAAGATGCCGGGATGAAGTTTGCCCTGGCGATGGGACTGGGCTCGCCCCGAATTCCTCTGGCAAAACAAATGGACGTACTACATGCCGTTTCAGGAGTAATACGCGATACCAATCTGGACCCCTGGGACCCCAAGGCCATCACCGCGACCAAAGAAGCCTGGGAAAAAGAAGGCATGAAGTGGAGTGTGGTCGAGGGACCTCCTTCGCTGCATGAAAAAACCAAGCTGGGGCTGGAAGGCCGCGATGAGGAAATTGAAAACTTTATCACCTTCATGAAAAACCTGAAGCAGTACGGCGATGTCGACGTAATCTGCTATAACTGGATGCCCGTCATCAGTTGGTACCGTACCACCATGGACCGGCCCGGGCGAGGCGGAGCATTGCTCACCGCATTTGACAACGAAGATAAAGATGAATCACTCACCGAGTACGGGGAAGTATCCAAAGAAACCCTGTGGAAAAACCTGGAATATTTCCTCAAGGCGGTAGTTCCCGAAGCCGAGAAAATTGGTATGAACCTATCGTTACACCCCGATGATCCCCAGGTGGATAGTATCCGGGGCATCTCCCGAATTATGACGACGGTGGAGAATTTTGACCGTATGCTGGATCTTTACCCCAGCAAATATAGCGGACTGACCATGTGCCAGGGCAACTTCTCCCTGATGGGAGCCGACGTACCAGCGCTGATCAGAAGGTGGGGAGACCGGGGAGCAATTAACTTTGTCCATTTCAGAAACCTGCGGGGAGGTAAATACAACTTCGTTGAAACATTCCATGATGCAGGCCAAATTGATATGTACCAGGCCATGCAGGCGTACTACGACATTGGCTTCCGAGGAACCATCCGTCCCGATCACGTACCTACCATGGCGGGCGAAGAGAACACCCGTCCTGGCTACATGACCCTGGGCACCCTGTTTGCCATCGGCTACATGCGCGGACTTGCCGAGTCAGTGAGTAAGGAAGGTGGCAGAACATAATATGGATGTACATACACCTTCTGATGCGAGCTTTTTTCCGTCAGAAGGTGTACATTGAATACCTGATCCCAAATCAACAACCAGCAACTCATGGAAAATAATCGTAGAGAGTTTATCAAAAAAGGCGCTTCCCTGGCGGCCCTGTCGGCCACGGGCGGGCATATGCTTGGAAAAGAGAACACAATTTTAAAAACTACCTTGAATACCGCCGAGGTAGTTCGGGATGCGGGGATGCAGATGTGCCTGGCTTATTTCTGGGGCATAGAACCCCATAAAGTGGCCCTGGCCAGGCAGATGGACGTATTGGGTGCGGTGGGAGGAATTAATCCCGGCATGGCCGGAATGGAAGGAGCCAATAACTGGGAGCATGGCGTAATTAAAGCTGTAAAAGAGGCCTGGGAAAAAGAAGGACTTACCCTGCGGGTGATTGAAGGCCCGCCTTCCCTCTACACGAAAACCAAACTGGGGTTAGAAGGCCGCGATGAAGAGATTGAAAACTTCATCACCTTCATGAAAAATATCTCCCAACTGGGCATTGATACGGTGTGCTACAACTGGATGCCCGTTATCAGCTGGGCGCGTACTACGATGGATAAACCGAGCCGGGGCGGAGCGCTGGTGAGTTCATTTAGCATTGAGGATATCAAAGATGAGCCGATGATTACGGAGTACGGTGAGCTAACCCACGATAAGATGTGGGAAAATCTGGAGTACTTTCTCAAAGCGGTAGTTCCAGAGGCCGAGAAAAACGGAGTAAAGCTCGCCCTACACCCCGACGACCCTCCCATTGATGGCATCCGGGGCATCCCGCGCATCATTACTTCAGTAAATGCTTTTAAGCGATTGATAGAAATTGTGCCCAGTCCGAGCAACGGTCTTACCTTTTGCCAGGGTAGTTTTGCCTCGATGGGAGCGGAAGGACAAGGAGAGGACATACCGGCGGCTATTGAGTATTTTGGTAAGCGCGATAAGATACACTTTGTCCACTTCAGAGATGTGCGCGGCTATAAAAATAACTTTGAGGAGACATTTCACGACGATGGAAAGACCGATATGTACAAAGCGATGCAGGCCTATTACGATGTTGGCTTTAAAGGTCCCATCCGTCCGGATCACGTGCCAACGATGGCCGGAGACAGCAACGATCATCCGGGATACAGCACCATAGGAGCTTTATTTGCCATCGGGTACATGCGTGGGCTTATGGAAGGAGTGAGTAAAAGCAACACTTAGCAATAATAATTTCAGGTATTTTAATGAACTACTCATTGACCTGTTCTTAGAAAAGAATTCTGGATTGCCGTAAGCGATTGTAGCTACATTCCCAAAAGTGGTAAGGAAACTTATGGTTTAGATAGGTACGGGAGGGGGCTGTTCCCAGCGGACGAGATATACACTTTAATAAAAATATTGACTTCAAGATAACGGACAAAAATGTAGTATTAACCCTCTGAACGCCACCCTATGGACAATACCTAAACTAAAGTCAAAAAGCATAAGTAAAAGCCGAAAATAAAGGCACTTATTTCCGGCTCAGAATTACGATTCCTATATCGACCTCGACGGCTAATCTGCGAAGGTATAGGAATGCAGATGAACTATGTCTAATCTACAACAACAAAACTATGAAAAAATGGGCGCACAATCTACTCATTGATGTGGCAACGTATTCAGGTATAGGTATCCTTGGTCAAATTTTATTAGTTAGCATATGCTTTGCCTGGGGTGCTGATGCGCAGAAAGCAAAAAGCGTGTACGAGGTACGGATTAACACAACGTACGATAAGGCTACGATTGCTGACGTATTTGCCGGTATTGAATCTAAAACAGATTTTGTTTTTACGTTTGACAACCAGGAAGCATTTCTAAAAGATCAGTACAGCAAGACTGCTGAAAAAACTACCGTAGCCGCGATACTCAAAGATCTTTCTCAAGTCTCAAAAATAACTTTCCAGCAGATCAACAATAATATCAGTGTCCGGAAACAACAGGCAGATGAAAAAAGCCCGGCTATTATTTTAGGAGCGGCCTTCAATGTGTCGGGAACTGTAACCTCTGAGGAAGATGGCGGCGGTTTACCCGGAGTCAATGTACTGGTGAAAGGCAGGGCTACTGGGACCGTCACTGATATTGGCGGAAAGTACAGCCTCAATGTAGCGGATGAAAACGATACCCTGGTTTTTTCATCCATCGGTTTTATGATTCAGGAAGTACCCATCAGCGGGAGGTCGGTTATTGATATAGCCCTGAGTGAAGATATTCAAAGCCTGGAGGAAATAGTGGTGGTAGGATATGGCGCCCAAAAACGCTCGGATGTTACCGGTTCGGTGGCTTCTATCTCCACCGAAGAAATAGCCGATATACCCATGACTAATATCAGCAATGGCTTAGTGGGGCGCATTCCGGGCTTAGATATTGTCCCTTCCGGGGCTGGCCCGGGAGCTAGCACGCAGCTTTTGCTACGAGGGCAGCGTTCTTTTACCGCGTCCAATGATCCTCTTATTATTCTGGATGGTTCACCCTACTACGGCTCTTTAAATGACATCAACCCTTATGATATTGCCTCAGTCAACGTACTAAAAGATGCATCTTCTACAGCCATCTACGGGGCTCGAGGGGCTAATGGGGTAATTATTATTACAACGAAAAGAGGAAGTGCCGGGAAGCCCTCTTTTATGGTAGAAAGTTTTGCCGGGCCGCAGATACGGTATGGGAGAATTCCTTATGCCAATGGGGAACAGTATGCGGAAATCGGTAGAGAAGCCTACCGGGCTATTGGGGGCTATCCTGAAACAGGAACCAGTCCGACGGATGATGAGCGTATTTTTGATGCCATAGAAATGGAGGCGATCAACCGAGGGGGTAAAGGATTGGATTATCAGGACCTGCTGTTTCAGGTAGGTCACCAGCAGAAGCATCAGCTCAGTATCATGGGCGGCTCCGAATCCGTGCGATACAATGTTTCGGCTAGCTATTTTAATGAAGAAGGAATCATTCCGGGCGAAGTTTTCGATCGGTATACTTTCCGCTCCAACCTCGATTTTACCTTTACTCCGAAGATAACGGCGGGAGCTTCTATCCTGCTTAACTACAGCAAGAATCAGCGAAGAAGCGGCGGAGTACTCACCCAGGTATTCCAGTCCAGTCCACTGGGTAAACTTTACGAAGATGATGGAAGCCCTCGATTCACGGCCACTACCGATGGCCTGGTGTTAAACCCCTTGGCTGATTTCATCTGGGATTCTTATCGCTGGGAGGATAACAGCTGGGGGGCATTGATCAATACCTTTGCCCAGGCTCAAATCTTTCCTTCCCTAACCTATCGGCTCAACCTGGGAACCAACCTTAAATTTGGTAACACGAAAGAGTCAGCCGGATTTTATTCTCTAACCCGCAACCTTGGAACCCCCACTGCCCAGATTGATAATCTGTTTGACAATCTGAGATTGTATGAGAGTGTGATTACGTACGATAAAACGTTTAACAATGCCCATCATCTCACCATAACAGGGGTGCACGGCATACAGTCCTCCCGCTTGGAAATTAACGGAGTAGGGGTGAGTGATCTGCCTTACGAGCCTTCTCGTTTTTATAATCTGGGAAGCGCCAGCAACATCAATGCGGTAGGCTCCAATCTGGAAGAAACCACGCTACTATCCTACGCGGGCCGGGTGTTCTACGGTTATCAAGGTAAATACATGATGACCTTATCTATACGGGCCGACGGGGCATCTCAGTTTTCATCCAACAACAAATGGGGTTATTTTCCTTCTGTGGCTCTGGCGTATCTGATTACCGAAGAAGATTTTATGAGAGGTACCGAAGACTGGCTGTCCGCTCTCAAGATCCGTCTTAGTTATGGGGTGACCGGCAACCAGGCCATCAGTCCGTACCAAACTCAGGGCGGGCTCACGATCGTTCCCTATTCATGGAACGAAAAGCCTGGTTTCGGTTACCGACCGACCGAACTGGCCAACCGAGACCTGAAGTGGGAATCTACTGCCGTGTATAATTTAGGCGTTGATTTTGATTTTCTCCAGGGAAGAATTCAGGGAAACCTGGATATGTATAATACCAATACTTATGACCTGCTGATGTCTCGCAACCTCCCCATAACTTCTGGTTACGACCAGGTGCTGCAAAACGTGGGAAGGACGAACAACAAAGGGTTCGAAATAGGATTAAGCACCATCAACGTGAGTCGAAACAACCTGACCTGGAGCTCAGATGTGACGTTCTACAGCAACCACACCGAAATTGTGGAACTGTACAATGGCAAAGAAGATGATATCGGCAACCTCTGGTTTATCGGATATCCTATTAGCGTGTACTATGATTTCAAAAAGACTGGTATCTGGCAATCCAATGAGGCGGATGAGGCTCAGAGTTACGGTCGAGAGCCAGGGCAGATTAAAGTACAGGATGTAGATAATGACGGAGCCATCACAGATAATGATCGGGTAATCCTGGGTAGCCGTGAGCCGGATTTTATTGCTAATTTGGTCAACCGGGTTTCAGTCCGAAACTGGGATTTTTCCTTGAACACGTATGTTCGCTGGGGGGGAATGACATCCGTGGACGCGTTTGCTCCATTCGCTAAGAAGCGGTACAACAAATTGGTCTTCGATTACTGGACCCCTTCTAACCCGACCAACAGTTATCCTCGTCCTAATCAGCTATACGAAGAAAGTGGTCTGAACGGAACTACCTTAACCTACCGGGATGCCAGCCTGATAAGTATCCGTCAGCTTTCCATAGGATATACACTGCCGAGGTCTGTTCTCGATAAGTTACCCCTCACGAAGGCCCGGGTATACCTGCTGGCTGATAACCTCTGGTACTGGACCAAATCAGAACTTCGAGAGTTCAATATGAAACCGGACTTTTCTGAAGATATCACTCCCTATCCGGCCATCAGAACCTTCATTGCGGGTATAAACCTTTCTTTCTAACCCATCAAAATCAGCTACTATGAATAAGATAATAAGTACCCTGTTTTTCAGTTTGGCGTGTTTCTTCTTGCTTCAAGGATGCGCAGACCTGCTGGAGGAAGAAAAAATTGTGTCCCCGCCGGTGGATACGTACTATAAGACCGCTGACGGCTACAATGGCTTGGTCAATGCAGCGTATACATTTTCACGATCACTATTTGCCGGTGGAAATAATTATGCCCCGCTGGTATTTTTTGGAACTGACCTTTGGACGAATGGCTCCGATGCCTCCTTCATCGAGTTCAATGCCTACAACTCGGCTATTCAGCCAGCGAATCCTGTTTTATGGGAACTATGGTCTAACTTTTATCAGGGGATTGCGGTCTGCAATACCGCTATATCCCGAGTGGATGAAGTAACGGAACTAAGTGAATCAGAAGTTAATAGCAAGGTGGCGGAAGCTTACTTTTTACGAGCCTGGTACTACCATATCCTGGTCATGCATTTTGGCGGAGTGCCGCTAAAAACGGGGGAAGTAACAGAAGTGGAAACCACCGCCACACGGGCTAGCGAAGATGAAGTGTACACCCAGATTATCAATGACCTGTTGTTTGCCGAGCAATACCTGCCGGATGCGCAGTCGGATTTTGGTCGGGCTACCAAACCGGCGGCTCAGGCTCTGCTGGCCCGCGTATACCTGACTCGTAACCAAAATGAAGAGGCCGCCACTTACGCCAAAAAAGTAATTAACGACTATGAACTGGCCTTACTGGATGACTACGCTGACCTATGGGATGTGGCCAACCGGGAAAATTCAGAGGTGCTATGGTCCATACAGTTTTCGCAAGACGAACGGCTGAATGCCAACGGCAACGCCTACTTCCTCTATTTCACTCCCCGTTACGACCTGCAACCCGGTATGAAACGAGCGCTGGAAAATGATCGCCCCTGGCCGCGCTTCCTGGCTACCCGCTTTTATCTTGATCTGTTGCAGGCCAATCGGGCGCAGGACTCCCGTTACGATAAGTCCTGGAAAGAAGTGTGGTATGCTAACAACGAAGCCACTTTACTGCCAGGAATGGAGATCGGTGATACCGCCTTTATATATGTGCCTTATGAAGTGCCGCAAAGTGTAAAAGATACCAAGAAAGACAAATACGGCATTTTTGATATCAACAATCTGTACGATGGAGAAACTCCGGTAGGGTCGCTCGAGCTATTTCCTCACATGCGCAAATACAAAGATCCGCTGCGGGCTTCAATCAACAGTGGTGTCGGTACAAAAAATGTCATAGAGATTCGATTAGGCGAAGTATATCTGATCGCCGCTGAAGCGCTGATGAAGCAGGGGAATCTGGCGGAAGGAGCGGAAATGGTTAACGTAGTACGCCGCCGGGCCGCCTGGCCGGGGGAAGAACAAAATATGGAGATTACTCCCAATGAACTGACGCTTGATTTTATCCTGGATGAACGAGCCCGGGAGCTGGCGGGAGAACGATTACGCTGGGCCGACCTGAAACGTACCGGTAAGCTCATTGAGCGGGTGAAACTGTACAACCCCACCGGACGAGCCAATGTTGAAGAAAAGCACCTATTGCGACCTATTCCCAGTAACATGATCGACCGACTCACGAACCGCGGTGAATTTCAACAAAACCCTGGTTACTGATGACTAATTTTAATGAACAACAATTATGAATAAGTTATTAATCAGCATGAAAGCTCTACTATGCGCATCGCTCTGGTTGGCCGGTTTTGGCGCCTATGCTCAAGGTGCAGACAACGAGACAACAACCTCAGGTTGGTACGAAAGTCGTGAGTGGCTGAATGGACTAACGCTCAACCCTCACGCCTCTGTCAACGAGCAGGAATTTTCCAGACAGTACCAGGCTAACAAGCAGGGTTGGGACAAAGCCTTCGAGTTTCTAAAAACTACCGATCTGGATGGTCTGGATCCGGGCCGTTACCCCATAGATGAAGGCAATGTATTTGCCATGGTGAGTGAAGTCTCGCCTCTGGAAATGGAGCAGGTCAAATGGGAAGCTCACCGTAATTTTAACGATCTTCAGTACATTGTGCAGGGAAAAGCGAAAATGGGAGTTGCTCCCGTTGGCCAGGCCAATGTAGTGGAAGCTTATGACAGCCAAAAAGACATTGCCTTTTATGATGCTGAAGGTGAGTACTACGACGCCGAACCGGGCACCTTCTTTATCTTCTCCCCTCAAGAAGTTCACCGACCAGCCATCAAAGTGGATGGGTATGATCAGATCAAGCGTATTGTGATCAAAGTAAGTACTGGTTCCGGGACAGAGGATGGTCATACCGGTAATTATTAAGAAGTTTCATTATCTAACTATAAATACAACAGCCATGATCAAAAAAATCTTATCACTATTTACTATTGTTTTAGCAGGTAGTTTTGCCCTGCAAGCCCAGCAAATTGGTGCCTCGCCCGAATATGTGAAAGCCTTAACCTCGCAATGGCAGGGAGAACGCTTACCCGATGGGCGCCCCAACGTGTCGGATGCCCTGCTGGAACGCTTACAGCATGTAACGCTGGAACAAGCCTGGGGATACCTGATGCGGAAGGGCTACCGCAATCAGGTAGAAAATGACTGGATCATCATTCAACCGGATCAGGTAATGACTGGACGAGTGGTTACCGCGCAATTTATGCCAACCCGCCCTGACCTGGACAGCCTGGTGAGAGCGCAGGGAAAAACCGAAGGACGTTCGCAGAAAGGGGGGATCAATACCTGGCCCATTGATGTGCTGTCTAAGGGAGATATTTACGTGGCCGATGGCTACGGGAAGGTAGAGGATGGTACGCTCATTGGCTCCAGCCTGGGCAATGCCATTTACGGTAAAACCGGCAAGGGGGTCATCTTCTACGGCTCGGTGCGCGATATGCAGGAGCTCAGCGAGACAGAGGGCTTCAATGGCTGGGTAAAAGGGCAGCACCCCTCGGCCATCAAAGATATGACTCCTACCTCCATTAATGCCCCAATTCGCATTGGTTCGGTGACGGTTTTTCCGGGTGATGTTGTGTTGGCGAATAAATATGGCACCGTATTCATCCCGGCCCACTTTGTGGAAGATCTCGTATCTTCGTCCGAGATGACCGCCTTACGTGATGAATTTGAACGGGTGCGCCTTCAGGAAAACAAGTATCTGGCCGGAGAGATCCACGGCGAATGGACTGATGCCGTAAAAGAAGATTTCAAAGCCTGGGTTGACCAATACCCCCAGGATTTAGCCATTACCGCCCAGGATGTCGAGGCCTATTTAGACCGGCAGAATCATTGATTGCTAAAAGGGAATTGGTAACGGCTTAGCAGTTATCAATGAGCAATATACTGTTAGCATGTAGCTAAACATCCGAAGTCTCCCAGACTTCGGATGTTTGTTTTTCTATAGAAGCCCATACTATTGGAAGGAAAGACCATTCGTTTAGAATAAATCTTGACCAACCTCTTCTTCGCTCTCACAAACCGATGAAACGGGCACACAAAAAGTGCGCAACGTATGCTTGATCTTTGAACGGAGCGTCTCATCTTGAACAATCAAGAATTTATCAGTTAGGCTTCCTATCAGCGGCGACCTGCACCAATCCTTCATCCGAAAACAAATGGTTGATCTGCTCAATGATTTGCATCTTGTCGGGTAGCTTGTAGAAGCTAAAGTCATGCTCCCGGCGGTAGCGTTTGGCTTTTTCCCATAGCTGCGGATGCGTAGTTTTTAAGCGTTTGATATTATACCCATTGAGGGTAGAAAGCTCGCCATCCTGATATACGAAATATCGGTAGTTCAGGGCCTGCCGATCCAGCTCATTCGTCATAATTCTTTCTGGAGCATTGTAGGGTAGTTTTAATCGTAAAATTTCCAGACGACCCGGAGCCACGACTTCAAAGAACTGTTCCTGTTGCTGATATTCCAGTTTCTTAAAGCGTCTTTGCCAGTTAAGCGCTGGGTCGTAAAAGAGAAAAGAATCTACGTGGAAAGTTGTGAAGACCTCCATCGTCAGACGATCCTTTCTAGACAGTGCCTGTGTTTTCTCATGGTAGGCAAAGCGGGTGAGCAGTTCAGTGCCATCGCTCAGATAAATCGCTCCGTTTACTTCAGAGACATGATTCCATTGGGCATAATTTACCGTGGTGGCCATACCCAGCAGGGCGGCCAGTGTAAATAAAAACTTCATGATAAAATATTAGCGTTTGCCTCAGCAAATTAACAAGCCCAGGCACACCGGGCAAACGCTTTGTTTTCACCATGCTTATGAATAATTTTCATGCAACCTGTTTTCTATGGAAGGACGCGCTAGGTGCAGCATTTTATCCAGAAAAGCATCAAAATACGCCGGGCGATCGGCCTCCTTCAGCAAGGCCGCAAACCAGGAGACTTTGACCCCCCTTTCCGTAACCGGAATCCCCACAATATCCGGATCATCTTCATAAGCATTGAAAATCCATTGGGGCATGGTCGTGATACCAATGTGGCTCTTCACCATTTCCACCGCCGCATCGGTAATGGGCACTTCCGTCACTTTCCGAAGATTTATTTTTTCCGGGATCAGTACTTTACTCGCCAGGGTTACGGTTTCAAGGGGCAGGGAGTGGATCAGCAGGTGCATATCCTCAAAGTCTTCGGCCTCCAGGTACGGTTTGCTGGCCAGGCGGTGTTGGGCCGGTAGCACTACTTTGAGTTGATCATCAAAGATCTTTTCTGCCTTTACCAACGGGTTCCCCAACTCATATTCACTCAGAATGGCAATGTCCAGTTCGCCCTTAATCAGTTGTTCCACCGGATTCTGGTTACCGTCAAAAACAATGGTAAAGTCTACTTTGGGAAACTCCTGACCAAACTCTTTCATCAGCATGGGCAGCCAGTGATAGGCCGTATAGCACTCCACCATAATTCTAAGCGTGCCCTTGGTACCATCCATAATTTGCTGGATGTTGGCTTCAGTGCTCTTTAGTTTGCTCAGAATCTCTTTGCTGGCATCCAGCAGTACCTTTCCGGCAGGGGTAAATACCAGCTGTTTGTTGAGCCGATAGAAGATCGGAGTTTGCAGATACTGCTCCAGTTCTCTTAACTGATGGCTCAGGGCCGACTGAGAAAGAAAAAGCTTCTCGGCGGCATTTTTCAGACTACCAACCTCCGCAACGGTGCAGAGTAATTTCAAATGCCGTATTTCAATCATGTGCGTTGTGATTTAACAAACTTCAAAATAGCACATCTTTTACTAATTAGGCCTACCCCCAAATGAAAAATACTCATCATCATGTTGAAAATACTTCATATAGATGGCCGCAACTCCACAGACAGCACGGCCATCATCCGTTGTTTTAATCATAAAGAACTGTTAATGAGGTTTTTTGAAAATGCCTGTTTGTAGATCAAGTCCGGTGGAGCCAGGGGCCAGGTGCAGGTGATTTTCCGGTAGCTGGACGGACTCATTTCTCACCAAAGAAATTTTGCCCCTTTTTATGATATCTTTTTCCTCAATGGAGGGGCTCTTCATGGCTACCACCTTTTGCTGTTCTCCGGACCAGTACCCTACCTCATGGGCATTATTAGCAATAACGCTGTGGGTAAAAGCAGAAGAATATTTCAAATCCTGAGGGCCGACCAGGAAGTAGTGGCAATCGGCGATGACATTGTTGGTAAAGGTAAAGGGGACATCCTCCGGGCCAAACCAGAACGCGCTTTCATATGCCCCGAAGATGATGGAATTGGCAATGGTAAAATCACGCACATTCTGAAAGAAGAGCACCGCATTTCGGCATTCGTAAAAGATGCAGTGCGTCACGCTGTTTTGAGGCCCATGTGCCCATACCCCACCCTGGATGGGAGCCGATTCTTTATTGCCCACAAAGTAGCATTGGGATACTTCCAGATCTTCCAATGCAGGATTTTCTTTGGAGATCGGATAGTAATAGCTGACACCCGGGTTTGAATTACCCAGAAATTTTAAGCCCTGGATTTTTACATGCGCCGTACTCACCAGCAAGCCCGTGGCGTGGGGGAACTGAGTCTCTGAATTATTGGGCGAAACGGATTGGATGATGGGCATCTTGTCAGGTGACCATTCCTGATCATCGGGCATTGTCACGGCCTCGATACTGTAAACCGCTGTATCGCTCATCACTCTTAGCGGGTTGATGGGTATTTTGTTGTCTAAGGTATAAAGCCCCGGGAAGAGCCGGATGCGAATAGAGCCCGTTCCGGTATAGTTATTGGCCCGGTAAACGGCTGCCGCTAAACTGGCCAGGGGTTCTTCTGCTGAACCAGTTTGAGTATCCTGGCCGTTGATTGGATCAACATATAATTCCTGGGCGGATAAGGTCTGGGTCAGGGTTGCGAAGAAGAGGCAAATGATAAAAGAGATGATGTTTGTCATGAGATGTTTGAAGTTTTTGAAGGCATTCATTTTTGTCTTGCTTTTCTGATAAATAAGTAAGCTTACCATCGCGCTGAGCGATAGTGCGATGCAAAAATGAAGAACCTGCACTTCAGTCGGTGTGCAACCCTGATACAAGTTGGTGCATATTTGTTCAATTCGTTTAAATATCTGATAGGCAGTGCTTTATGAAATGGTGGTATTTTACCCTCTTACCCATTCGATTGGGTGAAAGACAGGAGAAAAAAGCCGGAGGGCCAGACATCCTGATTTATAGAAAGGTCATGTTTGCGGACAGAAGTCAGACGAGTTACTCCCGTAAACCTTAGGGGTAGTCAAATGCACAAATGCTGAACTAAGGTATGCGTGATGATCACTCAGAAAATGAAATGTGGCTGGTAAAAACTACCAAAAAATCTATGCAGGCAATTTCCTGATTTCTGCTCAAACCAGTT
Organism: Cyclobacteriaceae bacterium; assembly: GCA_040222715.1. GTDB lineage: Bacteria > Bacteroidota > Bacteroidia > Cytophagales > Cyclobacteriaceae > Tunicatimonas. The sequence continues at coordinate 40,281 of JAVKCN010000135.1, read as the reverse complement.
CCTTTTTCTTAGTGCGGCTTGCTTTCCTTTTCGATTTTTTACGCAGCTTATTGATCCAGATGATGGTGCCAGTGACGGGCAGGCTGGTGGCAATGAGGCAGGAGATGAAGTACAGAGTCTTGGAGAACGTACCGTAAAAATCTCCCACGTGCAACGCCTTGATCGAGCGGGCAACCTGTGCGTTCCAGGGTTTCTCGGAGAAAATGTCCATTTTCAGAGTCTCCCCGCTGTACGCATTCAGTTCCAGTTGATCTCCGGCGGAAGGAGCAAAAAAACCGGTTTTATATTTGGTAATGGCGACTGGGTCCTGAGTGTTTTGTGGCAGGGATATTCGGTAGTCGCCTTCGTAGGGTAGCACTTCGTCAGCAATTTTGAGAAAGTCCGCCGCTGATAAGGTGCTTGCTTTCGTTTCTGCTACGGCAGGCGCTGTTTCATCGGTACCCGGACCGGGACCATGCCCCCCGTTGCGCTCTGCCCCTAATACAGTTTGCAAGCCGGTTCGATACCACTCAAATGACCACTGCAGCCCGGTGAGGGCCATGATCAGCAGTAGAAAAGATGAATAAAAACCCAGGGCATTGTGCAGGTCGTGGTTCATGCGTTTCCACCCGCCACTAAATTTAATTCTCAACCCTTGTTTCCAGGATTTAATCCGCTGTGGAAACCAGATGACCATGCCGGTAAGGATGATGAACACAAAGATCAGCGTAGCCACTCCCACAATGGGCCTGCCTACTTCCGTATCCAGCAGCAACCAGCGGTGCAGTCGGAAGACGACCATAAAAAACTCAGAGCCAGCTCCCTGGGTGGTACCCTTGATCTCTGCGGTATAAGGGTCAATCAGATAAGTTGTCCCTCTTCTTTCACCCTCCTTTCGTACAGAGGCTTCATAACTTCGTGTTTCATCTGCCGGAATGCGTAGAGAGGAAACGTTCCCTTCGGGTAATGCTTGTTCTATCCGTTGAATAATTTCCTCGGCGGCTAAGTGTTCCATTTCGGGCTGAAGGACTACCTCGTATTTTTCCGGCTCCAGCATTTCCTGTATTTCCGAACTGAAAGTGTATACAGTACCCGTGAGGCATACGACGAACAGGATAAGCCCCGCCCCAATGCCCATCCATAGATGGAAATCATTAAAAAGCTTTCTGGTTTTCTTCCAGGCAGATTGCTCGTTTTTCGCCGCCATAGCGTTTGTTTGGTTTAAAATAGTTGGGTATGCTGATCTTCCGGAAAGGGAAGGGTTGTTGGTGTTAAGTAGTAAGGAGGAATACGTCAAAGCTGATATTCATACGCTCCGCACTACCTTCATCTATTTATTCCTGATTTTAATCAGTCTAAATAGTAACTAATGCTAAAATATAGCATAGCCGTGACATTGGCAAGGTGTGAAAAGAGAAGTTACCACATACTCAATAAAGGTGATATGCTCTTAATACCTGTGTAACGACCGTCTACCAGGACCAGGTTTCTTCAATCTTACTCTTAAGCGACTCAAAAACATCGGTATGAGTCGGGTCATCGGCCACGTTTTCCGGTTCTATCCACCCTCCATTCATGCGGTATAATTCCGGCGGGCGGCTTTCGTTCAGGATTAGCTTCCAATCTTGGGTACGGGCCATCGCGGTTTTGTATTTTCCCTCCCAGGTGAGCGACTGTACCCGGGAATGAAAAGGGACCTCACTGTTGGGGTCATAGTAGGGTTCGGGATGGGCGAAGTAATCAGGATTGAGATCATTGTAGGCAGCAGAAGCGAAAACCACCATCTCTTCCTCATCTTCCTGTTGCTGCCCGGTTAAAAAGGGTTTTAACGATCGGCCCGACACATTCTCTGGCTTTTGCCCACCCACCATATCCACCAGAGTAGGATACAAATCAACCCCCTGCGTCATGACCCTGGATCGTAAACCTTCCTGAATTCTGCCGGGAGCATACCAGATGAAAGGAACATGCAGCAGGGCATCGTATAGAAACATCCCTTTTCGTACCATGTGGTGCTCGCCCATGAAATCGCCGTGATCAGCACTGAAAACGATGATGGTGTTTTCGGTGAGACCCTTATCCTCCAACGCTTGTAAGATCAGACCTACCTGATGATCAACCCCCCATTCAATGGCGGCATAATAGTATCGCATGGTTTCGGTGAGGTCGGCCTCCGAAAGTTTGTCGTAGCGGAGGAGGCGATATTCTTCGTCCAGTCGGGTGCTCAGTTTAGCAGGATGAATAAATTCCGGTAGCACCATATCTTCCGAGCAGTACTGGCTGGTGTATTCGGCCGGGGCCATGTAGGGAGGGTGAGGGTCAAAATACGAGAGATACAGGAAGAACGGTTCGCCTTCTTTAGCCTCATTGATAAAGCCAATGCCATTTTCGGTGGTCAGGGGGGCGTAGGTATCTTCTTTGGGCCACAGGAAATCGCTGTGCCAATGGGGAGGAACAAATTTAGTGTAACTGCGAAAGGGTTCCCGGTTTCGGCCGTTTACACTGTCCAGTTCGGCCATTAGTGGTTTGGCATGGGAATGATGGTTTTTGCCAAACCAACCGGTGCGGTAGCCCAGTTTTTTGAAGTACCCGAACATAGACTTATCCAGCGATTGAATCAGCTCACCGCTGGTATTGGTAAGCTTGCCATGCTGATGGGGATAAAGGCTGGTGAAAAAAGATACCCGGGACGGAGCACAAACGGGATTATTGACAAAGAAATTTTCAAACAACACTCCTTTGGAGGCCATTCGATCCAGGTTAGGAGTGCGGGCATTGGGACTGCCCAGTATGCTTAACGCATCGCCTCGCATCTGGTCAGCTACGATGAAGATAATATTGGGTGAGGTTTCCTGCGCAATCATCGGGAGCGAAAAATAACATCCCAACGTCAGAAATACGGCAAATGCTTTTATCGGGAAATAAAAATGCTGGTTATTCATCATCAGTATCAGTGATTGTAAAAGTAGTGAGAGGCACTTATCATAAGCGCTGTAGTAATACGATCCAGTCTTCCCCCCCCGGGGCTTCCAGTGTGAGTGACTGGCGGCCTTCGATGTCATTGTCGCGAAACCAGCCGCCCGTGTCAGGGTCAAACCATGTTACACTGAAGTTACCTCTGGGCAGCGTGAGGGCTACATCTGGAGCAGTAGTATTTGGATAATCCGTTCCCGGTGCAGTACCACTAGGGTTCGCCAGATAGATGATGTAGGTATCATCATTATGGGCACATTTCCATTGGTAAGGATCATCTCCGACCAGCGCATCATCCGGTTGCATATTGACCAGGGTGAGGCCAGTATGCTCAAAAAATGTGTGAATATGCCGGAAATCATGCGCTCCCTGATGCAACATGCCTTTACGGTTGGCATCAAAATAACCGGAAACGCCCTGATCCAGCCCTGCGTAAGGCTCAGCGCCTACCGCCACACTGCTCTCCGGCCCGGAGTAATTTTGTCCACCGTAAGGCAGATAGGTTTTTAGCCCACCGTAGGTTGCATGGCCGCCCGAAAGCAGAGACACCCACATAAAGCGACGGAAATAATACCTCCGGTGCATGGGGTAGCGATACATCTCGTAACGGTCTTCATCCAACACGATGGGTTGCTCTCTTTTCCCCCGGTATTCCAGAATTAGGGTGCCCCCTACCTGATCCAAATCTTCCAGGCTGATAAAATCCGACCAGGGCTCCTCCACATGATCGTAGCCATTGAAGCGTGACTGGTGGTTGGTGAGCAAAGTGCCCCAGGGTTCGCGTGTGGCCATATCTTCGCCCATTACATCAATGTCATCATAGTGTACCTGTCGCCCCGTCAGGGTGTCTTGCTGAACAATCTTGCGGTCGTTGGTAATGGTCCATTGCACATTGGGGAAAGCAGACCAGCGGGCCTGGGCGTAACGGGCTATTAACTGAGCCGCTTCATCTCCGGCCCGGTAGGCGCGTATCCGATCGGTGTCTTCGGCATACGGAATGAGTTGCAGTACAAGATCAGGGTGATGATGAAGTGTGTACAGGATGCGTCGTTCAATTTCTTTCCAATAAAAAAGGGAAAGGTCCCGGCCATTGGAGGTAAACAGTGCATCTACCTTGCCCCGGTCCATGGCAAACCAGGTGCGGACTTTGGTCGCTCCCATTTCAGCAGCCTGATCAATATATTCCTGCCAGTGAGGTTCAGAAGCCACCACAAAACGGTAGCCGGTATCGCCAATGTGCAAAAACCACGCACCATTATCGTAAGCAAACTGATAGGGATCTTCCGGGTGCTGGCGCAGCTTTCCTTTTAGTTCGGAGCGCAAGACCTCAAAGGTCCCTGATTTTCCGTCTAAGCCGGGATTGTTGGAAGAAGAAGTCCATTCCCATACTCCGGGAGTATCGCAGTAAGCCCGGGCTTTGAAAGCATTGCCTCCATCAAAAAAGCCTTCGGCTAGCACTTCCGATCCATCTGGCCGGGTAAAAGTGATGTCAAAAGAAATATCATAGTAGGGGTTTCCGGCCTCACCGATAGTATTAAGCGTTAGCTCATAAATTCCCCGGTGCAGGGCCGTAGATTGATCCTGAGAAAGAACTTCCTGCGCTTTGGCGGTGGAAAGCACTGCCAGCATGAAGAAAAAAGAAAGAAAGATTGTTGTCTGTAGCAGAGAAAATGGAGTTGTCGGCATTATATATTGTCAGTGGCAGGGACAGAAGAACCTTTCATTTTATGGGTTGATAGAGTCGCAACCCCTACTTCCCGAGGTAGTTTGTTCTGAGATGTGGATATGCTTTGGTTTTGCAGTTTAGCACTTGAAAAACTGGTCATGCCCAGTGCCGAAGCACTCAGTCGGGCATTTTTGATAAAATTTCTTCGAGAAGCATTTTGCATCATTTTCTTTTTTTTGAGTATTAGCTTCGTTAGTGGAAGATAACAACACTTTCGGAGTTAACGAATGACTTCAGAAGTAATCTTGGGTGGGGATGTCAAAAAAATTAACCGTTAAATACTGTATATCAAGCACTCAACGGTTAATTGTAATTGTAAGAGGTGAGCGATGGCTTAGTATCCCGGATTCTGGTCGCCCAGATTGGGGTTATTGTCCATCTCATTTTGCGGGATAGGCATCAGTCGCTGATGTTCCGGCCATACCCGGCCATGTTCTTCCAAAGCAAACTCAGCCGCTCGATCGCGCCGGATCAGGTCTCGCCAGAAGGAATACTCAAACACAAACTCTACTCGCCGCTCCTGGAAGATGGCATCCAGAATGACCTCTTTAGAGAGGTTCGTGGGGAGGTTGGGTAATTCTGAACGGTTTCTGACCAGATTAATCTGCGCAATGGCATCGGCTGGCCGGTTGACTTCATTGAGGGCTTCGGCATAGTTAAGCAATAATTCAGCGTACCGCAGATACGGGAAGTTCATGTTATCGTACTGCTTTGCCGGGTCGCCTGCCGGACCTCGCCACCACTTGTGAATGGCTGGCACCTCGGGATACAGTTCTACATTATTGTCCGCGGTAGAATCCTCCATGATATAGCCACTCACGTGCTCGTCGCCTACAAACAGGAAGGTGCCTTTTAAGCGTTCATCACCTGGCTCATAGGCTTCAAGTAATGTTTTGGTAGGCGTGTATCCTCCCCAGCCTCCAAAAGGAGCATATTCAGTACCGATTCCCGCAGGAGCCATATAGGCAGATAACCAGAAACCATCGTTGTCATCTTTCCATCCTCCATTAGGATCTATGCGGTGTTGGGTTTCAAAAATGGATTCGGGACCATTGTTCTCCGTTTGAGAAAAGTTGTCGAGCATCTCATCCCGTAGTTGGTACACGTTCAGGTTAATGACTTCTTCGCTTCGGGTCACTACGTCCTGATATTCTTCTGTTTCGAGGTGGGTTTTGGCCAGCATCCCCAGGGCGGCGCCTTTGGTAGCCCGGCCTAAATCGTCGCTCTCGTAGCTTACGGGCAGTACTCCGGCGGCCTCTGTGAAATCTTTCTTTACCTGCGTCCAAACCTCTTCTACCGGTGTTCGGGTAGGGTAAAAATCAGAGTTGGCAGTTTGCATATCGGTGATGAGCGGTACTCCTCCGAAGTAGCGGGCCAGGTTGTAATAAGCCAGCCCTCGTAAGAATTTTGCTTCGCCAATGACGCGCTGTTTCAATCCATCGTCGATATCCATACCTGCCACCATATCGATGGTTGTATTAGCCCGGGTCACAGCCAGGTAGGTGGCACTCCAGATGCCACTTCCGGTATTGGTATCCACATTGAACATATAGGTGGAATTGGCGATCCCCTGGCTTCCGGCCAGAATATCTCCGCTGGGCAAGTATCCATGGATAAGATACAGAAAATCCATGGTGTTATTTCTGGCAAAGGCATCGTATACTCCACTGAGCGAAGCCAAAGCGTCATCTTCTGTTTTATAGAAGGTGGCATCGGTCAGCGTAGACATCGGGTCTTTATCCAAAAAGCTTTCGCTGCAGGCGAAGAACGGCAGCAGCAACAGTATTACATATTTTCTAACTTTCATAGTGTTTGTGTTTCTTGTTTTTACTTCCATAAAAGGCCTATGGATTAGTAAGTTAAAATTCTAAGCTTACTCCCAGCCGATATACCCGAGCCTGAGGATAGTTACCGTCATCATAGCCTGATTTCAACACATTCTGATTCAAATCTCCCACTTCAGGGTCCATGCCAGAGTAATTGGTGAGGGTCAGCAGGTTCTGGGCTCCCAGGTATATCCGGGCGTTGCTCAGTCCGGCTTTCTCGGCAATGGTGCGGGGCAGGTTATAGCCCAGTTGCACATTTCTCAACCGCACAAAAGAACCGTCTTCTACGTACCAGGAGTTGGTAGGGCTAAAGTTCACATTGTTATTGCCTTCCAGACTCAGCTTGGGAATGGTATTACTGGTGCCTTCGCCGTGCCAGCGGTTCATCAGGTCCTGAGAACCATTGGAAAAGCCCTGAATGTCGTACAGATCATTCTTCAGGCGATTGTACAAATCATTTCCCTGTACTCCCTGGATGAGAATGTTCAGGTCAAAGTTTTTGTAGGAGAAGTTCCCGGTCAGTCCATAGATGAAATCGGGGAAAGGATTGCCGATGATGGTGCGGTCATCATCATTGATCACTCCATCGTCATTGAGATCTTTGAACCGGAAGAAGCCTGGTTCTGCCCCCGGCTGGGTAGCATGGGCGTCTACTTCGGCCTGATTTTGAAAGATACCATCCATTACCATTCCGTACATAGAACCGATCGGCAGTCCTTTGGCTGTTTTGCTATAGGTTCTGCTTTTATAATCACCGTAGATAATCTGCTCTCCATCCTGCCCCAGACCCAGCACTTCGTTATCATAAAGCGAGATATTGGCGCTGAGGTCATAATGGAAATTTCCCGAGTATTTCCGATAACCTAATGCCAGCTCCAGCCCCTTATTTCTTACCTCACCAGCATTCACTGCCGGATTCTTCGGAGAACCTACGGTGGAGGGCACCGGCACATTAATCAGCAGGTCTTCGGTATCCTTGATATAGTAATCAGCGGTCAGCGTCATCTTGCCTTCGAAAAAGGAAGCATCTATACCAAAATCCATCTGGGTAGTGGTTTCCCAGCGCAGGGCGGGGTTGCCAATCTGCTGTAGCGCAACTCCGGGAGCGCCGACTCCAGGCTCTTGCCCGAAAACGTGACCCACATTAGAGTTGGTGAGGCTGGTATTGTAGGAGCCTGGTGTAAGACCACTCTGGTTACCCACCTGTCCCCAGCTTCCTCGTAGTTTCAGCTCATCCAGAAAAGTAATGTTCTGCATAAAATCCAGGTTAGACAGTCGTACACCGGCGGAGAATGAAGGGAAGACCCCCCACTTATTATTCGGACCAAAGGTAGAAGAACCATCTCGCCGGATGCTGGCGGTCAGCAGGTACGTGTCGTCATAGCTGTAATTGAGTCTTCCCAGGTACGAGATCAGCGTGCGCTCCTCAATATATCCTGAAGTATTACGGTTATCAACCAGTGAGCCATTGAGGCCGCGGATGTTTTCATTCACGAAAGTATTACCGGAGCTGCTCAGGTAGTTGCGGTCAAATTTCTGACTGGTATAGCCTAGTAAGCCAGTAAACACATGGCTGCCAAAAGACTTGTCATACGAAAGCGTGTTTTCTATCACCCAGTCCAGACCTTCGTGGCTGTATACGTCCAGGCTCTGAGTTTGCTGCAACGTATACAATCCCCGGTCCAGTACGGCAGGCAGATAGTTTGAACCATTGGCAAAGGTCATATCCGCACCTACGTTGGTTTTCCAGATAAGCCCTGGCAAAATTGAATACTCAGCGAACACCGTACCCAATACTCTTGATTTATTGATGGTGTTTTCTATTTCATGGGCCCGGGCAATGGGATTATCCAAACCACTATAGTAGGTGTTAGAGCCATATACTCCGGCAAAGGAACCATCCGGATTGTAAATAGGCAGCGTAGGCAGGCGGGCCAGGGCCTGGGTAATTAATCCATGCGTTCCGTCGTTGGTCGGTACTCCTTCGGTGATGGTTCGGCTGACCGTCAGGCTGTTGCCTAGCTTGAAGCGATTATTCACTTTCAGGTCTGTATTGGCCCGTAGGGAAAAGCGGTCAAAGCCCGAACCAATAATAATACCATCCTGATTGAAGTAGTTCAGTGAGACGGCTCCCTGAATGGTTTCGTTACCTCCCGAGATACCCAGGTTGTAGTTCTGCATGGGAGCCGTTCGGAAAAGCGCGCCCATCCAGTCAGTGCCTCGGTCGCCGAGGGCGGCGGGGTCGCTCCACTCGGGATTCAGCGGAAAAGGAAAGTCTTCATTGATAATGGCTTCGTTGGCCAGGGTGGCAAACTCCTGCGGGTTGAGTAGTTCTGGCAGATTAGCCGCCTGCTGTACTCCGTAGTAGGCGTCAAAGTTTACCTTCATGCGGCCCTCAGCACCTCGTTTGGTGGTAATAATGACAACGCCATTGGCCGCTCGCGAACCATAGATGGCGGCAGCCGAAGCATCTTTCAGCACTTCTATCGACTCAATATCGTTGGGATTCAAAGCGGCCAGCGGGTTATTGTTCTGGTTAAAGAAGCTGGTGCCCAGGTTTTCATTCAGGATGGGAAATCCATCAACTACGTACAGGGGCTCATTACTGGAACCGGGTGTTCCGACCCCGCGGATACGCACCGAAACATTTCCGCCGGGGGTACCCGAGTTTTGGGTGATATTCACGCCAGCTACCTGTCCCTGCAATGCCTGATCAAATGAGGTGACCGGGATTTTCTGTATGTCGCTGGAGTTTACCGATGAAATGGCCCCGGTAACATCTCGCTTTTCCTGGGTACCATACCCTACCACGACCACTTCAGAAAGTGATTGTATATCGGGCTCCATCTCTAAATTGATGATCGATTGTCCGCCAATGATTATTTCCTCAGAGGTATAGCCGATGGAGGAGAATACCAGCGTAGTAGCATCATTTGGTACGTTGAGCCGGTAGTTACCATCTATATCAGTGACGGTACCGATCGTGGTATTTTTTACCAAAATGTTCACTCCGGGCATCGCGTCACTATTCTCGTCCGTTACTTTTCCAGTAATGGTCTTATCAATAGCGGTTGGGTCGCTTATCCCCCGGGATGCCAGCATAGCCACTGGCTGAGTGAAAGCACTTGCCTCTTCCGTACTGCCGAGTTTTTTACCATTGATACGCCTCAGCTCTTTTTTCTCCTGATATATGATATAATATCCCTCCTCAATTTTTTTATACCTGAGCTCGAGGGGGTTTAAACAGGAGGCCAGCAACTGATCAATACTGAGATCTTCCCAGGTATCGGAGGAAGATATTTTGACCATTTTGTCTTCCACCGCAATGATATCGTAGCTGAAGAAGACATCGTACTGCGATTCTATTTCCGATAACACATTTTTCAGCGATTGAGATTTTTCATCCTGATCGGGGGTGGTATTGCTGTAGGAAGGGGTAACTCCTACCGGGGGCAATGCCGCCAGTTCCTGGGCCTGAAGCTGCGAACAAAGCACACAAAAAATTGTGAGCAGCCATAATTTAACATAGATTTGTAACGGGTTCAGCATACTATTGCAGTTTTAAGTTGAACTTATTTAAGAAACCCTGCTTTGCTCCTGAGTCTGCCAACCGCCGGAGCTGGCAGGGTTTATTCTTTATGAAAAATGATCTTTTTTTCCGTTTTGGAAATCCGAACGTTGTATATATCCGAGAGTGCCGTCAGCAACACCTCGACATTATCCGAAGGAAATACTCCTTTAAATATTTTCTCACTGAGCCGTGGGTCTTCAAAAACGACCTCAATGCCGTAAGTATCTTTCAGGATTTCAGCGACCTTCTGCAAAGGCACTTCATCGAGAATCAGGTGATTGTTTTTCCAGGAAGAATAAACTTCCGGGTTGACAATTTTTCTGAGAAGCTGCTGGTCATTTGGTGAATACCCTACCATCTCGCCGGGTTGCATAACAACTTCGTCCTGATCCTCAATCTTCAGGCGCACTTTACCGGAGCTCAGCATGACTTCCGTCTTTTCCCGCCGGGTATTCACATTGAACTGGGTGCCGACTACCTCGATGTCGAGCGCATCGGTATGCACAATAAATTTGACCAGATTCTCACTTTTATCTTCAGAACTTACATCAGAGGTGTTCTGCAGGACCATTTCCTGCACTTTAAAATAGGCCTCACCCGTTAGCCAGACTTCCCGGGTTTGTCCGTCTTTCCAGTCGGAACTAAGTCGTAATGAGGAGTTTCCGTTCAGTAGCACTTCGGAATGATCGGGCAACACAATGGTGCTTGTTTCGCCGTACACGGTGGTGTAGTAGACATCCGGGGCTGTGCCTGAGATAAGGTAATAAACAACAGTTGCCATAAAAATCGCTCCTACAAATACGGCTGCTATTTTCTGCCATCCGGCCATGCGCTTTTTCACCGGAACTACTTTTGAGGAAGGAGCCGGTCTGCTTACTTGTTTGGGGAAACGCTGTACATTGGGTGATTCCTGGTCTTTCTGGAGGGTTGCTTTGATGCGGTACAGTATTTTTTCATCATCTATTTCAGAAGAAGGGGTTTTCTTGAAATCAACGTAGAGGAGCACCGTCCGGGCCTGGGCGATCACGGGTTTCTTTTCCGGATGGTTCATCATCCATTCCTGCCAGAATAGTTCAGTATCCGGAGTGGGGTTTGTCACCCATTCGCAGAAGTCGTCGTCCCTCATAAAGTCAGTCAGAGAGAAATTTGAGTAATCCATGAAACGCCGTTAGACTGTTGTTCAGAGTTATTTTAATATAATGGGGCAGCTTTCGCTGATTTTACATCAACAGGTCTCAACTTTTTTTAAAATTTTTTTTCGGTGTACTGTCGGAGGACACTACGCGTTGGAAAACTCCGGTATAACCATCACGAACCATGAGGGCTATCGGCTTTTATTTCCCTTCAGCGTGTGACTGACCGGGTAACCTATAGGCAGGGTGTGTGATGCTGCTTTTTTACATAGCAGCCAAGGGAATGGTTGTGTGAAATAAATATTCAGTGGCAAAATACCAGCAGCCCAAGCAAATAGGCAACTGATGCATGCTCTTTAAGTGTGTCCAGCGCACGATACACCAGGTTATAAGTAGATCGTACACTTAGTTTCATAATATCGGCGACTTCTTCATAGCTCAGGTCGTCGTAAAACTTTAAGGTAATGGCCTCTTTTTGTCGGCGAGTCAGCGCATTGATTGCTTTAAGTAAAGTTGCTCGCTGCTCCTGAGAAATTTCCTGGGTAATCTGTTCAGATTCGCAGGAGAAAGTGATTTCGAAATTGTAGTTGTCTGGTACGTTACCATCAAAGGGAAGCTTTCTTTTTTGTACCAGATGCTTAATAATTTTTCTTCGTAACCCCTTGTACAAATAAAACTTTACAGAAGAAGCCTGTCCGAGGCTTTCCCGCCTTCGCCAGAGTTCTACAAACAAATCGTGAATGCTGTCTTCAATAAGTTCTTTGTCGGAGGTAATTCTTTCTCCGTAATGATAGAGAGCGTAAATATACTGCTTATAAATAGCGGTGAGGGAGGCTTCGCTGCCTTGCCGGAATTCCTGCCAGAGCCGACTTGTCTCCAGTAAATCCTGAACTGTGGTACCTTCTTCTGCCAGCACCCTCTGTTTATGCTGTACAAGAGGATCTGAGTGATAATGGTAAATCATAAAACTTACCTTACTTAATTTTAATAGAATTGTGATATATTCACTAAGCGAGTATAATTATTCAATTTTTTTTAAGGATAGACAATTTAAAATTAATTCGATGATAATCAAAAAAAATAAAAAGCAAACCCACTCGTGATTAAAAGCACATTGTAAGACTTCATATACTTCTTCTTTTGGATTGAAGAATAAATATTTACAAAGAGAAAAAATGCAAAAATTTGATTATGATATTATAAATACGTATTCTTAATGTAAAAAATGCAATAGCTTGCCAAATATTACCTCACATATCGACGATCAGGCAGTCTGGGTTCAGCTCATGCAGGGCAACGAGCTGGCCCTGGCCCGACTGTACGATATGTACGTGGATGTGCTCTATAACTACGGCCGGAGGATTACCCCAAGATCCGAAATTATTGAAGATGCCATTCAGGATCTTCTGACGGAAATCTGGTATCGTCGGGAAAGGCTAAGTGTACCGGATTCAGTAAAAGCATATCTGCTACGGGCTTTCCGGCGAACGCTGCTGAAGCAGTTATATCAGTACAAACGACTTACCTTTACCGGCGAATATTTGCCGATGGGTGAGGAGGATGACCATCAGTATCTGCACACCCAGATATTGTCAGAAATTGAGGCCGAATTTAAAACCGACCTACAGCAGGCAATGGTTGCCCTGAGCCAGAAAGAACAGGAAGCCATTGCACTACGCTATACCGAAAATCTCAGCCACGATGAAATTGCCAGCATCATGGGCATTAAAAAGCAGACACTGTACAACCTGCTGCATCAGGCCATTCAAAAACTCACCAAATCCCTGAAAAATAAATACCCGGCCGACGGAGTATTTACGCCCTTCGCCATCACCCTACTCCTGCTCTCCGGCGGATTAGATTTCTCAGTTTAAAATATTCATAAAATACTTTTAAACATTAAAGCAAAATTCATAATATTTCAATTTGAATATTATGAATTTCATAAAAATAAAATTTATTTAATCACTATACAGTAGATTTTTTAATAAAGCACTTCTTGTAAGTATTGATCGGCAGATAATATGATGCACAGACAATCAATGCTTACGGAGCTTTTGCTAGACGTTTCTTTCAAGTCGTGGGTAGTATCCGACGGGGAAGAATACAGTCAGTATTGGGAGCAGTGGCAGGTGGAGCATCCGGAAGATATTGAATTGTTAGAAGAGGCTCGGGAAATGCTGTTGGAGTGGCAGCGCGATAAAGTATCGTTACCCGATGCCAGAAAAGAAGCGCTTCGGCGGAGGATTCTCAGCATTGCCCAGTCAGACCACATGTCAGCCGATCAGCCGGGCCATTCGGTCTTAGAAAAAAGTATGGTAGGGCGTTGGTCAGCTATTGCCGCGGTAGTTGCTCTATTGCTGGTGGGGAGTCTGTTGTTATATTCCCGGCAGGGGCCCCGGACTGAGGAGATGCAGTATGCTACCACCTACGGAGAGATTACCACCATTACCTTACCGGATAGCTCTCAGGTGACGCTCAATGGAAACTCTTCTATCCGATATCGATACCAGGAAACCCAACAAAGAGAGGTCTGGCTGAAAGGCGAAGCTTTTTTTGATGTTAGCCAGCAGAAAATACCCGACAAAGAAGGCCACCTACAGGCAGTCCGGTTTATTGTGCATACCGAAAACCTGTCGGTTCAGGTGCTGGGCACCCGCTTCAATGTGCGGCATCGCCGAGACCAAACCCAGGTAGTGCTGGAAGAAGGCTCTGTGCAATTAGAACTGAAAGAACAGCAGAACTCTGTACGCATGTCGCCAGACGAAATGGTGGAAGTACACAAGGGCGAAAAGCAGATCAACCAGCAGCTGGTAAAAGCGGGGGATTACAGTGCCTGGAAAAAAGGTCTGATCCATTTTGAAGGAGCTTCCTTCCCGGAAATCAATCAGATCTTAGAAGATAATTACGATCTCACCCTGCATTTTGAAAGTGAGCAGCAGGCAGCCGCCATTAATTTGAAAGGAGCTTTCCCGGCCAGTGATATTAATATTCTGTTGGAGGCGATAGCCAATGTGACGCATACAACCCTTAGTAAAAAAGGAAAAACGGTCATCTATCAATAAACGCGACTGCCATCATTACCCAGAAGAAGGTCATCTGAATATAGCAACTACACTAAATACACAATCATGAAAAACTATTGTAGCTACCTAAGGCGGACCTGGCTGCTCTTGCTTTGCCCGTTATTGCCCCAGCTGCTATCAGCGCAGCAACTTGCCTTTACGGCCACTGAACCCCACGGTGAAATTACCGAACAGCGGAAAGGAGTAAGCCTTTCTTCGGTATTACAGGATATAGAAGATGCCTACCAGGTAAATTTCTATTACCAGATGCAGGATGTAGAAGACAAGTTTGTGGAACGCCCCCTCCAGCTTCAGGACGATAAAGATCTGACATCCACCCTGTCGGAGGTGCTGGAAGAATTCTCGCTGGATTTTAAAAAAGTAGGAAATGATTACTACTATGTATTTAAAAAGGAAGCCGGGGATTTGCCAGAAAAAATAAAGCAGCAAAGCCTCTCCGGGAGCTTAGACCTGACCAATAAGCACAACCGCAGCACGCTGGCATCGCTGTCCAAATTTGGTCTGGACCACTCCGCTGCCCCCCTGGAGCAAACCATCACTGGCCAGGTAATCGATTTGGAAAACGACGAAGCTCTGCCCGGAGTCAACGTGTTTGCGGAAGGAACCACTACGGGTACTGTCACGGATATAGACGGGAACTACCGTATCACGGTGGGTGATGAGGTGACGACTTTGATATTTTCTTCGGTAGGGTATACTTCAGAAGAGGTTGCCATCAACGGTCGGTCGGTCATTGATGTGACGATGGCACCCGATATTCAGGCATTGAGCGAGGTAGTAGTGACGGCATTGGGTATTGAACGGGAAGCCAAGTCTCTGGGATATGCTACGGCGAAAGTAGAGCCGGAGAAGTTCAATGTGAATCGCACGCCCAATTTTGCCAATTCCCTGCAAGGCAAAGTGGCCGGAGTAAACATTACCGGTTTAGGCTCTGGCCCGCAAGGTAGTAGTAAAATCCGCATCCGGGGCATCTCCTCTTTCGGAGGCGATAACTCTCCACTGATTGTAGTTAACGGAGTTCCAATTGATAATACCAGCTTTGGTGCCCGGGGCGAATTTACCGAGCGGGGTTCCAACCGTACTTCAGACAGTGGAGATGGGCTAAGCAGTATCAATCCGGATGACATTACTTCTATGAACATCCTGAAAGGAGCGGCGGCATCGGCCCTGTACGGCTCCCGGGCCAAAGATGGGGTCATCATGATCACCACCCGCAACCGGGCGGCCGGAACGGGAGTGCAGTTACAATACAATACCAATTATACCGTAGATGTGCCGCTGGATTTTACCGATTACCAGTACGAGTATGGACAGGGAGAAGGCGGCGCGCGGCCTACCTCACCCCGACCGGTATCGGGAGTGTGGAGTTTCGGAGAGAAGTTTGAGCCGGGTATGACCCAGATCCTCTTTGACGGCATTGAAGTGCCTTATGCGCCTCAGCCCAATAAAATAAGAGATTATTATCGCAATGGATCTACCTTTTCCAATACGGTCACCATATCTTCCGGGAGCGAGTACGGCGGGTTTAGCCTGTCGGCTTCAAACATGGACAGTAAAGCGATCCTGCCCGGTTCTGATTACAACCGCAAGACCATCAACCTCGGTTTTACGCAAACCCTGGCCAACCGACTGACGGTGTCGGGAAACATCAATTACTCGAGCGAAGACCGGAAAAATCCGCCCAATATTGCCGAGCAGGACTTTAGCCCGGTGGTGATCTATACGCTGGCCACCTCCATGCCCCTGGATTTATTAGAGGAGTACGCTTTTGACGAAAATGGAGATGAGTTCCCCTACTCAAGGTTTACCAACCGCACCAATCCTTATTTTGCCCTCTCGCGTTTTGAAAACAATACACGAGACCGCATCTACGGTAACATTACAGCCCGCTTTAACTTTACCGACTGGTTGTATGTACAAGGCCGGATCGGTCAGGACTATTTTATGCGGGATCAGGATTATAACCTGCCCACGGGTTCTCAGCGGCAGTCGGCCCCTCCTCCGGGTTTTGTTAATGGGGAATATGTGCAGGACCAACTGCGGTTCCGGGAGATCAATGGGGACTTTCTGATAGGTGCGAATCAGGAATTTGGTGACTTTGAAGTAACCCTGAACCTGGGAGGTAACCAGATGTATCGCCGTTCCGATCGGAATAATACCCTGGCCGAACTGTTCTACACCCGCGATAAATACACCATTGAAAATGCCAGCAAGGTAAGTCCACAGTATTCCATATCCGAACGGCAGGTCAACTCCCTGTATGGTTCGGCGGAAGTCTCATACAAAGGGTTTGCGTACCTGAATGCTACGACGCGTAATGATTGGTTCTCTACCTTATCCCCGGAGAACCGCAGTATCCTCTATCCCTCGGTCACGGGTAGTTTTGTCTTCTCCCAGGCTTTTGCCGGGTTACCCAACTGGTTGTCTTTTGGGAAAATCAGGGCGGCTTATGCCGAGGTCGGTAGCGATACGGATGTGCAGCCGTATGCCAATAACCTTTTCTATGGCATCAACACCCAGCAGTTCCCCAACGAAGATGGTACTCCGCAACCGGTGGCCAGTATCAGCGGATCGGTAGTACCCAATACCGACTTACGCCCCATGCGGGTAACTGAAAAGGAAATCGGCCTGGAGATGCAGTTATTTGATAATCTTCGGTTTGAGATTTCACTGTACGACAAGCTGTCTTCAGACCAGATATTGCAGGCACAAATATCCGACGGATCAGGGTTTATTAATCAACTGATCAATGTGGGGGAAAGTGAGAACCGGGGCATAGAAATGTGGGCTTCGGTATCACCGGTCCGAACCGATGATTTTGAGTGGAACACGAGTGCCAATGCTTCTTACAATGTGTCTAAAGTACTCAGTTTGGGAGACGATGTGGATGGCACTTTTATTACCGTAGGTGAGGGTGAGTTTCACGGCGAACTCCGACAGGAAGTAGGGAAGCCAATGGCGCAGTTGTACGGTTGGGGCTGGTTGCGCGATGATCAGGGGCGGCAGATATTTGATGCCACCAGTGGTCGGCCGTTGCGTTCCAATCAGCAAATCAATTTTGGTAGTGCCATTCCTAAATGGATCGGCGGCTTTACCAACAGCTTCCGCTATAAAAAGGCGAGCCTGTCTTTCCTGATTGACTTCAAACTGGGCCATAAGATGATTTCCGGAACCCACGTGAACGCCTACCGTCACGGACTGGATAAAGCGACTCTGGTAGGAAGAGATCAGGGCTTTGTGGTGGGCGATGGGGTGATGATCGTGGATGAGGTGACCAACGATGCCGGAGAGGTGATTGAAACTGTCTATGCGCCTAATACGGCTCAGGCCGAGATACAGCCCTACTACGAAACCATACGTTCCGGCCGCATGTCGGAGCAGTCCGTGTTCAACGCTGGCTCGTGGCAATTACGGCAAATTACGGTAGGCTACGACTTCAGTAGTTTATTTTCTTCGGTAAAATTCATCCAGGGCGCGCGACTCAGCCTGGTGGCGAACAATGTAGCCGTGCTTAAACAATGGGTGCCGCACATCCATCCGGATCAGAACGGGCTTATTTCCGATAACCTGATTGGCCTGGAAGCTACTGGGTTACCCATTACCCGCAGCATGGGATTTAACCTGAACGTTAAATTTTAAGCGCTTTATGATGAATCTCTTCTCACCATTTAAGATCAAAGAAATCATGAAAAATAATCATACCTATTTCTGGTGCTGCCTCCTGGCCTTCGTTTTCCTGACGGCCTGTGACGACGGTTTTGATGAAATGAATACCAACCCGGTTCGTCTGACGTCGGTAGATGCCACGTTTCAGTTAAACTACGCGATCATCGAGAGTTCTCTGGAGTACAACAACCTGACCTACGAAACCACCATTGTAAGGCAAATGATTACTCCTTTTACCGGAGTAGGTACCGGGGGTAATCTTAATCAGGACAATCGGTCGGCCACCCAGGGTAACTGGCAGAAGTACTACCGAAATGTCATCAAAAATATTACAGATGTGGTGGAACGAACCCAGGAAGACCCTGAACAGTCCAACCTGTATAACATGGCCCGGATCTGGCGGGCGTACACCTTTATCGTGCTTACTGATACTTACGGTGATGTGCCGTATACCGAAGCGGGGCTGGCCTTCCTGGAGGGAAATGTCTTTCCGGCTTACGATGCTCAGGAAGCTATCTATACCGATATATTAAACGAGCTGGAAGCAGCCTCAGCGGCTTTGGATGCTTCCAAACTCATTGCTTCCCAGGATATACTGTATAAAGGCGATACCGAGCGATGGAAGCGTCTGGGAAATTCACTCATGTTACGGGCAGCCATGCGGCTTACCAAGGTCAATCCGACCATGGCCCAGGAATACGCAGCGAAAGCGGCCACCGGAGGGTTGATACAGTCGAATGATGATAATGCGCTCGTCCGGCACGACGCTAATTTTAGAAACTCAGTAGGGACCAACCTCAATGGCGGTCAGGCCCCTTTCTATTACCTGGATAAAGAGTTTGTCGATTTTCTGAAAGAAAATAATGATCCCCGACTGGAAGTCATTGCTGTCCGATACGTGGGGGCTGAAAGTGGTGGCGAACAAGTTGAAGACATTGCTGATCGTTCGTTTGAGGCACAAATCGGCATGCCGCAAGGGTATGACAATACGAATATTCCCCCGGTGGCTGAAGCCGATGGCCTGGCCAGCTTGTTTGATTACAGCCAGCTTGACCGGAGCAGGCTAGGGAACCCGGAAGCCCCCAGCTTTCTGGTGACGTATGCGCAGACCCAGTTATTGCTGGCCGAAGCGGTATTCAGAGGCTGGGTGCAGGGAGATGCCGCGGCACTGTTTGCCAGTGGGGTAGAAGCACATATGCAGCAATTTTCTGCCTGGCCCGGAGATACCGACATTGCCCAAAGCGAGATTGATGCCTATCTTCAGGCCCATCCTTTGCAGGCAGGCCAGGAGCTGGAGCAAATCAACAACCAGTACTGGGTTGCTTCGTTCCTGATCGGCCCGGAGGCTTTTGCCAACTTTCGCCGAAGCGGTTATCCGATCGTGGCTCCCAATCCCTATCCAGGTAGTGATCTGAGGAATGAAGATTTTATCCGGCGGCTCACCTATCCTGACTCAGAACTGACGGTGAATAGAGAAAATGTGGATGTGGCCATTGGCCGACAGGGTCCGGATCTGCTGGATACCCGGGTGTGGTGGGACGTGAATTAGATAGTCGGAAGACCGAGGTCCGGAGTCTGAAGAAGGGAGCAGGAACTTAGGCCTTCCGACTTCTGTCTCCGAACTCCAGACTTCCGGCTTTATCATAAGAATACAACAACCTATGCTTTTAACTGACCCGCTGTTTATTTTATTGATTGGAGTGCTGATCGTTGTCGGGGGTATCATCGGACTACGGCTACACCCCTTCTTAGCCTTGTTGCTGGGTGCTTTTGTGGTTGCCCAGTTGACCCCCACGCTGGCTATTGAGCAATATGTGCTGAGCAAAGGAGGCTCGGCTGCTGC
This sequence comes from Cyclobacteriaceae bacterium, assembly GCA_040222715.1. Taxonomy (GTDB): domain Bacteria; phylum Bacteroidota; class Bacteroidia; order Cytophagales; family Cyclobacteriaceae; genus Tunicatimonas. Next base: position 20,478 of record JAVKCN010000135.1, on the reverse strand, counting down.
TGCTCAGGCACTGGCCGGTCAGGCCGTAGGGCAAAGAATTGCCATGCAGTTTGGGGCTACCTGCGAGAAGATCGGCATCCTGATTGCCATGGCCTCCATTATCGGGAAATGTATGCTGGAAAGTGGCGGAGCCGAACGGATCGTGCGTTCTACCCTGCTCATAACCGGTACCTCCCGCGCTCCTGTGACGTTTCTGGGAAGCAGCTTCTTCATCGGGATTCCGGTTTTCTTCGATACAGTTTTTTACCTGATGATCCCACTGGCCAAAGCAATGGCGATCCGCCTTGGGAAGAATTACCTGTTGCTGGTGCTCTGTATCACAGCAGGAGCGGCCATGGCCAATTCCCTGGTGCCTCCTACCCCCGGCCCCTTGTTTCTGGTGAGTGAGATGCAGATTCCCATCGGGATGATGATGATTGGCGGTATTCTGGTGGGGAGCGTGACCATCGTGGCGGGTTATCTTTACGCTGCCTGGGCCAACCGGAAGTGGCCCATCCCCCTGCGCGACTCGGTAGATGCCCCCTTAAAAAATATCCAATCGCTCTCCTCCCGTACCGATCTGCAACTCCCACCCTTGTGGCTCTCTCTGCTTCCTATCCTGATTCCGCTGGTATTCATCAGTGCCAAAGCGGCATTGAATACTTTTCTGGAGCCACAGGCGGCTTCCTCGGGCCTGCTGGTCAATATGGTGCAGTACCTGGGTGAGAAAAATATTGCCCTGGTGGCAGGAGGATTATCTGCCTTGATCATGCTGGCAGTCCAGAAAAAGGGGAATAAGCAGGAGTTGCTGGAGTCAGTACAGACGGCCCTGATGAGTGGCGGCATGATTATTCTGATCACTGCGGCGGGTGGTGCTTTCGGAGGAATGTTGCAGCAAACCGGTATCAGCGAGCGGATCGGAGTGTTAACCCAGGATTTTCAAATGGCCTTGATACCGCTGGCCTTTCTCATCACGGCCGTGGTTCGGACTGCCCAGGGCTCGGCTACGGTGGCCATGATTACGGCTTCCGGCATTCTGGCCGGCATGGCCGATCATGCCTTTCTGGAGTACCATCAGCTCTATATCGGGCTGGCAATTGCCTGCGGGTCCAAGCTCATTCCCTGGATGAATGATAGCGGTTTCTGGATTGTGTGTAAGATGAGTAATCTCACTGAAAAAGAAGCGCTGAAAACCTTCTCTCCGCTACTGACCATCATGGGAATTACTGGCCTTATTGTGATTCTGATTGCCGCTAAACTCTTCCCGCTGGTATAGAAAATTGAATGAGTGACTGAAGATTCGAATTAAAAATACAACCCCTAAAAAATAATCGTATGAAGTTTGCTTCCCTCCCCCGACGTAACTTTTTCAAAGCACTGTCCGCCGGTTCTCTCGGAGCTTTAACCTTAGGCCACCATTCAGCGGATGCCCGGAATAAGAAACCTGCCGGAAAAACCAAAGAAGTGCTGATGAAAGTGGGCTGCCAGCACGGCGGCACCACTCCCGAAAACCTGGAGTTTCTGGCCCGTCATGGCGTGTTCAACATGGATGGCGGTTCGCCCAAATTGATTGAAGGAAAAGGATGGGACTTAGACGATTCCCTGGCCAAAAGAGATGCTTGTGAGAAGTACGGTATTACCATGGATGCCTACCACCTGCCCTTGTCCTCGGCCGGTATCAAGCGGTTGGATACTCCGAACATTATGTTGGGCAAAAGCCCGGAGCGCGACCGGGAAATTGAGATGATTCAGCAGATGATTGAGGTGGCTTCCAAAACCGGAGTAAAGGCACTACTCTATAACACCATTATCCTGCCGATCCTGCGTACCGGACGAACGGAGGACCCCACCCGGGGCAATGCCTCGTACAGTACCTGGAATTACGAAGAAGCAGTAAAGCGTGGCATGGATAAAGAGTTGTTTATTGGCGAGACGGTAGATATAGATGAAATCTACGAGCGCATTACGTATTTCCTGGATCGGGTTCTGCCCGTGGCGGAAGAGTACAATGTAAAGCTAGCCAACCATATTGCCGATCCGCCCGCTCCCGTCGGCTACGCCGGTATCACTCGCTGGAACAGCCCCCACGTATTTGAAGGCATCAAACGTTTCGCCCAACTCTACGACAGCCCTTCGCACGGGTTTAACCTCTGTCTGGGTTCTACGGCCGAGGGATTGAAAGACCCTAAAACCGAGATCCTTCCGATCATCCGGTGGGTGGGGGAACGGAAGCAGATTTTTAACATTCATCTGCGGAACATCAAAGGAGGCTGGAACAATTTTCAGGAAGTGTATCCCGATAATGGCGATATGGATTTCCATCAGATCATCCGCGCCCTGCGCGATGTCGGGTACGATGGCATGGTGATGCCCGATCATATTCCCCAGCATGCTGACCCCGGTAGCGGTTTGCAGGGACACGCCTTTGCTTTTGGCTACATAAAAGCTCTGATTCATGCGGTTACCAACGAATCAGCCGAAGACTTTGAAGGCTGATACCACCATTTAAGTTTTTGTTAAAACGTACCCGAAATTTTACGCATTCGCCTGCAAAAAGAAGCCGGGCGAATGATCAAACCCTGTTTATACTCATGAAAAAACTACTTTACCTCCTCATCTTATGCTTGGGAGTTCATATCAGTCAGGCGCAATCGAGTTCGGAGGCCTCCGTTCTGGCGGTAGAAAAGAGCCGCTTTGAGGCGATGGTTAAGAAAGATTTTGATAAACTTGACCTCCTGATTAGCGAAGACCTTTGTTATGTGCATTCTAATGGCAATATTGATACGAAAGCATCATTCATTAGGGCCATCAAAGCCGGTAGCTCCAGTTACGATGATATTACGGTGGAGAAAGCCGATATCAGGATCTATGAGAATACCGCCATTATTAATGGGGAGTGTACATTTCATCGCAAAAAAGAAGATGGCAGTCCCAATAATACGCAGCTTCGGTATACCAATGTGTATGTGAAGCAGCATGGGGCATGGCAAATGGTGACCTGGCAATCGTTTAAGATAAGCTAAAGAGCAAAAAAGATGGCAGGATGATTCGTAGAAAGTTCGTTAAAGCTATGGCAGCCGGAGCGCTGAGTTCAATCAGTATTGCAACTTCTGGCCGTGGACAAACTAGGACCGAACATATGATGACCAAACCGGAAAAAAACAGGAATAAAGCTGATAAGCTGGTTATAGAATGGAACGCGCATATCTTTAGCCCGGATGTGCAGCGGTTTCCATTTCACCCAAAGGCGACCTACCAGCCGGACGTATCCGGCAATTCGGAAGACCCGTTGGCCGAATATCTGCAACATCTCGACGATGAAGGCATTGACCGGGCCGTAATCGTTCACCCCGAACCGTACGGGGACGACCATTCCCTGATACTCGACTGCCTCCAACGGGAGCCGGATCGCCTGAAAGGCACCAGCCTCTTCTACCCCAAAGACCCGGAAGCACCACAAAAGCTGGCCGCGCTGGTGCAGCAGGAGCCCCGCATGGTGGCCACCCGCTTTCACGCCCATCGTGGCAAAGAAGAATACCTGGATAGCTTCGCGGATGCCGGAGTGCGGGCCCTGTGGAAGCAGGCGGTTGATCTGGGTTTGATTATAGAACTGCACATCGGGCCGAACTATGCCCGCCAGGCGGGAGAGGCTATTCAGGCATTTCCCGGCTGCAAAGTGCTCATCGACCACCTCGCCGAGCCGGATATGGGCACCGGAGTAGAGTTCGCGAATGTGCTGGATCTGGCTAGCTTTCCCAATGTATACATGAAGCTTTCGGGTCTGGGCCACTTTGCCGAAGATGCCCCGCTTTACGAAAGTGCCCGCCCCTTCACTCGTCGTGTGATTGAGGCCTTCGGGCCGGACCGGATGGTGTGGGGCAGCGGTACTCCGGGTATTGTTGATGCGCATATGGAAGGCTATTCGAAGGCAGAAATTGCCCAGGTAAAAGGAGAGAACCTGCGTCGCTTATTGGAGTGGTCATGAATGACCCTGCACAACAGATTGGCGGCGAAACCCTGGTTTAACTATGAAGAAATGAATAATCAGAACGAAAAATTACTGGCTAAAGCGGGGCCGGCCATTCAGGAAATCCGCATTACTCCTATTGCTATTGTAGACCCTCCCCTGCTGAATGCCGCCGGATTGCACGCTCCCTACGCCCTGCGTACCATCGTAGAAGTAGTGACGACCGACAATATTGTGGGCATCAGCGAGATTCCGGGGAATGCCAGTATCAATGCCGATCTGGAGCAGGCCAAAGCATTGCTCATCGGAAAGGACCCGTTCCAGCTGAATCTGATCAAACAGGCACTGGAGAACCACTTTGGAAAAGAGAATGCCAGGGAGCGAGGCGATGCGCCCTGGGATCAGCGAAAGCTGGTGCATATTTTCAGTGCGATGGAAGTGGCCTGTCTGGATATTATGGGCAAGGTCGTGGGGCGTCCGGTGGTGGATTTGCTGGGTGGAAAAATGCGGGACCGGGTACCCTTTGCCGCCTACTTATTTTACAAGTACGAGGGAGCAGGAGGTAAACTGGAGTTCGGTACTGACCCGAATGTCACTGGCTGGGCGGCGGCCCGACAGGCGGCGGCGGTAGATCCGGCTGGTATTGTGGCGCAAGCCAAAGCCATGTGTCAGGAATTTGGGTTTCAGTCTATCAAGCTGAAAGGAGGAGCCTTTGAACCCCAGCAGGAAGTGGATGCCATTTTAGCCTTGCGGGAAGCCTTTGGGCCAAAAGTGCCGCTACGTCTTGATCCTAATGCCATATGGAAACTGGAAACCGGTATCGAGTACGGGAAGAAGCTGGAAGGAGTGCTGGAGTATCTGGAAGACCCGGTACGGGGACAGGAAAATATGGCCGAAGCCCGAAAAGCAGTAAACCTTCCTTTTGCTACCAACATGTGTACCACCTCATTTGAGGATATTCCCCGCAGTATTGAACTGGGTTCGGAAGACATCATCCTGAGCGACCATCATTTCTGGGGCGGGCTGACCGCCAGCATGGAGTTGGCACGGGTGTGTGAAACCTTCGGCCGAAAGCTATCCATGCATTCCAACAGCCACCTGGGTATCTCGCTGGCGGCGATGGTGCATTTGGGAGCCGCCTTACCAGTGCCCCCCTACCCCTTGGATACGCATTACCCCTGGCAGTCAGATGAGGTGATTGTTGGCGGACGGTTCAAATTTGAAGAGGGAGCCATTCCGGTGCCCCAGGAACCTGGCCTGGGAGTACAACTGGACCGCGAGGCCCTGGCTAAATTACACCAAAACTACCTGGACTGTGGCCTTACCAAACGGAATGATGAGATTGAGATGCAGAAAGTACACCCCGACTGGCGCTTTCAGGCGGTAAGATGGTAGGGTAAGCATGGTGAATGAATAATGACTGATGATTAGTGAAAGTATTGATCATCAGTCATTACTCACAGTTTGTTCCTGAACTTCTCTGTTAGAGATTACTCGCTCGCGGAAGCAGCCGGAAGGGTATAAAACTCATAGTGTATATCCCAGGTAAATTCCTCACCCGGCCTGGCGGTCACTTGTAGGTAGGGTTCGGGGCAGGCGGTGGTGGCACAGGCCCAGTATACAAACTTCAGCAGGGGCCGATCGGCGGTAATGTGTACTCCAGCCCCGGTTTTGGTGTTCTCAATCCGGATGTCGTAATCTTCGGAAGAAGACCCAAATCCTTGCAGATCAGGAGTGTATACATTTTCCTTGGCCTCCAAGGGTCGTTCAAACACCAGCGTACTGTCTTGCGCGACGATCATTTCGCCAAACCCTCGCCCTTCGGCCTGCACCGGGAAGGGGAATTTGGTCACGATATTGGGGCCGGTAGGTTCTTCGTCAATGATGAAGAAGTTGTGGTTGTACACGTTAGTTTCCAGTACTCTTCTGCCCGTGTTTTTCAGGTGATGCTCCAGCACCAGTTCCGGTTTGCCGGGGACGAGCCGCACAGTTTTGCGGTACTCATAGGCATAACCGTTGTTACTACGGAGTTTTTGGGTAAAAGTAACCTCATCCTCTTTCTCTTTGGTCTTCCAGTGCCCTGCGTCAACAATCTCGTAAGGAGCCATAAACTGATAGGGAGTTTCATCCGGCTTTCGGAGCATACCGATACCGATGATCAAAAAAGGATCGCCCGGCCCGGCCTCTTCAAACCCAATGGGAGCAAACGCCTCTACCGGGCCACTGATAGACTCGGGATTGGTGGGGGTGTGCTGGGCCAGCCAGTTGCCAAAATACTGATGCCCCTGGTACTCCAGACTGCCAATCACGCCGGACCAATCGAAGCGGGTGCTTCGGTAGTAGCCTTGTTCCGCATCGGGCAAATAGAGCGTAGCCTGTAGGTGCTTGTTTTTAATGGTGGCCTGGGGAAATTCCTGGGCTAGGGCGTAAGCGGCCAGAAAGAGCAAACTAAGGATGGGCAGTATCTTTTTCATGAGCATGATCGGTTGTGAATAGTATCTCCAATATGCTCAAATGTAAAAAAGGAAACAATGAACCCGGAATAAATATTAATCTGTTCGGTCCGAACGCCCCCTAACCTGCCTTTTCCGGGAGGGTTTCAACCAATGCAAACGAACGAACTATGCCCGGCTTCGGGCTCCTGCCGGAACCACGATCCCCAGAATCTCCAGCAACTGTGGTTCATCCACCAGGGCTAAGCGGGCTGCTGCCTTAAAGCGAGTCAGCCACTGACGTAACTCTTTCAGCGCTAATGCTTGCTGTTGGGTAGCATGTTGGGCTTCGCCTTTGGTCTGGAATCGGGCAATGCGGGTAGCTTTCAGCGATTCTACAGTAGCCTGTGCCTGTTCCAGTTCGCTTTTGGGTACGTCGTAGCGCTGCATCACTTTAGACTGAGGAAGCAGCTTGCTGTAAAAGGCATCCACTTGCGCCAACCAGGGGGCCTGCCTGCGTTGCACGGGGGCATCTAGCTGAAGCGAGTCGTACTTGGCAGCTTGATGGCGGAAGGCCAATTTGGCGATACGGCGGTGCTCGGTGAACCAGCTTTTCAACTGGGCCATATCGGTGCGAAAAGCCTTATCTGAGGATTCTTTTTGCGTGTATAAGTCATTTTTGGTGCTGACCTGAAGTCGGGTAGCGTTTAGGTTTTGCATGCCGGTTTCCAGTCGGGTTAAGGGGTACCCGTACTCGGCTAATCGTTGCCGGACGATGGGGTGCTGCATGGCATTGGTGAGCATGATATCGGCCTCGTCCAATTGTTGGGCAATAGATTTCATCTTGTCTTAAACTTTTAACATGAAGAATATCATGACAAAATTCGGGGATGGATGTGATATAAGGAAGGCAATTGGTGCCAAACCCTTACAGCGTAAGGTTCATCCGGGTTTATTAGTCATCAGGGGCTTGCATTCTAAATACAGTGCAGCAGGTGTGGGATTGCTTTGCCCGGTGTTCGGTAGGCTCTCCGGAGCATCCGGGAGCTGCTTCCCAGCGCTCGGGAAGGCCGACCAAGTGCTCGGTACCCCTTACCCGGTGCTCGGGAGACGAAACGGAATGTCGGGAAGGCCCATCCCGAGGCACACGGGACGCTACATCAGCGGTCGGTAACTGCTATCGATTTGGAGGAAGACAACATCGGGATGCCACTACTCACTTTCCTCCCAATCTACCAGGGCCGAAGGGTAGTAATCAATATCCAGCGCTTTAAGGTAGGGGGCGTGTTTTCCCAGGCGGGTGCGATACTCTTCCCACTGTCGGTCGGCGGTGGGGGTCCAGGCAATTTCGGCAATGCCAATCAGGCGGGGGAAGACCATATACTCAATCTCATCCATGTTGGTGATTGTCTCCGACCAAAGCGGGGCTTCAATGCCTAAAATATCTTCCCGGCCTAATCCGGGTACCATCTCGGTGGGTTCCCATTGATAGGCGCTATCCACTTCAATGTAAGCGGCCCAGTGCAGGCCCAGTTCGGTGGTGGAGTCGTACTGCATGTCCAGGTAGGTTTTGGTCGCGGGCGACATAATGACTTTCGCTCCCTGCTCAATGGCTTTGGTAGCATTTTCGGCCTCTGCCCAGTACTGCACGGTAGCATTGGCTATCAGTTCGCCGTTGGCAATCTCGTCCCATCCGATCACCTGCTTGCCGTATTTCTTCGCAATCTGCTGCACCCGGTTCACAAAGGGAATGTAATCTTCCATCGCCGTTGCGTGCGACTCATCTCCCCCAATATGGATGTAGGGTCCTGGAGTGATAGCCGCCAGTTCGCTGATCACATCATCTACAAACTGGTAGGTAACTTCATTATCAGTACAAAGGGTGCTAAAGCCCACTTCAGTGCCAGTGTATAATTCCGATGCTTTGCCGCTGCAATTGAGCTCAGGGTACACGGCTAAAGCGGCATTGGTATGGCCGGGCATGTCAATTTCGGGCACAATGGTAATAAAGCGGTCCTGGGCGTACTGTACCAGGTCGGCGTATTGTTCCTGGGTATAGTGCCCGCCACCGCCGCCGCCCACCTGCGTACTTCCGCCAAACTCGGCCAGCTTCGGCCACGATTTAATCTCAATACGCCACCCCTGATCATCGGAAAGGTGCAGATGCAGCGTGTTTAGTTTATAGTAGGCGATCAGATCGATGTATCGCTTCACATCATCTACCTTGAAAAAATGACGCGCCACATCCAGCATGGCGCCCCGGTAGGCATAAGTCGGATAGTCGCGAATGGTGCCGGTGGCAATTTCCCAGTCATCAGTCTGGGTAGTGGACTCTTCAATAGCCGGAGGCAGGAGCTGCCGCAGGGTTTGAATACCCCGAAATAGGCCGGCGGGCTGATGGGCAGTAAGGGTAAGTAAGTCTTCGGTAATGTCGAGTTCGTAGCCTTCATCGCCCAGTTCGGTATCATTTTCATCCAGGTGCAGGAAAAGGTTTCCGTTGCCCGGAGTATCATTGGTTGCGGTGACCGACAGTTCGAATCCGGTGGCGGGAGACAGATGTTCTGCCAGGTAATTACCGATATTTTGGAGCTCTGTGGCGTTTCCCTGCAGGTAGATGGCTGAGTTACCGGTTAGGGTAAATGTTTTTCCGGTAGCGTTAACGGAGATGGGTTTGGGAAGGATAACGGCCTGCGTGAGATCAGTAGGCGGCGGGGGAGTGCAAGCCTGCTGGGCAAGAGAAATTACGAATAGAAGGGTTAGGGGCAGTGAATAGCGACGCTTCAAAAGAATCATGGATTGATTGGTTCAAAGCGCCTAAGTTATAAAATATGTTTTGATACATATATAAGCCACTGTAAAATGTCTTTGACAGAAGCTTATCTTTTTGGTTTACACTAGCAAAAGTATTTTGCCTGGGAGCTTAGCTCACCACATCAATGAGACTATGCTGTATGGCAAACCTGACCAGTCCGGCCGTGTTTTTCACGTCACATTTCTCCAGCAGACTATTCCGGTGGTTGTCTACGGTGCGGGGGCTGATGCTCAATGTGCCAGCAATTTCTTTATTGGTCATTTCCCGGCAGATGAGCTTGAGTACCTGTATTTCCCGGTCGGTCAGATGCCGCAGTTTATCGAAGTTGCTCCAGAATTTATTCTGTAATCGCAGCTCCTCCTGCATCATTTTTACAGTGGGCTGGCAAAAGAACCGTTGGTCGTTTCTCAGAGATTCTATGGCTGTTTCCAAGTCTTTTTCGTTTTCTCCTTTGACCAGATACCCATGCACGCCCAGCGAAAGTACCTCTCGTGCCAGTAATTCGTTACGGTGCATGGAGACAACCAGAATTTTTGTTTCGGGATTGTGCTGGCGGAGGTAGGTGATGGTGTCCACCCCATCCATTTTGGGCATTTCCAGATCAAGCATAATAATATTCGGCTGGAAATCCTTAACGATGGATAAGACTTCTATACCATCGCTGGCTTCTTTTACTTGGGCTTCCGGGAAGCAACTCTTGATGTAATCAGTGACTCCCTTCCTGTACAGGAAGTGGTCGTCGGCTATTAGAATTTTCATTTATGGGTATGTTTAAAAGTGGTACATTAATTTGTATTTGACAGCCTTGGGGTTGTACAGCAGAAACTGATACCGTTCCTTGAATGACAGACAGCCGGTGCTGGATATTGGCGTATCCCAACTGGGTACGGGCAGCGCGTTCTTGCTCCGTTTGCTCACTGAAACCGGTGCCATTATCCCGAACTTCCAGGATTACCTGATCTTCTTTCTTCTTAAGGGAAACCCAGATAAAGTCAGCACGGCTATGTTTGATCGCATTATGAATTAATTCCTGGGTAACCCGGTAGAGGTTGAGCTCCAGAGCAGAGGTGAGCCTTTGTTCAAGGGTGCAATTAAAATCTATCGGCATTGAAGAACTGCCGCTGGCGATAGCACAATATTCTTCTAAAGCTTCTTTCAATCCTTTTTGTTCCAGCGTTACTGACGACAGGTTCGCACTGATGTCGTGAGTTTCCCGAATGGTTCTTTTTAAAAGTTCGTCCAGTTGCCTGGTAAGCTTGCTGCTTTCCTGGCTTTCCTGTATTTGGTGAACATGCAAATTAAGCAATGACAAAAGCGGTCCGATCCCATCATGGATTTCCTGCGACAATCGTTTGCGTTCACCTTCCAGAGACTTGAGCGAAATTTCTAGAGCAAATTGGTGCTGAAGAATATTTTGCTCCATGCGTTTTCTTTTGCGCAGCACCACCAGCAAAAAGCCAATAGCAGCCATGAGTAATATAGTGGACGCAACGATTAGTAATATATATATTTTCACCCTGGTTATATTTTAATGATGTAAGCAGTTTTTTATGGCACACACGTCCTCTTTTATCTATCTATAAGCTATCGGCGATACTTTGTTATTATCAAGCCCTAATTTAAGTGAATATAACGAAAATTAGTAGTATTCTTTACTATTATTTAAGTATTATTGCTTAAGTATTTATATACGAATTGCCATGCTGCTATATTCAGGTAAAATTCTATATTTATAAATTTATCCTCGTTGTCAAACTTACATTTTGAGATAGGAAATTTTTTATATTACCCGCTATAATATTACACAAACAATGGGTATTTTCCCCTTAATAATAAAGGTGTTTTTACGTGGATTCCATTTATTAAGTGTCCTTTAGCGAGCTTTTTTACGCCTAAACAATTTTTATGCTGCTTTTCATTACATCTATATAATTACTCAGAAATTTTATTCAACCGTAATTTTACCTAACATCAGATGATAATAAGAGTCAATCACATTTCTATATGAATATGGTATAACTACTTAAGTACGCTTTTCAGAAAGCATGCTGTTATCTGAGCATATATCAAACTTCACCTGGTGAAGAAAGAGGCTTGAAATGACGCCTATCAATATGCGTGTTTTTGGCAAAATAAGGTGGTTGCTTATGCTATGGTGAGTACCCTGGATTTCTCTGAGTTTCTTGCTTATAGACAACTGGAGAAAGTATTGTTTTTTTGAGAAGCATGACCGAATTAGTATTGAACAATTATTTAAACCCATTTATTAATCAGGCTATGTATATTGTTGTAACCAGTAGGAAAGAGCTGTTTTGTAAAGGTATTCACTACATGATTGCCGGGATGTTGCGTAAGGTAATTGTAGATGAAGTGCGGGCGGAGGAAGCACTGTACTCCCTTTTGTCGGATGTCACCCCTACCATCCTGATTGTAGATTGTGAAGATCCACTGCTCAACGGTTACGAATTATGCCAGTTTGTAAGAAACAACTATCCGCAGATAAAGATCATCTCTTTTGTAGAAACCTCAGATCAGGATCAGGTTATTCCGCTTTTAGAATTGGAGGTTGATGGCTACTTATCGTTTGATGTTCGTAGCGAAGAACTGGAAAAGTGCCTGAATCGGGTGGGTGAAGGAAAAAAATATTACGATCACCAAGTAGCTTCTTTAATGCACTACCAGATAGCAAAAGCCAACCAGGAAGAGCAACTGTTACAACAGTTGCATCTTAGCAAACGAGAACAGGAAATCTTGTCACTGGTGTGCCGGCAATATACCAGCAAAGAGATTGGTGATTTGTTGAATATCAGCCAGAGAACAGTAGATGGGCACCGGCACCGCCTGATACGAAAGTGCCAAGTGAAGAACACGGCGGGTCTTATTTATTTTGCGGTAGACAAAGGATTGTTTCAGGAAACACTCATGGGCTAAGGGTGTGCCAGCCTCTTATATATGTATGTGGGAAAAGACGAAGTTTTAATAAGTTTTTAGCCACGAGCAAAATCTCACGTATAATCTCGCTTACTATATAGGGTATTTTTACCCTATTTTATACGTGTATTCTGCAATTACTGTGATACCAACGATGAAAATACGTATATTCAGTTTATGTAAACTTTCCAGATAGCTTCTGCTTTTTGCGGACAAAAGCGCACTACTTTTGGTTAGCAGAACGGTCTACACAAAAGCGTGTGCAAAAGTGATTATGAAAGGTAAAATGACTTTCCCCTCACGAGTTGCCTTCCATTGGGTTCGCTATGGTATAACCGTAGTGCATTCAGGCGTGCCCTGTAACAAAGGCGCCTCTTTTCTGCTGCCACCTGGTCATGTTTTTTCAGGAATATCTGCTACAATGCCAGGAAAATCTGACTATACCGCTCGCTCAGCTTCCCATATCGCCTCAGCACTTTCAGAAAAACCTTTCATTTGCAGTACATGTCGGAGCATTGAACAATCAACAATCAACCTCGAGAATTGGAGAAATGGGAGTATTGGCTTTACGAGAAAAAAGGCCGCTAGGGAACCTGTTTTACGAACAGAAAAGGCAATATCTGCACCCGCAAATTTGCAATTAACTAATTCTTTACAGACATGCACAGGAAATTCATAAAATGCACCGCCTATATTCTCATGGTGGTGACTTGTCAGTTTTCAAGTGCCCTGGGGTCATCATATATATTGAGGATATCACCAGGACAGGAGGGTTATTTACTTCAGCGTATAAAAATTGATACTATATTATTGAGCGACAATGGGTTTTATTATCGGATGCCGCCTGCACCTTTAAATCATCTTACAGTCGGTGAGATTATCGCAGTGCCTTATCTACCAGAAGCCGACATCGTTTCTGCCAGCGTGGTCTCAGGCCAATTGCCCCCTGGCACCAATATGTATCCAAATGGCTTTGTGGTAGTGGAAAACGCTGATGCGCTTGAAGTAGGGAGTTATTCATTAGAAATTGAAACGATTGATGCGGAAGACTACCAAATGCTAACGGCGCTGTCATTTAAGATACTGGATGCCAGTGATCTGGAGGATACGGAGGCTGTTTATCAGATGCAGCAATCCAAAAAAATGGGTGTGTTAATTGAGGGAGATGTACTCGCGCTGCCAATGGATAAAGATGGTTCTATTGAAGTTGCAAAATATATTGTTGGCGCACTGCCCCCGGGAACAAAGCTAACCCCAAATGGCCAGGTGGTTGTGGCTGATCATAATATGCTGGCCCCCGGGGTGTATAACAGCGGTATCGTCACCATAGATGAGCAAGGGGGGACTACTTTCTTCATGGTAACGGTGCCTATTGAATAAGTCTCCGGTATGAGGCTCCCTTCAATCAATCAGAAGTCTGATGAAAGATTTTTTCCAATTTTGGTTACAGACTCTCTCTCACCTATACTAATCAATATTAAACATGCCAAACCAAACATATTATTCGCAGTAGATCAGTGTATGAATAATAAGTAAGGTGGAACTAACCAACCCTTGTCTGCGTCTCAACGTAAAGCGCTGCTAATCATTTGGCAGCGCTTTTTTTTATGCGATAGTACCCGTAATTTCGTTACCTTTTCGGCACGAATTTTTCTTGCCTATTTACAAATAGTATTTCCCTCTATGAGCATCCGGAGATTTTCCTTCGCCTTCCTGTATAGCTTCTTCACGCTGCTGACCGCTTTCGCGGCTGATGAACCTCCTTTCTTAAAATACACCCACAGCCCCTGGGTTGACTCGGTTCTCCAGACCCTCTCGCCCGACGAGCGTATCGCCCAGTTAATTGTCATCGCCGCCTACTCCAACCGGGGAGCCGAGCATAAGCAGGAGGTGCTTCGCATGATCCGCGACCAGAAGGTTGGCGGCCTCATCTTTTTCCAGGGCGGGCCCGGACGTCAGGCACGTTTGCTGAACGAGTATCAGGAAGCTTCCCGAGTGCCACTGGTGGTGGCGATGGATGCTGAGTGGGGCATCGGCATGCGCCTGGACAGCACCATCAGCTATCCGTTTCAGATGACGCTGGGCGCTATTCAGGATGATAGCATGCTGTACCAGATGGGCCTGGAAGTAGCCCGGCAGATGAAGCGGTCAGGCATGCACATCAACTTCGCCCCAGTGGTAGATGTAAATAACAACCCCGCCAATCCGGTAATCAACTTCCGCTCGTTTGGAGAAGATAAAAATAATGTAGCTCGCAAAGGTATTGCCTACATGCGGGGTATGCAGGATGAACATATTCTAACCACTGCCAAGCATTTTCCCGGCCATGGCGATACGGGTACCGATTCTCACTATGCCTTACCGCAAATCAATCATTCACGCAGCCGACTCGATTCTCTGGAGTTATTTCCTTTTCGCAAGATGATCGAAGCCGGAGTTGGAGGGGTGATGGTGGCCCACCTGAACATTCCAGCGCTGGACCCCACAAAAGGGCGGCCCTCTACTCTATCCAAACCCATCATTACCAGTCTGCTGAAAGATACTTTGGGCTTTGAAGGACTCATCGTGACCGATGCCATGAACATGAAAGGGGTGACGGCAGGAAACCAGCCCGGAGTGGTAGATAAAGATGCCATTATGGCCGGGAACGATATGCTGGAGTTTACCGAAGATGTGCCCCGGGCCATTGCCGAGATTCGCAAAGCCATTGAGCAGGGATTGATTACCCAGGAAGAAATTGACGAACGCTGCCGGAAGGTGCTTGCCATAAAGCAATGGGTTGGTCTGGATAACTACCAGCCCGTGGTGGTGAAGAATATTGCTAATGAAATGATGACACCCACCGGAGAGCTGCTCAACCGTAAACTGATGGAGGCCGCCCTTACGGTGCTTGAAAACAAGAATGATTTCTTACCTATTCGCCGACTGGATACCCTGAAGATTGCTTCCGTGGCCATTGGAGCGAAAAGCAGTATCACCTCTTTCCAGAAAACCCTGGGGCTTTATACCCAGGTAGATCATTTTAAGGTAGATACTGATGCCAGCACTACCGCGGTGAAGACCATCCGGGAAAAGCTGACGGATCATGATATTGTGCTGGTCAGTCTGCACGACGACAGCCGGTTTCCCCGCAATCGTTTATCTCTTTCATCATCGGTGCAGGAGTTGCTTCGCGAACTGTCTCAGCGGGATAGTACGGTGCTTACCGTATTCAAAAATCCGTACGTACTCGATAAACTGCCTAATCCACAGGAGGCGGATGGGTTGATTGTTGCCTATCAGGATAACCGGCATGCAGAGGAACTGGTGGCGCAGCTCATTTTTGGCGGAGTGGGAGCCAACGGAAAACTGCCGGTGAGTATCGGCAACAAGTATCGGGCGGGAGATGGTCTGAAAGTGGTGGGGGATCTTCGTTTCAACTACACCTTGCCCGAAGATGCGGGTATGGACTCCCGCATCCTGTACGCCCGTATTGACTCCCTGGTAGAGGAAGCGATCAGCAGTAAAGCCATTCCGGGTTGTCAGGTATTGGTGGCCAAAGATCGTAAGGTGGTGATGTACCAGGCGTATGGCTTGCAGGAGTATAGCGATACAGTTCAGGTACAGCGGGACGATTTGTACGATCTGGCTTCGGTCACCAAAATATCATCCGCTTTACCGGCCTTGATGAAATTACATGACGAAGGTAAATTTGATCTGTCGGCTGGTCTTGAAGACTATCTTCCCTACTTTAAAAACTCAAACAAAGCCGGAGTGCCCATGCGAGATATTCTAGCGCATCAGGCTCGCTTTAAATCCTGGATCGCCTACTGGGAAAGTACCTTGCGCAAAAACGGTAGCTATAAATGGTTTACCATCGACGCTGATTCTTCCCGCCGCTTCCCTACCAGGCTGACTGATAATATGTGGCTGCATCGGAAGTACAAAAAGAAAATCTATAAGGCCATCAAAAAATCTCCTCTGGAAGATGAGAAAAAGTATTTGTACTCCGGTCTGGCATTTTACCTGTTTCCCGCCATCGTAGAAAAGCTGGCAGACGAAGATTTTGTGACCTACATCAACGAAAACTTTTACGGCCCGCTGGGAGCGACCACCCTGACCTACCGGCCATTGGAGAAATTTCCAATTTCACGAATTGTGCCTACTGAGAATGACTACCTTTTTCGCCATGAGCCGATTCATGGACCGGTGCACGACGAAGGGGCGATTATGATGGGCGGAGTATCGGCCAATGCCGGGCTGTTTGCCAATGCCAACGATCTGGCCAAGCTGATACAGATGTACTTGGATGGAGGAGAATACGGCGGGCGTCGCTACATCAGCGAAGCAACGATGCAGGAATTTACCCGCTACCAGTTTCCTGAAAATGATAACCGCCGGGGGCTGGGCTTTGACAAACCGAATCTGGAACGCTCTCCCAACGGAAATGCCGCAGTAGATGCCAGCGATGCCAGTTTCGGGCACTCCGGTTTTACCGGAACCTTCACCTGGGCCGATCCCGAACATGGTTTATTGTATGTCTTTATGTCTAACCGGGTGCATCCCACCCGCAACAACACCCGCCTCTATCAGCTGAATACCCGTACCAATATCCAGCAGGTATTATATGATGCGCTGATTGATGAGGATTTGAGTAGCAGTAGAGAGAAGGAGGTTAATAATAGTAAACAGTAAAGCTTTTAGCAGGAGGCTGTTGGCAGTCAGTACTGCATATGGACTCCTCGAATAGCAAACTGCCGCTATTGCAACTGCCAGCTTGCTAAAGACACATAATCTGGCTGGTCGGAGACAAACTGATGCTTGTAGCTCTTGAGCAATTCACCCCGATAGAGCAGAAAAACGCCCGGCATCCGAAAGCCGTCGCCTAGCAGTTTCCCAATACCATGCCCATTTAACAGTCCGACTTTAAAACCCCGAATCAACGTCCAGATACCAAATAACTGGGAAAATCGAGCGCGTCGGAGCCGAAACAGATCGTATAACTGGCACTCAGGGTCGCTCACATGTTCTGCGGTATTCATTCGGTTTTTTTGCAGTAAAAACTCCCCCTGTTCATAATTGCCCATGTGAACCAGTACAATCTTCACTCCCCGCTCTTCAATGACTGATCTTTTTTCAGCGATCTCATGAAGGGCTTCCCGGCAAAAAGTGCATCCGAAATGGCGTAAGAATACCAGCAATATGGGTTGGGTGTGAGAAAGTGTTGCCAGATTATGCCCGCGGTTGGTGGTGAAATGAGCCAGTGTTTGGGGAAGAGGTTCTTCCGGGTTGATGGCATTGGCCTCAGCCGGGTTTTGCCACTCCCTAAATACCAGATAAAGGATAGAAATCAACGGGCCCAGCCATAGAAAGTCTTTGGCGGCAAAGTACAAGGCCATTTGGTAGGTAAGCTGTCCGGCGATCCACTCGGTGACCACTGTAATGGTTTCCACCAGTTTAACCAGCGTTCCCAACGCCAGTATCAGCAGCCCCTTCACGGGGTTGAACGAGATAAAATAGTAGGCCAGTCCGAGGATGATGGCAACCATACCCAGCATCCGCCAGGGGAAGAGCGTTGCGGGCACTTCCATCTGCGCCCATCGCAACAGCCCATCAGCTACCAGGGCGAGGGTTAAGCCCCAGATAAGGTTGGTAAAACTGGCAAAGCGCAAAAGCATGCCGACCCATTCAGGTAACCTGTTCATAGGCGGCTTTTTGTTTTCGTATACGTATCATCCGAACAAAAATAACCGCTAAAGGGATTAACCAAAGCAAATCGTTCATAATCAGATGAAAAAGATACGGACGGGTGATGGTTTGTTCCATCACGATGAAGTAAAACCCAATGGCCCCCAATGTTTTGGACAGTATTCCCAACGGGACGATCCACCCGTAGCGATGAGGGTAAATGGCGGCAATAATATAGCCTGTTCCAAACAACAACACCCCCAGCCCCTGCCATTTAATCAGGGAAAGGGGCTCGGTATATCCGTCGGTGACCCACTGATAGAAGGAGGCTGGGAAATAGTAAATAAATGCACCCCAACCGATGTTATAGGCCCCTGCCAGAAGCAGCAAGCCGCGCATCCAGGGTTCTATCCGTAAGGGTAGGGTTTCTTCTTCCATCTTCGGGGTAACATCTTGCGGATTGCTTTGGTTGTCTTCTTTCAAAACTAATGGACGTAACTTCCTGCGTTAATATCAATGGTGGCTCCGGTGGCATGGTCGGCCAGCCCGCTCATGAGAAAGACGATGGTGGGAGCGATGTCTTCCGGTTGGGTCAGGGAAGTGAGGGCGATATCACTTTTCACGTATTCCTCTCCATACTTTCTGATGAAATCATCGGCCATATCGGTTTTGGTGAAGCCCGGGGCCACTGTAAAGACTTTGATCCCCTGTTTTCCATAAGCCCGGGCAATAGAGCGGGTCAGCGCGACAACTCCTCCCTTAGAAGCCGCGTAGGCCAGGTAATCGCTGGTATCCCCGCGAAAAGCAGCGCGGGAGGCAATGTTGACAATGCGCCCCCCGCCAATTTCCTGAAAATGATTGATCGCCTTCTTGCACAACAGGCCGGTGGCGTGCAGGTTCACCATCATCGTCTTCGACCAGCTATCGGTGAAAGCAATATCGTCACCTTCTACGTCGGCACTGACGACAATCCCTGCATTATTCACCACTCCGTCAATACGTTTAAAGCGCTCCAGCACGTTGTGAAACAGTTGTAAAACCTCCACCGGCTTGCCCAGGTCGGCCTGAAAGGGCACGGCTCCGTGGCCGATATTTTCCGCCAGGTGTTGCGCGGTATCGCGGCTTTGGTGGTAGTGAAGGGCCACATGCGCTCCGGCGGCGGCCAACTGCTCGGCAATGGCTCGGCCAATACCCCGAGTGCTTCCGGTTACTAAAATATTTCGGTCAGATAGGTCAATCCGCATAAGGGTCGGTTTAATCTTGCTCGTTCATCCTACGAATATAAGGCACAAAAAACAGATTGCGATCAAATACGCCGTAAGTCATTTCTTTTTTCCGGGCATTAACACTGAAGTTAATATATTGCGGCCAATAGATTTTTGCAAGCGATGTTATCGGATACTGATACATTGCGATATACACTGAATACCAATTAGTATGAATATTACCCCCGAACAAGCGACCGAACTGATCCAGAACCGCCGATCTATTTACCCGGCCGTATACAGCGATGCGCCGGTAGACGATGCCATCATTGAAGCGATGCTGGAAAATGCCAACTGGGCACCCACCCACCGCTTAACCCAACCCTGGCGCTTTGTAGTATTCTCCGGAGAGGGTCTCCAAACCCTGGCTAATTTCCAGGCCGAACTCTACGAAAAGGTAGCCCAGGCGAGCGGCACCTTTGAGCAGAAGCAGTACGATAAACTGAAGCAGAAGCCCCTGCTGTGCTCGCACATCATTGCCATTGGTATGAAGCGAGACCCCCGCGAGAGCGTACCGGAAATAGAGGAATTGATGGCCACCGCCTGCGCCGTGCAGAATATGCACCTGACCGCCTCAGCCTACCAGATTGGAGGCTACTGGGGGACGGGGGGCGTTACCTATATGGAAGAGGCCAAATCTTTTTTCGGGCTGGAGCCGGCAGATAAGCTACTGGGCTTTTTCTACCTCGGTACTCCCAAAACCGACAAATGGCCCAGCAGCAAACGTGGCCCGATTGGCGAAAAGGTAGACTGGGTGCGGTCGTGAGCTAAAATTGACGAACAAAGGCAGCAGAAAGAAAAATTTCTGTAAGACAGAGTTTTACTTCATGGGGGGAGATAGTATCTTATGGCGAATGTCGGGCCTCTAAAGGATGTTCGGCTACTGTCTCTGCATACTTCTTCAACCTAAACCCTGCTGACCGGATGACGATCTTGTTTCAACGCATTGCTGTTTTCTCAACGCTAGGCCTCTTACTACTGGCGGGGTGGACCACCTCCTGTTCGTCAACCACCAAGACTGAGGATGAGCAACCCTTAAATATTCTGGTGCTGCACACCGACCAGTGGCGGGCCCAGGCCCTGGGCTACCGGGGCGACCCGAATGTGAAAACTCCCCATATCGACCGCCTGGCCGGGCAGTCGGCCAACCTGATCAATGCCGTGTCGGGCATGCCGGTGTGTACCCCCCACCGGGCGTCCCTCATGACGGGCCAGCATCCGCTGACGCACGGGTTATTTATGAACGATGTACCACTGGATACCGCCGCGGTGACCATTGCCGAGGTGCTGGCTGAAGCGGGTTACCAGACCGGCTATATTGGCAAATGGCACCGCGGCGGTATCCAGTGGTACATCGTTCATAAATAACCCGTGCGTCAGCGGATGCTGGCCCGTCATGAGGGACGCCCGGTGGGGGGTACACAC